>SCRT01000002.1 GCA_004298465.1 Nevskiaceae bacterium | reverse complement strand
GACGCGGATTCAGGTATCTACGACGCAAGGCTGACGGCGCGAACATTGCAGCGGGGGGTAGGGCGAAACTGTGAGCCGACCGGCTTTGTTGACCGGCCAGCTCCCGCACGCAGAGAATTTTCCTCTGGTTTGAATCCGTTGAATCAAATGTAGCGGTGTCTCACTTTCTCACTAGTGCGATAGTGCCCCGGCGACGCTGGGCCAACAGGCCGCCATCGTTGCCAGTGTGCAGGGCTGAAGTCGCGGGCTGGCGCGTGACTTGATCTAGGGCGGCTTGACGGGGCGACCTGCTGGGGGCGTGAAAAAGGCGAGTGTCGAAAATGTTTGGCGGTACCTTTGGCGGTACACAAGGAAACGTCAAAGTAAAAACATTTACATAACAATGACGTGGAATAACTATTCGGACTCCACCCCCGAAATAAGGCCCCAATGGGGCCTTATCTTTGTTTCGAAGCCGCGGCAACGGCCTGCCCGAAGGAGTCAGCTTCGCGCGTTGTCGTACCAAACTGCGTGACTTGCCATTCCCGGACCCGGCAGTCACGCGCCATTGTGGATCCAGCGGAACGTCAGATTGAAGCGGGCGTTGGCCACGCGTTTGCGCTTGGGTACGGCGTGTTGCCAGTGGTGCTGCAGCGCACCGCGCATCACCAGCAGGCTGCCGTGGTCGAGCGGAAAGTTCAGTTTCAGCGCCTTGTCGTCGTTGTGGCGCAGCTGGAAGTCGCGGGTGGCGCCGAGGCTGAGCGACGCGATCACCGGGTTCGTGCCCAGCTCCGGCTCGTCGTCGGCGTGCCAGCCCAGCCAGTCCTCGCCGCCGCGGTACCAGTTCAGCATCACGGAATTGAAGCGCGCTTGCGCAGCTTGTTCCACGTGGCGTTTCAGCCACAGCAGTCCATCGTTCCACGGTAGTGCAGGGTTGTCGATGCCGGAATAGCGGTACCCGTGGCCGGCATCGGCATACCACGCCGTCAGGCGCGGCAGCGGCAGTTGCTTGCCGTACATGCGGATCGAGTCTTGCTTCCAGCGGATGTTAGTAAACGGCAGTGCATTGATGTCCGCTGGCGCCAGCGCCGCCCAGCTCAGGGTGCGAGGGTCCTGCCCGTCCACTGCACGCAGGAAGTCACGGGCGCGGTTAGCCACTGTCGCGTCGAGGAAATGCTCAATGAACAACAGCTCGCCATCCGGCACCGTGACGCGGTAGGCCCTCGGCTCTGGTCGCCATTGAACCGCGCAACGCGGGTCGTCCGGTGGCAGGCTGAAAGGTAAGGGTGGTGGGGACTGGAACAGGTCCATGGCGATTCTAAAAAACGTTCGAAGCCGTAGGGATTATCCGCGCTTGGTCGATTTCGCGGCACGCGGGCTGAACTAGCCCGTGACGGCGAAAATTGCCGTGCCCAGCTCTTCGCCCAGGTGTTCGGCGGTGTCGGGGTATGTGCCGAAGCTGTGCACGAGGACGGTTAGAAGCTATCCGCCAGAAGGTCTCGGGTTAATTGGTGTGTGGAGTCCGGAACTTCGTTATATGGACGCCTCCCGCCCAGCCCCCATCTGCTTTGGGCTTGATCGGGGTGCGGTTGATGCATGGGTGATCGTGCACAGAGCACGAAATGGAATGGAAACCACGTGGTCGTGTGTGGCCAGAAATAAGGGGGTCGGAAGCTCTTGGTTTGCCGTTGCCGTATCGTGCGGCGTTCCTTGCCTTGCGGAGAAACGGATTGGCGACCTTGACGAGATCTGGCCTGGAAGGTGATGCGCCGGTGCCGCTGTGGCTGGCAGACAGCGTGTTGCGCGGCGTTGGGCAAGTCATGCTGCAGAACAGTGCGTGGACGGGGTTGCTGTTTCTGGCCGGAATTGCGTGGAACGCGCCGCTGATCGCTGCTGGTGTCGTGGTGGGCACGGCAGCTTCGACGTTCGCAGTCGTGGCCCTGGGGGCTGAACGCCGCGCAGTGCGTGACGGGCTCTACGGCTTCAACGGAGCGCTGGTGGCGGTGGCGCTGCTGGTGTTCCTGAAGCCGGACGTGCTGACCTGGGGCTGCGTGGTGTTTGCCGCAGCCGCTTCCACGGTGCTCATGGCGGCGTTGACCCAGGCGTTGAAGCCTTGGCAGGTGCCGGCACTGACGGCGCCCTTCGTGCTGACGGCGCTGTGCTTCTTTCTTGCGTTGGCGCGTTTCGGGCGCCTGCAGCCGACCGGCCTGCTGCCCAGTGCCGGCTTGCCGGCGGAGGCGGTCGTGGAAGGCGTGGTAACGGCGGCGACGGTGGGGCTGGGCTTGCTCGACGGTGTGGCACAAGTATTTTTCCAGGGCAGTGCGGTGACCGGCGCGGTGTTTCTGCTGGGGTTGCTGGTGGCCTCAAAGCGGGTCTGCGCGGTGGCGCTGGCGGGTTCGGCGGTCGGGCTTCTGACGGCGTGGGGCATGGGGGCGGCGGAGGAGGCGATCCGTTCCGGCGCCTTCGGTTTCAACGCGGTGTTGACGGCGGTGGCGCTGGGTACGGTGTTCCTGCGCATGGACGCGTTGGCGTGGGTTTACACGCTGACGGCGACCGTCGTGTCGACGTTGCTGTTTGCCACGCTGTCGGCTGCGCTGCAGCCGCTGGGCATGCCGGCGATGACGGCGCCCTTCGTGCTCGCCACTTGGGTGTTCCTGCTGGCGGTGCCGCTGTTCCCGCGGCTGCGGTGGAGCTGAAGGCGTGGACTTGCTGTCACCGCCCGCGCCCGCCACTTCACGCGGCTGGGTGCTGGCGGCATTGATGTGCACGATGCTGCTGGCGGCGATGGACGTCACCGTCGTGTCCACCGCCGTGCCGCAGATCGTTGCCGACCTCGGCGGCTTCCGCCTGTTCAGCTGGGTGTTCTCGATCTTCCTGCTGACGCAGACGGTCACGATTCCGGTCTACGGCAAGCTTTCCGACCTGTATGGGCGCAAGCCGGTGCTGATGGCTGGCACAGTGGTATTCCTCGTCGGCTCCGTGGCCTGTGCGGCAGCGTGGAACATGGAGTCGCTCATCCTCTTCCGCGCCGTGCAGGGCATTGGTGCCGGTTCGATCATGGCGACCGTGGCGACGCTGGCGGGCGATCTGTTCTCACTCAAGGAGCGCGCTGCGGTGCAGGGCTGGCTGTCCAGCGTGTGGGGCATGTCCGCGATCCTCGGCCCGCTGGTGGGTGGCGCGTTTGCGGAATACGTGAGCTGGCGGTGGATCTTCATTGTCAACCTGCCGCTCGGTGCCGTCTCGCTGGTGTTGATCGGCCGCTTCCTGCATGAGCGCTTCGAACGCCGCCAGCCGCGCATCGACTACCTCGGTGCCGCGCTGGTGCTGGCCGCCGTTGGCACGCTGATCTTTGGCGTGCTGCAGGGCGGCATCACCTGGCCGTGGCTGTCGTGGCCCAGCGCAGCCACGTTTGGCGCGGCTGCCGTGCTGCTGGCCGTGACCGTGTGGGCGGAGAGCCGGGCGCCAGAGCCGATTTTGCCGCGCTGGGTATGGCGGCGCCGCACGCTGGTGGCCAGCAACCTCGCCACGGCCGCGCTGGGTGTGGCGGTGATGATGCCGAACGCCTATCTGCCGGTGTTTTCGCAGTCCGTGCAGGGGCTGGGCGCCATCGCCGCCGGGCTGGTGCTGGCGTCGATGAGCCTCGGCTGGCCCACCGCTTCTGGGCTGTCCGGCCGGCTGTACCTGCGCATCGGCTTCCGCGACACGGCGCTGTGCGGCGCGACGCTGATGGTGGCTGCAGCGCTGGCGTTCCAGTTCATGCCTGGCCCGCCGCCGGTGTGGATGCTGGTGCTGGACCAGATCGCCCTCGGTGCCGGTTTCGGCCTGCTGTCCACGCCGCTGCTGGTGGGCGTGCAGTCCGTGGTCGGCTGGAGCGAACGCGGTGTCGTGACCAGCGCCAACATGTTCGCCCGCTACCTGGGCGCAAGCCTGGGTGCCGCGCTGTTCGGCGCGATCTTCAACGGCGTTGTTGCCCAGCGCCTGCACACGGCACCGGTGGAACTGGCGGCGGCCGTTCCGCACCGGGTGGACGACGTGGTTGCCGCCCTGCACGACCCCGCTACCACACCCGCTGCGGCCGGTTACCTGCGTGCCGCCATCGAAGCCGCCACCCGCCACCAGTACGCCGCCATGGCCGCCGTCGGGGTGCTGATGTTGCTGGCCACGTGGTGGGCGCCGCGACGGTTTGTGGTGGTGGACGTGGGGCGCGCCGGGTGACCCCGATCTTCCACAAGGAATTGCCATGTGGCTGGTGATGATGGTGACGGTTTCCGCCCTGCTGTGGGGCTGGGTGATGGCGCGGGGCGTGGTGCCGCTGCGCCTGCCGCGCCGCGCGGCGTGGCTGCTTGGCGCAGCGTTGCTGGCGCTGGCGGAATACCACGTCGCGCTGCGCGTGCTCAGTGGCCCGCCGGGCTACCCGACGCAGCCGCGTGTCGTGCTGCTGGGGCTGGCCTGGGCTTTCGGCGCGTTGGTGATGTTCGCGCTGGCGCTGGTGCTGCGGGATGGGCTCGGTTTGCTGCTGGGCAGAAACAAGCGGCTGGCGGGCTGCCATTCACTGGCGGGCGGGTTGCTGGTGGCGGCGTCCATCATTTCCGGCTGTGGCGTGACACAAGCCGTGCGCGTGCCGGCGGTGAAGACGGTTGAAGTGCGTGTGCCGAATCTGCCCGCCGCGTTCGACGGCTACCGCATCGTGCAGGTGTCCGACCTGCACATCAGCAACCTGCTGGACGCGCGCTGGCTGGCAGCGGTGGTGGCGCGGGTCAACGCCGCACAGCCGGATCTGGTGGCTATCACCGGCGATTTCCAGGACGGCACGCCGGCACGACTGGGGCCGTCGCTGCAACCGCTGGAAGACCTGCGCGCGCCCGACGGCGTGTTCGGTGTGCCCGGCAACCACGAGTACTACGGCGACTTCAGCGGCTGGATGCGCGTGCTGCGCGGTTACGGCGTCACGCTGCTGCAGAACGCCCATGTGGAAATACGCCGCGGTACGGCCGCGCTAGTGATTGCCGGCGTCACCGACCCCCAGGCCGAACGCGCCGGCCGGCCGGTGCCCGACATCCCCGCGGCGCTGGCGGGCGTGCCTGCGGGAGTTCCCGTCGTCCTGCTGAGCCACCACCCCACGCTGGCCGCCGATGCCGCGCGCGCCGGCGTGGCGTTGATGCTTGCCGGCCATACCCACGGCGGCCAGATTCCCGGACTGGACTTGTTGACGAAAACCCTCAACGATGGATTTCTAAGCGGCCTTTACAACGTCAACGGCATGCCGCTCTACGTCAGCAGCGGCACCGGCTTGTGGGCGGGCTTCGCGTTGCGCATCGGCCATCCTTCCGAGATCACGGTGCTGACGCTGCGGCGGTGATTCGGAACCCTCCTCGGTCATGCCGCGACTGATCTCGTCAAGATGCTTCAACTCGTTGCCCAGTGCCGCAGCCGTAGTCTCGTGTTGCTGTTGAAATCCGTCCACCTTGGTCTGGAATTCACCCAGCTTGGTCTTGACCGGATCAAGCAGAGTGCCGATTGCTTTCGGGCTGTCCTCACCAAATTTCTGTGATCGCTCCTCCAAGATGCTTGTTGCCAGAGCCTTGAATTGGTCGCTCAATTTTCCCTGGCCTTCATCAAGAGGTTGAGCTTCTCCACCGCCGTCGACTGGGCTTTTTCGTGCGCGTCGCGTCCAGCCAACGCTTCCCGCAACGAAGTAGTTTCGCTTCCTGAGAGTTCCAACTTGAGACCCATATCCTTCAGTTCACTGCACACTATGTCGATCTCGCCATTGCCCAGAATTTCGACCAGGCCCACCACTAGCACTCCAGCCCCCCAATGACCGGGTTCCATCGTCGTCTCCTCGCTCAGACTTTCCTATCCCGTTTCACGATCGAAACGTGCCGCCATTTACTGTCGAACCCCAACCGGTTTGACGTGCCGGTTGAGCACAACGCCTCATTGAACACGCCAGCGGTCACTGTAGGCGAATGCCGTCAGCGTTTTCTGCGATCATGCCCACCGCGTAAGTCTCTGAGACCGCTACCGATTCTCGCCTTTCTTTAGGCAAGCGCGACTGTACTGACGGCAGAGGTTCTCCACATTCGCTACGCCCCAGCTCGCTCAGTGCCAACCTGCCAGCATTCGTTTCTCGTTTGCTTTCATCGGCAGCACCTGTGGCAACCCGCGATTCTGCCGATGTCGGCGTCTCACTTCGGCGCTGACCGCGATGGAACGTCATTCCAGCCCGACTGGTCGAAGATCTCGTAGAGCGTGTTCCAATCTAACCCTGGAGGCTGCCGACAATCGCCGTACACCAAAGATTCTTGCAACATCTACAATCAAGTCATCCCCATGAACGGTACGCGCGGCCGCCGTGAGTTCTTCGCCGGGGATCTCTTCAATAAATCGGACGTCCTCTTCGCGCTCCGGGACTCGAAAGACTTCCCAGTGCTCCGAATCGTCCGCGTTGAGCCAGATGAACTCGCTGTGCTCGGAGTCTGCGTCAGCTTGGAAGTAGTAGTGGCGTTTGGCTAGCGCCAGTACTCGGTCCCGGATTAGGTGGCCGGATCTCCGGAATCCGTGCGCACGCGCGATGCGGTCCACCAGCGCCTTGTCGAGAATAGGCGCTTCCGCCTCCAGCACCGCACGCATGAGTTCGCCCAACGTCTCGTCATACGCCGATTCATGAAAACTCGCCGGACGAAGCAGAGGTTTGAAGCGCGTAACATCGGCTTGCCGATAGACGCGCTGCGTTGATGGCGTATCAGATGCACCGGTTTGCCACGCAATGTGGTGCAACGTATTCGGCCGCGACTTGGCATCCTCATCCAGCGTGCCATCATTGCTTGGCCGCGCCACAACCTCCGCCAATGGGTTGGCGACGAGATCGTCCGTCCGGGTTTTAGTCAACGCGGGCTCGCCCTCTGCAAGAGAAATCCCAGATTTGTGCTGCGCATTCGCGGCACGAGCTCGCCACTCCTCCAGTTCCGTTCGAATGGCCTGATCGAGCCGTTCCAGCGCGCCTTCCCGATTCACCCACCATTCCGTTGACCACACCCTGAGCAACTGCCAGCCAAGGCCGTGCAGAATCTCGGCGCGAATCTTGTCGCGGTCACGCGCCGTCGCAGCGCTGTGATACGTCGCTCCATCACACTCGATGCCAACGAGGTAGTCACCGGGACAGTCCGGGTTGACGACACCGAGGTCAATGCGAAAGCGCGAAACTCCAATCTGAGGGTGTGTTTCCCAACCCCTTTGCCGTAGTCCATTTGCCACGAACTCCTCGAACGGCGATTCGTAGCCACCCATCGATCCTTGCACGGCTGCCGCAATCGCCTTCGGTCCACGCAAGGCGAACTCAACGAAGTGCCGGAGATCCCGCACGGCGCGCGCCGATGTGCGGCTGAGGTCAATCATGGACACATCAAATGACGTGAAGACCAGCATTTCCTGCCGTGCACGGGTCACGGCGACGTTGAGCCGTCGCCAACCTCCGTCACGATTCAGGGGGCCAAAGTTCATTGACATCGTATTCGCGCCCAGTTCCGTGGGACCGTAGCCAATACCAAGCATGATCAGATCACGTTCGTCGCCCTGCATGGTCTCCAGGTTCTTGACGATGACAGGCTCCGCCAAGTCGGTCTTGAAGAACGCTTCGATTGCGGGGTGATCCCGGCGCGCTTGATCAAGCAGATCATCAACCAGCTGTTGCTGTTCGGCATTGAGCGTGATAATGCCTATGGTGCGTCGCGACCGGATGAAGGTGGGGTTGGTGAGCCGTTTGACCACTTCATTAACAATGGCTTTCGCTTCGACCTGGTTCCGTCGCCCGCCGCTGCTGGGCGCGTAAACACCCGCAACGCGGCGCAGGGACACCGCGCTTTCCCGCGTATCGGGCGCTGGGAAGGTAACCAACGAATCGTGGTAATACTCGTGATTCGAGAATGCAATCAGGCTTTCGTGGCGGCTTCTGTAGTGCCACGTCAGGCTGTGCTGCGGCACGCCAGCGGCGAGACACTCGTCCAGAATGCTCTCAAGGTCCTCGTCCGTGTCTTCGTCACCGGCCCCGGCGCCCCGATTGAAAAAACTGGTCGGTGGCATCTGCTTGGGGTCGCCCGCGATCACAACCTGCTTGCCGCGTGCAATCGCGCCAATGGCGTCCCATGGCGCAATCTGCGATGCCTCGTCGAAGATCACTACATCGAACAGCTCATGATCGGCTGGCAAGTACTGTGCTATGGACAACGGGCTCATCAACATGCATGGCGCCAAGGCCGCGAAATCAGTTCCCATTTCCTGCGCCAGCTGGCGAACAGGTTTGTGCCTGCGCTGCTTTTGTAGCTCGTGTTTTAAAACCCCGAAGCCACTCCGTTGGGTCACACCACGCTTGTCGGGAATGTTTCCGGACAGTTTCGCGCGGATGTAAGCAACCGTCAGCTCGGACAATGCATCCACAGCATGCGCATATGACTGAACGTCACTTTGGTGCTCCGCGGCCACGAAATGGCAAAGCACTGGCTCCGCGTCGATGGCGCCGGCTGCAAACCAGCGCGCGTATGCGACCTCAAACGCGTGCGTCACAGAGCCACCGGCGGTGGAATCAATCTCAATCGCGGCGACCAACGGATCCAGACCCTGTGCCAACGCCTCCTGTCGCACGCGTTGCCAATCACACCACGCCTTCAGTACATGTTCGTGGTTGATGACTGCCTGGGCGGCGGAGAACAGTTCTGTCGAGCGGGCATCAATATCGACCTGACTACCAGATGCCTTGGCAAATTCCGTTGCTGCGGTGGTCCACGACTCATGGCATCTCGCCAGTTCGCCAATCGCCAACGCCAGCGCACTGCCTGTGCCTAACAGTTCGTTGCCATCGACGACTAACCTTCTGACCTCAGCACGCAACCTGACAAGCTCCTCCGGCGAGCTCGCGAGCGCTGCGATCCTGGCCTGAATGCCGCTGGCGAGGCCCATCGCAAGCTGCATGTGTGTCGTGTTGGTATCGAGTGTTGCCCAACCCGGTACATTCCGAAGCATTGGAGCCAGGCCGTCGATCTCGGCGGCGTGCTCCTTCATTGCGGCTAGCCGTGGCAAGTCCGCCTCGATATCTGGAGGGGAGGGCGTCCCTGCCGTCACCGCCAACGTCTTGGCAATTTTCTTTCTGGCCAGTGTTGCGAGTATCCAGAATTTGCCCGACGCCGCAGACCAATCGGCCTGAAGCTTGTCAACGTCGATGCGACGGACTGCCTGGGCCGCATAGGGCTGCGACAAGCTCCGCTCCAGCGTTGCGTACTCCTTGAGTAGCGCTGCTGACTGCTGCGCCGCCGCCTGAATACCTTTCAGCTCCGGCGAGAAGGCAAACTGTAGATCCACGCCATGCGCCTCAGGTAACAGCCGTGCAAACGGCAGCAACTTCCCCGCTGCGGCCACCGAGCCATCTACTGAGAGACCGGCTGCACGCCCAAATTGCGCAATGGCCTGCTCGCACGCCGCGTAGGTCGTGACAGTTTGGCGCGCAGCGCCCACGATTGCTTCCTGCCATGCGTTCGACCACTCTGTGCGCACGAGCGAGGCCATCTGTCCGCCACCCACCTCGGCCGCACGACGGTTGAGCTCCAGCCGCCGCGCAACATCTCGCAAAGCTTCCATTTGCCTGGCGTCATGAGTAGTTCCTTTTGGCCACGACAGTTTGGGGATGGCTGAGCCCCCTTCGTGCACGACCAGACCGATCGCTTCGAAAATCGACCAGCCGTTCGGCCAGCGCTTGTGCAGAACCTCAACAAACTGATTCAGGCGATCGCGCAATGACCGAACCTTATCGGCATGCGCGACCCAATCGTCTTCCTTGAGCCGACCGCGTGAAGTCCATGCGCGATCAAGCTGTTGCAGCACATGTTGCTTTGATGACTTGCTCGAATGCAGCTCAATACAGAACTGCCCAATGCCCTTCTCATCAAGACGCCGTTTCACGACGTCCAGCGCTGCCATCTTCTCCGCCACGAACAAGATGCGGCGTCCAAGCGCCAAATTGTGCGCAATCATGTTCGCAATGGTCTGCGACTTGCCGGTGCCGGGCGGGCCGTCCAGGACGAAGTTGTGACCGTTTGCGGAAGCCACCACGGCCGCCAATTGCGACGAATCGGCCGGCAACGGTGTGAACAGCTCGCGTGGATCAAGCACCGCATCGAGTTTGTCGGGTGCCGGGAACTCACCGACTTGTGGCAGTGTCGACTGCCCCATTTTGTATTGCAGCAAATGTCTGACGATGTCATTTTGCTCAAGCTGATCCGAGCGATCCATCAGATCACGCCACATGAGGTACTTGGCGAACGAGAACGTTCCGAGCACGACATCGGCCGTCACCTCGAAACCCGGCATATCCCGGACAGCACGACGGACAATGTTCCAGACGCCTGTCACATCCACGCCACTCTCATCTTCCGGGAGATCACCATCCAGCCCGTGTATCTCGAGATGAAAGTCGTGCCGCAGGAGTTCCAACAACGTCAAGTTGAAACGCGTCTCGTCATCCAGTCGTGACATCTTCACGCCCGATATGACACTCTTTCGCTCCAGCTTCACTGGTAACAGGATCAACGGCGCGCTGTAGACGCGTGGGTCATTCTCTGCCTTTTTCCACCGCAGAAACCCGATTGCCAAGAACAGCGTATTGGAACCACCTTCCTCAAGATCGGCCCTCGCTTTGCGGTAAAAATCAATCAGCATTGCCTCGAGCTTCGGTTTCTCCAGTTTGCACAACACCTCGCACTTTTCAAGCGCCTGCATGGCGACGCTCTTTTCAAGATCCTCATGGGTTCGTTGACCATATACCTCGGTGTCGCGACCGCCCACGTCGAGCTGCGGCATAGGCGTGAACCTGACACTCTTGCCATCGGCCAGGACATCCTCCAAGCGAGCAGGATCAGGGCAGACCAGTCGCAGTGTCTTCGCGCCATCTGGTAGATGGAGCAAGCGATTTCGGGTCGTCAGGTCGAGTAACTTGCGTTGCCAGAGTTCAAGTTTGCCCGTTGCAGTAGTGGGCTCCTCGGTTGCTTCAACATCGAACCCTGGCAACTCTGGTGCGGCCTCAAGGCCTTCACTGACGCGTGGCCCATTGCTTGCTGGCACCGTGGTGAGCTGTGCAGTGACACTCAGTGGGCGCAGCTTCTGCATGCGCGCGCGCCGCACATCCACCGCCATGACGAAGTTCTCGTCGGTCAGCTTCTGCTTTGCCGATTCCACCGCTTGCGTGAAGGCTGGCGGCGGAGACTGGGTCGCCAACGTGGTCTCGAATACCAGAAGTTCTTGCAACTCAATCCGCTTGCGCAGATCAGAAGCATCCTCGACCAGGATCTGCGCAAACTCTTGCGGCTGCAACCACACCCCGGTGAATGCGTGGCCCTTTGTCAATGCCACTATCGGGTTCAACCCGGCTTGTTCGATTGCCGCTGCAAACAGCAGAGAGGAGTCTAGGCAGGTGCCGATCCGCCCGTCGAGAATTTGTGAAGGCGTTCGGATCTTCTGGCCCGATTCGGCAAAGCTGGCGGGCGGCAATGCGTAACTGATTTCGAAGCCGCAGACCGCAGACCACAGAGCTGACGTCAGCTCCCACACGCGCTGGCGGGATTTCGCCTCGTAACCGTCGATACCGTCCGGCCGACCAGCGCGACGCAGCGCTTCGGATGCGCTTTTGAGAATGCGGTCGACTGCAGGATCGTTGGGCGTGCAAAACACCGCGAGGAGCTCCGGCATGCTGCCAGCTCCGCCCCAGTCGTTGCGTGCGAGCAACTCGAGCCTGCAACTTTGCTCAACAACAATAGATTCACCAGATCGCAGACGGAAATCGGCAGACGCCCGGATACTTTCTGAGAGATCTGCAAGATACCCTTCTTTGAGCGCGACATCCCGATCTGGGATTTCCAGCACGGAACCTGCGCCCAACCGATCGATATGCCATATCTTGGATGCTGCGAACGGCAGGCTAGGCTCGAACTCGAGTACCAGATCCTCAAGTGGCTCATCACCATCATTCGTTAGAACGACCCGCCGCAGAAGCGGTACCGCATTCTGATGCGACGCCAGACCCAGCTTATTGCTGACGACCGTATCGATCGAAACTACCATCTCCGCGTCTCCCCTGTATCCGCTCCCACGGATCGATCATACCGTGGCCGTGAGGTCAACTGCGGATTCTCGCCAATGCGGACTCCGGGTAGCTTGACCGCCTGTTCCGGCAATCGCTGATCACAGCACCAGTCTCGACCAGATGATCACGACGGTGTTCGTCCTATAGCGCCGAACGTACTGCCGAGATCGGCCAGGAGCGGGTGTTGCTGGATCGCCGGAGTAACTCCATTACCTCTATTGGAAGAATGCACTGAAGTTTTCCGAGCGCGACAACGAATTTCTCAACGATGGCAATCTCAAAGTTCTTGCCATCGCCATAATGAGTGCCTTTGTTCAAATAACGCCATGGCAAAGCCAACAACTAATTGAAGGCTGCTTTGCGCTGCACCCAAGCATCGCCAGGTAGTCGAGCTTGCTCGATGCCCTTTGTAATGGATTTGAACAGCCCATCAACAATATTGCTGAGATCAGGCTCCCCTTTCGGGCTCCGAAGCAGCGGCGGCATTTCCCGAGTTGGGTCGATGAGCAGGTCGAGGTCGCTGCCGTCGTGGTCGTCTCCCCGTGCTGCCGAGCCGAACAAGCGGGCATTGGTGCCACGATGCGCGGCGACGATGCGACGGATTTCTGCCTGATGCGTGGCGATGGCGGTAGACGGTTTCATATCCTGTTTCATGACAGCCGTGCAGTGTCACCATGTTACCGATGGTTGCTCGATGGCGGCGTCGCCTGTGCCGGCACGGGCCGCGTCGGGCTAAGCTGCGGCCTGGTTTTCACTTTTGGCACTTCTCTTCATGCCCCTCTACAACGTCGACTACTGCCGGATCGACACACCGCTGGGCGCGTTCGTGCTGGCAGCGCGCGAGGGGACGCTGAAAGGCGGCTGGTTCGTCGGGCAGAAATACTTTCCCGACATTGACGCGGCGCACGGCTGGCAGGCGTGGGCGTCGCCGGTGTTGCAGGAAGCGCACCGCCAGGTCGACGCCTACTTTGCCGGGCGGTTGAACGCCTTCGACTTGCCGCTGGCGCTTGAAGGCACGCCGTTCCAGCAGCAGGTATGGGCGGCGTTGTACCGCGTGCCGTGGGGCTGCACCACCAGCTACGCGGAACTGGCGCAGCAGATCGGGCGCCCCGAAGCATTTCACCCGGTCGGCGCGGCGGTGGCGCACAACCCGCTGCTGGTCATCGTGCCCTGCCATCGCGCCATCGGCAGCGACGGCTCCATGACCGGCTATGCCGGCGGGGTCGACCGCAAGCGCTGGCTGCTGGATTTCGAGAGCGGGCAGGGCGATTTGTTCGGCGGGGCTGCGCCGTTTGCGGAGGCTGCGGGCCATTCAAGTGGCGCCTGAGGGGTAGCCCGGCTCAGCCAACCGTCCAGTCCTCCACGCGCAGGCCGGGAACGCGACGGAACTCACCGACGTTGTGGGTGACAAGGGTCAGGTTTGCGATCAACGTATGGGCGGCGATCTGCGTGTCGAGCGCGCCGATGGGGGTGCCAGCACGTTCCAGCGCAGCGCGCACCGGGCCGTAGGCGTCGGCTGCGGCATCGTCCCAGGCCAGCGTGGTGATGCCTTGCAGCAGACGTTCGACTTCATGCGCCAGCCGTGTCGCAGCAGGTTGCAGGCGGGCCACGCCGTAGCGCAATTCGGCGCGGGTGATGGCGGAAATGCACAACGCATCGACGCGTTCGCGGCGCAGGTGCAGTTCCAGCCGCGGGGAGCTACCGCGCAGCAGGTAGCTGACAATGTTGGTATCCAGCATGTAGCGCAAGGTCATGCCTTGGCGTGGGTCTTGCCTTGCTGCTGCGGCCAATCGCGCGCCTGCACAGGCGGTTGCTGGCGGTCGGCGAGAAAATCGGCGGGGACGGCGGCCAGGTTGCGCTGGGCCAGGAATTCGTCCCACGAAGTCCAACCGGCGTGGCTGGAGAGGATGACGTTGCCGGTCAACGGGTCGCGGCGGATGAAGACTTCATTGCCTTCGAAGCGGAATTCGGCAGGCAGACGCACCGCCTGGCTGCGGCCATTCGCGAATAGTTTGGCGGTTTGCATGGGGTGGCTCCGGTCACGTTGGTGCGTTCGAAGTATATACCGTGATAGATACCGTGTTGACGGCCAAACCCGATGCGTGAATTCGGGAATTCATCCACGCAAGAAGTCCGGCGGAAGGCGGCCTACAACCGCTGCGCGTTGAAGGTGTCGCACACGCCGAGATTGCCGCTCTTGAAGCCGGTCTGGAACCAGCGCACGCGCTGGGCCGAGCTGCCGTGCGTGAAGGAGTCGGGCACCACCGTGCCGCGGGCTTCCCGCTGCAGCGTGTCGTCGCCGATCTGGCTGGCCGCATTCAGCGCAGCCTCCACGTCCCCGGCCTGCAGCCATTGCAGCTGCTGCTCGGAATGGTTGGCCCACACTCCGGCCAGGCAGTCGGCCTGCAGTTCGAGGCGCACGGACAACCCGTTTGCGCCTTCCATCGGCTGGCCGCGTGCTTGCAATTTCTTTTCCATGTCCATCACGCCCAGCAGGTTCTGTACGTGGTGGCCGACTTCATGCGCGATGACATAGGCGCGGGCGAAGTCGCTGTCGCTGTGGAAACGCGTTGCCAGCTCGCGGAAGAAGTCGAGGTCGAGATAGACGCGCTGGTCGTCGGGGCAATAGAACGGCCCGACCGCCGCCGTGGCGTTGCCGCACGCCGTGGACACCGAGCCGTGGAACAGCACGAGTTTCGGGTCTTTATAGGCGGCTCCGCTGGCGCTGAACACGGCCACCCACACGTCCTCCGTGCTGCCCAGGATCTTCGAGACGAACTGCACCTGCGGGTCGTTGGGGTCGACCTGCGTTACTTGCGCTGACCCGCCCGCCAGACCGGCATCGCCGTCCGTCAGCAGGCCGAAGATCACGCCGCGTGTGGAAGGAAAGACCGCGGCCACCACCAGCGCAAGGATCGTCCCGCCCAGACCCAGCCGGATGCGCCCCCGGCCGAAGCCGCCCCCGCCGCCACTGGATTCGACCACGTTGTCGCTCGAACGGCCTTTTTGCCAGCGCATTGGATTCCCCTTGCCTGTGTGCGCGAAACATCGCGCATGCGGGCGCTATTGTGGGGCGGAATCTTGCTTCAAGTGAAGCTGTCGGCGTTGCGGTTCATGCCGCATGCCGTGTCTGCGATTGGGGGCGGTCGTGAAAGCTGGCTTGCAAGCCATAAAAATGACCCTTCCTCGCGGAAGGGTCGAGCTGAAAGGCGGCAAGCCTTTCTGGAGGAGCGCGGAGGAAGATCGGGCGTGCCGTATGGCTACGATTGGATATACGCCACCTGCGTGTGCATGTACTCATAGAGGCCGTGCTTGCCGTCGTCGCCACCGATGCCGGAGCGACGCACGCCGGCGTGATGGCCTTGTATGGCCTCGAAGTTTTCGCGGTTGACGTACACCTCGCCGTACTTCAGCTGGTTGATGGCGCGCATGGCGGAGGTCAGGTTGTTCGTGAAGATCGACGAGGTCAGCCCATATTCATTGGCGTTCGCGAGGGCGATCGCTTCTTCGAGGCTGTCGACAGGATCGATCATGACGACGGGGCCGAAGACTTCGCGTTCCAGAATCTTCATGCCGGGCTTCGTGCCGGATACAACGGTGGGGGCGAAGTAATAACCTTGTCCGGCAGCTGAACCGCTGCCACCGGCGAGCACGTCAGCACCCTGCTGGCGGGCGTCATCCACCAGCGACTGGATGCGGTCTACCGCCGTGCGGTTGATCAATGGGCCCATTTCAACCGGCGTGGCACCCAGAGGGTTGCCGACGCTGACCGAATTGAACGCGTTGGCGAGTTTCTCCGCCAGCGCCTCGCAGACCGAACGTTCAACATAGAGGCGTTCCGTGCAGTTGCAGGCCTGCCCGCTGTTCAAGGCTTTGGAGGCCCGCAGGATGCCGGCAACCTGGTCGAGGTTCGCATCCGCGAGCACGATGGAAGGCGCTTTGCCGCCCAGTTCCAGGCTCACTTTCGTGGTGTTGCGGGCGGCGTTGGCCATGATGGCCGAACCGGCGGCCGAGCTGCCCGTGAAGCTCACCATGTCGACGGCAGGGTTGCCCACCAGCGCCGCACCCAGCGTGCGGCCGCGGCCGCAGATGATGTTGAGAACGCCGGCCGGCAGCTCTGCTTCGGCCGCGATGCGAGCAAAGGCGCAGGCGCTGTAGGGGGTCTCCTCGCTGGGTTTGATGACAGCGGTGTTGCCCGTGACGAGAGCAGGCGCAACCTTGCGCGCCACCATGAACAACGGAAAGTTCCACGGCAGGATGCCGACGGTGACGCCCAGCGGGCGATGGAACAGGAATATGTTTTCACCCGGCCGGTCGCTGGTGATCACCTCGCCTTCGATGCGCCGTGCCCACTCGGCCATGTAGTCCAGGTATTCCGCCGTCACGCCGACTTCCATCTGCGCCAGCGGCAGCAGCTTGCCTTGCTCGAGGACGATGGTGCGGGCGAGCGGCTCGGCGTTGTTGCGGATGCCGGTGGCCATGCGGTGCAGGAACTGTCCGCGTTCGATGGCTGGCCTGGCGGCCCAGCCGTCCTGCGCGGCGCGTGCTGCGGCAATGGCCTGTTCTGCCAGCGCGACGTCGCCGTCCGGCACCTGGCCGAGGACAGTCTCGTCGGCCGGGTTGCGGACTTCGATGGTGGCGGCGGTATCAGCGATGAAACGACCGTTGACGTAGTGTTCGAAACGAAGCGCGTGGGTGTTCAAGCGGAACTCCTGAGTAGGGCTGGCGGCAGTGCATCGGCGTTGGTGCCCGCCGCGTGAGTGAAGAACTGTGGAATCTGGTTCGCCAGCCGGATGTGCGAGTGGCCCAGCGCATCCACGCTGGCGCAGCCCAGCAACGCCAGAGTGCGGCGAATCTCCGCACGCAGCAGCGTGAGGACACGTTGCACGCCGGGCTGGCCGAAGGCTGACAGGCCATACAGATAAGGCCGGCCGATCATGCACGCACGCGCACCCATGGCCAGTGCCTTGACGACGTGGGTGCCGCGCCGGATGCCGCCATCCATGACGACATCGAGGCGATCGCCGACCGCGTCGGCGATGTCTGCAATCAGGTCGATGGTCGGTGCGGCACTGCCGAGCTGGCGTCCGCCGTGGTTGGAAACGATGATCCCGGACACGCCGGCGGTCGCGGCGTCGCGTGCATCCGCGACAGACTGCAGGCCCTTGATGACGAACGGGCCATCCCAGCGGCGCATCAGCTTTTCGACGGCCGGCCAGGTGATGTTCTGCTCCATCTTCTGTGCGAAGTAGCTCGCCAGCGTTCCGATGCTGCCGTTGCCGTCGGTGGTGGGAATGTTGGGCATCGTCATCCGTTCGCTGGCGGCGTAACGCAGGCACCACAGGGGATGCCTCGTGAAGCCGAACAGGTTGCGGCGGTTCAGTGTGGGCGGCACCGTCAGCCCGCAGCGCAGGTCGCGTTCACGGTTGCCGGCGGCGATACAGTCCACCGTCAGGCACAGGACATTGAAACCGGCGGCCTTGCAACGGTCGATCAGCGCGAAGTTGAGCGCATCGTCGTTGAACAGGTAGAGCTGGAAGATCTTCGGTGCCGTAGTTGCCTTGCCGATCTCCTCGATGCTCGTGGTACCCATGCCCGACAGCGCGTAGGTGGTACCGGCCTCTGCTGCAGCGCGCGCGACGGCGATCTCGCCGGACGGGTTGAATGCCCGGTTGAGCCCGGTAGGCGAAAGCAGGACCGGCCAATCGACGTGGCAACCGAACACGGTCCGGTCCGTGGTGATGTCACTGATGCTGCGCAGGTAGTTGGGCACCAGCCGGTAATGATCGAAGGCGGTGGTGTTGCTGCGGACGGTGAGTTCATCGTCTGCACCACCGTCGATGTAGTGGAACAGCGCGCTTGGCAAGCGCTGTCGTGCGGCGTCGCGGAAATCCGCCAGGTTGAAACAGTCGTCGAGGCGCTTCATGTCGGCGCGTTCTCCGGTAGTGGCGGATGTCAGCGCAGCTTGTAGCGTACGGGCAAGGTGTGTGGCCCGCGGGCGAAGTAGGAGTCGATCCACTCCACTTCATCGGAGATCAGATCCAGTTCCTCGAAGCGCGAGAACACGACTTCCAGCGCCTGGCGCGATTCCATGCGCGTCAGGAAGTTGCCGAGGCAGAAATGCGGGCCCTGGCCGAAAGTCTGCAACGGGACTTCGAGCTGGCGATCCATGTCGAACACGCCGGCGTTCTTGAATTTCGTCTCGTCGCGGTTCGCGGAGGCCAACAGCGGCATGACCGCGGAGCCCTTGGGAATCTTGACGCCGTGCAGTTCGGTGTCTTCCAGCGTGTGGCGGAAGATCATCTGCACCGGCGGGTTGAAGCGCAGCACTTCTTCAAGCAACGGCTTGATGTCGTCGAAGTTGTTGCGGACGCGTTTGTAGACATCCGGGCTCTTGTGCAGCCGCACCATGGTGTTGCCGAGCAGGTTGGTCGTGGTCTCGACCCCGCCGATGAGCAGCAGGATGGACATCTGGATGACTTCGATGCGGGTTAGCTTCTTGCCATCCACTTCGGCCTGGATGAGCGAGGAAATCATGTCCTCGCCGAGATTCTTGACGCGCTCGTCGTAGAGTTCCTCGAAGAACGTCCGCAGCTCATGCGAATGCCCGCGGATCTCGCTGAGCCGCGCCTCGCCATAGGCGGCGCGGTTCGCGGCGGCCAGCGTGTCGTCCACCCACACCTTGAACTCGGCCCGGCGCTTGGTGGGCACGCCCAGCATGTCGGAGATCACCGTCACTGGGAACAGCGCGGTGAAGTCCCACACCCAGTCGAATTTCCCTTCCCTGCCGTGCTTGGCTTCGATGTCGTTGATCAGCTCGTTGGCGATGTCGGTGGCGCGTTGCTGCAGCTTCATGATCTTCGATGGCAGGAACGCCTTGTTGACCAGCTTGCGCAGCTTGGTGTGGTCGGGCGGGTCCATGGAGATCATGGGCGGGACTTCCGGGACCGGGTCGAACTCACCCAGCAATTCCGGCCAGAACTGCGTGGACGTGAAGACCTTGGGGTCTTTCAGGAGCGCGTCGACTTCATTCCAGCTGGCGACGGCGAAAACCTTCAGGCTCGGCATCCACTTCACCGGCTCCGTCGCACGCAGCTTCGTGTAGTAGGGGTAGGGGTCCTGCTTGACCACCGGGTCCAGTGGGTCGTAGATCCGTTCGTCGGTCGGATGGGTGGCGGTCGCTTGCTCGTTCATGGTGTCCCTCCAGATTTGGTGGCCAATGCAGTGGCCGGTACATGGGGTTCGTGCGTGGTTTGTGCACAGCTTCTGGCGCCACGCATCGCATCCAGGTGCGGAGACTATTGCCTTGTTGGGTCGTGTGGCTGAATGGCGAAACGTGCCAGCGACAAACCCGGCGTGACAAATACTCGGCGTGGGTGCCAACTTGTCATGATTTGCCGCGCAACGACTTTTAAAGTCGTGGACACCGCCCGACGCGGGACGATACAACCGGCACTGTCAGAATTTCTCAACCCACAAGGAGGGCACGCGATGCACATTCTCTACGCACACCAGGTCCATGACGAACACCTGCTTCTCCGGCAGCGCGAAGTACTCGGTGCCTTGCGCGCCGGCACGCACCCCAGCATCGATGCCGGCGCTGCTGTGCCGGCCGGCGGCCGCTGCAGCAAGAATCTCGCCTCGGCCCAGGATTGGGTCACCGCGTTCTTCGAGAAGGGGGCCGAGGAAGTCCTCAGTTATTACGCCGACGATTTCCTCTGGGAAGACATCGAGTTCATGCAGACGATCACGACGAAGGAAGAACTCTACAAGGCCTTCGTGGTGTTCAACAACTCGGGCCCGACGTCGCCGTTTGGGGTCCACAAGTTCGAGGTCATCAGCTATGACGGCGGCCCTGCCGCGCCGCGTTCGAAGGCGCAGATCCGCAAGGGCGGGCCGCTGCCGGGCTGGGATGCCG
The DNA here is from genome assembly GCA_004298465.1 of Nevskiaceae bacterium. Taxonomy (GTDB): domain Bacteria; phylum Pseudomonadota; class Gammaproteobacteria; order Nevskiales; family Nevskiaceae; genus SCRT01. The sequence goes on along the minus strand of SCRT01000002.1, from coordinate 132,623 downwards.
GCGAGTTCGATCGCCTTGCCAACAACATCCTGATTGGCAACGATTTCGAGTACGACGAGTGGGGCTACATGCAATGGGTGTGGCAGGCGGGCCACAACGCCGACTTCTTCGGCATTCCGGCCAAGGGCAAGACCACCTACACGCGCGGCACGACCACACAGTTCTACCGCGACGGCAAGATCGTGCGCTGCCGCACGCACTGGAATTTCCGTGAATTTGCGATGCAGTTGGGGGTGATCCCGTACCCGGACGAAGCGTGGCGCAACAACCCGTCGCTCGGCGACAAAGCCTGAGGCCCGGAGCGGCGATGAGATACTCGATCCTCGGGCGCAGCGGACTGCGCGTCTCGAAGCTGGCGCTCGGCGCCATGACCTTCGGTTCTGGCGCCGACTGGACGCGGTCGGAAGCCGACGTGCGGCCGGTATTCGACGCCTACGTGGCAGCGGGCGGCAACTTCATCGACACCGCGAACATGTATACCGGCGGTGAGAGCGAGCAGATCGTCGGGCAGTTGATAAAAAGCGATCGCGAGCGTTTCGTGGTCGCCACGAAGTACGCGAATGCCATCCCCGGCAGCGGCGACCCGAACGCCGCGGGCATGCACCGCAAGAGCCTGGTGCGGTCGCTGGACGCGAGCCTGAAGCGCCTGGGGGTGGAATACATCGACCTCTACTACGTGCACTGGTGGGATTTCACGACGCCGGCGGAAGAAGTCCTGCGGGCACTGGATGACGCAGTGCGGGCCGGCAAGATTCTCCACGTCGGCCTGTCCGATGTGCCCGCCTGGATCGTGTCGCGTGCGCAGGCGTTCAGCGAGCTGCGCGGGCTGGCACCGGTCGCCTGCATGCAACTTGAATACAGCCTCGTGCAGCGTTCCATCGAACGTGAGCACCTGCCGATGGCGAAGGCCCTGGACATCGGCATCACCGCATGGTCGCCGATCGCGGGCGGCATTCTCAGTGGCAAATACACCCGGCAGCAGCAGCGCAACGGGCCGGTGCGCATGGATTCCATGCAGTTGCAGGCGCTGACCGAGCGCAACCGCAACATCGCCCTGGCCGTCGATGCGGTGGCCGACCGGCTGGGTGTTGCTTCTGCGCAAGTGGCGCTGGCGTGGGTCATGGCGCACGGCGTCATCCCCGTCGGTGGTGCCACATCGGTGGCGCAGATGCAGGAAAACCTCAAGGCCGCCGAACTGGTGCTCAATGCCGCCACGCTCAAGGAACTGGACGAGGCGAGCGCCTTCGATGCCGGCCATCCCTACAGCATGCTGGAGTGGGACATGCCCATGGCACTGGGGTATGCCGGGATGTTCGACCAGCTCGACATCAAGCACTTTCCTTCCAACCGTTACTGAGCGGGGAGATTCCAATGAGTGAAGCAGCTTCGGAAAAAGTCTTCAAACGCGTCGCGGCCGTGTCCGATTTCACCGACGGCGTGGGTAAAAGGGTAGTGGTGGACGGCAAGCCAGTGGCGATTTTCCGCGTGGCTGGAACCTTTGAAGCAGTTACCGCCGTGTGCCCGCATGCCGGCGGGCCGATCGACGAAGGCGATGTCGAGGATGGCGTGGTGACGTGCCCGTGGCATGGCATGCAATACCACCTCGATTCCGGCGAATGCCTGGATGATCCCGGCTTCAAGCTCGCGCATTACACCGTGAAAGTGGAGGGCGATGACGTCCTCGTCGCCCTCTGAGGAGCACAGGATGACACCGATATGAACGCGCTCGATGGCCTGGTCAGGCGACACGCCGTTGAAGACCTTCTGCTGGCCTATGCCACCGCACTGGACAGCCGCGACTGGCCGGCGCTGGAGCAGGTCTTCAGTGCCGATGCCGTGGCGGATTACCGCGGCATTGGTGTCTTTGAAGGCCGGCCCGCCCTGGTTGGTGTGATCGCGTATTTCCTGGGCCGCTGTGGCGCCACCCAGCACATGATCACGAACATGCGGGTCGAGTGTTCATCCGCCGATGTCGCCCGCGCGCGCTGTTATCTGCAGGCTACGCACGCCGGCAAGGACGCTTATGCCGGCCAGACCATGACGGTGTGGGGTGAGTATGTGGACCGGGTGGAACGCCGCCCGGAAGGCTGGCGCATCGTGCATCGTACGCTCTACGTGCAGCACGTGGTGGGCGATGTGGGGGCTGCGCTCAAGGCCGAGTCGGGCGGCTGAACGGCGTACTTCCAAGCGGTGCTTTCAGCGCATGGCCGGCGCGAGGCCGTAGAGTTTTTCGAGTACGGCCGCGCTGCACTGGTTGCGCGCACCGACGACGTCGATGGTCTGCTGGGCGCTTGCCCCGCGCAGCGCGAGCAGCGTGGGCTGGCCGCGGTCGATCATCACGTAGCTGGCGCTGACCGGATAGACGTGCAGCGGCCTGCCAGCTGAGGTTGGCGCTGTATTGCGGGCGCAGGCCAACGCCAGTGCGGCGACAAACGCGGCTTGCGAGCGGGCCTTCACGATTGCGATGGCGGTATAGGCCGGCGTGTTGGTATCGCCATGGGCGACGTTGGGTGTGTCCCAGTCGCGCGGATTGCCGGAGGCCAGCGCGTAGTGGTGGATGCCCAGCACGCCGGGATGCCGCGCCAGCGCCGGCCACAGCGTCTCCGCGTCCTGGTCTGCATCGTTTCCAGCCGCGTGCTGGCCCAGCAACACGACGACCGAGCAGCGGGAATCGTTGGCGGTGCCCGTATCGGGTACGCGTTCGTCAAGCAGCGTCTGGCCGGCGCCGCGCGCGAGGTTGTAGAGCAGCGTCGCGCGGAACGCGTTCTGCTCGTCCTCGTGGATCATTCCGGCCACGTCGCTTTGCGCGAGGCCGGCGCGGTTTTCCTCACTGCTGAAGCCCACTTCGGCGAAACCGTCGAAGCGCACGCCTTGCGGCACGTCGCAGGCGAAACCGGGCAGGTTCAAGCCTTCCAGCGGTGCGGCCAGGTGATGTTGCACGTAGGACGCAAAGCCCGGAATGCGCGCTGCCAGCACGCCGTGCACGTCGCGCCAGTAGCGCGAGAACAGTTCAGGGCTCAGCTCCGGGCGGCGTGCGATCAAGGCCACCGTGGTGACGGGCATCATGGGCATTTCCTTGGTCATTGCGCGGCGGTCAGCAAGCCGCCGTCCAGCGCGGTGATGCTGCCGGTCAGGTAGGCGCCGGCGCGCGAACACAGGAAGACGGTGAAGCCCCCGATGTCTTCGGCGCTGCCGAAACGATGGGCCGGAATGCTCTCCAGCATCTTGTCGCGCAGGCCGGGAACGGCTGCGAAAAAGCCGTTCGTCATGTCGCTCGGGAAATAGCCGGGCGCGATGGCGTTGACGTTGACATGGCGCGGTTTCAGATCCGAGGCGAGCATGCGTGTCAGCTGATGGATCGCGGCCTTGCTGCAACCGTAGGCGTAGGCGCCACCGTTGCTTTGCGGCATCAACCCGCCGATGGAGCCGATGTTGACGATGCGCGCGGGTTCGGCCGCGGTCGCACGGGCCGTGAGCAGGGGCAGCAACGCCTGGATCAGAAAAAACGGTGCGCGCAGGTTCAGCGTCAGCACCGCGTCCCAGCGTTCGGCAGACGTTGCCTCCAGCGGCGCGGCGTCGAAAGTCCCGGCGTTGTTGACGAGAATGTCGAGCGCCGGCAGCGTCTCCGACAGGTTGGCGGCCAGCGCCTGCACGCCGGCGGTAGTGGACAGATCCGATGCCACGAAGCGGCAGCGGCCCGGCACCTCCGCCAGCGTCGCTTCCATGTCGGTCCCGGCCGCTGCCGAGCGCGCCGCCACGATGACGTTGCACCCGGCGTCCACCAGGGTGCGGGTGATCAGCGCACCGATGCCCTTAGCGCCGCCGGTGACCAGCGCCGTCTTGCCGGCGAGGGAAAACAGATCTTCGCTACGGTCCGTCATGCGGGTTATCCGATCGCGCCGAGCTGGCGAAGGACCGGGGTGGAGTCCCAGATGCTGCGTTCCAGAACGATCTTGCCGTTGTCCCAGCCCATGACGGTGACGCCGCGCGTTTTCGTGACCTTGCCCGCGGCGGGAACGCCGAGGAAGTCGCCGGCGTGCTTCGCTTCCCAGGTCCACTGGAAGGAGCCGAGCCGGTCGTCGCCGACGTAGTCGAAAACGTCGAAATCGTTGTACGCGGTGCTGCGATCCTTGATGACGAAGCCGGAAAAGAATTCGCGCAAGGCCGCCAGATCGTTCTCGATGTGGAGACCAAAGTTGATGTCGTCGAACTCGAACCGTGGCGAGTACAGCGACATCAGTTCATCCGTGCGGTCGGCGAACAGGCCGATCCAGTGTTGTGCCCAATCCTTGTTCATGCGTGCTCTCCTCTAATGGTGTCACGTGAACATATCGTGGCCGTGGCGGGCAGGCCATGGCGGGTTCTGCCAGCGGCAGGCAAAACGCGCCATGGCCTGCTGCGCGCGCATGCCGGAATCCGTTTGGGTTGCGGAAAATGGCGCGTAAAGACATGACCTGACACGTTGGGCGGTGGCGTGCGCCGATGGCGATGAACAATCTAGCGGCATGGTGGCCGGTGGTACAGGTTCACGTTGCGCGGGTGGGATTCCGGAAAACCCCGGATCTGTGTCCGTAACGACAATATATGGATGGGAAATCTATATGGCCTTTGACGATCTCTCTTGCACGCAGACGGTGAATCTGCAGACTGTCTCTCTTCCTGAACAGCCGAGGACGAAAGGGATGGGAACGCTTTACGTTGAAACCCGCGAGGGGGACCAGATCGATCTGCAGGCCGAACCCGGCCAGAGCCTGATGGAGACCATGCGCGCTGGCGGTGTCGAGGAAATCCTCGCGCTGTGTGGCGGAACCTGTTCATGTTCCACCTGCCATGTCTATGTCGAGCCGGAAGACTTCTCCCGGCTGGGGCCGATGAAGGACGACGAGAACGATTTGCTGGACGGCTCCGACCATCGCGGCCCGACTTCCCGTCTGTCGTGCCAGATCCGCTACCGCGAGGAACTGGCCGACCTGCACGTGAAGATTGCGCCGGAAGACTGAGCCGGCGCGGACCAAGGAGAACGCTATGGATCAACGCGATGTTGTCATCGTCGGTGCCGGGCAGGGCGGGGCACAAGTCGCCGCGGCGCTGCGCCGCGAGCATTACACGGGTTCCATCGCCCTGATCGGCGACGAGCCGGAGTTCCCCTATGAACGCCCGCCGCTGTCGAAGGACTACCTGGCCGGGGACAAGCCGTTCGAACAGCTTTTGCTGCGCCCGCGGGATTTCTGGGCCGGGCATGAAATCGACCTGCGGCTCGGCCAGCGCGTCGTCTCGGTAAACCCGCAGGCACACCGTATCCGCACCAGTGAAGGCGCTGAAATCGAGTACGGCACCTTGGTGTGGGCGGCGGGTGCTTCCCCCCGCCGTCTGCCCTGCGAGCGCGACGTGCTGGCCGGGGTGCACGTGGTGCGCACGCGTGCGGATATAGACCGCGTGATGGCGGAGCTGCCGCAAGTGCGGCGCGTGGTCGTCATTGGCGGCGGCTACATCGGCCTGGAAGCGGCTGCGGTGCTGACGAAGCTCGGCAAGGCCGTGACGGTCGTCGAAGCACAGACCCGCGTGCTGGCGCGCGTGGCGGGTGAGGCGCTGTCGCGCTTCTACGAAGCGCAGCACCGCAGGCACGGCGTGGACCTGAAACTCGGCGCCCTGGTCGACCATTTGACGTCGCGGGACGGGAAGGTGACGGCCGTGGGTCTGGCCGATGGCAGTGAATTGCCGGCGGATCTCGTGATCGTCGGGATTGGTGTCGTGCCGGCCACCAGCCCGCTGGCCGACGCCGGGCTGGAATGCCGCAACGGTGTGAAGGTGGACGAATACTGCCGCACGGCACTGCCCGACGTGTACGCGTTGGGCGACTGTGCCGCGCACATCAACCGCTTTGCCGCGGGGTCTGCACCGATCCGTCTGGAGTCGGTACAGAATGCCAACGATCAGGCCACCGTCGTGGCGCAGTGCATCATCGGCAAGCCGGCGCCCTATGCGGCGTTGCCGTGGTTCTGGTCGGATCAATACGACCTGCATCTCAAGACGGTGGGCTTGTCCACGGGCCATGACGATGCCGTGGTACGGGGCGACCTGGATTCCGGGACCTTTTCGGTCGTGTACCTGAAGCAGGGCCGTGTCATCGCGCTGGACTGCGTGAACGTGATGCGTGACTTCGTCCAGGGCAAGAATCTCGTCAGGGCCGGAGCCGTCATCGACCGCGAGGCACTTGCCGACGGCGGCACGCCGCTCAAGACGCTTGCGGCAGCCGCGGCCTGAGTCCGCGTTGACGAATGCTTCGTGAAGAAGAGGGTTCGGCCATGTTCGACTTGACTGGAAAAACCGCGATCGTCACCGGCGGCGCATCGGGTATCGGTGCAGCAACCGCGCGCCGCTTGAAGCGTGCCGGCGCGGAAGTCTGGGTTGCGGACATTGCCGATGACATCGGCTCCGGCACGCACTACCGGCGCACCGACGTGTCGCGCCCGGAAGAGATCGTCAGCTTGTGCGACGCCGTCTGCGCGCACAGCGGCAAGCTGGACATCATGGTCAACAACGCGGCGATCGCATCCGGTCACTTGCTGGCCGAAGCCGACCCGGCGCGTTCCGAAAAGCTCTGGCGCGTCAATCAGTTGGGCACCGAGATCGGCATCAAGGAAGCGGCGGCGCGCATGCCCGCGGGCGGCGCGATCGTCAACATCTCTTCCATCACCGCCGTGCGCGGCTTCGTCCGCTGGGGTGAATATTCCGCCACCAAGGGCGCCATCATCGCGCTCACGCAAACCGCTGCGGTGGAATACGGGCCGCAGGGAATCCGCGTGAACTGCATCTGCCCCGGCATCATCGAAACGCCGTTGGCGATGGCTGAGGCGCCCGACATGGTGGCGAAAAATACCGCGGTATTCGCTCTGCTGGGTCGACTTGGCAAACCGGAAGAACTTGCCGCCGCCATCCATTTTCTGGTCAGCGATGACGCGTCCTACATTACGGGCCAGACGCTGCTCGTGGATGGCGGCTGGAGCACGGGCACGTCGCTCAAGGCCATCGAACTCGCGATGGCGGATTGAGCTAACCTTCCGGCGCTTCGCGATGCCGGGGCAGCACCCGGCGCTGATCGTCTGCGGCAGTCGGGAGAGCTTCCGACTTGGCATGTCCTGCAGGGTTCCGATCGAAGTAGGGCATCGTCCCGACTGGGTCCGCCGCGGTGCGGGGGCGTGTGATGGCCCTTCAATCCAGTCGCACGTCCTGCAGGGGATTGCCGTATCAGCAGTTGATTGCGGTGTGCCATTTGCCCACCGCCGGCTTGAATCGTGTGGCTGCCGGGAACACCTGGTATCGAGGGCCGTCGTCGGTGAGTGTCCAGACGAATCGATTTTGGCACGAAATGTTCGTTTGCCGGGCCAAGACGCCATGGCGTGTGCGCTGCACATTCCGGATATTCGATTTGAAGTCCGATGAATCGCGAAAGCGCAGGTGAAGAATGTTTGCAGCCCAAGGTGATCCAACAGAAGCAGCCACGGCGGCACCCCGCAAGGGCGTATCGCAGCGTGTGGTCGCTGCGCTGCTGGAGCTCCTGGGTCCGGACGGGGTTCTGACGGGCGACGATGTCAGTACGCGCAACCCGGGTGTCTTCATGTCGCGCATCGAAGCCGACGTCCTGGTTCGACCGACCAGGACTGCGGAAGTTTCCCGTGTGATGGAGATCTGTCACGCTGCTTCCCAGCCCGTCGTCGTGCAGGGCGGGATGTCGGGTTGGGTGCGCGCCACCCAGACCCGGCCCGGAGATGTGGTGTTGTCCCTGGAGCGCATGAAGGCGATCGAGGAGATCGACACCGTTAACCGGACAGCGACCGTACAAGCCGGGGTCATCCTCCAGACCCTGCAGGAAGAGGCGGCCCGCCAGGGGCTGTTCTTCCCCATCAATCTGGGCGGTCGCGGTTCCTGTCAACTGGGCGGCAATGCGTCCACGAATGCGGGCGGGGAACGGGTCATTCGTTACGGAATGATGCGTGAACAGATTCTGGGGTTGGAGGCGGTACTTGCGGATGGGCGCGTGATTTCCTCGCTCAACCACATGATCAAGAACAACACCGGCTATGACCTGAAGCAGTTGTTCATCGGCTCCGAAGGTTCATTGGGCGTCATCACGCGGCTGGTGGTGCGGCTGCGCGAGAAGGCCACGAGCAGCAACACTGCTCTCGTATGTGCCACACGGTTTGAACAGGTGGCGCGGCTTCTCCGGCACATGGACGCTTCGCTCGGTGGGAGCTTGAGCGCTTTTGAGCTCATGGACAACGCGTTCTACCGCGTGAACACCACCTCCGGCCGCCACGCGCCGCCGCTGCCGACGGACCGGCCGCTTTATGTCATCGTCGAATCCCTGGGCTGCGATCAGGACCGGGACACCGCGGCTTTTGAACAGGCGCTGATGTCGGCCGTTGAAATCGGCATCGCCGATGACGTGGTGGTGGCGAAGTCCGACCGCGAGCGCGAAGCGATCTGGATCATTCGCGAGGACCTCCAGCATATCGTTCGGGACTTCTCGCCGTTCTACGCTTTCGACATTTCACTGCCGGTTGGCGACATGGCCGGCTACATGGATGTTGTGCGCCAGCGGGTGAAGTCCGCATGGCCAGAAGGGTCGATCGCTTTCCTTGGGCATGTGGGCGATGGCAATCTGCACATCGCTGTCGGAGCGGGGGGGGCGGATGACCGCACTCGGGTAGAGGCGTGCATCTACGAGCCGCTCGCCGGAATCGGGGGGTCGATTTCTGCAGAGCATGGCATAGGCCTGGAAAAGAAACCCTGGCTTTCTGTCACGCGCAATGCGGAAGAACTGCGGCTCATGCGGCAGCTGAAGCAGACTCTTGATCCGCAAGGGATATTGAACCCCGGCAAGATCTTCGACATGGATGCGGGGGCTGCGACATGACAGACACAAGCCCCTTGCGGCTGCATGGTCATGCGGTCAGCAATTACTTCGATGCGGTTCATGCGGCATTGATCGAGAAGAAGGTCGATTTCGAGCTGGTTGGTACGCGCGCCAGCGGATCGGCAGAGTTTCTTGCAATGAACCCGATGGGGAAGATCCCGGTTCTGGAAACGCCTTCCGGTTATATCGCGGAAACCGTTGCGATTCTCGAATATCTGGAAGACACGATACCGGTCCCGGCGTTGTATCCACGCGATGCATTTCAGCGTGCTCGTACCCGCCAGATCATGAACGTCGTGCAGTGTTACATCGAAGCGCCTGCGCGGAGTTTGTATCCGGGCGTATTCATGGGGGCGACGAATAGCGCCGCTGTCGTCAATACCGCACAGCTGACAATCGATCGTGGTGGGCGGGCGTTGGCAGGGCTTGCTGAATTCAGGCCATACCTGGTGGGTAAGTCCATCACGAATGCCGATATCTTTAGCTTCTACTGTCTGAACCTGGTTGATCGCTTGACGCGTGCGGTCTATCGCTGGTCGATCATTGACAAGATCAACGGCTTGCGGGGCTGGTTCAACACGATTGCAGAGCGGGACAGTTCGAGGGCCGTGATTGCTGATTTCAAGATCGGCTTTAGGGCTTATCTGGATGAAAAGAACATTGATCGTGCGGATCTGGAAGGTGATTGACGTGTGTCAATCGCCGGAAGTGGCCTTGTTGGTGCAAGGTACTGCAGGAAAGGATGCGGACGGTACGTCGGCATCCGACGAGTCGAACGTTGAAGGACAGGTTTTGTCCTGATGCGGACGGGTGAGTGAAGTTTCAATCGTGGATGAGGGAGACATCATATGAATAGATTCGATCGAAACAAGTTGCCGATGATCAAGGTTGGGGTGGCGATTGCCGCCGCTGCTTGCGTCATGGCAACGCCAGCACATGCCATGAAGCTGTTTAAGTCGAACCCCGACTGGGTCGTCAATCTGGATACGACATTCCAGCATACGCTGGGGTTCCGTCTTCAGAATCGTATCCCCGGGGTCGGCAACAATCCATTTTTTGCCGAGGGTGATTACAAATTCGATCAAGGTGACATTGTCACGAATCGATCGAATGCGATCCTGGCGTTCACCGCAGTATACAAGCATCATGCCGGTATACGAATTTCCGGATCTGGCTGGAAAGATTTTGCATACGATGCCAGCGTAAAGACGAATCCGGCGTTTCCTGCTTCGTTTTCAACTTATCAGAACAACCGCTATTCATCGACGACGTACAAATATACTGTTCAGGGAGCGGAGTGGCTGGACGCGTTTGCGTTTTACAACGGCCGTGTTGCCGACATGCCGTATTACCTGAAGGCCGGACGTTTCACGCAATACTGGGGAAATTCATTTTTCTTCGGGTTCTCCAATATCGCGTATGGCCAGAATTCAGTCGATTATTACAAGGCCTTCGCGCAGCCGGGCTCGGAATTGCAGGAGCTTTACCTGCCACGTGGGCAGGTCATGATGACACTCAACGTGCTGCCAGAACTATCCTTGACTGCACAGTATTTTCTTGAGAATCGAAGCAACCGCTACCCGGAAGGTGGTACGTATCTTGGTCCGTTCGATATCCTGTACAAGGGGCCGAACCAAGGTGGTGCGCTAGGGCTGCCGGTCGGGATTGACAACCGCCCCCAGTCACCTGATTACGGGTTGCGTGCAATATGGTCGCCGGACTGGGCAAACGGCCCGATTGGTTTCTACTATCGTCAGTTCAACGATCCGCATCCGTGGACTGTCATAACGCCGGCGCCGGGCTTGCCGGCGGCGTTGACGATGAACTATGCACAAAGAACGAAACTGATGGGCTTAAGCTATGAACGGACGATAGGCCTTTTGAGTCTTGGCGCGGAAACTTCTTATCGACAGAATACGGCATTGACTACAGCACTTGGACCGTCACCTGATTTCAGGGGTGCTTCGGGCGATCTGTACAATGTCCTTGTGAATGGTTTGGTTACCTTGCCGAAGACCCCATTCTGGGATACCGGCGCTCTGATCGTTGAAGCGACATACACGCATTTGCTGCGGGTTTCGGGCAATGCGGATATGTACAACGGGATCGGTTATGCCGGATGCCCGACTGGCAATAAATGGGATGGATGTGCCACACGGAACGCGCTTGCCGCGGCATTTCTGTTCGATCCAACTTGGCTGCAGGTATTCCCCAACGTGAACCTGGACATGCCGATGTCCCTAACGATCGGCCTGAATGGCAATCCTGCATATGTTGCCGGTGCCTTCTATGCTCAAGGAGCGAAATTGTATTCGCTCGGACTGCGGGCAACATACAACTCGAACAGTTCGCTGATGATTGCCTATAACGGTTATTACTACCACCATGGGGAGAGGGTGCCGGGCCCGATTGGAGGCTACGCCGGTACGGGGGGTAATGGCGCACTGGCTCTGAACGACAAAGGCTGGCTTGCCATCGTGTTCAAGACCTCGTTCTGAGTTGATTGATGTTAATTTGAGGAATCAGAAATCATGAAAATCAAAAGTAGATTCGTTTCCCTGGGATTGTGCGCATTGAGCGCTGCCATTGCGTGCTCATTTACGCCATCGGCAATGGCTAAGGTGTCGGATGCCCAAGCTGCTGCGCTTGGTACGACGCTGACGAAATTCGGTGCTGATCCAAAGGCCAATGCGGACGGTTCCATCCCGGCTTATACGGGGGGGCTGACGAAGGCGCCTGCCGGGTTCAAGCCGCACGCCCAACATTACCTTGATCCTTATGCTGGTGAAAAGCCGGCATATGTCATTACGCATGACAATCTGGACAAGTACAAGGCACTTCTGTCGCCGGGTACCTTGAGCCTTTTCGGGCAGTTCCCGGACTACGCGATACAGGTCTATCCATCGCATCGCTCGATGAGCTATGCTCCCTGGTTCATTGACAATACTGTCAAGAATGCTACGACAGCGGAGCTGGCGGGGAAGGTCGAAGGCGACAAGGTCATCGGAACGGCGCCGGGTGGGCTCCCGTTCCAGGGCGTCCCGTTCCCGATCCCGGACAAGGGCAATGGTTACCAGGTCATGTGGAACAACATGTTCCGTTATGCGCCGGCCATCTCCCTGATGAATTGCAACTCCTACATGGTCGATTCCACTGGCAATGTGAATGCGCTGCCAAGCTTCCTGGCCTACTACATGCATCCGTGGTCTTCACCGGGCGATGATTTTCGCAAACAGGTATATGACGCCGTCTACGGATTCAATACCCTGCTGACTTCGCCGCCGACGTCTGCCGGGGTCGATTTCCTGAACTACTACCTGCCGGACGCCGCGGCGACTCCGCCGATCTGGTTCTACACGCCGGGCCAGCGCCGGGTCCGCCGTGCTCCGGATTTTTCCTATGACGTGCCGATGGCCGCCTATGACGGGATCCTGTTCTGGGACGAGCCGTGGGGTTTCGTTGGACGTATGGATCGCTTCGACTTCAAGCTTGAAGGCAAGCAGGAACTGTTGATCCCGTACAACAACTTCAAGATCACGAACACGGAATCGGCCAAGCAGACGCTGGGGCCGAAACACGTGGATCCTTCCGCCATGCGCTGGGAAAAGCATCGCGTCTGGAAAGTTGTGGCGACCCTCAAGGCCGACGCTCGTCATGCGTACAGCAAGCGCGTGTTCTTCGTGGACGAGGATAGCTGGGCCATCATCCTCGCCGAGACCTACGACCAGTCCGGCAAACCGTGGCGTGAAACCCAGAATCTGGTATTCCCAGCCTACGATGTCGGAGGCATGAACATGGATACGTTCGTGACCTACAACTTCCACGATGGCAATTATGTCGTGATCAATACCGATCGCAACCAGCCCGGCAACTATGTCAAGTCGTATACGTCGCCGAAGGGCTTGCATCTCAACCTGACGCCCGACGAAATGGGTGCTGCAAACGTCCGGTAACCGGACACGACCGGCGGGCCGGCAACGGCCCGCCGGTACATCCAAGGTAAATTCCGTGAATTCCACCTCATTCGGATTGTCCATGCGCTGGCGTATGGTGGCGATAGTCTGCGGCTTGATCGCATGCGGCGCGTTGGGTTCGGTGCAGGCCGCCGGCTTTGTCGATCCGCTCGATCATCCGGCATTTGCCAGGAGCCACGTGGCGACGCGGCCCATGCTTGCCGCGGCGCGGGCTGGAGACCGGCTCATCGCTGTCGGACTCCGAGGGGTGGCCATGTATTCCGACGACGCAGGAAAATCGTGGACCCAGAGCGAAGTTCCGGTCCAGGAAGATCTTGTGTCCGTGTATTTCGTGTCACCAATGGAAGGCTGGGCAACGGGACACAGCGGTGTGATCCTGCACACCACGGATGCCGGCAAGACGTGGGTGAAGCAGCTCGATGGCCGGATCGCGCTCGATCAATTCAAACGGTTCTATCAATCGCGGATAGACAACGAAGCCTCATCCGAGGGGCAAGAAGGGCATCCGGCTTCAGGTGCGGCTGCCGACAATGCGGCGGCACTGAAGGACGTCACACTGAATTTCGGCGATGGCCCGAATCTGCCGTTTCTCGATGTGTGGTTCAAGGATGCCTCAACCGGGTATGCCGTGGGGTCCTTCGGCACCCTGGCGCTGACGACGGATGGCGGCAAGACCTGGGTGCCGGGCTTCGAGCGCGTACACAGCAAGACGGCGCTGAATCTCAATGCGGTGCGAGGTATTGCCGGTCGGGTCTTCATCGCTGCCGAGCGCGGCGTGGTGTTTCGCCTCGACCCGGCCAGCGGCGATTTCGAACCGCTGCAGACGAGATACAACGGTAGCTTTTTCGGCATTACGGGCTCGAATTCCGTGGTTCTGGCTTTTGGGCTCGAGGGAACCGTTTATCGCAGCACTGACGCCGGCGATAGCTGGGAGAAGGTGCAGGTGCCGACAACGGCGGCGATCAGTGCGGGGACCTATGACACGGCGGCACATCGATTTGTGCTTGTGACAGTCAGGGGAGACGCGTTGATCGGCAATGCCGATGGCAGTGAATTCTCCGTCGAACCAAAGTGGACCGATGGCCAATACACCGGAGTTTGCCCGATCGGCCAAGGTCGCTATCTGACAACCGGGTTCCACGGGGTTCAGCTGCATATGCTGGATCCGACGCGCGCTGCAGGCGCGGCACACTGAAGGAGTAGTCGGCATGGCTCATGCACATGACCCGCACGACGCCAATATCGAGACGCTCGAACAGTTCGATCGGCGTAGCGGCAGTTGGTTGGAACGACAGGTTTTCACGCATCGCCTCTTGATTGTGGCGGCATGCGTGGTCATCACTGTGGTGCTGGGCGTCTTTGCCAGCCATTTGCGTGTGACTGCGAGTTATCAGGAAGTCATGCCGCAGTCCCAGGCATTTATCAAGAACTATCAACATTACGCGGGCCAGTTGAACGGCCTTGGCAACGCTATTCGAGTTGTTGTCGAGAATACTCACGGCGACATCTACGAATCTGATTACCTGCGTACCCTGCAAAAGATCAACGATAAGATTTATCTGATGCCCAGCGTGGATCGGGCGTACATGCGGTCGTTGTGGCTGCCTGCCCTGCGGTGGACGGAAATCACTCCCGAAGGGTACAAGGGTGGCCCGGTCATGCCACCGGACATTGGCTCATCGGGCCCTATTCCTGAATCCAGCATTGCTCAATTGCGGCGCAACGTGGACCGCGCCGGGATCGTGGGCTCGGTGGTGGCCAATGATCGCCGTTCGACGCTGCTTTACATTCCGCTCATCGACAGGGATCCGAAGACCGGCGCACCGCTGGATTATGCAAAGTTTCACTCGGAGATGGAGGCACTGCACGCATTCGACGCCGATGGCGTGAAGGTCCACATCATCGGGTTTGCCCAGCTGATGGGGGACTTGATCGATGCCGTCAAGCAGGTGCTTGGTTATTTCCTGATTGCGGCGCTCATCATCACGATCATATTGCGGATGTACACGCGCTGCTGGCGCAGTACTGCCGTCGTCATTGGATGCACTTTGGTCGCGGTGGTCTGGGAACTGGGCTTGATGGATTTGCTGGGCTTTACGCTCGGTCCTTATTCCATCCTCGTACCGTTCCTCATATTTGCCATCGGCGTGTCGCACGGTTCCCAGAAGATGAACGGGATCCAGCAGGACACGGGACGCGGCGCGCACAAATATGTGGCTGCACGCTACACCTTCCGGCGGCTGTTCCTGTGCGGGTGCACCGCGTTGCTCGCGGATGCCGTGGGGTTCATCGTGCTGTCGGTGATCGACATTCCGGCCATCCGTGAACTGGCCGCCGCCGCTGCGATTGGCGTTGCCGTGTTGATCTTTACGAACTTGATCCTGATCCCGATCTTCTTGTCCTATACCGGGGTCAGCAAGCGTGCTGCGGCCATGAGCCTGGCGCGAATGAAAGGCTATCATCCGGTCGTCGAGTGGCTGACGCGCCTGACGATCAAGCGGCGGGCCGTGTGGGTCATCGCGGGGGCTGTCGTGCTGGCCGCGGGAGGTGGGGTCATCGCGTCCCACCAGCAGATCGGCGATCTTGACCCGGGGGCACCCGAGCTGTGGCCGAATTCCCGCTACAACCAGGACAACCGCTACATCACTAAACACTACGCGTTGTCCAGCGATCAGCTTGCGGTCATCGTGGCGACCCCGGACCAGGGTATCGTCAATTTCAAGACGCTGATCGAGATGGACCGGCTGGAAGAACAGCTGCGCGACCTGCCTGGTGTTCAGACCACGGTATCGGCGGCGAGCCTGGGGCGGGAGCTCACGCCGGCGAACTTCGAGGGTTCGCTGAAGTGGGAGACGATCAACCGCAGTCCATTCGTCGTGCAGGACGCAATCAACTACGTCTACCAGGCCGATGCTGCGCTGCTGAACGACGCGCGATCGGTGACGCCCATCATCGTCTACCTGACCGACCACAAGGCAGCGACGCTGACGAGCGTGGTCGACGTAGTTGAAAAGTTTGCCGCCGAGCATGACGAACCCGACCGTAAGTTCCTGCTGGCGGCGGGCAACGCCGGCATCAGCGCGGCAACGAACATTGCCGTGGCGAATGCCAACCGCACCATGTTGTTGTATGTCTACCTCGCCGTCATTGCCCTGTGCTTCATCACCTTTCGGAGTTGGCGCGCTGTCCTGCTTGCGGTTATTCCGCTGGGCTTGACGAGCATTCTTTGCGAAGCCTTGATGGTGTTACTGGGTATTGGCGTGACGGTCGCGACATTGCCGGTGACAGCGTTGGGCGTCGGCATCGGGGTGGACTATGCGCTGTATCTGCTGACCGAGCATCTGGTCGCGCACCGCCGCGGGGAGTCCGTGCAGGATTCTTACCGACAAGGGCTGATCTGGACCGGCAAGATCGTTGCGCTGATCGGCGTGACGCTCGCAGTGGCGGTTGGCACGTGGGCGTTTTCGCCGATCAAGTTCCAGGCCAGCATGGGCATTCTGCTGGCATTCATGTTCCTGTGGAACATGGTCGGCGCATTGGTGCTGATCCCCGCGTTGGCGGCATTCATCATGCCGGCCCATCGGCGTGATGCGGCAGCGACGGCGCAAGGATAGAAGATCATGAGCATCTCAAAGTGGCCTGAGCAGCGTGCGAAGGAAGATTTCGAACGCATTCTTGACCCGCAAGGTGAGGTGTGCGGGGACATGCCGGATATTGGCAGCGAGGCACTGTTGCATTGGCATGAGGCAATGGTGAAGACACGCATGTTCGAGGACATGGCGTTGCGGCTGCAGCGGCGTGGCGTGTTCAGCGTGGTTGCCGGTGGCCCCGGGGAAGAAGCGATCGGTGTCGGGGCCAGCGCTGCATTGCAGGAAAATGACTGGCTGCACCCGACCTATCGCCAAGCGGGCGCACTCATGTACTGGGGCTTCCCGATCGACCGGACATTTGCGGCGATGCTGGGACACGCGCCTGAGCACGTTCGCGCGGCCTTGCCATTGGATCCGGCAGACCTGCCGAAGCTGCGCAGTACTCCGTTTCCGGTATTCCTGGGCGCGAACATTCCGCTGGCGGCTGGTGCGGCGCTGGCCGACAAGCTCAATCACCGGGCGCAGGTGTCGCTGGCATTCATCGGCGATGGGGCGACGAGCGAAGGCGACTTTCACGATGGTCTCGGGCTTGCCGGGGCCCTGAAAGTGCCGCTGGTTGTCGTCATCGCGAACAATGGCTGGAGCATTTCCGTACCGACGAGCCGGCAGACCGCAGCCGAAACCCTGGCGCAGAAAGCCGTGGCACACGGCATTCCTCACCGGCGCGTGGACGGCAACGACGTGTTCGCGGTCTACCTGGCAACGAAAGCGGCGCTCGATGCTGCGCGCCGAGGGGAAGGGCCGTGCCTGATCGAGGCCGTAACCTACCGCATGCGGGCACATACCTCGAATGACGATGCCCAGACGTACCGGGATGATGCCGAGCTGCATTACTGGGCGAAACGTGATCCGATCGGCCGTTTCGAGAAATATATTGAGCGGCGCGGCCTCGTGGATGAGGCGTACCGCACTGCCCAGCGCAAGCGGATCGAGGCGGAATTGCGAGCCGCCGTAAAACGCGCGCAATCCGTTCCGCCAACACCGCCGGACACCATGTTCCTCAACCGCCTGACGGGCGATGAAGGTTGGCAATTCCGGCACCAGCAGGCGGAGTTGGAGGCCGAGCTCGAAGGGCGCAATCCGTTCCTCGACTTCGATGGCGGCGGCCTTCCGGAGGCACGGTCATGAGCGATGCAGCCATGGAGGAAATGAACCTCGTCACGAGCATCAACCACACGCTGCGTCAGGAGATGCGCAACAACGACCACGTGAGGCTGGTCGGCTATGACATCGGTCGGGTGGGTGGCATGTTCCGGGTGACCGCCGGTCTGTTCGATGAATTCGGGGAGGATCGGGTGATCGACATGCCCTTGACCGAGAACGGCATCATGGGGCTGGCTGTCGGCATGGCAATCGCCGGCGAGCGCCCGGTGGTGGAAGTCCAGTTTCTCAGCTTCATGTACAACGCTTGGGGGCAGTTCATCTACAACCTGTCGAACATCCACCAGAAGACCGGTGGCGCATTCAAGGTGCCGGTGACGATCCGTGCCGCGTTTGGCGGCGGCATCAAGCCACTGCCGTTCCATTCCGAATCCACGGAAGCGTGGTTCATGCACGTGCCCGGTGTGCGGGTCGTGTGCCCCAGTACGCCGTGTCAGGCCAAGGGGTTGCTGCTGTCGGCGCTGCGCTGCGACGATCCAGTGATCTTTTTGGAGCATTCCAGGCTGTATCGCGCTTTCCGCGAAGCGGTGCCCACCGGCGACTATTTTCTGCCGCTGGATAAAAGCCGCGTGGTAAGGGAAGGGACGGATCTGACGGTGCTGACGTGGGGCAACATGGTGCACGTTTCCACGCAAGCGGCCAGCCAGTGCGACGCGAGCATCGAGATCATCGATCTTGTCAGCCTCGTGCCACTCGATGTGGAGGCGATTCTGGCATCCGTTCGGAAGACCGGGCGCTGCGTGATCGTGCATGAAGCGCGCCGAACGGCGGGCCCGGGAGCAGAGCTCAGTGCGCTGATCAACGAATACGCGCTGGATTCGCTCAAGGCACCCGTGAAGCGCGTGACGGGCTTCGATGTGGCGTTCCCGGACACATCTACCGAAGAATTCTACCTGCCGGGTGTAGAGCGGGCGAAATTTGCGTTCGAAGCCGTGCTTGGTTTCGAATTCTGATGGCGAAATCAATGCGTTATGAATTCAAGCTGCCGGACATTGGCGAGGGCCTGACAGAAGGTGTGATTAGCGAGTGGCTGGTCAAGGTGGGCGATGTTATAGACGAAGATGCCCCCCTGTGCACGATCGAGACCGACAAGGTGGCTGTGGAAATCACCGCCCCCTGCACCGGCCGTGTGCTGGAGCTGACCGGAGAGCCAGGCGAAACCCTGGAGGTCGGAACGGTCATCGCGACTTTCGAGACAGATGAGGTACATGCGGCCGCGGGTCCTCATCGCGCAGTCGAGACCGACAAAGCAGATTCAGCACCGGCGCCCACAATCTCGATTGATGAAAGCGTCAACGCAAAGCCTGAAGGAAGTGCCGCGGTTCCGGCCGCCGATGTTCGCGCTGCACCTGCGACCCGCCGCTTGGCACGCGAGAAAGGAGTGGATCTGAATCAGCTGGCCGGGTCTGGCCCGCGCGGGCGGATTCTGCAACAGGACATCCTGCTGGCAACGGCTCACGGAACTGCAC
Source organism: Nevskiaceae bacterium (assembly GCA_004298465.1). Lineage (GTDB taxonomy): Bacteria > Pseudomonadota > Gammaproteobacteria > Nevskiales > Nevskiaceae > SCRT01. The sequence continues at coordinate 113,452 of SCRT01000002.1, read as the reverse complement.
GGCCGGGCGGAGCTCATGATGGTGGGGTTGGCGCCGGGCAAGCACACACGCCGACTCCGATCTCACCTGAACCCGGCCAGACCCGCGTTGCGTTAACGACGCTGCAGAAAGCTGTGGCCGCGCAGATGGCACGCTCAGTCACGCTCATTCCACACGCCTCCAGTTCGTATCGCTGCGAAGCGGGTCGGTTTGTGACATTGCGCAAGCTGTTGCAGGAACGGCTCGGCGCCCGCGTCTCGTTCACGGCCATGGTGATGAAGGCGATGGTGCCAGCGCTGCAGAAGTTCCCGAACTTCAACTGCAGCTTCGACGATGCGACGAATGAGATCGTTTACCCCCCCGCCATCAACATCGGCTTCGCCGCCCATACGGACGATGGCTTGGTGGTGCCGGTAGTGCGTGACTGCCAACACAAGAATCTTGCCGAGATTTCCGCGGAAGTCGACCGCCTGGCAGACGCGGCCCGCAACCGGAAGATCAAGGTTGCCGATCTGCGCGGCGGCACCATCACGCTCAGCAACGTCGGCAGCCATGGCCGGGTGGAGACGACCGGCGGGCGACTGATCATCAACCATCCGCAGGCGGCGATCATCGGCTTGTCGCGCATCCGCCCGCAGGCGGTCGTGCACGATGGAGCGGTTATTGCGGCGCCCTGCCTGGATATCTACATGTCCTACGACCACCGCATCATCGACGGAATCTATGCCAATCTTTTCATCGAAGTACTGGCTGGGGTGATCGAGGAACCAGGCCTGCTGCTGGCAAATTGAAATCGGGTGATTGGCGCGAAGATACGCATGTTTGGGCAGGCGGGCTCCGCGTCAGGGCGTGGTGCTGGAGGCGGACTCCTCATCCTGTGCCTTGTGTTCCGTCAGGTTTCGCCGGACATTGCTGGGGCGGCGCCCCGTCCAGCGCTGGAATGCGCGCGAGAACGTGCTGGCGTCCGAAAATCCCAGTTGCGAGGAGATGTGTTCTATCGTGGCGTCCGAGTCGCGCATGTATTCATAGGCGAGTTCTTCGCGGAGTTTGTCAAGGACGTCGCGAAACGTCGTGCCCTCGTCCCGTAGGCGGCGCGACAGCGTGCGTTCCGTCATGTGCATGAGTTTGGCGGTCCGGGACTTCGTTGTATCCCCGAAATGGAATTGCTTGAGCAGGCACTCGCGAACATCACGGGAGAAGCGCCCCGACAGATTGGCCAGGTGCTGGACGGTCATGTCGTCCAGGAACACCGCAAGCGGCTCGTTCGCTGATAACACCGGACGATCCATGTCGGAGGCGTGGAACGTAAGCGAGTCTTCTTCACAATCGAATGCTACCGGGCACCGGAACAGCTTTTCATATTCGCCACGATCGCCGACGAGTGCGTGACGGAACTGGACTTTCTCGGGTGCCGTGTCTTCCCCGGTGATCCAGCGGTTGAATGCGACCAGCCCGGCGAGGACAGCGTCGATATTCTGGGGCAACAACGGAACACCGGTGTTCAGATTGAAGCTGAGGTGCCATACCTCCGGCTCCTTCGTCAGCGAGATGGTGGCGGAATCGGAAACCAGTTTTGCGTAGCGGGTAAAGCGCTGCAGGGCAGCCCCCAGGGTCGAGCTGCAGCTCATTGCATAGCCGAGGACATGGAACGTGGAAGGCCGGATGTGAGCCGCCATGCGCAGTCCGAAATAAGGGTCATGGGTCGCTGCAACGGCTGCCGCCCATAAATTGCTCATCGAGCGTTGCCAATAACGGTTGCTGCTGTCACCGAGGAAGGCGGGGTCCATCCCGACGCTGTTGAAGATATCTTTGTAGTTGATACCCTCGTCTTCGAGCGTGCGAGCCATCGCGAGCATCCACCCTGAAAGACCAGACTTCATCATGAAACCGCCCTCCAAGCGCGACCTTGCTCTGGTTCGACCTGCAATCAAACCTTCCCGCAGGCTAGCAGATATTCAGACGGCAGCGGTGGGTCGGGACGGGGCTGCTAGCGCTGTTGCGGTGCGGGCTTCTTGTCTCGCTCCCGGGGGCGCACCTGCGATATCCTGCCTCGATTTTCCAGCACCCCCAGTCTTCCGCAATGATCGATTCCGTGAACGCACGCATCCTCGTCGTCGGCCCCGCATGGGTGGGGGACATGGTGATGGCGCAGGCGTTGTTCCGCCGACTGCGGGTGGACGACGCGGCGTGCGTGATCGACGTCGTCGCGCCGCGCTGGACGCTGCCGATCGTGGCACGCATGCCGGAAGTGCGGAGCGGCATCGAGCTGGCGCTCGGCCACGGTGAATTCGGCTTTGGCGTGCGCCGGGCGCTGGGGCATTCGCTGCGTGCCGGTCATTACAGCCGCGCCATCGTGCTGCCGAATTCGTGGAAGTCGGCGCTGGTGCCGTTCTTCGCCGGCATTCCGCGGCGCACCGGCTACGCGCGCGAAGCACGCTTGGGCTTGCTCAATGACTTGCGGCCGTTGGACAAGGCGCGGCTCAAGACCACCGTGGAACGCTTCGTGGCGCTGGCCGGCCCGCGTGGGGAAACCGCGCTGCCGGCCATCCTGCCACCGCAGTTGGTGGCGGACGCCGAAAATGGCGCGGCAGCTGCGGTGCGGCTGGCATTGCCCGACGGCCCGGCCGTGGCACTGATGCCGGGTGCGGAGTACGGGCCGGCCAAGCGCTGGCCTGTCGAATATTTCACGCAACTTGCCCGCCTGCTGGGGCGCGACGGCGTACGCAGCTGGGTATTCGGCTCGCCCAAGGAAACTGTACTGGGCGAAGCCATCACGCAGGGTTCGGGCGGCGCGGCTGTCAACTTGTGTGGTCGCACCGGGCTGGGCGATGTCGTCGATCTCGTGGCGCGCTGCCGCGCCGTGGTCACGAATGACTCCGGGCTCATGCACGTATCAGCGGCGGCCGGGGTGCCCGTGGTGGCAATCTATGGGTCCTCCACGCCGGACTTCACCCCGCCGCTCACCGAGCGCAAGGCCATCCACTATCTGCGGCTGTCGTGCAGTCCGTGCTTTGAACGCGAATGCCCGCTGGGGCATCTGGACTGCCTGCGCAAGATCGCGCCGGAGGTGGTGCGCGAGAGTTTGAAGACCCTCGCCGACATATAATCCGGGCTTTCCGCAGCTTCAATGAATGACAAGGATTGTGCAATGGCAACGATGGCCGATCGCGATGGCTTTATCTGGTCTGACGGCAAGCTGGTGCCGTGGCGTGAGGCAACAACGCACGTCCTGACCTATACCCTGCACTACGGCGCGGGCTGCTTCGAAGGCGTCCGCGCCTACCCTACGCCGACCGGCAGTGCGGTGTTTCGCCTGCACGACCACACCCGGCGCCTGTTCAACTCCGCAAAGGCGCTCGGCATGAAGATTCCCTACACGCCGGACGAGATCAACGCCGCAACCTGCGAAGTGCTGCGCGCCAACAAGCTGCGCGAAGGCTATATCCGCCCGATGGTGTACTACGGGGCGGAAGGCATGGGATTGCGCGCGGACGGGCTCAAGGTGCATGTCATCATCGCGGCATGGCCGTGGGGCGCGTACCTCGGTGCGGACAAGATCGAGAAGGGCATCCGCGTGTGCATTTCGTCCTACCAGCGGCCGTTTGTGAATTCCAGCCTGTGTCGTGCGAAGGCGAACGGCCCGTATTTCCTGTCCATGCTGGCGGTGACGGAAGCGCTGCGCGATGGCTATGACGAGGCCGTGATGCTGGACACCACCGGCCATATCGCCGAAGGCAGCGGAGAGAACATCTTCATCGTGGTGGACGGCGAGCTGCACACGCCGGAACTGGACGCCTGCCTGGACGGCATCACGCGGCGCAGCATCATGACGCTGGCGCGGGAAGAAGGGCTGACGGTGCGCGAACGGCGCCTGACGCGTGACGACCTCTACCTTGCGGACGAAGCCTTCTTCACCGGTACGGCGGCGGAAGTCACGCCGGTTCGCGAAGTCGATGGCCGCCCGATCGGTGCCGGCGGACGTGGCCCGGTCACCGAAAAGCTCCAGAAACTGTTCATGGCGCAGGTGCGCGGCCAGCGGCAGGCCCATGCGGACTGGCTGTACGCCGTCAAGTAACGCCCACACCGATACCGACCGGACGCCGCGATGATTCCCGATTTCGCCGCCGGCCGCCTGCTGGTCGCGGGTGATGTGATGCTCGACCGCTACTGGTCGGGGCCGACGTCGCGCATCTCGCCGGAAGCCCCGGTGCCGGTGGTGCGCATTACCGGAGAAGATGCCCGCGCCGGCGGCGCTGCGAACGTGGCGCTCAATATCGCGGCGCTCGGCGCGCGGGTGCGCCTGCTCGGCGTCGTCGGCCGCGATGAATCCGCCGAGCGGCTGCGGGCGGCGGTTGCCGCCGCCCACGTCGAGCCGGATTTCGAGGTCACGCCCGATCGCCCGACCGTCACCAAGCTGCGCGTGCTGTCGCGTAACCAGCAACTTATCCGGCTCGATTTCGAGGAACCGGCAACCCACGTCGGCGCTTTCGACTTCAACGTTTGGCGCGCGCGTTTCCGCAGCGCGCTGGCCAATGCGCAGACCGTGGTGCTGTCCGACTACGGCAAGGGCACGCTCGCCGATCCGGCGGCGCTGATCGCCGATGCCCGTGCCGCAGCCTGCCCGTTGCTTGTCGACCCCAAAGGCACCGACTGGCGCGCCTACACTGGCGCCACGCTCATCACGCCCAATCTGGCGGAGCTGGAAGCCGTCGTCGGCCCCTGTCAGGACGATGCCGCCGTGGTCGCCAAGGGCACGCGCCTGATGCGCGACCTGTCGCTGGAAGCGCTGCTCGTCACCCGTTCCGAACGCGGCATGACACTGCTGGTGCCGGGCCAGCCGCCGCTGCACTTGCCGACGCAGGCGCGTGAGGTCTACGACGTCACCGGTGCCGGCGACACCGTCATCGGCGTACTCGCCGCAGGCCTGGCCACCGGGCTGGATTTTGCCCAGGCTGCGCATTACGCGAACCTCGCCGCCGGCGTCGTCGTCGGCAAGCTCGGCACCGCAACCGCCAGCCCGGCAGAGCTGTCACGCGCAGTGCGCCGTCAGCACGAGGACGACACCGGTGTGCTGGGCGAGGAAGAACTCCTGGAGCGCGTGGCCGAAGCGCGCCGCAACGGCCAGGTCATCGTCATGACAAACGGTTGCTTTGACCTGCTGCACGTCGGCCACGTGCGCTATCTGGAAGCGGCCCGCAAGCGCGGCGACGTGCTCATCGTGGCGGTGAACACGGATGCTTCCGTCAAGCGGCTGAAAGGCGACGCCCGGCCCATCAACATCGAACGCGACCGCATGCGCGTGCTCGCTGCACTCAAGAGTGTGGACTGGGTGGTGCCGTTTGCCGAGGACACGCCGGCACGGCTCATCGAACGCGTACTGCCGGACGTGCTGGTGAAAGGCGGCGACTACACGCCGGAGCAAGTCGTCGGCCACGACATCGTGCAAGCCCACGGCGGGCGCGTGGAAGTACTGGACTTCTACCCTGGCTATTCCACGACTGGAACCATCGAGAAAACCCGCGGCGGTTGAAGGAAACCCCGGATCGCGGAGGCGATGCAGTGGATTCGAGATTGGAATTGGGGGTTGGGAGAAGCTGCGGAGAATCTGCCTGCATTTCTCCTCCTGCTTTGTCCCTGTCGCGTGCGCGCACGCTCCACAAGGGTCGTGTCGTTGTAGGAGCCGGCCCGCCGACGACAGCTTTCCGGCTGGGTTGGTCGCGTGCTGGCGCTCCTATGGAGGCGCGTTGCATGTAGCTCGCCAGCGGGCGACTTCGGGGCACAGGGCAATTGGGGCGTTGCAGGTTCGGAATCGGTGATTGGGAAGCGATGGACCTGCCGTGCTTTTTCGCCGCACACCGTTTACGGCAGTACTGACTCCTGCTGTTGCTCCCCGGCCTCCGGGTCAAGCAGCGCATCCACGCGCTCGAGGTCGGCCACCGTCAGGTGCCCCGTTCGCTGCTTGAGCGTGAGCCCAGCCGTCAGGTAGTCGTAACGCGACAGGAAATAGCTCTTGAGCGCCGAGTACAGGTTCTGTTGCGCGGTGAGCACGTCGATTTCCGTCTGCGTGCCGACGCGAAAGCCGACGCGTGTCGATTCCAGCGCTGTGTTGCTCGAGGCGACCGCCTGCTTGAAGGCCGTGACCGAGGCGATGCCCGACAGCACGCCGCGATAGGCGTCGAGCACCTGTTGCTTCGTGGTGCGTTGTGCGAGTTGGAACTGCGCTTCATCCTGCGCCGCAGTGGCACTGGCTTGCCGCACACGGGAGCGGATCATGCCACCCTGAAACAATGGCAGGTTCACCGCCAGGCCGATGGCGTAGGAACGGCGCGCGCTGTCGGGGAGGTTGTCCACGCTCGATCGGCCGATGGCTCCTTGCAGATCAATCGTCGGCAGGCGCTGGGCGCGCTGGATGCCGACTTCGCGCTGGGCGATGTCTCGCTGCAACCTTGCGCTGCGGACATCGAAATTGTCGTCCAGCGCCCGCGCAACCCAGTCGTCCGGCATGGAAGGCGCCGGCGGGACGAGGGGAATTTCGGGGCGCAGCGGCTGGACTTCCGACACGTCGCGTCCGACGATGACCCCCAGCGCTTGGCGGGCATTGTCGAGTGCCTGCTGGTCGCCGATCAGTGTCGCGTTCGCGGAATCGAAGCTCGACTTCGCCTGCTGCACGGCGGTGATCGTCGACAGCCCGACCTTGAAGCGGGCTTCGGCCTCGTCCATTTCCGCCTTGAACGCGTCGCGTGCCGCAGTGTCGGCGCGCACCGTGTCGCGGGCGGAAAGCACGGTGAAATAAGCTTGCGCCACACGCATGACGAGATCCTGCTGGTTGCCCAGGAACGTGTTTTCGGCTGCCGCTACCTGAACGTTTGATTGGGCAATGTCGAGAAACGCGGCAAAGCTGAAGATCGTGTCGTCGAAATTCACCGCCCAGGTACGACTCGTCGAAAAATTGCCGCCCTGCACGACCTGGTTATTGATGATGCGCGAGCCGCTGGCAGTCTTGATTTCCTGCCGCTGGATTCCGCCTGAGGCGCTGAGTTGCGGCAGCACCGCGGCCCACGCCTGCGGGCGCGCCTCCACGCTGGCGTCGCGCGCGTAGCGCGCCGCGTGCAGCGTCTGATCCTGCACGAGTGCCTCTTGGTAGAGGCGCAGCAAATCGTTCGCATGCCCGGTGGCGGGTGCGAGCAAGGCAAGGGCGGTGAGGATGGAAAGCAGGCGGGCAGGCATGGGCGATTCCAGCACAATGCGGCGCTCGGGAGCGGGCGGCGCAACGCGGCGGAAGTTTAGCAGCGCCATGCCACCGCGCCTGTTAAGTTGGGTAACGATTAGGGATTCGAGATTCGAGGAAAGATCCAGGAAGCAGTGAGCAGCTGGGCTGACCGCCATCCTGCCCTTTGAGTGCCCCGGTTCACTGCCCCAGCCGACAACCGCCTCGCCCTCCGGAGGAGGGAAATTCTCGCCGCCGAGATCGACTGCGGTGTTGCAGATTCCCCTCTCTATCTCGAAAGCCCTCGTCTCTAATCCCGACTTTCAACCCTCCGCTTCCGCCACCAGCCCGTCCTGTTTAAGCAGTGCGTCGACTGTGGCATCCCGGCCGCGGAACGTGCGGTAAACCTCTTTCGCGTCGCGGGCGCCGCCTTCGGCGAGGATGGTGTCGCGGAAGCGGTGTGCAACTTCCGGGTCAAAGCGGCTTTCGGTGAAGGCGGCAAAGGCGTCGGCAGACAGCACTTCCGCCCACTTGTAGCTGTAGTAGCCCGCCGCGTAGCCGCCGGCGAAGATGTGCGAAAAACTGCACGGAAAGCGGTTCCAGTCCGGCGGTGGAAAAACGCTGACTTCGCGGCGGGTTTCGTTCAAGACGGCGTCGATGTCGGGGCTTTTCCGGGTATGCAGGCGCAGGTCGAAGAGGGCGAATTCCACCTGCCGCAGCGTGGCGAGGCCAGCGCCGAAACGGCGGTCTTCCTTGAGTTTTTCCAGCAGCGTATCGGGTAGCGGCGCGCCGGTCTGCCAGTGGCGGGCGAACAGGTTGAGCGTGTCGCGTTCGTAGGCCCAGTTTTCCATGAACTGGCTGGGCAGTTCGACGGCGTCCCACGCCACGCCGCGGATGCCCGAGACTTCCGCCTCGTCCACGCGTGTCAGGAGGTGCTGCAGGCTGTGGCCGAATTCGTGGAACAGCGTGAGCACTTCGTCATGGGTGAGCAGCGCTGGGTGGCCGGCCACCGGCGGAGCGAAGTTGCAGGTCAGGTAGGACACCGGCTTCTGCAGGCTGTGCGCCGTGCGGCGGCGGCCGATGCACTCGTCCATCCACGCGCCGCCGCGCTTGTCGTCACGAGCGTAGAGATCCACGTAGAACAGGCCGATAGGTTCGCCGCCTTCGGCACGCACGACATAGGTCGTGACGTCCGGGTGCCACGCGCCAATGCCGTCCACGCGCGCCACGGTGACGCCGTAGAGCCGGTGCGTCAGTGCGAACAGCCCGTCGATGACCTGCGTGACGGGGAAGTAGGGGCGCAGCGTTTCGTCGGACAGGCCGAATTTTCGTTCGCGCAGTTTTTCCGCGTAGTAGGTGACGTCCCACGGCGCGAAGTCGGTGATGCCGTCGCGTTCGCGGGCGAATCCTTGCAGTTCCGTGAGTTCCGCTTCTGCACGGGGGCGGGCGCGACGGGCGAGGTCGAGCAGGAAGGCTTCGATTTCCTGCGCGGAGTCGGCCATCCGTGTTTGCAGCGCGAGTTCCGCGAAGTTTGCGAAGCCCAGCAGCGCGGCTTCTTCCTGTCGCAGCGCCAGGATCTCGTTCATCAATGGTGTGTTGTCGAAGGCGCCGCCGTTCGGTCCGCGTTCGGAGGCGCGCGTGGCGTAGGCTTCGTACAGTTCGCGGCGCAGCGCCCGGTTGTCGGCGTGTGCGGCGACAGCGAGATAGCCGGGGTAGTCGAGCGTCAAAAGCCAGCCGCCCTGGCCCTTTGCTTGTGCCTTTTCGGCGGCTGCGGTCTTGCCCTGCGCCGTCATGCCGGCCAGCTCGGCCTCGTTCGTCACGAGTTTGCCGTAGGCTTTCACGGCATCGATCAGGTGTTCCTCGAACGTGGACTGGATCTCTGACAGCCGCATGGAAATTGCCTTGAAGCGCGGCTTGTCGGCCGCCGGCAGGGCGATGCCGGACAGGCGGAAATCCCGCAGCGTGTCTGCCACGATCTTCTTGCGCGTGGCGGAAAACGTGGCGTGCGCGGGGCTGGTGGCCAGCCGCTGCCAGGCGTGGAACAACGCTTCGTTCAACGACATTTCCAACCCGTATTCCGTCACTTTCGGCAGGCCGGCGTTGTAGGCTCCGCGCCATTCGGGCGTGCTGGTGACGGAGAACAGGTGGCCCACTGGCCCCCACACGCGCGACAGGCGCTCGTCCATATCGGTGAGCGGTTCGACGAAGCTCTCCCACGTGGGTGCCCGCGCCACCGGACCGTTCAGCAGCGTATCGAGGCGGGCGCGGTTCTCTGCCAGCACGGCCTCCAGCCGGTCGCCGACCTGCGCCGGGTCCAGGTGAGCGAAGTCGGGCAGCAGGCAGGTGTCGAAAGCGGGTTGGCGCAGCGTGTTCATGAATTGGGTCCGGGCTTGAAAGGCGGGTGTCAGGCAATAAAATACCGCCGTTTTCGTGTAATGTTGCAGCGCACGCACGGCGGGTGTGGTGCATCACGATATCGCAGTCACGGGTGAAGTACAGGGCATGAAGAGTTTCAGTTGTGTCGTGTTGGTTTGTGTGTCGCTCGCCCTCGCGGCGTGTGCGGCGCCGGGGGGCGCGCGCTATGCCGGTGGGGACTTCGGCAGCGAAGGCGCGTGGTTGCACAGTGTGCGGAACGTCGTCTACGACCCTGCGCTGGGGTTGACGCTGGACGTCTATGCGCCGCGTCGGGCAACAAATGCACCGCTGGTTGTATTCTTCGGCGGCGAACGCTGGGCGCGCGGCGACAAGGCGGACTACGGTTTCGTGGGCGAGGCCCTGGCTTCACAGGGTTTCGTGGCGGTCGTCGCAAACTACCGCTTCTATCCCCCCGCAACCTACAAGCAGTTCCTGGGGGACTGTGCCCGCGCCGTGGTCTGGGCGCAGCGGAATGCGGCAAAGTACGGTGCCAGCGCGAACAAGACGTTCGTGATGGGTTATTCCGCTGGCGCCTACAACGCGGCGATGCTGGCCCTGGATCCGGAGTTCATGAAGGCCGCCGGCGGCAACCGCAATTCACTGGCTGGGATGATCGGGATTTCAGGTCCCTACAACTTCCTGCCGATCACCGCACCCGACTTGCGCACCATTTTCTGGCCGCCCAGCGACTTCAACAAGACGCAGCCGGCCTACTGGGTGCGCAGCGACAACCCACCCATGCTGCTGCTGGCCAGCCGCGCCAACCAGGTTGCCAACGCGGCGGATACGCAAGCCCTGTTCGCTGCCGTGAAGGCGGCGGGCGGCACAGTTGAGGAAGTGATGTACGACAACCTGAGCCATCGCGATACCCTTACCGTGCTGGCTACCGGCGCCCAGACCCGGGCAGACGAGATGAAGAACATCGTGTCCTTTGTGAATCGCACCCTGGCCAAGGCCGGTAGCCGGTCAACCGATGGGAGCTCCGGGATCCGCACCCAGCCTTCGCCCATGCTGCCGGCGATGACGACGACGCCCGAGCAGCTGCCAGCGCCGGTCGCCTTGCCGCCCGATGCGGCCCCAGAAGGCGGATCGGGCTTCCAGATGGCGCCGTAATCCTGCGGGCAGGTTCCCATGTGGAGCACCGGTTTCCAGCCGACAAACAAGCGGCTTGCCAAGGGCCGGGGTGCCGGCCCGTGTTGAAGCGGTGAAGTGCGATGAGTGATGAAAGTTTTGATGTGATCGTGGTGGGTGGAGGGCAGGCGGGGTGAGGATTCGCGCTTTTGCGAAGCCCGGTGGGCTTCGCTGCGAATCCGAACGCCCGAGGCTATGCCGAGGGCCGGGGTGCCGGCCCATGTTGAAGCGGTGAAGTTCGATGAGTGACGAAAGCTTTGACGTGATTGTTGTTGGAGGTGGCCATGCCGGCACGGAAGCCGCGCTCGCCGCCGCGCGCATGGGCTGCCGCACGCTGCTGGTCACGCAGAACATCGAGACGCTGGGCCAGATGTCGTGCAACCCGTCGATCGGCGGCATCGGCAAGAGCCATCTGGTGCGGGAAATCGACGCGCTGGGCGGGATGATGGCGCACGTTACGGATCTCGCCGGCATCCAGTTACGCGTGTTGAACGCCTCGAAAGGTCCGGCGGTGCGCGCCACGCGCGCGCAGGCGGACCGCAACCTGTACCGCCGCGCCGTGCGCGCCGTGCTGGAGCACCAGCCGCAGCTGCTGCTGTTCCAGGACGAGGTCGTCGACCTGCAGATGAAGGGCGAACGGGCGGCCGGCATCGTCACGCGCGCAGGGCTGCGTTTCGCGGCGCGCGCCGTGGTGTTGACGGTCGGCACCTTCCTCGGCGGCAAGATCCACGTCGGGTTGGAAAACCGCCCCGGCGGGCGTGCCGGGGATGCGCCGAGCCTTGCGCTGGCCGAGCGGCTGCGCGAGGCGATGCCGCGCACCGGGCGGCTGAAGACCGGCACGCCGCCGCGCATCGACGGCGGTACCATCGACTTCACGCATCTGCCGGAGCAGCACGGCGATGTGCCGACGCCGGTGTTTTCCTTCCTTGGCCGCCGCGCACAGCATCCGCCGCAGGTGCCGTGCTGGCTGACGCGCACGAATGCGCGCACGCACGAGATCATTGCCGCCGCCTCCGACCGCAGCCCGATGTTCACCGGCCTCATCCACGGCGTCGGGCCGCGCTACTGCCCGAGCGTGGAAGACAAGGTGCGGCGCTTCGCCGGCAAGGATTCGCACCCGATCTTCATCGAGCCGCAGGGGCTCGACACGCGCGAAATCTATCCGAACGGCATTTCCACCTCGCTGCCCTACGACGTGCAGGTGGACATGGTGCACAGCATCGAAGGCTTCGAGCATGCGCACATCACACGCCCCGGCTACGCCATCGAATACGACTATTTCGACCCGCGCGACCTGACGCGCAGCCTGGAGACGTGCACGATTCGCGGCCTGTTCTTCGCCGGCCAGATCAACGGCACGACGGGCTACGAGGAAGCCGCGGCGCAAGGGTTGCTGGCCGGCATCAATGCCGCGCGCCGCGTCACGGAAGAAGAACCCTGGGTCCCTGCCCGCCACGAAGCCTACATCGGCGTGCTGGTGGACGACCTCACGCTGCGCGGCATGACGGAGCCTTACCGCATGTTCACATCGCGCGCCGAATACCGCCTGCTGCTGCGCGAGGACAACGCCGACCTGCGCCTGACGGCGAAAGGGCGCGAACTAGGGCTGGTGGACGACGCACGCTGGGGCGCGTTCTGCCGCCGCCGCGAGGCACTGGAAACGGCACGCGGCTGGTTGCACGCCCGGCGCATTGGCGCCGACGACCTGGCCGACGGCACGCTGGCGGCTGCGGTGGGCAGTATCCCGCAGGCCGGCAACACCACCGCCTTCGACCTGCTGCGGCGCCCGGACGTGGACTGCGCCACGCTCGCGCGCTTCAACCTGACTCCGGAGGGGCTGGAAGAGGAAACGGTCGAAGCCGTGGCGGTGGAAGCACGCTACGCCGGCTACATCGAGCGCGGGCTGGCGGAAGTGTCCCGCAACCACCGCCAGGAAAATGTGCCGTTGCCGGCAGACCTGGACTACGCCACCGTTGCCGGCCTGTCGAACGAAGTGCGCCAGCGCCTGTCCGCCACGCGCCCGGATACGGTGGGGCAGGCTGGCCGCGTGCCGGGCGTCACGCCGGCGGCGGTGTCGTTGCTGCTCGTGTACCTGAAAAAGCACCGGCCCTGGCCGCACAGTGGGCCGCACGAGGATGTGCGCAGCGAGACTGCGGCCTGAATGTCACGAGCCGTCCGGTTCTTCGACGCGGCGAAGCTGCGGGGACGCCGCTGACGGCGTGGTTTGCACGAAAACGAAGACCTGCGCTGCAAGGTTCGGCTGGGCTGGAAACACGTGCCAGCATTCGGGTCGGTGGTGTAACGGCTGCAGCGTGCTGGCAGCTTTTTCAGCGGATGTTTGACTGCAGCGGTGGCAGCTCTGGAACGGGAATGTTCAGGCCGAGAATCTTGTTGATCCTTTCCACCAGCAGTGGGTATATGCGCATGGAACCGGCTTTGCTCAGGTGGTCGTTGTTGTAGTACAGGAATTTGCCGTTGGAGATCCACGGGCAGCTCGTGCGGGTGCACAAGGCGCTATCCGTATTGAGTGTCGTCACGTTCGAGAAGCGGGCGGCAAGCTTGTCGAGCAGTGCGTTGACACCGGCTTGATCATTGACGTGCTGTTGGTAAGTGGTGGCGCTTTTTTGCAGTAGCGGCACACGCGACACGTCAAAACGCATCATGGCCGTCGCGGGCTCGTCATATTTTTGGGGCTGTTGCGGATTGTCCTTCATCAACAGTACCGGGATGCCAGCTTGCGCGTAGCGGCTCAGGTCTTGAGTGAGGCCGTGTTCGATGACGCGCAGGCCGGGCGCCGCAGTCCGATGCCCGGCCTGGTCCTGGATGAACATCTTTACTCCATCACCAGGCTGGGTTTTCCCCAGAATCCCGTAACGTGTCCACCGTTGGAAAACGATGGCGAGATTGACGTGCTGTTGAATTGCAAACGCAGCGACATTCTGTGCGAATTCGTTGCATATGGTACGTTCCGCTGGCTCTTCTTCCGGCGTATAAGTGCCACTTGCTGCCAAACACCCACGCTCGCTTGCGAACATGACGTCGATGTCTGCCTGCCGGGCCAAGTATTGAAAGGCAGGGAAATTGAACTCCGCGTGGCTGTCGCCATACGCGAGGATTTTGACTTTCGCGTTGCGGTTCCCGAGATGGCAAACCCAATCGTCGTCGAATGTGCCGCCGGCAAGTCTATCGAAGCAGTTCGCTGGAATATCGGGTTTGACCACCGATTCCACAAGTTTCACGGAGGCTGGGCTGTTCAGGGTGCCCGGCCGCGCCGGAACACCTTTCGCCGCCATCACCGCGACCCCCATTGCGCCCAGCGTGGCCACCACCGCGGCCAACATCAGCGTGGATTTCGTCTTGCCGGCCTTGCGCACCGGTTGTTCGAAATAGCGGTAGGTGAGCCACGCCAGTAGCACCGACAGCAAGGCCAGCCCGATCCTGATGGCTCGACTCTCGTTGGCCTCGAAAGCTTCTTGCCCGAAGACCACGTTGACCATGGACCACAGCACCCAATGCCACAAATACAACGGGTAGCTGATGAGTCCGACCCAGACCACTGGCTGCCAACTCAGTACAGTGCGGTTCGGCAGCCGCAGCGGGCCGCCGTTGATGGCCAGCGCCGTGCCGACGATGGGCAGCAAGGCCCAGAAGCCGGGGAAATGCTCCTTGCGGATCACGAAGATGCCGACCAGGATCATCGCCAGGCCCAACCATGACTGCAGCTCCGGGAGGTGCTGTACCCACGGGGTCTTGTGGCGGTGGGCAATGGCCAGCCACGAGCCGGCCATCAGCTCCCACGCCCGGCTGGCGGGCGAATAGAACGCTGCCGCGGTGTCGCCACCGTGCACGTACCAGATGTTGATGGCAAAGGACACGACAGCAATGGCAGCGATGGTCGCCATCTGCGGCCAGCGACGGCGCATCATGAACCACAGCGTCAGCGGCCATAGCAGGTAGTACTGTTCCTCGATGGCCAGGCTCCACAGGTGGAGCAGCGGCTTTTCGATCGCGTTGCCGTCGAAGTAGCCCACCTCCGCCCACAACGCGAAGTTTTCGACGAAGCCTGCGCCCGCAGCGACGTACTTGCCCAGCGTCTCGTATTCGGAAGGAAACAGCACGAACCAGCCGACGATCAGGCAGAACGCCAGGATCAGGGTCAGTGCCGGGAAGATGCGGCGGATACGACGTTGGTAGAACGTCCAGATGCTGAAACGCTGCTGCTCGAATTCCCGCGCGATGATGCCGGTAATCAGATAGCCGCTGATGACGAAGAAGACATCGACGCCGACGAAGCCACCGGGCAGGCGCCCCGGAAAGTAATGGAAGGCCACCACAGCGAGCACTGCCACCGCCCGCAGGCCGTCGATGTCCGGCCGGTAGTAACTGTCCGCGCTATAGCGAACGCACCCTGGAAGGCGCCTGAAGGCTGCGGAAGGGGATAGCATGTCTTGTTCTTGCCAGTAACATGCTCTCCTCCTTATTGCAAGCGTCTCGGCGCCGTTGCAGGGTGCATTTCACGGAACCCGGATCGCTTTGCGAGGGGTAGACGAAACGGCAGGAGAGAATCAGAGGATTGGCCACCCTCGCGCGAGATGTCGAGTGCGGCAGGTCATCGTGGTTCCTCAGCGCAGGCTGACGACGCTCTTGAGCAGCAGCCGCACGAGCATGGTCTGGCGCGTGACGCCGGTCTTGCAGAAGATGGAACGCAGGTGCGTGCGCGCGGTGTTGCGGCGCACGTCGAGCTGTTCCGCCGCTTCGTCCAGCGTCAACCCTTCCACCAGCAGCATGGCCAGTGCCGACTCCATGCGGGTGAGTCCGTAGAGGCGGCGCAGCAGGTCGCGTGAAGGTTCGTCGCTGTTCGACTCCGGGTCGCGCAGGAAGATGACGGCGGCGGGGCGGTGGCCGCTTTCCGACCATTCGCCGAACGGAATGGCGCGCACCAGCACGCCAAGCGGGGCACGGCCCGACGGGCGGGTGATGGACAGGCCCTCCACGGCGGTGGAATCGTCCGTCGGTGCGTCGTCCAGCGCGCGGCGGACCATGGCCTGGAAGTCGCGGCTTTCCTGGTTGTTCTCAAACGCGAGTGCGTTGCCGTGCAGGCGGATGCCGTCCTTTTCATCGAGGATGCGTTGCGCTTCGTCGTTGATGTCGAGCAGGGTGCCGGTCCGCGACAGGCTGACCATGCCGACCAGCAGGCGGTTGACGGTGCCGGCGAACAGGCGGCGATCGCATTCCAGGCGGTCCATGTGCGCATGCAGGCGGATGGAGCGCTTCAGGTGCGGCAGCAGGGCGCGGCACAGCGCCTTGTCGCGCTCGGAAAACGGTGCGGCGCCGTGGGGGCGGGTGGCGCGCAGCCGACATTCGATGCCTTCCTTCGTGTAGATGTCGGCGCCCAGCAGGTGGCGTACGTTGATCGCCTGCATGTAGTCGCGGTAGATCTCGCTTTTCAGCCACTGCTCGCCCAGCAGCTCCTCGGCGCTGACGACTTCACCTTCCTTGAGCTTCACGAAGGGATCGAGGTCGAAGTAGTGGGATTCGTAGGATTCGATGCCCTGCGTTGTCACGTCGCCGGAATTGATCATGACACCGGTGTTGTCGGACGATGGCGGGCGCAGGATCAGCGTGGTGTGGGTCGCGTCGAGCGCCGCGCGCAGCAATTCCAGCACGGTCTTCCACGGTGGGCTTTCCATCGGGCCTTCGTAGACGGCGCCGACGAGGGTGTCGAAGGCCTCCGTGTAACCCTCGCCGTGCGCGCCGGATGACGCCGGCGCATTCGCGGCGGCCTCGGGCGCCTGGAGGCTGGTCATGAGGGAAGGCTGGGTCAAGTTTCGGGCCTCGTGCGCACGGAAGGAATCAGTGAGCCACGTGCATTCTGTACGACTCGCAACGCTCATATCCGACATTGCAGGGACTCCAGCGTTCTACCAGATTGCGCGGCGGTACGCCATACGCTGCGGCAGCGTGGTGTGGCGCGGTGGTCACCCATGTGGATGAAGCGTGCCCGAGGGGGGCTGCCGAGAATGCCGTGATGTCAGGCCCGCTCCGGGTCGGGCCGATCGGGAGTTCGACATGGTGCCCGCAGCGCAGATGAAACAGGCCATGCAGGCTTATCTGGATGCCTTCAACTGCAACGACCTCGAAGCGCTGGTGGCGCTGTATGCCGACGATGCGACTGTGGAGGACCCGGTTGGCAGCAAGCCGAAACGAGGCCGCGACGAGATCCGCGCGTTCTACGCGATGGCCTTGAAGAACGGCGCGAAACTTGCACTGGCCGCACCGATCCGCGGCAGCCAGGGCGACGCGGCGGCGATGGCTTTCGATGTCACGCTGGCCTCGCCGCACGGCCGGGCAGTGATCCACGTCATCGACGTCATGACCTTCGATGCGCAGGGACATTTCACGTCCATGAAGGCGTACTGGAGCCAGAGCGACATGGAAAGGCTGCCGGCCGCAACCTGAAGCCCGCTGAAAGGAAGACAACGATGGAAACACGCAACATGGGTCGGTGGGACGAAAGCTGCGATGTTGTCGTGGTGGGCTCCGGCGCCGGCGGCATGACGGCCGCGCTGACCGCCGCCGGCGCCGGCCTGTCCGCCCTCGTCGTGGAGAAATCCGACAAGTACGGCGGCACGTCGGCGGTGTCGGGCGGCGGCATCTGGGTGCCGTGCAACGACGACATCGAGAAGCACGGCGGCCACGATTCCCAAGCCGAGGCGCTGGAATACATGAAGACCTGCATCGGCCCGGACGTGCCGGAGGCGCGCATGGTGGCCTACCTGCGGCAGGCGTCGGAGATGGTGCGCCACCTGCGCGAGCGCTTCGGCGTGAAATACGAGAACGTGCCGAAGTACCCGGACTACTATGCCGGCCGCGAAGGCCGCAGCGGCGGCAAGGACGGCCAGCGTTCGATGGAACCGGTGGCCTTCGACGCGCGCCTGCTGGGTGCGGAATTCGACCACCAGCGCGCATCGTTCAAGGGTACGCTGCTGATGGGCCGCATCGCCATGTCGCAGCGCGAGGCGCACACCCTGTTCTCGCGCGGGCCGGGCTGGGTGTGGCTGACGATCAAGTTGCTGCTGAAATACTGGCTGGACGTGTCCTGGCGCCTGCGTACGCCGCGCGACCGCCGCCAGGTGCTGGGGCAGGGCATGGTGGCGGCGCTGCGCCATGCCCTGCTCCAGAAGAATGTGCCGCTGTGGCTGAACACCGGCATGGAGTCCCTCGTCGTCGAGGACGGCCGCGTGACGGGCATCGTCGCCCGGCGCGAGGGCAAGCCCGTGCGGATTCGCGCGCGGCGCGGCGTCGTACTCGCCTGCGGAGGATTCGAGGCGAACCAGCAGATGCGCGAGGACTATCTCGCCAAGCCGACTTCCGCCGAATGGACGGCCCCGCCGCCGATCAACCACGGCGACGGTATCCGCGCCGCGCGGGCGGTGGGTGCGGCGCTCGGCAACATGGACAAGGTGTGGGGCGCGCCGACGGTGCGCAAGCCGGGCGCGAGGCAGCAGGTCGCGCTGTTCGTCGAGCGCGGCATGCCGGGCTGCGTCGCTGTCAACGGGAAAGGCCGGCGCTTTGCCAACGAGGCGGCGCCGTACCCGGAATTCCGCGACCTCATGTACGCCGACGATGCGAAGGGCAACGGCACCGTGCCGTGCTGGCTGGTGTTCGACGCCACGTTTCGCCACAAGTACCCGGCCGGCCTGTTCCTGCCGGGGCAGATCCAGCCGGATTCCCGCCTGCCGAAAGACTGGCTCGACAAGGTGTACTACCGGGCCGACACGCTGGAAGCGCTTGCGGCGAAGATCGGCGTCGATGCGGCTGGCCTGGAACAGTCCGTGGCGGACATGAACCGCTACGCCGCCACCGGCGTCGACGAGCAGTTCCACAAGGGCGAGACGCCGATCGACCGCTACTACAGCGACCCGAGCGTCAAGCCGAACACCTGCCTCGGCCCGATCGCGAAGGCGCCGTTCTACGCCATCGCCATGTACCCCGGCGAGATCGGCACGAAAGGCGGCGTGGTGACGGACGAGAAGGCCCGCGCGCTGCGCGACGACGGCAGTGTGATTCCCGGCCTCTACGCCACCGGCAACACCACGGCCTCCGTCATGGGTGGCACCTATCCCGGCGCCGGCTCCACGCTGTGTCCGGCCATGACCTTCGGCTACGTTGCCGCGCTGGAGATGGCGGCGGCGGGCGGCGCGCCGGGCGCCTGAGTCGCGGCGGGCGTTCAGTCCCGGGGGCTTGTGGCGGGCTTGCGCCGGCGTGGCGGGGCGCGCCGCTGCGGTTGGCGCGGTGCCATCCACACCTCGAGGATGCGCACCCGATCCGCGCCGGCGGCATGCGCCAGATGCCGCGTGGCGGCGAGGTCCGCGGTGCGGTGCAGGTCCACGGTGGCGAAGCCGTCGTCGATGAAGGCCGTTCGCGCCTGCGCCTCGGTGTCGAAAGGCACGTGCAGGCGGCCGCCGACGAAGGTGGAGATGGCGGCGCCGAAGGCCAGCATGGCCGCGTTGCGGTTCTCGCCTGTGAGGTAGAAGTCCGACAGGTACAGGCCGTGGACGAAGTCGCCGAGAACGCCCGCGATGCGGCGCCACAGGGCCTGCGCGGCGGCCGGCGGCAGGTAGTTCACCAGCCCTTCCGTGATGATCGCCGTGCCCTGTTGCGGGTCCAGCTTGGCGGCGACGCCGGCAAGCGATGCGGCGCCATCCTCCGCCAGCGCGTCGAGCGTGACGACGCGATGCTGTTCTGTCAGCAGCCCGGCCGTTTCCAGCCGCGCATGCTTGAGCGCCGCCATGTCGGGCAAGTCGGTTTCCACGTAGGTGAGCCGCGCGCCGTGGCGCTGCGCGAAGCGGATGCCGCGGCCCGACAGCCCGGCGGCGAGCTCGATGACTTGCGTGACGCGCCCGTCCGCGATGGCGGCCTCAAGGCAGGCGTCGATGCCGACGTGCCGCGCCACCATCAGCGCTTCCAGCGACACGCCGCTGGCGAGCCGCGTGGCGCGGATGAACGCACTGAAGCCGCGATCCAGCCACGCCCCCTGCGGTGTCCACAGCGCCGGGTGGGACATGCCGTGCCGCACCCAGAAATTGCCGGTGGCGTAGGCGGTGGGGCTGACGCGTTGTGCGTTGCGCTGGGGCATGGGCGTTCCCGGAGGCTGAAAGAGAGGCCCGGATTGTGCGCATCGCCAAGGCCGGAAGGCCATGGCCCGCCGACGCCGGATCGGAGACCTTCAGCCAACCACCGCCGGATGCGCCGGCACCGGCCCGCCCAGCATGGCGCGCTGGGACGGGGGTTGGCGGCCCGCGTCGGTGATGCCGTATTCCAGTGCGGCTTCGGCGCCGATCAGCGCCTGTCCGGATTTTTCCGCCCGCCGCGGGTCGCGGTAGAGGGCGGCGATGATGTGTCCGGTGAATTCCGGCGTTTCGGCGATGTCCCAGAAGCCGGCGTATTGCTCCGGCGCGGCGTCGATGGCACGGCGCGTGCGCGCGGTGCGCAGCATGCCCATCCAGATCGAGACGGTGGCGACGTTGAAGGGCTTGAAGTCCACCGCCATGTCGTGCGCGAACTTGTCCACGCCGGCCTTCTGCGCGCCGTAGGCGGCGCCGTGCATGTAGCAGTTCGCGCCGTAGGAGGACGTGAACGCGACGAGTCCGTTGCGGTGCCGGGCCATGAGCGGCGCGGCGTGCCAGCTCGCCACGTAGGCGGAGCGCAGGCCCACGTACAGGATGTCCACAAGCTCCAGCGGCTTTTCCCAGAACGGACCGTGGTCGGTCAGCCGGTCGTGCAGGAAGGTGGCGTTGTTGACGAGGATGTCGAGCCGCCCCTGTTCGCGGTCGACGCGGTCGAACAGCGCTTTCACGTCCGTGTCGAGGGCGTGGTCGCAGGCGACGGCGATGCCGCGCCCGCCGGCCTGCGTCACGGCTTCGGCGGTGTGCGCGATGGTGCCCGGCAGCGGCGCGTCGCCTTCCTTCAGCGTGCGGCCGGTGACGTAGACGGTGGCGCCTTCCGCGCCCAGCGCGACGGCGATGCCCTTGCCGGCGCCGCGCGAGGCCCCGGTGACGACGGCGACGACGCC
The DNA here is from genome assembly GCA_004298465.1 of Nevskiaceae bacterium. Taxonomy (GTDB): domain Bacteria; phylum Pseudomonadota; class Gammaproteobacteria; order Nevskiales; family Nevskiaceae; genus SCRT01. The sequence goes on along the minus strand of SCRT01000002.1, from coordinate 92,645 downwards.
TTCAAGGAGTGGGGTCATGGCAGTTCTCTCGTGCCGGATGGATGCGCCGGTTGCGGCAATCGTTCACCGTCGCCTCAGTCGCCCCACATCAGGTAGCCGTTGTCGATGCGGTATTCCGCGCCGTTGACGAAGCGTGATTCGTCGGCGGCGAGGAATAGCACGAGGTTCGCGATGTCGCGCGGCTGGGCGAAGCGCGCCTGCAGCTGCTTCGGGTCCTTCTCGCGCACGTAGGAGGGTTTCGCGTCCTTCTGCTTGTGCAGGTTGAACACCATCGGCGTGGCGATGCCGTCCGGGTGGATGGAATTGCAGCGGATGTGGTTCAGCTCGCGGCGGCAGTAGGCGGCGACGGAGCGCGTGAGCGCCGCCACCGCGCCCTTCGACGCGCTGTAGGCGCAGAACGAGGACTGCCCGCCGAGCGCGGCCAGCGAGGACATGTTCACGATGGAACCGCCGCCGCGTTCCTGCATCGCGAGCAGGCCGTGCCTGCAGCCCAGGAAATAGCCGTCGGAATTGATGCGCTGGACCTTCCGCCAGGTGTCCAGCGAGGTTTCCACGATGCTGGCCTGCACGAGAATGGCCGCGTTGTTCACCAGCACGTCCAGTCCGCCGAAGCGTTCCCTGGTCGTGGCGATGACGCGCTCCCAGTCCGCCTCCTCGGCGATGTCGTGGCGCAGGAACAGCGCGGCGCCGGGATGTTTCGCGTTGATGGCCGCCGCCGCCTTTTCACCATCCGGCTCGTTCAGGTCGGTGAGCACGACTTTCGCGCCTTCGTCGGCGAACAGCGTGGCGTCTTCCTTGCCTACGCCGCTGGCGGCCCCGGTGATGATGGCAACCTTGTCCTTCAAGCGGTCCATGCGTTTCTCGGTCTGGAGTGAATGGTGCGTCAGGGCGTGCCGGCCGCCGCCGTGCCGGCGCGACGGCCGGACCACAGGCAGTCTGCGATCGACAGGCCGCTGACGTAATTGTTGGAGGGAATGCCGATGGCGGTGCGCCCGGCGGCGTACAGGCCGCCGACCGGCGTGCCGTCGGCCTTGAGCACCTGCCCGTCGGCCTCGTCCACGCGCAGCCCGCCGAGCGTGATGGCGGGGCACGGGAAGCGCCCGTTGCCGGCGGAAATGTCCAGCGCGTAATAGGGCGGCGTGTCCAGCGGCTGGCGGAAATCGTCGGCCTTGCCGAGTGGGTCGGTCGCGCCGGAGCGCGCCGCCGTGTTGTAGTCGCCCAGCGCGGCGGCGAGCGGTTCCGACGGCACGCCGATCCGGCGCGCCAGCGCCGCGATGCTGCGCGCACGCGGCGCGAACAGCATCAGGATGAAGGCCGGCACGCTCTGGAAGAACCACAGGCCGCCAAACAACGCTTCGCGTAGTGCCGCACGACGCGTCTTGCGGTCCAGGATCAGCCACGCGTGGCCGTCGTGGTCCTCACACATCGCCACGCCGAGCTTCGCGCCGTAGACCTGCTCGTTGCAGAAGCGCCGCCCGTCGCCGGCCACCACGATGCCCTTTGGCCACGCCGTCGGCGGGTTGATGAAACGCCACGCCGAAACCTTGTCGAGCCGTGCCGTCGCGCCGCCGACGGACTGGCCGAGGCGGATGCCGCTGCCGTCGTCGCCGGCGGTGCCGAGGCGCAGGTTCTGCAGGTACTTCGGCGCGTAGCACTGCATCATCTGGCGGTTGAAGACAAAGCCGCCGGTGGACAACACCACGCCACGCCGGGCGCGCACGCGCAGCCGCGTACCGGCGTGCATTTCCAGCGCCGCCGCCTTCGCGCGCAGGCGGTCCGCCCAGCCGCCGAACACGTTATGCAGCTTGTCGGCCTTCGCGGTCAGGCGGCGGTGCTCGGCTTCGGCCGGCGTGCCCGGCGGCAGGCGCCACACTTCCGCGCCGACGACGGCGCCGTGGGCGTCCACGATCAGCCGGTGCACCGCGCTGCGCTGCCAGACGCGCACGCCGAGCGCTTCCACGCGCTGGCGCAGCAGGTTGAACAACGTTCGACCGGACAGCCAGCTGCCGCGCGTGCGGTGGCCGCGCGGCGCGGGTTTCGCGTGCTCCGCACAGGCCGGAACCGGCTCGTTGCCGGAGTAGTAGAGGTAGACGCCGTCCTTCGGATAGGACGTCTTAGGCGGTGGCACGGTGGAGGTGAAATCCGCGCCCAGCCCTTCCAGCCACTGGATCAGCGCGGCCGAATCCTCGCAGAACCGATGCAAGGTATCGTGGCGGACGGCATCGCCGGTTTCCTGCCGCAGGTAGTTGAACATGGCTGCTGGCGTGTCCTCGTAACCGGCGGCTTTCTGCTGCGCCGTGCCACCGCCGGCGTAGACCACGCCGCCGCTCATGGCGGTGGCGCCGCCGCCGTCGAAGCGGTCGGCGGCCAGCACGTCCGCGCCGCTTTCACGCGCCGTGATCGCCGCCGCCGCGCCCGCCGCGCCGAAGCCCAGAACCAGCACGTCGCATTCCGCATCCCAGTGCGTGTCGGCCGTGGCGCGCTCCGGAGATTCCATCGGCAGCGTGCCGTCCGGCGGATAGTGCCGGTTGTGGGCGGGAAGTGTCGTGGAGGCAGCGTCGGACACGGAAAACTCGGTTCAAGGCGTGTTTCGCATTATTCAAGCCCGCGTGCGGGGCGCGTCACCCGATGGGAGTAGGGCGCGGTTCGCAGGCTGCAGCCATCGTCCCAATGGGTGACGCCAGCGCCGGGCCGCGTTCCGATAATCCCGTCACTAGTGACAACCGGTGGTGAAGATGATGACGCGCATTCAATGCCTTGCCTACTTCGTGGCGGAAAGCACGGCGCCGGAAAAGTGGCGCGACTACGGCGAGCAGATGCTCGGTATGGCGGCGCACACGGACGCGGATGGCACGGTGCGGCTGAAGATGGACGCGCAGCCGTGGCGCATCACGGCCGTGAAGGGCGCGCAGGACCGCTACCTCGCCTCCGGCTGGCTGCTGAACGATGACGCGGACTTCGAAGCGACCGTCAAGGCACTGGAAGCGGCGGGTGTGGCTCTGGAACACGGCGCCGCGCACCACGCCGCCGAGCGCGGTTATGCGCGCATGGCCGCGTTCGTTGATCCGGCCGGCAACCGCCACGAACTCGTGACCGGGCGCCTCGGCGCTCCGTCGCCGTTCACGTCGCCGATCGGCGTCGGGAATTTCGTCACGCGTTCCGCCACCGGCACGGACCTCGGCCTCGGCCATGTCGTGCTGCCGGCGGCCGCTACCTTCGATCCCACGCTCAAGCTGTTCCGCGACGTGCTGGGCTTCGGCCTGTCCGACGTGTTCAACTTCCAGCCGGGGCCGGATGCACCGGTGATCCGCATTTACTTCCTGCACGCCGCCTGCGGCCGCCATCACAGCATAGCGCTCGCGGAAATGCCGAATCCGGCCGGTTGCGTGCACGCGATGGTGGAAGTCGGTGCCATGACCGACGTCGGCCGTGCCTATGACCGCGTCAAGGCGCGGGGCGTGAAGCTGATGGCGACGCTCGGCCAGCACGAGAACGACCGCATGACGTCGTTCTACATGATGACGCCCGGCAACTTCGCGTTGGAATACGGCTGGGGCGGCATCGCCGTCGACCCGGCGACGTGGCAGACCACGATGACGAAGGAAGTGTCGATCTGGGGGCACGACTTCTCCGTAGGCTTCCAGAACTGATGCCTGTCTCTGCTGCTGAAGCTTCGAACATGAATACGCTGAACAAGGAAATGACGCCGGCCGGGATCGTGGCGCAACTGCGTGACGGCATGACGCTTGGCATCGGCGGCTGGGGGCCGCGCCGCAAGCCCATGGCGCTGGTGCGCGAGATCCTGCGCTCGCCGTTGAAGGACCTCACGGTGGTCGGCTACGGCGGCATGGACATGGGCATGCTGTGCGCGGCCGGCAAGGTGCGCAAGCTGATCTACGGCTTCGTGTCTCTGGACTTCGTGCCGCTGGAACCGTTCTTCCGCCATGCGCGCGAAGCGGGTTCCATCGAGATCATGGAGCTGGACGAGGGCCTGCTGCATTGGGGATTGCGCGCCGCCGCGATGCGCCTGCCGTTCCTGCCGACGCGCGTCGGGCTGGGAACGGATTTCGTGCGGGTGAACCCGGACGTCAAGGCCATCGCCTCGCCGTATGCGGACGGGGAAGTGCTGCTCGCCATGCCGGCGCTGAAGCTGGATGCGGCGCTCGTGCACGTCCACAAGGCCGACCGGCGCGGCAACACGCGTCTGTATGCGCCGGACCCATTCTTCGACGAGTGGTTCGTGCGCGCGGCGGCGCGCAGCTACGTGAGCTGCGAGGAACTCGTCGACGAGATCGACAGCGGCGAAGCAGATGCCCACTGCAACCCGTTCGAGCGCAACCTCGTCAGCGGCGTGGCGTGCATTCCCGGCGGCGCGCACCCCACCTCGAACGCCGCGATCGTGGCGGGCGTCACGTCCTACGGCTGGGACGCGGCGCACATCAAGACGTACTGCGCGGCGGCGGACGCGGAAGACGGCTGGGCCGGCTACTGCGCGCAGTTCCTCGCCGGCGCGGACGAGGCGGCCTATCAATCCGCCGTGGGCGGCCGGGACCGGATCCTGGCGCTGCCGCGGCAGGTGATGTGACGCGGCGTGCCTGCGGGTTTTTCTGGAATCAAAATGGCTGAAACGAACTTCACCCTCGCCGAACTGCTGATCTGCGCCTGCGCCGACGTGTGGCGCGGCGACGGCGAAGTGATGGCGACCGGCATCGGCTTCATTCCGCGCGTCGCGCAGGGCCTGGCGAAGCGCACGCACAGCCCGGGCCTGCTGATCACGGATGGCGAGTCGTGCCTGACGGAAACGCCCGTCGCGCTCGGTGCAAAGACCCACGAAGGTCGCCGCTATGCCGGCTACATGCCGTATTCGCGCGTGTTCGACACGCTGTGGGGCGGGCGCCGCCACGCGCTTGTCGGCCCGGTGCAGATGGATCGCTGGGGGCAGGGCAACATCGCCTGCATCGGCGACTTCCATCGCCCGAAACGCATGATGCTGGGCCTGCGCGGCTTCCCCGGCAACAGCATCGACCACACGAATTCCATGTTCGTGCCGAAGCATTCCACACGCGTATTCGTGCCCGGCGAAGTCGATGTCGTGTGCTCGGTCGGCTACCGGGACGAACGCTGGCGGGCGGGCGTGCGGCGCGATTTCGCGCGCGTGCACCGCGTCGTGACGAACCTGTGCGTGATGGATTTCGATGGCCCCGACCACGCCGTGCGCGTCATCAGCCTGCACCCCGGCGTGGGTTTCGAGGAAGTGCAGGCGGACACCGGCTTCCCGCTGCTCAAGGCGCCCGACCTGCACGAGACCACGCACCCGACGGCGGAACAGCTTGCGATCATCCGCGAGCTCGACCCGCGCGACCTGCGCGCGCGGCAGATCAAGGACAATCCGCTGGGCATCCGGCCCGTGGCGTGAGGCACTGATATGGACGCACCGACCCCGGCCCGGCCGCTGATGGACGGCTGGTTCACGCTCGACCCGGCCCATCCGCACCTGCTGGGCAACCGCTGCACACGCTGCGGCACGTACTACTTCCCGAAGTTGCGCACCGGCTACTGCCGCAATCCGGACTGCGATGGCGAGACTTTCGAGGAAATCGAATTGTCGAACGAAGGCACGCTGTGGTCGTACACGGACGCTGCCTACGCGCCGCCGCCACCCTACGTGGCGGCCGACCCGCACGTGCCGTTCGGCATCGCGGCGGTGCAGCTGGAGAAGGAACGGATGGTGGTGCTGGGCCAGCTTGCAACGGGAACGGAACTCCGGAATCTGGAGCTCGGCCAACCGATGAAGCTCGTGCTCGAAGCGCTGGAAGACGGCCGGCTGGTGTGGAAATGGCAGCCGCTGGAGGGCGCGAAATGAGTGCGCAGCACGAAATCGCCATCCTCGGTGCCGGCATGCACCCGTGGGGCAAGTGGGGCCGCAACTTCGTCGAATACGGCGTCCATGCGGCGCGGGCGGCGCTCAGGGAAGCCAGCGTGCCGTGGCGCGACATCCAGTTCGTTTCCGGCGGCGCGACCATGCGCAACGGCTATCCGGGCTACGTGGCCGGCGCAACCTTCGCGCAGGCGCTAGGCTGGCAGGGCGCGCAGGTCAACACCTCCTATGCCGCGTGCGCCTCGGGTTCACAGGCGCTGGCGGCGGCGCGGTCGAAGATCCTCTCCGGCGAGTGCGAAGTGGCGCTGGTGGTCGGGGCCGACACCACACCCAAGGGCTTTTTGAAGCCGGCCCCGGGCGAGCGTCCGGACGATCCGGACTGGCTGCGTTTCCGCCTCGGCATCACCAACCCAACCTATTTCGCGCTCTACGCCCGCCGCCGCATGGCGCTGTACGGCGACACGCAGGCCGACTTCGCGCGCGTGAAGGTGAAGAACGCCGCGCATGGCGCGGAGAATCCCAACGCGCGCTATCGCAAGCGCTTCACCGAAGCCGATGTGGCGGCCTCGCCGGTGGTGGCCGACCCGCTGCGGCTGATGGACATCTGCGCGACGTCCGACGGCGGCGCCGCGCTGGTGGTGTCCAGCCTCGACTACGCGCGTCGTCACGGCCACGCTGCCGCGCCGCGCGTGGCGGCGATTTCCACCGTCACACCGACCTTCGCCTCCGCGCAGGTCGAGATGCCCGACATCGCCACCGACTCGGCGGTGGCCTGCGGACCGCACGGCTTTCGCGCCGCGCTGCCGAGGAAAGCCTACGAGGAAGCGGGGATCGGGCCCGAGGACGTGAGTGTGGCCGAGGTCTACGACCTGTCCACGGCGCTGGAACTGGACTGGATCGAGGACCTGCAACTCTGCCCGCGCGGCGAGGCGGCAGCGCTGACGCGCTCCGGCGCCACGCGCATCGGCGGGCGCCTGCCGGTGAATCCATCTGGCGGGCTCGCTTGTTTCGGCGAGGCGGTGCCGGCGCAGGCGCTGGCGCAGATGTGCGAACTGTCGTGGCAGTTGCGCGGCATGGCCGGCGCCCGTCAGGTGAAAGGTGCGCGGGTCGGCATCACCGCCAACCAGGGGCTGTTCGGCCACGGCTCGTCGGTGATCCTGAAGAGATGAGCACGCCTATTCCAGCAAGTTGGAAGACGCCGCTGACCGAGCGGCTCGGCTGCCGCTACCCGGTGGTGCAGACCGCGATGGGCTGGGTGGCGGATGCCGGCCTGGTGACTGGCACCACGAACGCCGGCGGTTTCGGCTTTCTGGCCGGCGCCACCATGTCGACCGAGCAGCTGGAACAGTCGATCGACACGGTCAGCCGCAACACGCGCGGCAACTTCGGCGTGAACTTCCACATGTTCCAGCCCAACGCGCGCGAGGTCATCGAGGTGATTCTCCGGCACCGCGACCGCGTGCGGGCAATTTCCTACGGGCGCGGCCCGGATGGTGCCACCATCAAGCGTTTCAAGGACGCCGGCATCCTCTGCATGCCGACGGTCGGGGCGCTCAAGCACGCCGTGAAGGCCATCGAGCTGGGCGCGGACATCATCACCGTGCAGGGGCAGGAGGGCGGCGGCCACACCGGCTCGGTGCCGACCACGCTGCTGCTGCCGCAGGTGCTGGACGCGGTGAAGGTGCCGGTGGTGGCGGCCGGTGGTTTCCACGACGGGCGCGGGCTGGCCGGCGCGCTGGGTTTCGGCGCGGCCGGCATCGCCATGGGCACGCGCTTCCTGATGACTTCCAATTCGCCGGTACCGCGTGTCACGCTGCAGCGCTATCTGGACGTGAAGAGCCCGACGAAGATCCGCGTCTCCCACGCCGTGGACGGCATGCCGCAGCGCATGGTCGACAACAAGGCGCTGCTGGCGCTGGAGAGCGGCGGCCTGCTGCACCGCATCGTCACGGCGCTGTCCAGCGCGTGGAAATGGCGCGCCTACACCCACATGACGCTGGCGAAGATGGTCGCCACCTTCTGCCAGGCGCTCAAGGCCGGCGACGGCGCCATCCAGACCATGATGGCGGCGAATGCGCCGATGCTGATCCAGCGCGCCATGGTCGAAGGCCGGCCGGACGAGGGCGTGCTGCCATCCGGGCAGGCCGCGGCGGTCATCGACGACCTGCCGAGCTGCGAGGAACTGATCCACGGCATCATTGCGCAGGCGGTCGAGCTGCTCGACGCGGTGGCGGCCGACGTGAAGGAAAACGAGACATGAGCGACGCATTCATCACCACGATCCGCGACGGCATCGCCGAGATCGTCATCGACAAGCCGCCGGTCAACGCGCTCGACTCCAGCGAGTGGCACGCGCTGGCCGACGCCATCGAGGCAGCTGGCCACCATCCCGACGCGCGCGTCATCGTGCTGCGCTCCGAGGGGCGCGGCTTCTGCGCCGGGGTGGACATCAAGGAACTGAACGCACACCCGGAGCGCATCGTCGACGTCAACGCCGGCAACTACCGCAGCTTCGAGGCGGTGCACCGCAATCCGCTGCCGGTGATCGTCGCCGTGCACGGCTTCGTGCTGGGTGGCGGCATCGGGCTGACCGGCGCGGCGGACAGCGTGGTGGCGGCGGACGACGCGACCTTCGGGGTGCCGGAAGTCGACCGTGGCGCGATGGGTGGCGGTGCTCATCTGCAGCGCCTGTTCCCGGTGCAGAAGGTGCGCATGATGTACTTCACCGGCGCACCGATCACCGCTGCCGAGGCGTACCGGCTGGGGGCGGTGGAAAAAGTCGTGCCGCGCACCGAGCTGCGCGATGCGGCGCTGGCCATCGCCGCGCAGATCGCCGCGAAGTCCACGGCCATGATCCGTCTCGCCAAGGAAGCGCTCAACGGCGTCGAGGACGGCAACCTGGAGGACAAGTACCGCCGGGAGCAGGGCTTCACGCTGCAGGCCTACATGAGCAAGGACTCGGCCGAGACGCGCCGCGCCTTTGTCGAAAAACGCGACGCCAATTTTGAGGGCAAGCCATGAAGCTCGAATACACCGAAGGCCAGCAAGCGTTCCGCGCCGAAGTGCGAGTGTGGCTGGCCGCCCACATGCCCGCGCAGTCGCTGGACAGCTTCGACACCCGGGAAGGCTTCGAGCAGCACCGCGCGTGGGAGCGCACGCTGAGCACCGCGGGATTTTCCGCCGTGACGTGGCCGAAGGTGCTCGGCGGCCGCGGCTGCGACCTCATCGAATGGCTGATCTTCGAGGAGGAATACTGGCGCGCCGACGCACCGCTGCGTGTCAACCAGAACGGCGTGTTCCTGCTTGCCCCGACGCTGATGGAATACGGCAGCGAGGAACAGAAGCAGCGCTTCCTGCCGCGCATGGCGCGTGCCGACGACATCTGGGCGCAGGGCTGGTCCGAACCGGGCGCCGGCTCCGACATGGCGGCGATCCGCTGCAAGGCCGTCCGTGACGGCGACGACTACGTCATCAATGGCCAGAAGATCTGGTCCACGCGCGCGGTGTTCGCGGACTGGCTGTTCGGCCTGTTTCGCACCGACCCGGCGTCCGAGCGCCACCGCGGGCTGTCGTTCATCCTGCTGCCACTGAAGCTGCCGGGCATCGAGGTGCGGCCGATCCGCCAGCTCGACGGGCTGCCGGGCTTCGCGGAGATCTTCTTCGACGACGTGCGCGTGCCGGTGGCCAACCGCATGGGCGAGGAAGGCGCCGGCTGGCAGGTCGCGATGTCCACCGCCGGCTTCGAACGCGGGCTGATGCTGCGCTCGCCGGCACGCTTCCAGCGCACCGCGCAGAAGCTCGTCGAACTGTACAAGCGGCACCAGGCGGAAGCCGACGCCGATCCGTCCATCCGCGATGCCGTGGTGAAAAGCTGGATGGGCGCGGAAGCCTACGCGCTGGCGACCTATCGCATCGCCTCGCGGCTGGCGGCCGGCGGCAAGATCGGCGCGGAGGCGAGCATGAACAAGATCTACTGGTCGGAACTCGACCTCCTGATGCACGAGACGGCGCTGCGCATTCTCGGCGCGCGGGCGGAACTGCTGCCGACGGCGCCGGATGCCGGCGACGTGAACGGCTGGCTGGACGGCTTCCTGTTCGCCCAGGCCGGGCCAATCTACGCCGGCACGAACGAGATCCAGCGCAACATCATCGCCGAGCGGATGCTGGGCATGCCGAGGGCGTGACGCCATGAAATTCACTTTCGAACCCGAACAGTTCGCGTTCCGCGACGCCGTGCGGCGCTTCCTCGTCGTGGAGGCCGTGCCGGAAGTGCTGCGCGCGTTCTGGGAAACCCAGAGCGGCCGTTCCCCGGAGATGCGCGCGAAAGTCACCGACCAGGGCTTGACGGCGCTGTCCGTGCCGGAAGCCTTCGGCGGCATGGGGCTCAACGATCTGGACTGGATCCTGATCCTGCAGGAACTCGGCTACCACGGGATTCCGGAATCGCTATCGGATTCCGCCTACCTCGGCGTCGACATCCTCCGCAACCTGCCGGACGGCGTGGCGCTGAAGAAGGAATGGCTGGAGCGCATCGCCGCCGGCAAGGCGCGCATCGCGGTCGGGCATCCCGTCAATCCCTTCGTGGCGGACGCGGCGATCGCCGACCTTCTGCTGCTGTGGCACGACGATGAAGTGCATGCCACCACGCCGGACGCGGTGAAGCTGACGCTGCAACCGAGCCTCGACCAGTCGCGGCGCCTGTACAGGGTGGAGTGGCAGCCGTCCGCCGCCACGCGCGTGTGCGACGCCGCCACGGGGGCGCCGATCTGGCGCGACGCCTGCGACCGCGCGGCGCTGTCCGTCGCCTCGCAACTGCGCGGGCTGGCGAAGCGGATGCTGGACCTCGGCGTGGACTACAGCGCGCAGCGCAAGCAGTTCGGCCGCCCGGTCGGATCTTTCCAGGCGCTCAAGCACCACCTGGCAAACGTCGCCGTGGCAGTGGAATTCGCCGGGCCGGTGATCCATCGCGCGGCGTATTCCATGGCGCACGGACACCCGCAGCGCGCCGCGCACGTTTCGCATGCGCGCGTCGTGGCGGGCGAGGCGGCGTGGCTGGCGGCACGCAACAGCATGCAGGCGCACGGCGCCATGGGCTATACGTGGGAAACCGATCTGCAGATGTTCATGAAACATGCTTGGGCACTGGATTCCGCGTGGGGCACGCGCGCCTTCCACAAGAGCCGCGTGACGGCCGCCGTGCTGGCGGACGGCATGGCGCTCGGCCCGGGTGCTACCTTCATCTGATCTTCCAATCCCGGAGCTGAAAAATGGCGGAAGCCTATATCGTCGATGCCCTGCGCACGCCCACCGGCAAGCGCCGCGGCAGCCTTGCCCACGTCCACGCCGCCGACCTCGGCGCGCTCGCCATCAGGACGCTCGTCGAACGCAACGGCATTCCGGCCGACGACTACGACGACGTCATCTACGGCTGCGTCGACGCCGTCGGCCCGATGGCCGGCAACATCGCGCGCACCTGCGCGCTGGTGGCGGGCCTGCCGCTGCACGTGCCGGGCGTCGCCATCGACCGCCAGTGCGGTTCCTCGCAGCAGGCCGTGCACTTCGCGGCGCAGGCGGTGATGAGCGGCACGCAGGACGTCATCGTCGCTGGCGGCGTGCAGACCATGTCCTCGGTGCCGATCGGCTCCGCCATGGTGGCTGGCAAGGCGCTGGGCTTCGACGACCCGTTCCACGGCTCGAAGGGCTGGGTGGAGCGCTTCGGCATGGAGCCGGTGACGCAGTTCCACGGCGCGCAGATGATCGCCGACAAGTGGCGGATTTCCCGCCACGAAATGGAAGTCTTCGCGCTGGAATCGCACCGCCGCGCGTTGCAGGCGCAGGCCGAAGGGCGCTTCGACCGCGAGCTGGTCGAAGCTTTCGGATTGAAGCAGGACGAGACTGTGCGTCACACCACGCTGGAGCAGATGGAGTCGCTCAAGACGCTGGAGCCGGACGGCACCATCACCGCGGCCGTGGCCAGCCAGACCGGCGACGCGGCCTCGGCGATGCTGGTCGTGTCCGAGCGGGCGCTCAAGCGCTACGACCTCAAGCCGCGCGCGCGCATCCACACCCTCACGGTGTGCGGCGACGACCCGGTGTACATGCTCACCGCGCCGATTCCCGCCACGCGCATGGCGTTGAAGAAGTCCGGCCTGAAGCTGGAGGACATCGACCGCGTCGAGATCAACGAAGCCTTCGTGCCGGTGGTGTTGGCGTGGTTCAAGGAGATCGGCTATCCGTGGGAGAAGACCAACGTCAACGGCGGCGCCGTGGCCTTGGCGCACCCGCTGGGCGCAACCGGCACCAAGCTGATGACGACGCTGCTGTGCGAGCTGGAGCGCAGCGGCGGACGTTACGGCCTGCAGACGATGTGCGAGGGCGGCGGGCTGGCGAACGCGACGATCATCGAACGGCTGTGACGCTTGCTGGCCGTGGTGGATGAAGCTGGCCTGCGTTGCGCCTGCCGCGGGCGTTCATTCTCTTTGCTTGCCCAAAGAGAACGAACCAAGAGAAAAGGCACCCCGGCTCTGCGCCGACGCTGCGCGTCGGTTCCCTGCGGTGCTCGCCGGAAAGGGCGCGGCCGCAACTCGCCGGACTGCGTCCGGCTCAGACACTCGGCCGCTTGATGCCTTTCCGTCTGCGCGCCTCGGCGCAACGCAAGGGGCGATGAACGGCGACAGCCAGCTTAGTGGCGACGTGAGGGATTCCTGCGAGATGAGGATTTCGCGGGAACTTATTCGAGGAGTAAGGACACATGGGCATTTGCGACAACCGCAGCATCATCATCACTGGCGCCGGCGGCGGGCTGGGCCGCGCGCACGCGCTGGCGCTGGGCGCCGAGGGCGCGGGCGTGGTGGTCAACGACATCCGGCTCGACGCCGCCGAGGCGGTGGTGGCGGAAATCGTGGCGGTGGGCGGGCGGGCGGTGGCGAACCACGACGACATCACCACGATGGAAGGTGCGGCGGCGATCGTGCAGGCGGCGAAGGACGCGTTCGGCGACGTGCACGGTGTGGTCAACAACGCCGGTGTGGTGCGCGACCGCATGTTCACGTCGATGGGCGTGGAGGAATGGGACGTGGTGATCCGCGTCCACCTGCGCGGCCATTTCTGCATCGCCAACACGCTGGCGAAGTATTGGCGGCAGAAAGTGAAGGAAGGCCGCAAGGTCGACGGGCGCATTGTCAACACCACGTCCGGCGCCGGGCTGCAGGGCAGCATCGGGCAGAGCAACTACGTCGCCGCGAAGGGCGGCATCGCGGCACTGACGCTGGTGCAGGCGGCGGAACTCGCGCGCTACGGCATCACCGCCAACGCGCTGGCGCCGGCGGCCCGCACCGGCATGACGGAAGGGCCGTTCCAGGAAATGATGAAGAAACCAGCGGACGGCAGTTTCGACTACTACGCGCCGGAGAATGTGTCTCCGGTCGTGGTATGGCTGTGCAGCCCGCTGTCGGCGGATGTCACCGGTCGTGTGTTCGAGGTCGAGGGCGGCAGGGTTTCCATCGCCACTGGCTGGCACACCGGCAAGATCCGCGACAAGGGCGCGCGCTGGAACCCGGCCGAGCTGACGGATGTCGTCCGGCAACTCATCGCCGAAGCGCCGGCGGCGCAGAAGGTCTACGGCACTTGAATTTCGCGCGCCACGGAACATAGACGGAAAAGGCGCCACGGCAGACCGCGGCGCCTTTTTTGCACGGGGCGGGGTTCAGGCTACGGCGGCCACCACGGATTCGGCCTGCAAGTCCTGCCGGTAGCGGTTCGCCCGCCCGAAGGTACCGATGTCGTTGAATCGCACACCCACTTCGCGCATCACCGGGTACACCGCACGGGCCGTCATCTGGCGGATGTAGAACGGTTCCTTCACGACGAAGTGGTGGATGGCGTGGGTGGCGCCGAAGTTGAAGCAGAACAGCTGGAAGGGCAGCATCCACCATGGCGTCAACACCTGGCATTGCTGGACGGGGTTGCGCGCCTCGATATCGCCGAAGTAATGCATGTTGCTGCTGACGAAGTGCAGGCAGAACATGCGCAGCGCGTTCGGCGCCAGCCACACCACCGCCAGGAAGTTCACCACCGCCATGGCCGACAGCACGGCAGCTGGCCACGCGACGGGCGCGCCCATTGCGGTGGCGGTCAGGTCTACGGCGTGGAACACGATGAAGCCGTGCCACAGGATGTAGTACAGGTAGCCCAGCGGCACGTAGCCGAAGACCTGCTCGGCCACCAGCTTCAGGTATTCGGCTTTCGACGCCGGGTTCTGCGCCTTCACGTAGCTTTTCACCAGCTTGCGCATCTGGAAGGGGCGCAGGTAGACGGACAGCATCTGGTCGCCAGTCATCAGCAGGCGACGGATACCCCATGGCAGGCCGTTGGTAATGGCCTGTTCCTCGAGGTCAGTCTCGGTTCCCGAGTACATGTGGTGGTGCATGTGCATGCGCCGACGGGTGAAGGGGCTGATGGTGCTGGGCCGTGCCAGCCACACGAGCCACATCATCGCGGCGTTGGCGCGCGGGTTCTTGCGGAAGTACATGAGGTGGATCAGGTCGTGTTCCAGCTCGTGCGTCAGCGAGGCGAACAGCGCGGCAACCGGCAACGCCATCCACCATGCGATGAGGCTGTAGTAATAAAGCGCTGCCGTGCCCGCCATGCCGGCCAGCGCGAAGGCGAGGATGGCGACGCCGATGGCGTCCTGGTGCTTCAGGATCGGGTGGCGTTCGCGCAGCGCCACACCGGCGTCGTTCGCGGCCTTGCGCACGCGCTGGATTTTTTCCGCCGTGCTCAGGGTGTTGGTTTCGAAAGCAGGGTTCATCGGGGTTCTCCTTCGGGTACCACCGGTTTGAAAGGTTGAAGCGAATCTTTCATTACTGTTTAGTAATATCAGCGGTGCGAATATTACTACGTGGTAACATGATGTCAAGTCCTCCATCCATGCAAGGCACGCCATGCCGCACCAGCACGCCCGCCACGCTTCCATGTCACATGCGGAGTCCAGTGGGGAATCCCGACGATCCGCCGCCACGCGCCGCATGCCGCGCGCCGAGCGCGAAGCGCAGATGCTGGAAGCCGCGGCCCGGTTGTTCGGCGAGAAGGGCTTCGCCGTCACGTCGATGGACGACATCGCCCGCGCCTGCGGCGTCACCAAGCCGATGCTCTACGCCTACTTCGGCTCCAAGGACGGGCTGTACAAGGCGATGATCAACCGCGCCGGCCAGCACCTCGTGCAGTCGGTGGTCGGTGTCATCCGCGAGGCCGACCCGATGACGCGCCTGCGCTACGCCGTGGAGCAGTTCCTGCGCTTCGTCGATGGCCACCGGGACAGTTGGCGCATGGTGTTCGCCGGCGGCGCGAACGACGGCGGGCCGGAGGTGCTGGCCTATCGCCAGCAGATATTGGCGGCTGCCACCATCACGCTTTCACAGCTCGGCACGGGGGGGCTGCCGGCTGCGACGGCGCAGGCGCTGGCCCGGCCGTACGCGCATGCGCTGCTCGGCGCGGTCGAGGCCATCGCGCACTGGTGGGTGACGACGCCCGGCGTTCCACTGGAGGCGGCGCAGCGCATCGGCGCCCGCGGCCTGCAAGGCATCGCCGACGCCGCCGTGCTGGAACTGGCGGCCGTCGCACCACCCGGCACCCCAAACGGATGAAGAGCCGCGCGCGATGTCTGCCGACAATGGCCGGCAGCCGAATTGCGTGAAAGCCATGGACCTTGCCTTCAACGACGACCAGATCATGATCCGCGACGCTGCGGAGGCCTTCCTGCAGGACGTGGCGGACAGCGCCGCGGTGCGCAAGGCCGCCGAAAGCGCCGCCGGGTTCGATGAATCGGTGTGGACGCGCATCGGTCAGGAGCTGGGCTGGTGCGGCATCGCCGTGCCGGAAGACTGTGGCGGCATGGGGCTGGGGCCGGTGGAGCTGATGCTGGTGCAGGAGCAGATCGGCCGCCGCCTGCTGCCGTCGCCCTTCTTCGCCACCGTCTGCCTCGGCGCCACGCTGGTGGAGGCGGTCGGCACCGGGGCTGCGCGGCAGGCCGTGCTGCCGAAAGTGGCCGCAGGCGTGCTGCGCCTGAGTGCGCCGCTGCCCAGTGCCGCGCGCAGTTGGCAGGCCGCCGCCAACACCGTGCGCGCCATGCATGACGGCGACGGCTGGACGCTCAAGGGCGTGGTCGAACGACTGCCGGATGCCGGAGGCGCAGATCGGTGGTTGGTTGTCGCTCCACTGGAGGACGGGCTGGCGCTGTTCGCCGTGCCGCGCGACACCGCCGGTGCCACCCTTACCACCGCCGTCGGTTTCGATTTGACGCGGCGTTTCTCCAGCCTCGCGCTGGACGTGAAACTGCCGGCCGCCGCCCGCATCGACGACCCGCAGCAAAGCGCCGGTTTCCAGCGTGCGCTGGCGCTGATCCGCCTCTACGTCGCCGCCGAGCTGCTCGGCGCGGCGGCGCACTGCCTCGACCTGACGGTGGGCTACGTCTCCGGCCGCAAGCAGTTCGGCCGCGTCGTCGGCAGCTTCCAGGCCGTCAAGCACCGCGCGGCCGGGATGATGATGCAGGTCGAGTCCACCCGTTCGGCCGTTTACGGCGCCGCACAGGCGATGGCGCAGGCTGGCCCGCAGGCGCAGATCGAGTGTGCGCTGGCCAAGGCGTGGGCGTCCGAAGCACTGTTCTTCTGCGCCGCCGAGGCTATCCAGTTGCACGGCGGCGTCGGCTTTACGTGGGAATACGATCCGCAGCTCTACTTCAAGCGCGCGCAGGCCGCCAGCCACTGGCTAGGCACCGCGGCGCAGTTGCGCGCGGCGGTGGCGGCGTGGCTGTTCGCCACCCCCGACGCCGTCGGCGGGCCGGCCGTGCCGCAAGAGGACGCCGGATCCGCCGCCTTCCGTGCCGAAGTCGCGGCGTGGCTGAAGGCGCACCTCACCGGGCGCTTCGAACCGCTGCGTTTCCGTGGCGGCCCCGGCGACGAGGTGGCCGACCCGGTGCTGCGCAAGGCGTGGGAGCGCGAGCTGGCCTCCGGCGGCTGGACCTGCGTGGGCTGGCCGCAGGCAGCCGGTGGGCGCGGGCTGTCCATCAATCGGCAGGTCATCTTCCACGAGGAATACGCGCGCGCCGGCGGGCCGGGGCGCATGGGCCACATCGGCGAAGGCCTGATCGGCCCGGCGCTCATCACTTTCGGCAGCGAGGAACAGAAACGGGCGTTCCTGCCCGGCATCGTCGCCGGCACGACGTTCTGGGCGCAGGGCTATTCCGAGCCCAACGCCGGCTCCGACCTCGCCAACGTGCAGACCCGCGCCGAGCAGCAGCCGGACGGCTCGTGGCGCGTGTCGGGGCAGAAGATCTGGACCTCGCTGGCGCACGAGTCGGACTGGATCTTCGTCCTCGCGCGCTGCGACCGTGAATCGAAGCGCAGCAAGGGCCTCGTCTTCCTGCTGATGAAGCTGGACCAGCCCGGCATCGAAGTGCGCGGCATCCGCCAGCTCGGCGGCGGGCGCGAATTCAACGAAGTGTTCTTCGACAACGCCGTGGCGCAGGCCGGGCACGTCGTCGGCGCACCCGGCGACGGCTGGAAAGTCGCCATGGGGCTGCTGGCCGCCGAGCGCGGCGTCTCCACCCTCGGCCAGCAGATGCACTTTGCCCACGAACTGGAGCTGGTGCTGGAAGCCGCGCGTCGCAACGGCGCCAGCGATGACCCGCTGCTGCGCGACCGCATCGCCCGCGCGTGGATGGGCCTGCGCGTCATGCGCCACAACGCCTTGCGCATGCTCTCCGGCGCCAGCACCACCCTGCGCCGCGAAGCCCTCATCGCCAAGTACTACTGGAGCAACTGGCACCGCGACCTCGGCAAGCTCGCTGCCGACGTGCTCGGCCCGCTGGCCGACGTGCCCTCCGCCGATCCCGCCATCCGCCCGCTGCAGCAGGTGTTCTTCTTCTCGCGCGCCGACACCCTCTACGCCGGTACCAACGAAATCCAGCTCAACCTCATCGCCGAACGCGGGCTGGGGCTGCCGCGGGAGCCGCGCTGAAAGGCGGTCAGCTTCAGACGGCTCGAGCCGTGTTTGGTTTGAAGTGAAGGGGGCATGACGTAGGCCGGGTTTTTGCGGCTCATTCGCCACGAGGGGTGACCGGCAGTTGTCGTGCCTTGCAGGGCACGGGCCTTGTCACCCCTGTTGGATCGCCGTCGCCATGGCTTGAGCCCACAGCGCGTAGGCGGCCGCGCCGGGATGAAATCCGTCGGCGGCCATGAAGGCTGGGGTCAGCGGGAAGTGCGGATTGACACATTCCCAATGCGGGTGGCTGGCCGTCAGTTGCAGCAGGGCTCGGTTCAATGAGACGGCAGCTTGGCCGAGGTACCACCGGAGGGGCTGGGGCAGTGCTGGAAACGCCTGCATCGGCGGCACCGGGGTGAGCAGGATGCGCCGGACTCCGAAGCGGGATTCCAGTGTCGTGCACAGGTCGGAGAGATCGGTGCGCCATCGTTTCAACGCTGTGCCACCTGTGACGTCATTGACGCCGACCGCCAGCACCGCGATGTCGAAGGCTTCCGCATCAGTGCATTCAACCGCTGCGAGTGTGTCGCGGGCGGTGTGACCAGTTGTGGCGATCAACCGCCAAGTCAGTTCGAAGTGCGGTGCCAAGCGGGCAACGAGTTGCCCGGACAGCGCGGCGTCCTGCGTCGCCACACCCACGCCGGCGGCGGATGAGTCACCGACGATGAGCAGCCGCAGAGGCTTGCCGGTGCCGATGGTTCCGTGCCGGGCGCCGGCCGCTTCGGGAAGCCGGGGTGTGACGCGGCGGACGTGCCGCCCCTGGGCCAGGAGCAAGGGAGCAAAGGCGATGGCGGCGAGCTTGTGGTTCAACGGAGGTTCTCGGATGGGATGGATGTGGTGCGGGTTCGAGGGTGAGCCTCGGACGGCTCATTCTGAGTGGAATGGTCCACGTGGGCCGGGATGTGAGCTCTCACCCTTCCGGCTGAAGTCTGGGCGTCGGCCCCTGTGCATACTCCATAGCCTGCAAAGAGGACTGCCATGGCTCACACGGTTCCGCCGATTCCCTACGTTTCCGCCCACGGCCTGCTGGCTGGGCGTTCGGTGCTGATCACGGCCGCGGCCGGGGCCGGCATCGGGTTCGCGGCGGCCAAGCGCTGTCTGGAGGAGGGCGCGCGTGGGCTGGTGCTGTCCGACATGCACCCCAGGCGCACGCCGGAGGCGGCGGAGAAGCTGGCGGCGGAGTTTCCGCAGACGCAGGTGCTGCACAAGCTCTGCAACGTCACGCAGGAAGCGGACGTCGAGGCGCTGGTGGACTTCGCCGAGGAACAGCTTGGCGGCGTGGACGTGCTCATCAACAACGCCGGCCTCGGCGGCACGCGGTTGGTGGTGGACATGACGGACGAGGAGTGGCTGAAGGTCATCGACGTGACCCTGAACGGCACGTTCCGCATGACGCGCGCGATGCTCCGCAGGATGCAGCCGCGCGGCCGTGGTGCGATCGTCAACAACGCCTCGGTGCTGGGCTGGCGCGCACAGAAGGAGCAGGCGCACTACGCGGCGGCGAAGGCCGGTGTGATGGCGTTGACGCGCTGCGCGGGGCTGGAGGCGGCGGAGTACGGCGTGCGCGTCAACGCCGTGTCGCCGTCCATCGTGTTCCACGATTTCCTGCGCAAGTCGGCACCGCAGGAACTGCTGGAAAAACTGTCCGAGCGCGAGGCCTTCCACCGCGGTGCGGAGGCCTGGGAAGTAGCGAACGTGATGGTGTTCCTCGCCTCCGACTACGCTTCGTATCTGGTCGGCGAAGTCATCTCCACCTCCTCGCAGCGGGCCTGAGCGATGGCGCAGCCGGTTTTCGGTTCACCCGAGCAGGTGCTCGGCCACGTCGGGCAGGAATTGGGTGTCAGCGAGTGGCTGATGTTGACGCAGGCCCAGATCGACGAATTCGCGCACGCCACCGGCGATGACCAGTGGATCCACGTCGACCCGGTGCGCGCCAGTCACGGCCCGTTCGGCGCCTGCATCGCGCACGGCTACCTCACGCTGTCGCTGATCGGCCATTTCCTGCCGCGGATCGCGACGCTGGAAAACCTGAAGATGGGCGTCAATTACGGCTGCGGCAAGGTGCGCTTCCCGGCCGTGGCGCGGGTCGGCGCGCGGCTGCGCGGGCGCGGCCGGATGCTGTCCGCCGAGCGCACGAAGGACGGGGGTGTACAGGCCGTGATCGAGGTTATCGTTGAAGTGGAAGGGCAGGAGCGCCCGGCCTGCGTGGCCGAAACCATTTCCCGCTACTACTTTTGAGTGAAGCCAGGAACGGCGGCGATCGCTAGGGTGCGAGGCGCCGCTTTCCACGCTTCCGGGACCACCCAGATGATCGATGCCGTAATCGTTTCCTGCGCCCGCACGCCGATCGGAAAAGCCTTCCGCGGGGCGTTCAACGACACCGAGGCGCCGCTGCTGGGCGGCCATGTGGTGTGCCACGCCGTGGCGCGCGCCGGCGTGGAGCCGGACGAGGTGGACGACGTCATCATCGGCTGCGCCGCGCAGCAGGGCACGCAGGGTTACAACCTCGGTCGCCTGTGCGTCTACGCCGCCGGCCTGCCGGACACGGTGCCGGGCATGACGCTGGACCGCCAGTGTTCCTCCGGCCTGCAGGCCATCGCGCTGGCGGCGCGCGCCATCATGGCCGGCGAGCAGGACATCGTCGTCGCCGGCGGCGTGGAGTCCGTCTCGCTGGTGCAGAACAGCCACAAGAACCGTTACCGCGCGGTATCGGAAACCGTCGAGGCCGCCAGCCCCGACGCCTACATGCCGATGATCGAGACGGCGGAAGTGGTGTCCGCGCGCTACGGCATCTCGCGCGAGCGGCAGGACGAGTATTCGCTGATGAGCCAGCAGCGCACCGCCGCCGCGCAGGCCGCCGGCCGGTTCGACGACGAGATCGTGCCGCTGGAGACGCAGAAGCAGTTGTTCAACAAGGACCAGACGCCGGCGGGCAAGGAAACCGTGTGCCTCGCGCACGACGAGGGCAACCGCCCCGACACCACGCTCGAAGGGCTGGCGAGCCTCAAGCCGGTGTGGAAGGACGGCCGCGTCATCAGGGAAGGCCGCTTCATCACCGCCGGCAACGCCTCGCAACTGTCCGACGGCGCCGCTGCCGTGGTGGTGATGAGCGGCGCGGAGGCGAAACGCCGCCGACTCAAGCCGCTGGGCATCTATCGCGGCTTCCAGGTCGCCGGCTGCGCGCCGGACGAGATGGGCATCGGCCCGGCCTTCGCGGTGCCGAAGCTGCTCAAGCGCCACGGCCTGTCGGTCGGCGACATCGGCCTGTGGGAACTGAACGAAGCCTTCGCCGTGCAGGTGATCTATTGCCGCGAAAAGCTGGGGCTGCCGCCGGATCGGTTGAACGTGGACGGTGGCGCCGTCGCGATCGGCCATCCCTTCGGCATGACCGGCGCGCGCATGGTGATGCACGCGCTGATCGAAGGGCGCCGGCACGGGGTGCGGTACGTCATCACCACGATGTGCATCGGCGGTGGCATGGGTGGCGCGGGGCTGTTTGAGGTCTTGGACTGACTTTTTCGGTGACAGGCCGCGCCTGTTGCCGATCGAACGCGCCTTACGGGAGCAGCGCAATGACCGATTCGACACAGGCGGGAAGCTACGGGTGGGTGCGGCGCCGCTGGCCGGTGCTGGTGTTCTGGATCGCGATGATTGCCGGTACGACCTACGCATTCGCGCCACGCCATGCACCCGCGTTCCCGCCGAGCGGCGTGCATGTGAACGATCTGCTCGTCACCGGGCTGGCGCGGCAGGGCACGCGCATTGTCGCGGTCGGCGAGCTGGGGCGGATCCTGTGGACGGATTCAGCCAGGGGGCCGTGGCACGAAGCGCAGGTGCGGAATCCCCGTGGCCTGACGTTCACGCAGGTGCGCTTCGTGGCGCCGGACACGCTGGTGGCGGTGGGCCACGGGGCGCTGATCGTGCGCAGTACCGACGGCGGTGAGACGTGGCAGGAAGTGAGCTATGAACCGCAGCTCGGCGATGCGCTGCTGGGCGTGTCCGGCCCCTTTGCCGGCCGGCTGTTCGCCTATGGCTCCTTCGGCCTGCTGGAGACGTCCACTGACGGCGGCAAGACCTGGGTCGGCGGCAAGGTGGACATGGCATCGGCGGCAGCGGAACAGCCGGCTGCACCGGTCGACCCGAACGCCGATCCGTTCGCGAACTACCAGATCGAGGACGATCCTTCCACGCACCACATCTACGGCGTCGAACCTCTGGCCGACGGGAGCTTGCTGCTGGTGGGCGAACGCGGCCTGCTGGCGACTTCGCACGACGCCGGCACCACGTGGACGACGCTGCCGCCCCTCTACGCCGGCTCATTCTTCGGTATGTTGAACCCGACTCCGGGAACGACGCTGATCTACGGCCTTGGCGGGCATGTGTATGTCACCGCCGACAGCGGCGCCACGTGGACGCAGAGCACGTTGCCGCAGCCGGTGTCGATCTTCGGTGGAACGGTGGCGCGGGATGGCCGCGTCGTGCTGGTCGGCGCGCAGGAAACCGTGCTCGTGTCACGTGACGGCGGCCACACGTTCGAGCAGGCCGCGCAGTCGGACCGCGGTGCGTTCGATACGGTGCTGGTCGGCAGCCACTGCCTCCTGGCCGGCGGCGTGTACGGCGTGCGGATGGAGAAACTCGCGGCCACGCAAGGCGCGGCGTCGACGGAGTCCGGATCATGAACGCACCCCTCGGTCCCATGGAACGCTTCACGAACTGGGCGTCCGACCGCCTGATCCAGTGGCGCCACGTGCTGTCCGTGCTGTTCATTGCGATGACGATCGCGCTCGGCTTCAGCGCTTCGAAGATCCAGCTCGACCCCGGCTTCCTGAAGATGATCCCGGTCGAACACCCGTACATGCAGACGATGATGAAGTACCTGAAGGACTTTTCAGGTGCCGACATGATCCTCGTCAACGTGCACTGGAAGGGCGAGGGCACGATCTACAACAAGCGCTTCATGGATGCGCTGAACACGGCCACGAACGACGTGTTCCAGATTCCCGGCATCAACCGCACGCAGGTGTCGTCGCTGTTCACGCCGGACGTCTACTACATCCGCATCACCGCGCAGGGCTTCGACGGCCATCCGGTGATCCCGGCGCAGTACACCGGCACGGCGAAACAATTGAAGCAGATCGAGGACAACGTCCAGCATTCCGGGCAGATCGGCATTCTGGTTGCGAACGATGCCAAGAGCGCCATGGTGCGCGCCAACCTGCTGGATTCCAGCCACAACTCGCCGGCGGAAGCGGCGATGTTCTACGGCCGCGTCATCCAGGCGCTGGGCGACGTGCGCGGCGAGTTCGAGAGCAAGACGCAGTACACCTACACGCTGGCGGCTGACCACGGCGCGCTGAAGAAGGGTGTGCAGGTCGCCACCGGCTACGTGGACTACGGCTGGCTCAAGCGCTTCCAGACGTTCTACTACCAGCCGCAGGCGGGCGGCGCGCCGATCGCCATTTCCGGCAGCGACCTGAACGTGGCGACGGCGGCGAACCCGCACTACGACCCGAACGTCCAGATCAACATCATCGGCTTCACGCAGCTGCTGGCGGACGTCATCAACGGCCTGCTCGGCGTGTTCTCGTTCTTCGCGCTGGCCTTCGCCATCACCGCACTGCTGCTGTACTGGTACACGCGCTCGCTGCGCCTGACGGCGGTGGCGCTGGTCGCAGCCCTGCTGCCGGTGCTGTGGCTGCTGGGCGTGCTGCCGCTGATCGGCTACGGCGTGGACCCGTTGTCGATCCTCGTGCCGTTCCTGATCTTCTCCATCGGCGTGTCGCACGCCGTGCAGATGACGAACGCCTGGCGGCAGGCGGCCACAGCCGGCGCCGACCCGGTGGAGGCGTCGCGGCAGTCGTTCCGCAAGCTGTTCCTGCCGGGCGCGCTGGCGCTGCTGACGAACGCGCTCGGCTTCGCCGTCATCATGCTGATCCGCATCCCGATCGTGCACGAGCTGGGCATTTCCGCCTGCATCGGCGTGCTGCTGATGATCATCACGAACAAGATGATCCTGCCGATCATGATGACGCACGTGCACCTGGAGGAAAGCAGTCGCCGTCATACGCGGCACGAAGCGGGCCAGCGCGTGCGAATCTGGGAACTCGTGGCGCTGAGCGCGAAGCCGAAGCTGGCGCTCGGCATCTTTGCGCTGAGCCTGGGGCTGATGGCGGTGTCCGCCTTCATGTCGCGCGAGCTGGTGATCGGCGATTCCGGTGTCGGCGCCTCGGAGCTGCGGCCGGATGCGCGCTACAACCTGGACAGCCGCGTCATCGACGCGTCCTACGACATCGGCGTGAACGTGCTGGGCGTGGTGGTGGAAGCGCCGGATTTCGAGGGCGACTCCTGCCTGCACTATCCGGTCGTGCACCTCATCGACGAGTTCGACCTCTACATGCGCGGCGTGGCCGGCGTGCGCTCCGTCACCAGCGTGGCGAGCGTCGGCCGCCAGATCGTCGGCGCGTTCAACGAGGGCAATCCGCGCTGGATGGCCCTGCCGCGCAGCGAGGCCGGACTGACCACGGCGTCGCGCGCCTTCGACCCGGCGCTGGGGTTGAACAATGCGTCGTGCCGTGCCATCGAAGTGCTGGTGTTCACGAAGGACCACGACGGCACGACGATCGAGCACATCGTCAAGGAAGCGCAGGCGTTCATCGACACGCATCCCGTCGAGGGCGTCACCATGCGGCTGGCGGCCGGCAACATGGGCGTGACGGCAGCGACGAACGAGGCGGTAGGCGGCGCGGAAGTGCAGATGGTGGCGTCGATCTTCACGGCGTTGTTCATCCTGTGCTGGCTCACGTTCCGCAGCTGGCGGGCGGCGGTGTGCGTGCTGATCCCGCTGATGCTGGTGTCGGTGTTCTGCAACGCGCTGATGGCTACCATGGGTATCGGCCTGAAGGTGGCGACGCTGCCGGTGGTGGCGCTCGGCGTGGGCGTGGGCGTGGACTACGGCATCTACCTGTTCGAGCACATCACGCATGCCATGCGCGTGGAGGGCAAGGACTTCGAGGAGGCGTTCTACGACGCCATGTGCATGCGCGGCACCGCCGTCGTGTTCACCGCCTGCACCATGGCCATCGGCGTGGCGACGTGGGGGCTCTCGGCGCTGAAGTTCCAGGCCGACATGGGCCTGCTGCTGGCGTTCATGTTCCTCGTCAACATGCTCGGCGCCATCTTCCTGCTGCCGGCCATGGGCACGTGGTTCTGGATCGACCGGGGAAAGCGGGCGAAGGCCTGAACCGAGGCGGTGTGGTCCTCACTCGTTCAGAGCAGGTTGCAGGTATCGGCATCGCCTAGGCTTGCAGCATCCCGCAACTGCAACCCGCAGCGCACCGCCGCTGCGTCCGTGGAGGAACGACATGGCTGGTGTGTACGCAGGGCTGAAAGTGCTCGACCTTAGCTGGGGCATCGCCGGACCGATGGTAGCGATGCTGCTGGGCGACAATGGCGCGGCCGTGACGAAGATCGAACCGCCGGGCGGCGACCCCTACCGTGGCCAGCTCGGCTATCACGTCTGGCAGCGCGGCAAGCGCAGCGCCGTGCTGGACCTGAAGGACGCCGCCGACCATCGGCGCTTCCTGGCGCTGGCGGGCGAGGCGGACGTGCTGGTGGAATCTTTCACGCCCGACGTCACGCGGCGCCTTGGCATCGGCTTCGACACGCTGCACAAGCTCAATCCGCGGCTGGTGTACTGCTCCATCACCGGCTACGGTCGCGACAACGCGCTGTCGCAGCGCCCGGCCTACGACGCGCTGGTGCAGGCGCGCACCGGGCTGATGTTCGAGCAGCGCGGCTGGCCGGAAGGGGCGGTGCGCCACATGAGCCACCTGCCTGAGATGTTCCCCGACCTTGAGATTCCGAAGGATTGGGTGCAGGGTGCGGAACGCGAAGGTCCACTGTTCACGGCGTCGCACTGGCCGAGTCTCGGCGCCTTCTTTGCCGCCAGCGTCGGCGTGGCGGCGGCGCTGCGGGCGCGCGAGGTGACGGGCCGCGGGCAGTGGGTGGAGTCCTCGCTGCTGCAGGGTGCGATGGCGGGTGCCGCCGGCGTGTGGCAGCGCGTGGAAAAACCCGAGCTCGACGGTTTCGACACCTGGATCCTGAGCAGCAAGTCACCGAAGGGACATTTCAAGGCGAAGGACGGCGTGTGGCTGCACAACTGGGTGCCGAACCCGCGCTTCATCCTGCAGTCGTCGAAAGGTGAACACCTGGACGCGACGCCGGACCTCACGGTGCGCGACGACCCGGACCGCTTCGGCACCGGGCCGGAGGAGCTGCTGGTGATGTCGCACTACCAGCCGATCCTGGCGGAAGCCATCGCGCGTTTCCCCGCCGATGAATGGATGCAGGCGTCCGTGACGGCGGGCATGACGATGCAGCCGGTGCGTTCCGTGGAAGCGGCGCTGGCGGACGGGAACTTCCTGAAGGACGGCTGCGTCACGCAGGTGGACGACCCGGAACTCGGCACCATCCGCGAAGTCGGCAACGCCTTCAACATGAGCGCCACACAGGGCGCGCCCGGTGCGGTGCCGGTGGCGATGGGGGCGGATACCGCCACCGTGAAGGCGGAAGCGGACGCGATCCTCGCCGCCGCGCAGGCGGCGCGGCCAGCGGCTTCCGGCAAGACGCTGAAGGCGCCGCTGGAAGGCATCGTGGTGCTGGACCTCGGGCTCGCGATCGCCGGCCCCTTCGGCACGCAACTGTTGTCCGACCTTGGCGCCACCGTCATCAAGATCAACGGCCTCTACGACCTGTTCTGGCATCGTGTGCACATCGCCTACATGGCGAACCGCGGCAAGCAGTCCATCACGCTGAACCTGAAGGATCCGCGCGCCATGAAGGTGCTGCTCGACCTCGTGAAGAAGGCCGACGTCGTGCATCACAACATGCGCTACGACGCCGCCGAGCGCCTGCACATCGACTACGAATCGCTGAAGAAGCTCAACCCGAAGCTGATCTATTGCCACACGCGCGGCTTCGAGCGCGGCGAACGCGCGAAGATGCCGGGCAACGACCAGACCGGCGCCTGCCTCACCGGCATCCAGTACGAGGACGGCGGCATGGGCCGGCCGGGGGCGCACGGCGAGGCCGGCAAGCCGATCTGGAGCTTCACGAGCTTCGGCGACACCGGCAACGGCTTCCTCTCCGCCGTCGCGGTGTGTGCCGCGCTGTACCACCGCGACCGCACCGGCGAGGGGCAGTTCGTCGACACGTCCATCGTCAACGCCGGGCTGCTCAACACCAGCTATGCGGTGGCCCGGCCGGACGGCACGGGCTTCGAGCGCCCGCGCATCGGCGGGGACCAGGTCGGCTATTCCGCCGGCCACCGTATCTATGAAACGCAGGCCGGCTGGCTGTGCTTCGTGCTGTCGCGGCAGGCGCACTGGGACGGTCTGTTCACCGTGCTGCGGGCGCCGAAGCTGACCATCAACGAACAGTTCGCGGATGACGCGGCGCGGCGCGCGAACGATGCCGGGCTGGCCACCTTCATCGCCACGCGGCTGAAGACGCGGACGGCGGCGGAATGGTTCGCGGAGCTGGACGCCGCCGGCGTGCCGTGCGAGATCGTCGATCCCGAATTCTCGCGTGGTCTCCATGACAATCCGGAATTCCAGCGGCGGCGCTGGGTGGTGTCCTACCCGCATCCGCACGTCGGCAAGCTCGACCAGATCGGCCTGCTGTTCGACCTTTCCGCCACGCCCGGCGTGGTGCAGGGCCGGCCGCTGGTCGTCGGCGAGAACACACGCGACATCCTCGCCGGCATGGGTTATGCCGAGGACGAGATCAAGACCATGGAAGAACAGTTCGCCATCGGCTTCCCCGGCATGCCGCGCATGCCGCCGCGCCCGGCGAAACCGACTGCCGAGCCGGCGAAGGGCATGGCTGGCCAGTTGCTGAAGGATGCCGGCAAGTGATGCGGCCCGGGTGTACGTAACGAAACGTAAAGCTTCGACTTTTGGGCCTCTGGTTCATCGGGGATTTACGTTCGCTGGCTAACCTGTGGGCGTCGGAAGCGTTCCGGCGCGTTTGCAGGAGTCAGAAAAATGACGAAGAAAATCCTCGTGACGCTCGCGGCGCTGTCGCTGGTGACGGTTTCCACCGGTGCCTTCGCCAGCAGCCGCGACCAGAACGCCGCGCTCGGCGGTGCCATCGGCGCGGTGGCCGGCCTCATGATCGGGCAGGCACAGGCCGGGCCGAACGGCGCGATTCCCGGCGCGTTGATCGGGGCGGTCGCGGGTGCAGCCATTGGCTCGGCCGCCACCCCGACCCGTTACTACCCGGGCTACGGCCGGCACGGCTACTACCAGCCGGTGCGCTACCGTCCCGCGCCGCGTGTCGTGTACCGTCCGGCACCGCGGTATCGCTATTACCCGCCCGTGCGCCACGGCCGGCACCACGGCTGGAACCGCCACCACCATTGATCGTTGCAGGTCAGACAGGAACGCCGGCCCATGGCCGGCGTTTCCTTTTTGGCGCAGGTTGTAGGTGGGCGTCAGTCGTCCAGCACGTCCGCGTTCAGGTCGTAGTCGTTTGCATCCACGACGCGCGCGGTGACGATGTCGCCGATGCGCACCAGCCGGTCGCAGGACAGGTAGACCTTGCCGTCGATCTCCGGTGCATCCGCCTTCGAACGCCCGGTTAGGATGCCGTCCTGCTCGTCGTCAACCAGCACCTCGATCGTCTCACCCACTTTTGCACGCAGCTTCGCGGCGCTGATGCGCGCCTGTACCTGCATGAAGCGGTCGTAGCGGTCCTGCTTCACGTCATCCGGCACCGGCGCGGCGATGGCGTTCGCGGTGGCGCCGGCCACTGGCGAGTACTGGAAGCAGCCGGCGCGGTCGATCTGCGCCGCTTCCAGCCAGTCGAGCAGGCACTGGAAGTCGGCTTCCGTCTCGCCGGGAAAGCCGACGATGAACGTGCTGCGCACGGTGAGCTCGGGGCAGATCGCCCGCCACGCGGCCAGCCGCTTCAGCGTGTTTTCCGCGGCGGCCGGGCGTCGCATCGCCTTCAACACCGTCGGGCTGGCGTGCTGGAAGGGGATGTCGAGGTAGGGCAGGATCCTGCCTTCGGCCATCAGCGGGATGATGCCGTCGACGTGCGGGTAGGGGTAGACATAATGCAGCCGTACCCACGCGCCGAGTTCGCCGAGCGCGTCGCACAGGTCGTACAGGCGCGTTTCGCGTTCCCGGTCGTGCCACATGCGTTTCGCATAGCGCAGGTCCGAACCGTAGGCGCTGGTGTCCTGCGAGATGATGAGCAGCTCCTTCACGCCGGCCTTCACGAGCTTTTCCGCCTCGTTCAGGACTTCGTCGATGCGGCGGCTCGCGAGCAGCCCTCGCAGGCTGGGGATGATGCAGAAGCTGCACTTGTTGTTGCAGCCTTCGGAAATCTTCAGGTAGGCGTAGTGCCGCGGCGTGAGCTTCACGCCCTGCGGTGGCAGCAGGTCCACGAAGGGGTCGTGCTGCGGCGGCACGGCGGCGTGCAGCGCGTTCATCACCGCCGCGTAGTCCTGCGGGCCGCTGATGGACAGCACGTCCGGATACTTTTCCCGGATCAGCTCGCTTTTCTTGCCGAGGCAGCCGGTAACGATGACCTTGCCGTTTTCCGCCAGCGCCTCGCCGATGGTGTCCAGCGATTCCTGGATCGCGGAATCGATGAAGCCGCAGGTGTTCACCACCACCACGTCGGCGGCATCGTAGGTCGGCGCGGTCTCGTAGCCTTCCGCGCGCATCTGCGTGAGGATGCGCTCGGAATCCACCAGCGCTTTCGGGCAGCCGAGCGAGACGAAGCCGACTTTTGGCGCAGGGCGGGGCGCTTGCGGCGTGGGGGGATGTGTGGCGGGCATGGTGCGGGATACCTCAAATACAGAAGCACATTTTAAAGAAACGCCGCACTTGTCACTGCGTCTGACGGTTTCCCGCATTGGGGGTTAACTGCCACGAATCTTCAATCACTACTTTCGAATCACCGCATCCCTGCTGCATCGCCCTAGCCCGACGATGGCGCCGCTCATGCGTTTGAGGCATGCGCAGGCGTGGGCTTTGCGGCATTCTCGCGCGCATTGGTCCACGTAGGGATGCAAACATGAGTGCTGAACCCACCGGTCCCGCGCCCGCAGCGGATGGCGCCACGCGCATGCCGCCGATCGTCACGCCCGACGCCGTGGCGTTCTGGGCAGCGGCGGACCGCGAGGAGTTCATCGGCCAGCAGTGCGGCGACTGCGGCCGTTTCACGTTTCCGCCGCGCCCCATGTGCCCGCACTGCCACAGCCTGAAGCGTGAGGACGTGCGGCTGTCGGGCCGTGGCACGGTGGTGTCGTACACCATCCCGCGGCATCCGCATCCCTTCGGCTTCAAGACGACGCCGATCGTCGCGGTCATCGAGCTGGAGGAAGGTACGCGCCTGGTCTCCAACGTGGTGGGCATTGCGCCGGAAGCCGTGAAGATGGACATGGCGGTCGAGGTGACTTTCGAGCCGACCATGAAGGACCACAAGGTGCCGGTGTTCCGGCCACGGAGCGCGCCGTGAGCCGCCGCTTCAGGGAAGCCGCCGTCGCCGGCATCGGCGCCACCGAATTCTCCAAGGAATCCGGCCGCAGCGAGTTGCAGCTGGCGGCGGAATGTTCGCTGGCCGCCTGCGAGGACGCCGGCGTCGATCCGGCCGACATCGACGGCATGATCACGTTTACCATCGACAACAGCGACGAGATCGGCTTGGGTCGTTGCCTGGGCGTGAAGGACCTCGCCTACACCGCGCGCATTCCCGGCGGCGGTGCGGCAGCCGCAGCTACGTTGTACCAGGCGATGGCAGTGGTGAACGCCGGCGTGTGCGATAACGTGCTGATCTGGCGTGCCATGAACGAGCGCAGCCAGTACCGCTTCGGCCAGAACCCGACGAGCATGGCGGGCTACACGGGCGGGCACGGCACGGGTTCGCTGCTGTGGTGCATCCCGTTCGGCGCCATGACGCCGGCTTCGTGGGGCGCGCTGCAGGGCGCGCGCTACCTGCACACCTACGGCATCACGAACCGCGACCTCGGCCATGTCAGCGTGCAGGAACGCCAGTACGCGGCGACGAACCCCAAGGCGTGGTTCTTCGAGCGGCCGATCACACTGGAAGACCACCAGAACTCGAAGTGGATCCAGGAGCCGTGGCTGCGCCTGCTGGACTGCTGCCAGGAATCGGACGGTGGCGTGGCGATCCTCGTCACTTCGCTGGAGCGCGCGCGCGACCTGAGGCAGCCGCCGGTGAAGATCGCCGGGGCCTGCCAGTCGATTCCCTACAACGTGGAAGTCATCTCCAACTACTACCACGATGACCTCACCGTCATGCCGGAAGCGGTCGGGACGGCGCGGCGCCTGTACGCGCAGACCGGGCTGAAACCCGCCGACATGCAGGCGGCGATGATCTACGACGCCTTCACGCCGCAGGTGCTCATGCAGCTCGAGGCCTTCGGCTTCTGCGGGCGCGGCGAGGCGGCGGACTTCGTGAAGTCGGGCGCGCTGGCGCTGGACGGCGCCCTGCCGACGAACACCCACGGCGGGTTGCTTGGCGAGGCCTACATCCACGGCGTCAACAGCATGGCGGAAGGTGTGCGCCAGGTGCGTGGCACGTCCGTCAACCAGGTCACGCGGCGCACGGTGGAGCACGTGCTCGTATCCTCCGGCATGGCCGGGGCGATCCTCGAAAAGGTGTGAGTGCGCGCATCGATGTGAAACTCGACGCCGGGACCAGCATTCCCGGCGCCGCGGCCGGTGGAATCGCCGCCAGCGCGTGGTTGCCGGCGGAGCCGGAACGGGCACGTTTCGTTCTCGCGTGCCTGCCTGGTGGCTACATGAACCGGCATTACTTCGACCTTGTGCCGCCGAACGATACGGGCAATGGCACGTATTCCTTTGCTGCGCAGATGACAGCACGTGGCCACGTCGTCGTAGCGCTGGACCATCCCGGCATCGGGGCCAGCACGCCGGTGGAGGATGGCTACGCATTGACGCCGGAGGTCGTGGCGCAGGCGGATGTGAACGCCATCGCCGCCGTCATGGCGCGGCTGCGTACCGGCACATTGGCGGACGGTGTACCGCCCATGCCGGAACTGCGCAGCATCGGCGTCGGGCATTCCATGGGCGCCATGCTGACCGTGTTGCTGCAGGCTCGATTCCGCTTCCATGCGGGCGTGGCGCTGCTCGGTTTTTCCACGCGCGGGCTGGCGCGTTTCCTGCCGACGGCAACCCGCACCCTGCCGTATGCGGAGCAGCGCGCACGGCTGGTGGCGCTCGCACGCAGCTATTTCGTCACGCCCTGGCCAGCGCTGCAACCGGGCGCCGGCGGTGCGGAGCTCTACGGCAGCGCGAGGGCGGAACGCGCCGGTGTCGCGGCCCTTCGGGGTGCACTTGACCGCCTGCTGCCGGTACCGGCCTACCTCGCAATGGTGGCCGGCAACGTCGCGCCCGAAGCAGCGCAGATCGACGTGCCGGTGTTTCTCGGCGTCGGCGACCGCGACCTCACCGGCCCCCCGGCGGAAATCCCCGCCGCGTTTCCCGCGGCGCCGAACGTCGAGCTCGAAGTGCTGCCCGAAACCGGGCACAGCCACTTCCTGTTCCCGTCCCGGGCGCGGTTGTTCGGGCGGCTGGATGGGTGGCTGAAGAGGCAGATTGGAAATTGATGATTGGGGGTTGGCAAAAGGACTTCAACCGCGGATTGCACAGATTTTTCGCAGAGGGTAAAACGCGTTCCGTCCTTGAATCCGTGCCATCTGCGGAATCTGTGGTTGATGGTGGTTGACCTCAAACCAATCCTGAATCCCTGATCTCCCCGCGCCGCCAGTCTCTGCTCGGCAGAAGGCCATGCCGGTCCAACCAGGCGCGGGCATCCGCGGCGTCGTTCTCGAACCACGCGCGGGCGGAGCCGAGGCGGAAGCTGTAGCCCCACGCATCCATGTCGCGCAGCATCGCTGTACGGCTGAAGCCGGCGAGCCGGTCGGCGAGCAGGATCTGCAGGTAGCACACCCCGCATTCCTCGGTGTCGTCGCCGCCCGCATCGGTGTCCAGTGCCGCACGACGGCCGGCGTCCATGCACAGCACGTGGCAGGCTTCGTGCAGCACCGAATGCACGGGCGTGTCGGGCCGCACGTGGAGCGTGGTGCCGATCAGCCCGGCTTCCGGGGCCCCCCAGAACGTGCCGGGAATCTCCGCGCCAGCTGCGACCCAGCGCACCTGCAGCCCGCGCGGAGCGAGCAGATCCTCCAGTGCGCCGGCGGGCAGTGCGGCGACGCGGGTGACAGGGGTTTCGGGTTGCGGATCGGGGGTGGGCGCGTCTGGCATGAGCCAATTTTCCCACCGTTTCGACGCTTGCGCTGGATGGCTGCCGGTCGCAATCTTCAAGCCCTTCGTTGGACAGGTATGGGAGTGGGGCATGGCCAGCCGGATTTCAGGTCTTCGTCGTGTACTGGGGCGCATCGCAGTGAGCGTGGGCTTTGCGCTGGCCATTGCGCTTGCCGGGTGCTCCGGCAACCACGCGCCGGTGTCATCAGGATCAGGGAACGGTGCGGGCAATGGCGGCGCGGGCACGCCTCCGGCGGGAGGTGGCGGGGGGCAGAACACGCCGCCGCCGGATGGCGCCAGCGTGTTCATGAACATCGTACCGCCGGGATCGAACGGCAATTCCGCGGGCGGCCTCGGGGTACAGAATCAGCTGCCCATCAGCTACCCGCCGAACTTCATCGACCAGGCCACGCTGTACGGCGACCTGAGCTACGCCCAGTCGCCGCTGCAGGCCGCGCCGTGCAATGCGCCGACGAGCCTGGCCGGGCATCGGGCGGCTTCCAACCTGGCGTGCAACTACTTCAAGCACGAGGGCCTGACGCCGGATGTCGTGGTGTCCACGGAAGTCGTCACGGCGCCGTCCGGCGACAGCGTAAAGATCACGCGCGATGGCTGGGGCGTGCCGTTCATCAGCGCAAAGACGCGGGCGGACGCGATGTACGGCGTCGGCTACGCGAATGGTGAAGACCGCCTGTGGCTGGACGACGTGCTGCGGCGGGTGGGGCGCGGCATGGTGACGGCCTTCCTTGGCGCTGCACCGGGGATTTCGAGTTTCGACGCGAACCTGGCGGTGACGGCCGGCTACAGCGACCAGGAACTCAACGACATGGTGACGGCGGCGGTGAACCAGCTCGGTCCGGCCGGCCAATTGTTCTTCAACGACACCCAGGCTTTCGTGCAGGGCCTCAACGCCTACATCGGCACGCTGACCGGTCCGAACATCGCGAAGCTGCCGCCGGAGTACGCAACGCTGGCACTGCCCGACGTGCCGGTGCCGGCGTTGGCGATCCAGCCGTTCACCGTGGCGGACGTGGTGGGGTCGGCGATCCTCATCCAGTCCCTGTTCGCAACCGGGGGCGGCGGCGAGGCCACGAATGTCCAGCTACTGCAGAAACTCGATCCGAGCTTTGGCGCCGGCGCCACCCAGGTTTCGACCGCGGCCTGCAAGCTGTGGCGCGACCTGCGCAATGCGGACGACCCGGATTCCCCCGTGACGATCGACAGCACCACGGCGCAGCAGTCGCCGGCGCGGCTGGACGAGACCTGTCCGCAGACAGTACCAGCCGGCAACGCCATCTGGGACGTCGGCAGCTATACGCCGAGGAGCCCGCTGCAGGTTGGCAACCTCGACATTCCGGCGACACTAAATGGTTTGCCGGGGCTGCTGAAGACGCTCTTGCCAGGGCTGTCCAGCCTGTTCCCCGGTGCCACGCAGACGACAGCCGACGTGGTGGTGCCGTTTGCGCCGCGCACGATGGCACCGCACTTCGTGGCGGCGGCGATGAACCCGATCCAGGGCTTGAAGCAGGCATTGCGTGCCGCCGGCGTGGACGTGCCGGATACCGCCTCGAACTGGATCGCCGTCAACGCCGACCAGACGAAGGACGGCCACCCCATCGCTGTCATGGGGCCGCAGACCAGCTATTTCGTGCCGGAACTGCTGTGGGAATTCGGCGTGCATTCCGACGACGGCACGCCCGGCAATCCGCAGCTTGCGCTGGACGGGCGCGGCATTGCCACCGCCATGCTGCCGTACATCGAGATCGGTCGCGGCACGAACTATGCATGGAGCGCGACGTCCGGCGAAGGCGATCTCGTCGATACCTTTGTGTCGGAAATGTGCAATACGGACGGTTCGCCGGTGGCGGCCACGACCGCCAGCGGCGGGTTTCCGGCGGCGGACGGCTACCTGTACGACGGCCAGTGCCACAAGTTCTATGAACGCGTCGATACGTGGACGGCGGCGCCCACCGTCGCTTCGCTTGCACTCGGCGGCAGCCCGGTGCCACAGACGGTGAAGCGCTACATCCTGCGCACGCATTACGGCCCGGTGGTCGCCACCGCCACGATGGGCGGCCGGCCGGTGGCGATCTCGCAGGAGCGCTCCACGTTCTACAACGAGATTTCCACCGCGATTCCCTTCGCGCTGGCAAGCTCGCACCTCATCAACGGCCCGCAGTCGTTCCAGAACATCTTCAACGGCGTCACCGGCACGTTCAACTGGCTGTACGTGGACAGCCAGCACATCGGTTACATCCAGAGCGGCCTGTTTCCACAGCGCAGCGCGAACGTGAACCCGGACCTGCCGACGCGTGGCGACGGCCACTACGACTGGCTGGGTGACACAGATTATCTCGCCGCGCATCCCGGCTACTTCACGGGCAAGGGCGGGCTGGACCCGGCGACCGACCCGACCGGGCAAGATCCCGGCGCGAAGACCGCCTACGATTCCCGGCTGACGATCGTGCCACGCGGGAACATCCTGCAAACCGGCGCCGTGGATTTCGACGGTTATCTGGCGCAGGCGGCGCATCCGCAGGCCATCGACCCGGCCCGCGGCTACATCGACTCGTGGAACAACCGCCCGGCGCACGGCTGGTGGTCGGCCGACAGCAACGGGAGCTGGGGGCCGACGCATCGCGTCGCCATGCTCGCCGACCGCCTCGCCGCGTTCCAGGCCTCCGGGCAGAAGTTCGACTTCGCGAACATGGTGAACATCATGGCGGATGCCGCCTTCACAGACCTGCGCGGACAGGCGGTGGTGCCGTTGCTGCTGCAAGTCATGCAGGCTACGCCGGACGGTGCGCCGGCGCTCACGGGCGTTGAACAGAAGGCGGTGACGCTGATGCAGAACTGGCTGACGGGCGCTCCGGACGGGGTGCCGAATGCCAGCGACAGTTCGAGCTGGATCGGTTCTCCGCAGGCCTCTCGGTTGGGCGCTTTCCGGCGCGCCACGACGCCCGGCGCCAGCCCCCGCGTCTACGACCAGCGCGCCGCGGTCGTGCTGATGGATGCGTGGTATCCGGAACTGGTGAAGACCGTGCTGCCGCAGATCACCGCCATCGACAGCTGCAACCCCGCGACTGGCGGCGCAGGTACCGCGGCCGCGTCCTCCAACGATACCGGCACCGCGGGCGGGGCGGCGGATTTCGGCCTGTCCCTGCAGAGCTGTTACGACGCTCCGCGCGCGCAGGGTTCGGCGTACCAGCAAGGCTGGTTCGAACCGATGGTGCGCGTGCTGAAGATGGCCTTGGGGA
This sequence comes from Nevskiaceae bacterium, assembly GCA_004298465.1. Lineage (GTDB taxonomy): Bacteria > Pseudomonadota > Gammaproteobacteria > Nevskiales > Nevskiaceae > SCRT01. The sequence goes on along the minus strand of SCRT01000002.1, from coordinate 56,151 downwards.
CTGCCGATCATCCTTATCAGGCACTGCAGTGCGCAGGCACGACGGGCGGTACGCTGGCCACTTGCCGCACGGCCGTGCTCACGGCGCTCAACGCTGCGCTCGCGAAACTCGGGGGCTTCAGCCAGGAGGCGAACTGGGATGGCACGCAGCTGCCGACCGCGCAGTATGGTGCACCGAGCAGCCATACCGTGGAAGACGCCGACTCCATCGGCTTCACGGACTTCAGTCTGCTCGGCGTGCCGAACATGCCGTGGGAGAACCGGCCGACATTCCAGCAGGTGGTGGAGGTGCACTAACGGCGCACGATCCTTCGTTGGGAGCGTGCCTGCACGCGGCCAGCATCGCCGTAAAGCGATCGCCGGTGGGTCGATTCCTACAAGTGACGAGCGGTTTTCCCCGTCTTGGGCAGGAGTGCGCCTGCGCGCAACTCGCCTGGCCCGCAAGTGCCGGATGCTGAAAGAGACGATGCGGGCGAACCAGTAGAATGCGCTTTCATCCTTGAGCCGGGCTCCTGATGGGCAGGCCTTCGTAGTCATGAATTCATTCTTCTGCAAGACTCTGTTCGCCGGCATCGTGGTGGCCTTATTGCCGGTGGCTGGCATGGCTCAGTTGCCGTCGGCCGCAGGCATGACCCAGTCGCGTGCCGCGACCGGGGGCAGCGCAAGAAGCCGGCTCAAGGGCGGCAGTCTGCAGCTCGCGCCGCGCAGCCAGGCGGATGCCTTGCTGCAACGCCTCGGCTATGGCGCAGCCGTGACGGGTGGTGGTCTGGCCGCGCGGTCGCGGTCCGGCGACGGGCAGGCCGCCTCCGGCGACCAAGCGCCGCGGAGCCAGGCGCTGCGGATGATGACCGACCTGCGCAGCGGTGGCGCCGCAGACGGTGACTTGGCCGCTGCTGTCCCGGGTCCGGGCGGGCTTTCTGTGCCTGGGAGTTCGGCGGGGCCTATCCCCGGAACAGGCTACGCTGGTATTCCCGGCCAGAACAGCCCCTACACCAGCACCGGCAACGCCGCGGGCGTAACGCCGTACCCGGACTATCGCGGGCTGCTGAAGCGCCCCTGACCGGGCCGGGGTGCAGACATGTCGAGCGCGACGCTGCGAGTCGGCATTGACCTGGGCGGCACGAAGATTTCAGGCATCGTGCTGAACACCGCCGACATCGTTGTCGCCCACGCCCGCATCGCAACGCCGCAGGATGACTACGCCGCCACGGTGCAGGCCGTCGTCAGGCTGGTGCAGGCGTTGGAGGCACATGTCGGCAGCGGCGGGCTACCGGTGGGCGTGGGGCACCCCGGTACCGTGTCGCCTGCGACGGGGCGAATCAAGAACGCGAACTCCACCTGCCTGAACGGCAAGCCGTTGGCGCGCGATCTTGCTGCTGTGCTCGGGCGGCCTGTGGCACTGGCGAACGATGCGAACTGTCTGGCGGCCTCTGAACTGCGCGGCGGCGCGGCGCAGGGCTGCTCGCCGGTGTTTGCCGTCATCCTTGGAACCGGCGTCGGTGGGGCATTGGCGGTTGATGGGCGCGTCGTCCGGGGAGTGCAGGCCATCGCCGGTGAATGGGGCCACAACCCCCTGCCGTGGGCGCGTGCGGAATGGGGCGAGATGCCCGGGCCGTGCTGCTGGTGCGGGCGCCACGGCTGCATCGAAACGTGGTTGTCCGGAACCGGCCTTGCGGCCGACTATGTGCGCGCTGGCGGGTATGAAGTTCGTGGCGAGGAGATCGTGCGGCGCGCAGCAGCGGGCGAGGCGCTGGCTCAGCAGGCGTTGGTGCGTTACGAGGACCGGCTGGCCCGTGCACTGGCCCACGTCATCAACCTGATCGATCCCGAAGTAGTCGTGCTGGGCGGCGGCTTGTCAAGCATCGCCGGGCTGTACGAAGAAGTGCCGCAACGCTGGGGCGAATGGGTGTTCAGTGACACCGTCGTGACCCAACTCGTGCCGGCCCGTTTTGGCGATGACAGTGGTGTACGCGGCGCGGCGGCACTTGCAGCCCCGTAAAGCTAGAGCGGGAACCTGGTTAGAGGTTGGCTGAACGTTGCCTGCATCGGCCTTCAAGCGTAGGGGGGGCAGGGGGGGCTGCCACGGACTCTCCCGCAGGCGCGTGATTGGGTGAACCACCGCCATCGCCGCGGCCGTCGCGAACAGGTTCGCTCCTGCCACGACAGCTCCCTGCCCGCGACCGCGTTGCACTACCGCCATCGCTCCAACGGTCGCGTACAGGTTTGCTTCTGCCCGGATCGCCGTACGTTCATGCCCACCGTGGAGGCATGCCTACGCGCGCCGCCAGCGCGTGCCCTGTGCGGAGTCCTCGATGACGATACCTTGTTGTTTCAACGTGTCGCGGATGCGGTCGGCCTCGGCGTAGTTTTTGGCGTTCTTCGCAGCGTTGCGCGCGGCGATCAGGGTGTCGATTTCCGCATCCTCATGGTTGGCGCCGAACCACGCGGCGGGGTCTTGCTGCAGCAGGCCCAGCAGGGCGCCGGCGTCGCGCAGTTGCGCCGTAAGCCTGGCCTTGTCATCCGCTGTTTCTGCCTTGTTCAGTTCGCGGGCGAGCTCGAACATCACGGCCAGTGCCGCCGGCGTGTTCAGGTCGTCCGCCAGCGCGTCGAAGAAGGGCTGGGGCGCTTCGCCCGCCACGCGGTCCACCGGGCCGACATCGCGCAGCGCGCCGTACAGGCGGTCGAGCTTGCGGCGAGCTTCCGGCAGCGTGTCGTCGTCCCAGTCCAGCGGTTGGCGGTAGTGCGCCGTGAGCAACGCCAGCCGTACGGCTTCCCCCGGCGCCTGTTGCAGCAGGTTGCGCAGCAGCAGGATGTTGCCGACCGACTTGGACATTTTCGTGTGCTGCATCGTCACGTGGCCGTTGTGCAGCCAGTAGCGCGCGAAGGTCTTGCCGCCGTGGGCGCAGGTGCTTTGCGCGCGTTCGTTTTCGTGGTGGGGAAAGACAAGATCGTGTCCGCCGCCATGGATGTCGATGGTGTCGCCCAGCAGCGCCGCGGCCATGGCTGAGCATTCAATGTGCCAGCCGGGACGACCGCGGCCCCAGGGCGAGTCCCAGCCCGGCTGCTCCGGCGTGGACGGTTTCCACAGCACGAAGTCGCCGGCGTCCTTCTTGTACGGCGCCACTTCCACGCGCGCGCCAGCCAGCAGCTCGCGCGGGTCGCGCTTCGACAACTGGCCGTAGTCCGCGTAGCTCGGCACGTTGAACAGCACGTGGCCTTCGGCGGCGTAGGCGTGGCCGTTCGCGACCAGGGTTTCGATCATCGCGATGATGTGTGGAATGTGCTGCGTGACGCGCGGTTCGAAGTCCGGCGGCAGCACGCCGAGCGCTTCGAGGTCTGCGTGGTAGGCGGCGGCGTAGCGGTCGGCGATCACGCCGATGGCCACGCCTTCCGCGGCGGCGGCCTTGTTGATCTTGTCGTCGATGTCGGTGATGTTGCGGGTGTAGACCAGCTTGGGATACACGCGCCGCAGCACGCGCGCCAGCACGTCGAATACCACCGCCGGCCGCGCGTTGCCGATGTGCGCGTAGCTGTACACCGTCGGCCCGCACACGTACATCGTGACGCGTGTCGGGTTTTCGGGCTCGAAGAATTCCTTGCGGCCGCTGGCCGTGTTGTGCAGGTACATCGCTTGCGTGTCCGCTGGTGTGGCCTGTGTGGACAGGCCGGCTGGGAAAGGTCGCGCAAGGATAGCGGCGGCGGCGCGGTTTGTCGTTGCGCGTACCGGCCTGGGGCTGTTCCGGTATGCGAAACTATTGTGGTATGAATCGCACGCCTGCAGCCGGAGAGCCATTTTGAAAGGGTACAGCCACGTCGCCATCGGTGTTTTCCTGCTCGTGGCGCTCATGGAGGCGTTCCAGGGGCTGGGCTCCGGTATTTCGTACCCGTGGTACGAGTACGTCACCCACCTCGTGGCTGTACCGTTGCTCTACGCCGCCGTGACGTGGTTCATCCTGCGCGGCCTGGGCGCCCTGTTGCGGCGTCGCTGAAGAAACCCCGCCCGTCGATCAGACCGGTTCCACCGCCAGCCTGCGTGCGGCGATTGCCGCGAGCGCGTCCAGATGCTCGGGGCTGTCGTTGAGCGCGGGCACGACGTGGAATGCGCTGCCGCCGTTCTGTGCGTAGAGCGCCCGGTAACGGATCGCGACCTCTTCCAGCGTTTCCAGGCAGTCGGCGGCAAAGCCGGGGCAGAACACGTCCAGCGGCGTACCGGCGTGCGCGAGTTCGGCGATGCGCTCGTCGGTGTAGGGCTTGAGCCACGGGGCCTTGCCGAAGCGGCTCTGGAAGGCGAGAGACCAGTCTGTCGTCTTCAGCCTCAGTGCTTCCGCCAGCAGCCGGGCAGTGGTTTCGCATTGGCTGCGGTAGGGGTCGCCGGCGTCCACGTAACTTTGCGGGACGCCGTGGAAGGACAGCAGCAGGTGGCGGCCACGCCCGTGCCGGGCCCAGTGCGCCTGCACGCTGGCCGCGAGGGCGGCGATGTAGCCGGAGTCCTTGTGGTAGTCGTGGATCAGGCACAGCTCCGGCCGCACGCGCTGGCCGCGCAGCAGGGTGCCAACGGCGTCGTGGACGGCGCCGATGGTCGCGCCCGAATACTGCGGAAACAGCGGCAGCACCACAAGCCGTTCCACACCTTGTGAGTGGAATTCGGCCAGCGTCGCAGGCAGCGAAGGCTCGCCGTAGGCCATGGCCAGGCGGACTTCGACCGGCTTGCCCAGGGTTTTCTGCAGCCGCTCGGCCACGCCGTGCGCCTGGCGCTCCCCGATTACCCGCAGCGGCGAGCCTTCCGGTGTCCAGATCTTTTCATAGGCTGGAACGAGGCGGCGTGGACGGCGCGGCAGGATGGCGCCGTGAAGAATTGGCAGCCAGACGGCGCGCGGGACTTCGATGACGCGCGGATCGGAGAGGAATTCGCGCAGATAGCGGCGGATGGCCGCGGCGGTCGGTGCAGAGGGCGTGCCGAGGTTGACGAGCAGGACGCCGCTGTACGGGTTTCGGGTATTGGGCATGTCAGGCGAAACGTGCGGAAACCCCGAGTATGGGGGCCGGGCTGCGGCGGTTCCAGTCATGGCGGAAAAGAAAATACGAGCAGCCTCTTGAAAGTTTCAGCGCCCGCCCTAAACTTGGCAGCCGTCACAGGAGAGTGCTAACAGACGTGCAGGATGCCGAGAATTTCTGAGTGTCTTGTGCTGCACCGCTCGTTGTGAATGAGGAGTTCATTCGATCATTTCGAGTTCAGGAGTCATTTCATGAAGCTGCGCCCATTGCACGATCGCGTGATCGTGAAGCGTGTTGAGAAGGAAGAAAAGTCCGCTGGCGGCATCATCATCCCCGACCAGGCAAAGGAAAAACCGTTGAAGGCGGAAGTCGTGGCCGTTGGCCCCGGCAAGCGCACGGATGACGGCAAGGTCCACCCGGTCGACGTGAAGGTCGGCGACAAGGTGCTGATCGGCAAGTATTCGGGCACGGAAGTGACCCTCGACAAGGACGAGCTGGTCGTGCTGCGCGAAGACGACATCATGGCCGTCATCGGCAAGTAATCGACCCGAATCATCAGAGGAACAAGATCATGGCTGCAAAAGAAATCAAGTTTTCCGTCGAGGCGCGTCGGCGCATGGCGATTGGTGTCAACGTGCTGGCGAATGCCGTCAAGGTGACGCTGGGCCCGAAGGGCCGCAACGTCGTACTGGGCCGCGAATTCGGCCCGCCGACCGTCACCAAGGACGGCGTTTCCGTCGCGAAGGAAATCGAACTGGCGGACAAGTTCGAGAACATGGGCGCACAGCTTGTCAAGGAAGTCGCTTCCAAGACCTCCGACGCGGCTGGTGACGGCACCACGACGGCCACCGTGCTGGCCCAGGCCATCTACACGGAAGGCCTGAAGTCCGTGACCGCGGGCGTCGACCCGATGGACATCAAGCGCGGCATTGACAAGGCCGTCGAGACGGTCATCGCCGAGATCAAGAAGCTCTCCAAGCCGTGCAAGGACCGCAGCGCGATCGCCCAGGTCGGCACCGTGTCCGCGAACTCCGACACCGCAGTCGGTGAAATCATCGCCAAGGCGATGGACACCGTCGGCAAGGAGGGTGTCATCACCGTCGAGGACGGTTCCGGTCTCGAGAACGAGCTGGACGTCGTCGAGGGCATGCAGTTCGACCGTGGCTACCTGTCGCCGTACTTCATCAACAACGCGCAGTCGCAGCAGGTGGAACTGGAAAACCCGCTGATTCTCATCAACGAGAAGAAGATCGCGAACATCCGCGAGCTGCTGCCGGTGCTGGAAGGCGTTGCCAAGTCCGGCCGCCCGCTGCTCATCATCGCGGAAGACGTGGAAGGCGAAGCGCTGGCCACGCTGGTGGTGAACAACCTGCGCGGCATCCTGAAGGTTGCCGCCGTCAAGGCGCCGGGCTTCGGTGACCGCCGCAAGGCGATGCTGAAGGACATGGCGATCCTCACCGGTGGCCAGGTCGTCGCCGAGGAAATCGGCCTGACGCTGGAAAAGGTCACGATCCAGGATCTCGGCAGTGCCAAGAAGATCCAGATCACGAAGGAAAACACCACCATCATCGACGGTGCGGGCGCCAAGAAGGACATCCAGGCGCGCGTGCAGGAAATCCGCGTCCAGCGTGACGAGGCGACTTCCGACTACGACCGCGAGAAGCTCGATGAGCGCATCGCGAAACTGGCCGGCGGCGTGGCCGTCATCAAGGTCGGTGCTGCGACCGAGATCGAGATGAAGGAAAAGAAGGCGCGTGTGGAAGACGCCCTGCATGCCACGCATGCGGCAGTCGAGGAAGGCATTGTCCCCGGCGGCGGCGTGGCGCTGGTGCGGGTCGCCAAGTGCCTCGAGAAGCTCGAGACCGGGACGGACGACCAGAAGATCGGCGTCAAGATCCTGCATCGTGCGATCCAGGAACCACTGCGTCAGATCGTCCACAACGCTGGAGCGGAAGCTTCCGTCGTGCTCAACGCAGTGGCTGCCGGCAAGGGCAACTTCGGCTACAACGCGGCGACCGGTGAATATGGCGACATGATCCAGATGGGCATCCTGGACCCAGCCAAGGTCACGCGCCTGGCGCTGCAGAACGCGGCGTCCGTCGCCAGCCTGCTGTTGACCACCGAAGCCATGATTGGCGAAGTGGCGAAGAAGGACGACGGCCCGGTGCCGCCGCCTGCCGCGGGTGGCATGGGCGGTATGGGTGGCATGGGCGGATTCTGATTCCGCAGCGGTTGTGGTGCAGAAAGGCCCCGGGATTCCGGGGCCTTTCTGTTTCTGGCCCGGTGGCATGCTACGAGTGACCGGATTCGGGGGCTCGATTAACCGTCCGATTCAAGCCGGGCGGTCGGATCCTGACGCGAATGCCGCAACTCCAGCGGCGTCATGTCGAACCAGCGGCGGATGGTGCGGGCGAAGTTCGAAGGGTCTTCGTAGCCGACCTGTTCGGCGACCTGTGAAACCGGCACGCGGGTTTCCAGCAGATACCAGGCTACGAGCTCCTTGCGGGCCTCGTCCAGCAGGGCTTGGTAGCTTGTGCCTTCCGCTTCCAGGTGGCGCATCAGCGTGCGGCGCGAAGTGGCGAGCGTATTCGCCACGCCTTCGAGCGTCGGGTAGGCCGGGGCGTGTTTCAGCAGCAGCGCGTAGACACGGGCGCAGGTAGTGTCGCCGCGCAGCAGGCGGTTCAGTTGCGCTTCGCAGTCCAGCAAGCCTTTCTGGTAGAGCGTGTCATCCGCCATCAGGCACGGCGAATCGAGAACGGTGGCGGGAATCCGCAGGCCGAAGCGTGGCGCGTTGTAGATGATGCGTGTTCCCAGCAGCTGTTCCGGTTCAACCGGCGGGGCCGGACGCGGCAGCGGCCACTCGATCTCCGTCGGCAGCACGCGATCCGCAGCCGTGGTTTCCAGCAACTGCGCGATCGTGGCGAGGATGATCAGAAGCACGAATTCGCGTACCGCCGGACCCCAGTCCTGCAATTCCTGCACGCGCACGACACAGTCTGTGCCATCCATCTCGAAGCTGATGCCGAGCAGCGTGAAGCGCAGGCGGACGAAGCGGTGGATGACGTTGAACAGGCCCCGCACGTCCGGCGCCGAAATCGCGGTGTGGCCGAATACGCCATGCGTCGAGATCGTGGTGATGCGGCCTACTTCGTACCCCAGCCACGACCGCCCTGTGAGCTTCGTCGCCCTCCGCGAAAGACGCGTGATCTGCGCCAGGCTCAGGTAGACGCCGGTGGATTGGAGACGGTCGGCATCGAGCTGAGTGCCAGCGAGAATTTCCGGCCAGCTGAAACCCGCGCGCCGCAGGAAGGCGCACAGCAGCCGCGCGTAGGTCGGGTGGAGGGAGGGCTGCAACCGATATTGTGGGCGGATGTCCGCTGCGTCGATCGTCTCGCTGTTCATTCGTGCATGGAATCAGCGCAGGTGTCGTGGCACTTTATGACGATAACTTGGCCCGATCAACTGTTTACCCCTTGTTGCTGTCGGGGCAGGATGAGGTCGTGCATTTCGCCCACCAGACAAGTGTGGCGCGCAATGTGTCGGAACAGGCTAAACGAGAGGAGAACATCATGGTCGAGCAAGTCGGTGATGCATTCCCCGGTATCGGGGCAGACGCTGCGGAGTACGTCGACAAGAAGAAATATCTATGGATGCTGTCGGTGCTGTGGCCGGCGGTCCCGGTCATCGGCCTGTATCTGGTGTCCGCAACCGGCTGGGGTATCTGGTACGGGCTGCTCCTGATCGCCTGGTACATCGCGGTGCCGTTGCTGGACGCGGTGTTCGGCCAGGACCGTTCCAACCCGCCGGAGTCCAGGATCGAGACGCTGGAGGCGAGCCATTACTACCGCCTGCTGCCATATCTCACGGTGCCGGTGCATTACGCAACCACCATCATCTGCGCGTGGTGGGTGGCCACACACAACATGAATGCGCTGGAATTCCTGGCGCTGGCCCTGTCGGTGGGCGTCGTCAACGGCCTGGCGATCAATACCGGTCATGAACTCGGCCACAAGCAGCGCAAGTTCGACCGCTGGATGGCGAAGCTGGTCCTCGCCGTCGTCGGCTACGGCCATTTCTTCGTCGAGCACAACAAGGGCCACCATCGGGACGTGGCCACGCCACTGGACCCGGCAACGTCGCATCTCGGCGAAAGCATCTATGCGTTCTCCACGCGCGAGATCCCCGGCGCCGCTCGGCGCGCCTGGAAGCTGGAAGAAGAACGGCTGGCGCGCAGCGGCCACAGCGTGTGGAGCCTGCGTAACGAGATCATCCAGCCGATGATCCTCACCGTGATCCTGTACACGGCGTTGACGGCGGCCTTCGGCCCGCTGGCGCTGCTGTTCCTGCTGGTGCAGATGGTCTATGGCTGGTGGCAGCTGACCAGTGCGAACTACATCGAGCACTACGGCCTGCTGCGGCAGAAGCTGCCCAACGGCCGCTACGAACGCCAGCAGCCGCGCCACTCGTGGAACGCGAACCACATCGCCTCGAACCTGATCCTGTTCCACTTGCAGCGGCATTCCGACCATCACGCGCACCCCACGCGGTCCTACCAGTCGCTGCGCGATTTCCCGGACCTGCCGTCACTGCCCACCGGCTACCCCGGCATGTTCTTCTCGGCGCTGGTCCCGCCACTGTTCCGCGCGCTCATGGACCGCAAGGCCCTGGCTTGGGCGGATGGCGACCTCGGCAAGCTGCAGATTCACCCGAGCATGCTGAAGTACTATCAGCGCAAGTTCGGTAAAAAAGCAGCCTGAAGAACGGCGGCTTTTCTGGAGGAGCCGGGCTCGGCGCGTGTCCCAGACACGCGCCGAGCCTTTTTTCGTGAATGCCGGTGGAGCAAAATTGCGGAGTAGAGAGATGGCGAAATACCAGTGTCCGGACTGTGGCTATGTCTACGATGAACAGCAGGGCGACCCGCATGAAGGCTTCCCGGCGGGAACGCCATGGTCGGCGGTACCTGATGGCTGGGCCTGCCCGGACTGCGCTGTGCGTGACAAGGAAGATTTCATTGTGGTCGAGGAATCCGGCCCGGCGGCCTGATTTTCCCGCGATGATGTCCGGTTCACGGCTCCGCTGAAGCCCGATCCGGCAGCAGGGTGCCCGCGGGTTGTGCGAAAGTGGCGGGCATGATTTCTTCGCAGTGCACGCCCTTGCGCGTGCTGGTATTCGGTGCGGGCAGCGTGGGCTGCTATCTCGGTGGTCGCCTTGCCGCGGCGGGTGCACGTGTGCACTTTGTGGGGCGGGCGCGGATCGGCGCGGAACTCGCAGGCGGTGGGCTGGTGCTCAGCGACTACCACGGGGGCATGTGGCACGTGGCGCCTGACCAGATTCATTTCTGCAACAGCGTTTCCGAAGCTCCAGACGACATCGATGCTGCGCTCGTCACCGTCAAGACGGCCGCTACACCCGAAGCCGGGCGCACACTTGCTGCTGCCCTGCGGCCGGGCGTACCGGTCGTCGCGTTCCAGAACGGTCTGCACAACGGTGCGTGGCTGCGCGAGCTGATGCCGGCGCAGCGTGTGTTCGCCGGTATGGTGCCGTTCAACGTCCTGCATCGCGGCTCAGGGTGCTTCCATCAGGGATCGAGTGGCGGGCTGGCAATCGAGGTCGGAGACAGGCTGGCCGGGCTGGAGGCCGCATTCGCTGCTGCCGGACTGCCGCTTGCGGTGCACCAGAATTTCCGCGGCGTGCTGTGGTCCAAGCTGCTGCTGAATCTGAACAACGCCGTCAATGCGCTGGCTGGCGTGCCGTTGCGCGAAGAATTCGCCCAACGGGATTTTCGGCGCTGCCTGGCGGCGGCACAGCGCGAGGCGTTGCTGCCCCTGTCGATCGCCGGCATTCGCCTTGAACGGCTGCTGGCGGTTTCGCCGCGCTGGATGCCGGCGATGCTGGAGTTGCCGGACTGGGTGTACCGCCGCGTCTCCACCGCCGCACCCGCCATGGACCCGCTGGCGCGCTCGTCGATGTGGGAAGACCTGGAAGCCGGGCGCGCCACGGAAGTGGAATGGATCAACGGCGAGGTCATCCGGCTTGCCCGTTCACAAGGGCGCGATGCTCCCGTCAATGCCCGGCTCATGCAGCTCGTCTATGAAGCCGAACGCGGGGGCGAGAGGGCATGGCGCGCCGCCGACCTGTGGGCAGACCTGCAGCGGGTGCGGGCGGTGAGCAAGCGGGAGTAAGTAAGCGACAAGCGGGCAAAAGATGGAATCACGGGTTGCGCAGATTCCTCAGATGGCGGGTGGCTGGGGTTGCGGATGCGCTATTCCTGCTGCGCCCGGTCGCGGCGAGTGCACTTCCCCCTTTTAGGCTGCTCACCGCCCACTTTTATCCAAACCTCTGCGGCGAGAACGGCGCCAGGTCGATGCTGGGCACCTTGCCGCACACGATCTCGCTGACGAGCTGGCCGGTGATGGCCGACAGGCTGATGCCGACCATGCCGTGACCGGTGGCGATGACGAGATTGTCGATGCCGGGCGCGCGGCCGATGACGGGCAGATCGTCCGGCGTCATGGGACGCCAGCCGTACCAGCGCTCTTCTTCCCCCGGGCCGAGCGGTTCGCGCAGGTATTCCTTCGCAGCACGCACGAGGGCGTCGAGGCGGCGGCGGTTGAGCGTGGTGTCGAAGCCGGCGAATTCCATGGTGCTGCCGAGCCGGTAGCCGCTGCCCCAGGTGGACACGCACACGCTGCGTTCTTCCAGGATCAGCGGCAGTTGCGGCGGATTTTCCGGGCGGCTGTAGGTGATCGAATAGCCCTTGCCAGCTTGGATCGGCAGCCGCAGGCCGAGCTGCCTGCCGAGTCCCGGCGTCCACGCGCCAAGCGCCATGACGAGCGTGTCGGCCGTGAAGCGCCCGACGCCGGTGGTGACTGACTGCAGGTGGGTGCCGCCGCGCTCGCAGGCGGTGACTTGCACGTGTTCAGTGATGATGCCGCCGTGGGCGCGCACCGCCCGGGCCAGTTCGTTCACGTAACGATCGGGCCGCAGGTGTGCTTCGTCCGGGTGGTGCCAGCCGCCGACGATGCTGTCGTTCAGTGCCGGTTCCAGCGCGCGGCATGCGGCTCCGTCGAGTTCTTCCACATGCACGCCGAGCTCGCGCCACAGCGCCACGGTCGGCGCTTCCTTCGCCAGCAACGCAGGGTTGCGAAACGCGATCAGGTGGCCGTTCTCGACGAATTCACAGTCCAGTTTTTCGCGCGCGATGAGTTCCGGCAGCAGGGCGCGCGAAGCGAGTAGCAGCCGCGTCTTCACGCGGGCGGCACGGCGGAATTCGCGCTCGTTGCAATGCCCGGAGAACGCCAGCAACCAGCGGATGAGGGCAAGGTCCGGCTTCGGCGCGATGCGCAGCGGGGCGTCGGGTTTCAGCAGCCAGCGCAGTCCCTTGGCCACGGTTCCCGGTGCCGCCAACGGCAAAAGGTGTGGCGTGATGGTGCCGCAGTTGCCGTGCGAGGCGCCGGCACCAACCGTGTTCTTCTCCAGCACGCGGACGCTGCGCCCGGCCCGCAACAGTTCCAGTGCCGAGCTCAGGCCGATGACGCCACCACCCAGCACCAGCACGTCGCTGTGATCGACCGCCGATTGCCTGTTCATGGCTTCATTTTCCCACTCGCTCGCCTAGACTGCACGCCATGGACGAAAACCTGCTGCGGGAACTGAAGGCGGCCGCTACGCCGGCGACGGCGGCGGTGCTGGAGCGCGCATTGCGCGCCAGCCGACTGCTGGCGCGGATGCTCGAACATCAGCCGGCATGGGCGCGCGCCAGCCTCGCGGCAGGCGACTTCGAAGCAACGCCGGCGCAGCCGGCCGCCGCGCGCCTGGCAGCGGTCGTGCCGAGGGATGCCGACCTGCCGGCCATGCAGCGTGCCTTGCGGTTGTTTCGCGGACGCGAGATGGCTCATCTCATCGTGCGCGACGTCGCGGGCTGGGCGGTGGTGGACGAGACGCTGGCGCGGCTGTCGGAACTGGCGGAAGCCGCCTGCGAGGCGGTGCTGACGTGGGTCATGCAGGACCTGGCCCGGCGCCGGCATCCGTGCCCCCAGGCGTGTACGCCGATCGTGCTCGGGATGGGCAAGCTCGGTGGGCGCGAGCTGAACTTCTCTTCCGACATTGACCTCATCTTCGCCTACCGCGTCGGTCCGTCGGCGGACGGGGACGTCGCGCACGAATACTTTGCGCGCGTGGTGCGGGAAGTGACGCCGCTGCTGGCAGAGGCGACGGAAGACGGCTTCGTGTTCCGCGTCGACACGCTGCTGCGTCCTTTCGGGCGCGCTGGTGCGCCGGCCTTGTCGGACCACGCGATGCTGGCCTACTACCAGAACCACGGGCGGGAATGGGAACGCTATGCGCTCATCAAGGCGCGGCCGGTGGCGGGCGACCGGGCGGCAGGCGCGGCGCTGCTCGCGGCGCTGCAGGTGTTCGTCTATCGCCGCTATCTGGACTTCAGCGCCATCGGCGCACTGCGCGACCTGAAAGCGCGCATCGACGCCGAAGCCCGCAAGCACGGCGCGGCGGAGGACATCAAGCTGGGGCCGGGCGGCATCCGCGAACTGGAATTCGTCGTACAACTCTTCCAGCTCGTGCGCGGCGGGCAGGACGCGCGCCTGCGCGATACCTCGTTGCGGACCACGCTGGCGCAGCTTGGCGTGATCGGCACGCTGGATACGGAAACCGTGCGGCAGCTGGACGCCGCGTACAGCTTCCTGCGTCGCATCGAGAATGCCTTGCAGTATTACGACGACCAGCAGACGCACCGCCTGCCGGGCGACGCCGCTGCACGCACGGCGCTGTGCGCGGCGCTGGACTTTGCCGACTGGCCGGCATTGCAAGCGGTACTCGGCCGCGAGCGTCGTGCCGTGCGCGCGGCCTTCGACCGTGTGTTTGCCGCCGACTCGACGCCGCAGGAAGGTTCCAGCGACGAGCCGCACGCCGGGCTGTGGACGCTGGAAGGCACGGCGCTGACGGCGCACCTGGCAGAACTCGGCTATCGGCATGACCCGCAGCACGTGGCGGCGCAGCTCCTGGCCCTGCGCGAGTCGCGCACCGTGCGCGTGATGAGCGAGGCCGCGCGCAACCGTCTGCGCGAATGCATCGCGCGGCTCAGCATCGGGGCCGTGGCGCTGGAGGATCCGGAGACGGCATTCTGCCGTGCGCTGCAGGTCGTGGCCGCCATCGGCGGGCGCAGCACCTACCTGGCCTTGCTATGTGAAAGCGCTGCGACGCGTACCCAACTGCTGCGACTGACGGCTTCCAGCCCGTGGATCACGCAACTGCTGGAACAAAGCCCGGTGCTGCTGGATGCGCTGCTGGACTCGCGCTTCGAGAACGATGTGCCGAAGCGCGACGGCATCTTCGCCGACCTGGCGCGTCGGGCGGGCGGGGTGGACGGCGCCGATACCGAAGCGAGCATGGAACTACTGCGCCGCTATCGACAGGAAACCATGTTGCGCATCGCTGCCGCCGACCTTTCTGGGCGGTTGCCGCTGGTGCAGGTTTCCGACCGCCTGACGTGGCTGGCCGAAGCGGTGCTCGACAAGGCACTGGCCGACGCCACCGTGCAACTCTCCGCGCGTTACGGGCAGGCGTTGCGGGCGGACGGCACGCCGGGCGCGTTTGCCGCCGTGGCCTACGGCAAGTTCGGCAGCATCGAGCTGGGCTACGGTTCAGACCTCGACCTGGTGTTCGTGTTCGACGTCGACGACCCGGCTGCCGACACCCAAGGCGGGCCGCGCAGCCTCAGCGCCGCGGAGTATTACGGCCGGCTCGGCCAGCGCGTCGTGCAGCTGCTGTCGGCCTTGACCGGCGCCGGGCGTGCCTACGAAATCGACCTCGAACTGCGTCCCAGCGGCAGCTCCGGCGCCGTGGTGTCGAGCTTTTCCGGCTGGGCGCGCTATCAGCGCGAATCGGCGTGGACGTGGGAACACCAGGCCCTGCTGCGCGCACGTCCGGTGGCTGGCGACGCTGCGCTGGGCGAAGCCGTGAACGCGGTGCGGCGCGAAGTGCTGGTCCGCCCGCGCGATGCCCAGGTGCTGCGCCGCGAAGTCCGCGAGATGCGGACCAAGGTGCGTGCCGGGCTGGAGCAGCGCCAGGCCGGACGCTGGGACGTCAAGCAGGGCGTCGGTGGGTTGGTGGATGCGGAATTCCTTGTCCAGTACCTGCTGCTGCGCGATATGGCGCGGGCGCCGGAGCTCGTGATCTGGACCGACAACTGGCGCCAGCTCGACGCGCTGGCCGCCGCCGGCGTCATCCCGCAGGCCGAGGCCGAAACGCTGGTGACTGCTGGGCGCGCCTACCGCAACTGGCTGCATCGCTGTGCCCTGCAGGAAGCGGGGAAGCTGGCGATGGAGGCACAATTCACCACGGCGCGAGCGGATGTCGTGCGCCTGTGGCAACGCTATCTCGGAGATGAAAATGAAGGGTGACGCATGCTGGTCGTGACGGGCGCTGCGGGTTTCATCGGCGCCAACCTCGTGCGGGCGCTCAACGCGCGCGGCATCACGGACATCCTTGCCGTGGACGATCTCACGGACGGCACGAAATTTCGCAACCTGGCGGATGCCGACATCGCCGACTACCTCGACAAGGATGAATTCCTGGCGCGGCTGACGGCGGGCGAATGGCCGAAGATCGAGGCGATCTTCCACGAAGGCGCGTGCTCCGACACCACGGAATGGAACGGCAAGTTCGTGATGGACGTGAACTACCGCTACACGCGCACGCTGCTGGAATGGTGCCAGCGGGCCGGCACACGTTTCATCTACGCGTCCTCCGCCTCGGTATACGGCATGGGCACGGCGGGCTTCCGCGAGGACCGCAGCTGCGAGCGGCCGCTAAACATGTACGCCTATTCCAAGTTCCTGCTCGACCAGGTGGTGCGCCGCAAGGAACTGGACGCGGCGGGCGCGCAGCCGCAGGTTGTCGGGCTGCGCTATTTCAACGTCTACGGCCCGCGTGAGCAGCACAAGGGCAAGATGGCTTCCACCGCGTTTCACTTCAACAACCAGATCGAGGCAGGCGGCGTGTGTCGGCTGTTCGCAGGCGCGGACGGTTACGAATCCGGTGAGCAGCGCCGCGACTTCATCCACGTCGACGACGTGGTGGCGGTGAATCTGTGGTTCTACGCCCACGGCGGCACGTCGGGCATCTACAACTGCGGCACCGGGCGCGCCCAGCCGTTCAACGACGTGGCGCGCGCCGTGATCGATTGGCACGGGCGCGGGCGCATCGAATACATCTCGTTTCCGGCAGAGCTTGCCGGTCGCTACCAGTCCTACACGCAGGCCGATACCGCAAAGCTGCGCGCGGTGGGCTACGACGCGCCGTTTCTCGATGTGGCCACAGGCGTGAAACGCTACCTGGATGTGCTGCACGACACGGCGTGCTGACGGGCGAAGCCCGCTTCACCCCGCCGCTGCGATGCGCCCCACCTCGGCCAGCACTGCACGGCGCTCGCTGGCGGGCAACTGGCCGTTGTCGTAATAGGCGGTGACCAATAATGGTTTGCGCGCCGGTGGCCAGAGGATGGCGACGTCGTTGGTAGCTGCGACTCCGGAGCCGGTCTTGTCTCCGGTGCGCCAATCGGCCGGCAAGCCCGCGCGCAGTGAAGCAGCACCGGTCTGGCAATGCTGCAGCCAGTCCACCAGCTGGCCACGCGAAGACGCGGCAAGCGCGTCGCCCAGCAGCAGCTTGTGGATGTCACCCAGCATCGCGCGGGGTGTGGTGGTGTCTTTTTCACCATCGGCGTGGTTGAGGGTGGGTTCGCTGCGGTCGAGTCGCGTCAAGGTATCGCCGAGGCTGCGCGCATAGCGCGTCACCGCGGCAGGTCCGCCACTGCTCGCCAGCAGCAGATTCGCGGCGGTGTTGTCGCTCATGGTGATTGCGGCCTGGCACAGTGCCGCGACCGTCATGCCGGGCGGGCCGGCGTACAACTGGGTGACCGGCGACCAGTCCAGCAATGTGGCTTTGTCGAACATGACCCGCCGGTCGAGTTCTTCCACGCCATGGTCTACCCGTGCCAGTACGGCAGCTGCCAGCAACAGCTTGAACGTGCTGCACATCAAAAAGCGTTCGTCTGCGCGATGCGCGATGTACCGGCCATTGCCGGTATCGAGGATGGCGACGCCCAGACGCCCACCGTGCACGCGTTCGAGTTCAGCTAGTTGCGCCGCGTAGTCGCGCACTGGCGCAGCAAACAGGGGCGGTGCTGCAGCCAGCATCACCGCGCTCGCCGCGGCGCCTTTCAGCCATTCGCGGCGGTTCATGTCTCGACTCATGGGGCATGCTTGATTTGCGATTCGCGGCAACACCCTAGCATCTTGACCTTGGCAAATCGAGCGGGCCGTTTGTGACACTCGCCACGCCTGTTACCCGTTACCTTGCGGCTGCCGGAATGACGAGATGAGATACGAGATCGATGAAGTTGCGCGTTTGCGAAGTGCTGCTGCGCGATCCTTTCGCTGCCTGTTGCACAGCTTCGTTCGTTCACGGTGTTGTTGTGTCATCGAGTGCGGCACACAGCGCGCGCAGCGCTTGCCCACGGTGGCTGCGAGCGTTTTTTTGTGCCGCGCCGAGCTCGGCGGCGCTGCAGCCGCAGTCCGGCACGAAAAACAGCGGGTCGTAGCCAAAGCCGTCGGCGCCGCGGGATGCATCGAGGATGCGGCCTTCCCAGCGGCCGAGCGCGATCAGCGGGGTCGGGTCGTCAGGGTGGCGCAGGTAGACCATTGCGCACACGAAACGGGCGCTGCGCTGCGCATCCGGAACGCCACGCAGCGCTGCAAGCAACTTTGTGTTGTTCGCTGCGTCGTCTCCATGGATGCCGGCGTAGCGCGCGGAATGCACGCCGGGCGCGCCGCGCAGGGCGTCCACTTCCAGCCCCGAGTCGTCCGCGATGGCGGGCAGCCCGGCTGCGGCGCTGGCATGCCGCGCCTTGAGCAGGGCGTTTTCAACGAATGTCGGGGCGGATTCCTCGACGTCCGTCGTGTCGTAGTCGCCGATGGCGCGCAGGGCCCAGCCGTATGGTGCCAGGATTTCATGCAGTTCGCGGAGCTTGCCGGCATTGCGGCTGGCGAGCACGAGGACCCGGTTCATGCGTGATCGAACCTTCAGCCTTCCAGCGCTTCCCGCTGCAGTTGCAGCAGCGTCTGGATGCCGTGTGTGGCGAGGTCGATGAGCTGCGTGAGTTCCTCGCGGCGCAGGGCGTGGCCTTCCGCTGTGCCCTGGAGTTCCACGAACTGGCCGGCGTCGTTCATGACGATGTTCATGTCGGTTTCGCAAGTGGAGTCCTCGGCGTAGTCGAGGTCCAGCACGGCGTGGCCGGCGTGGATGCCGGCGGAGATGGCGGCAATCTGGCCGTGCAGCGGGTCTTTCTTGATCTGGCCGGAGTCCAGCATGTACCGCACCGCGTCGGCTACTGCGATGTAGCCGCCGGTGATGGACGCGGTGCGCGTGCCGCCGTCGGCCTGCAGCACGTCGCAATCCACCGTGATGGTGAAGCCGGCGAGGGCTTCCAGGTCGAGCACGGCACGCAGCGAGCGCCCGACGAGGCGCTGGATTTCCTGCGTGCGTCCGCTTTGCCGGCCTTGGGCGGCTTCGCGCCGGCTGCGCGTGTGGGTGGCGCGCGGCAGCATGCCGTATTCCGCCGTCAGCCAGCCGCTGTCGCGGCGCCACGGTGGGGTGCGGGCTTCCACGCTGGCCGTGCACAGCACGTGTGTTTCGCCGAAGCAGGCAAGAACCGAGCCTTCGGCATGGCGCGTGTAGTGGCGCTGGAAAGAAATGGCGCGCAGTTCGTCTGGCGCGCGGCCGGAAGGTCGAGCCGGGAAGGTCATGGCGGGTACGGGGCGAATGGGCGGCGAGTATAGCGCCGGGCACCGGGAGTTCCGGCCCCGCGGCTGCGCCGCCCGACGCCGGCAGGTACGATAATGGGCGCCGTGGAAAACGTGGATTTCGCCGGGATGGGTGACGTACATGCAGGTTGATGAACTGGTCGAGACGTTTGATCTTCTGGGTGATTGGGAAGAGCGTTACCGTTATCTCATCGACCTGGGGCGCCAGCTTGCGCCACTGCCGGATGCCGACCACGATGAGACACACCGGGTGCGTGGCTGCATGTCGCAGGTGTGGATGACGGCCCAGGTGGGCGATGGTGCGAACCCGGTCCTGACGTTTCTGGGGGACTCCGATGCGCATATCGTCAAGGGCCTGATCGCGCTCCTGTTCCAGCTTGTGGACGGGCGCCGTGCCAGCGACATCCTGGCAACCGACATCGACGGCGTGTTCGAGCAGCTCGGGCTGGGCAGCCACATCAGCATGAACCGTCGCAACGGCTTCTATTCGATGGTGGAGCGCATCCACCATCTTGCGGAAAAGGCGGCCCATGAATCCCGTACTGGCAGCTGAACCGGAGAACGAGTCCTATACCTTCGGCGAGGAGCTTGCGCATGCGCTGACGCATGGCCTCGGAGCGGTGCTGTCGATCGCCGGCCTGACGGTGCTGGTGGCGCGCGCCGCGTTGTACGGCGATACCTGGCATGTCGTGTCGGCGGCGATCTTTGGCGCATCACTGGTCGCCATGTACACGGCGTCCGCCCTGTTCCACAGCATTCCGCTGGCGCGGCCGAAACACGTGCTGCGCATTGTCGACCATTGTCTGATCTATGTTCTGATCGCGGGCACCTATACCCCGTTCACGCTCGTGACACTGCACGGCGCGTGGGGCTGGAGCCTGTTTGGGTTCACGTGGGGACTGGCAGCGGTCGGCGCCGTGTTCAAGATCTTCTTCACGGGGCGTTTCGAGGCGCTGTCACTGGCCGTCTATCTGCTGATGGGGTGGTGCTGCGTAGTGGCTATCGTTCCGCTTTGGCACGCACTACCGGCGGGCGGACTGGCGTGGCTGGTAGCCGGCGGCGTGTGCTACACGGTGGGAGTGGCGTTCTATGCACTGGGGCGACTGCGCTACCACCACGCGATCTGGCACGTATTTGTGCTCGCCGGCAGTATCTGCCACTACTTCGGCATCCTGCTTTATGTCATCCCCGGTGCTGCATGACGGGGCGGTGACCGGAGGGAGGGAGATTCCTGACGGGAAAGCAGCCGCTTACTGCAGTTTCAAGGCGTATACAGCGGGTACAGGCCTTGTTCCTCGCGCTGCATGCGTTCCTGCAACAGGGCCTTGATCTGCGTCGCTTCCTGCCCGAACGAACGCTGTGACGCCGGTGTCACGCCGGCAGTTTTCCATTTCCGCACGAAGTTCACCGTGGCGCGTGCGATGTCGTTCATCTCGCGGCGGAAACCCTTCATGGTTTCGAGTTCTTCGGGGTGCGGGACAAGGTTTTCTTCCAGGTAACAGTAGAAGCGCAGGTTTTCGCTGAGCAGATGGACGTCGAGCCGGGTCTTGAAGCTGCTCAACAGGTTCGGGATCAAGTCGTACTGCCCCTCCCCAAGCGCGGCTTCGATGTCGCCATAGAGCTTGAACAGCTCGACGTGATCGTTGAGCAGGGCGGGCACGAGCTGCGGCGAGTACGAGATGCTCGCGGCTGCCTTGTCAGCTTTCAGTTTTTCGCTTGTTCCCTTGCCTGTGGCGCCGAAACCGAACCAGCGTGTGATCGATGTCATGGCGCTCCCGAGCCGTTTCTGAAATGCTGGTTTGCACTATAGGACGGGGATCGCTGGCCAGGGCGCCATTTGTCAGGTGGCTGTGCCGCGTTCATCGGATTCACTGGCATTGCGCTGTGCCCGGGCGCGCACGATGGCCGCACGAACTTGGGTGGGGGCAGTGCCGCCGTAGGTGGTACGGGCGGCGAGCGACGCTTCCAGCGTGATCTTGGCGAACACATCGTCTGTGATCAGTGGCGAAAAACGCTGCAGGTCGGCCAGTGGCAGTGCGGCCAGGTCGCAGCCCTGGTGGGCCGCGAACGCCACGATTTCTCCCACGACGTGGTGGGCATCGCGGAACGGCAGACCCTTGGAGACGAGGTAGTCAGCGAGGTCGGTGGCGGTGGGAAAGCCCTGCGCGCAGGCGGCGCGGGCACGCGCGCGGTTCAGTTCCATGCGCGGCACCAGCGCGGCATAGAGCCGCAGGCAGGCGGCCAATGTGTCGTGCGCGTCAAATACCGGCGGCTTGTCTTCCTGGTTGTCGCGGTTGTAGGCCAGCGGCTGGGCTTTGGTGAGCACCAGCAGGGCGTTGAGGTCGCCGACCACGCGTCCGGTCTTGCCGCGCACCAGTTCCGGCACGTCCGGATTCTTCTTGTTTGGCATGATGGAGCTGCCGGTGCAGAAGCCGTCGGGCAGGCGGACGAAGCCGAACAGCGGGTTCGACCACAGCACGAGCTCCTCGCTCCAGCGCGACAGATGGACCATGGCCAGCGCACAGGCAGCGGTGAATTCGATGGCGAAGTCGCGGTCGGATACCGCGTCCATCGAGTTTTCCGACACCGCGGCGAAGCCGAGTAGTTCGGCGACGAAATGACGGTCCAGCGGATAGGGCGTGCCGGCCAGCGCGGCGCTGCCCAGCGGCAGCACGTTCGTCCGCCGGCGGGCGTCGGCCAGGCGCTGGGCGTCGCGCAGGATCTGTTCGCGCCACGCCAGCAGGTGGTGGCCGAAGCTCACCGGCTGGGCCACCTGCAGGTGCGTGAAGCCCGGCATCACGCTGTCGACCTCGCGTTCCGCCGCGTCGATCAATTCCCGTTGCAGCGTGTCGATCTGCGCCAGCAGCTCATCGATGGCGTCGCGCACGTACAGGCGCATGTCGGTGGCGACCTGGTCGTTGCGGCTGCGGCCGGTGTGCAGCTTCTTGCCGGCCTCGCCGATGCGGGCGGTGAGCTCGGCTTCGATGTTCATGTGCACGTCTTCCAGTTCCTGTCGCCACTGGAAACGGCCGTGCTCGATGTCCTGCGCGATGGCCGCCAGCCCGCTGCAGATCGCCTCGACCTCCGCCGCCGTCAGCACGCCGATGCGGCCGAGCATGCGCGCGTGGGCGGTGGAGCCGGCGATATCCTGCCGCCACAGGCGGGCGTCGAAGCTCACGGATTCGGAGAACGCCTCCACCAGCGCATTCGTGCCCTCGGAGAAACGCCCGCCCCACAGTTTGCTGTTGCCGCCGTTCGAATTCATGGCCAATCTGCCGTGCGCAAAGCATGCATTGTAGGAAGTTGCCGGGCAGGGCTGGAGATACGGGCTGCAGGGGAGCTGGTTTTCACGCTAGGCTGTTGCAATGGCACAGCAGGGGAAGGGGTTCACCGCCGGGTTTTCCGTGATTCCGGATTTTTGCCGGACCGCGACGCTTGTGCGCCTGGCCGTCATCCTCGAGCTGGTGGCGCTGGTACTGACGCTGACGGAAGCAATGTTCACCGGCTCGGCCGCAGTGCGGCTGCTGCTGGTCTCGCTCTATGTGCAGTGGGTTGGCCTGCTGTCGGCGGCGGTACTGTGCCGGTCGCGGCGCTGGCTCGGCCTGCTGCGGGTGCGGGAAGCCTTCTTCGCCAGTTGCGTGCTGGTGGCGGTCGTGGCCGCGCTCGTCAGTGAACTCGTGTGGCGGCTGGCGGAACATCTGGCCACCGGTCTTGCCGTGCAGGATTCGCATTTCGGCTTTGTGGCCCGCAGCCTGCTGGCCGGTGCGGTCGTCGCGGTGCTGGTGCTGCGATATTTCTGGGACCGACATCAGTGGCAGGAATATCTGCGTACCGAAGGCGAGGCGCGCTACCTGGCGCTGCAGGCCCGCATCCGTCCCCACTTCCTGTTCAATGCCCTGAACAGTGTCGCGGCGCTGGTACGCACGCGGCCCGAGAAGGCCGAGGACATGGTGCTTGATCTCGCCGACCTGTTCCGCGCCAGCCTGGATTCGAGTACGCGCCTCATAAGCCTGCGCGAAGAAGTGGAAATTGTGCGCGGCTATCTGCGCATCGAGGAAGTGCGTCTGGGCGACCGGCTCACGCTGAACTGGGATCTGCCGGAAGACCTGATGGACGTGCGGGTGCCGCGGCTGATCCTTCAGCCGCTCGTCGAGAACGCCGTGCTGCATGGCATTTCGCGCCTGCCGGGGCGCGGGGTGCTGAGTGTGATCGCCACCCGCCAGGGCCGGTTCCTGGTGATTGACGTGGAGAATCCGCTGCCGCCAAAGGGGGCTCCGGAGCACAACGGAGCGGGCATGGCGACCGGCAATATCCAGCAGCGTCTGCAGATCATTTATGGTGATCGCGCACATCTGTACGTGCGCCGCGGTGCGGATACGTTCGGTGCGCTTTATCGTGCGCGTCTGGTGATGCCGATGGAAGTCGCTGGCGTCCCGGCATGATGGAATGTGTCAGGGCGATAGGTTGATCCAAATACAAATAAAAGGTCTGAGTGGGGGAGGAAGCGAATGCGGGTAGCGATCGTGGATGACGAGCCGCTGGCGCGGGAACGCTTGGCGGCATTGCTGGCGGAATTTCCCGGCTACGAACTCGTCGGCGAGGCTGTCGACGGCGAGAGTGCGCTGCGGATGATCGAAAAGTCCGAGCCGGATGTCGTGCTGCTCGACATCCGCATGGGCGGGGCGATCAACGGTCTGCAGGTGGCGCGGACGCTGGCGGAAGACGAGATGCCACCGGCCGTGATCTTCATCACGGCCTATCCGGAGCACGCGTTGTCAGCATTCGACGCCAAAGCTGCGGCGTATCTGCTCAAGCCGGTGCGGCGTCAGAAGCTGCAGGAAGCACTGCAGCAGGTACGGAGGATCTCGCGTGCCCAGATTCCCGCCCTGGATGCCGGCCCCGACGACCGACCGAAGCGTGAATTCATCACCGCCACCACGCGCGACGGCGTGGTGCGGGTGCGCAGCGAAGA
The DNA here is from genome assembly GCA_004298465.1 of Nevskiaceae bacterium. GTDB lineage: Bacteria > Pseudomonadota > Gammaproteobacteria > Nevskiales > Nevskiaceae > SCRT01. The sequence continues at coordinate 32,347 of SCRT01000002.1, read as the reverse complement.
CATCATCTACTTCATGGCCGACCAGAAATACACAACTGTCTGCCACCTGCATGGTGAAGTGCTGATCGAGGAATCGTTGCGCACGCTGGAAAAGGATTTCGCGTCGTGGTTCCTGCGCGTGCACCGCAAGGTGCTGGTGGCGACGCGCTTCATCGCCGCGTTGGAACGCGGGCGTGGCGACGACGACAGCCAGCACTGGTTGCGGGTGCGCCACGCCACGGCACGGCTACCGGTCAGTCGCCGACGGCTTTCGGATGTGCGGCGTTTCCTGGTTGACGATTCGGGTGCTGGAGGTAGTGCCGAATAGAAGTCACGGGCGGGGCCGGGAGCCGGGGTTGGAGGTTCGAGATCGGCAGGGGCGGCCGTGAGCAAGGCACAGCGCCGTGTCTTCACCGCCCGCCGCCTTGTAGAGTATCCAGATCTTGCTTGAATGAAGGTGAACGACCCGTGGCAACAAGCGTTGAAGGCGCCCGCAGCGCGCTGCGCATCGCGACGCGGCGCAGCGCGCTGGCGCTGTGGCAGGCCGAACATGTCCGCGACCTGTTGCTGGCAGCGCACGCCGGCCTGGACGTCGAGCTGGTACCGATGGTGACGGAAGGCGACCGCCGGCTGTCCGGCTCGCTGGCGGAGATCGGCGGCAAGGGGCTGTTCGTCAAGGAACTGGAAGCGGCCCTGCTGACGAACCGCGCAGACATCGCCGTTCATTCCATGAAGGATGTGCCGGCCCGGCTGCCGGACGGCCTGTGCCTCACGGCTTTCCTGCGCGGCGAAGACCCGCGCGACGCCTTTGTTTCCGATCGCTACGCCAACCTTGACGCACTGCCTCACGGCGCGCGTGTCGGCACCGCCAGCCTGCGGCGTCAGGCGCAGCTACGGGCCCTGCGGCCCGACCTCGAGATCGTCCCGGTACGTGGCAACGTCGGCACGCGGCTGAAGAAGGTCGACGACGGCGTGGTGGACGGGCTGTTGCTCGCGCACGCCGGTCTTGCGCGTCTCGGCCTGGCGTCGCGCATCACGGAAAGCCTCGACGTCCAGCGTTTCGTGCCGGCGGTTGCCCAAGGGGTCATTGGCGTCGAATGTCGCACGAACGACGCCCTTACGCGCAGCTGGCTGGCGCCGCTGGATGACGCGCTGGCCCAGACCCGGCTGGCGGCCGAGCGCACGCTCAGTGCGCGGTTGGGTGGTGCCTGCACAGTCCCGGTGGCCGGGCATGCGTGGCTGGCGGACGGCAGGCTGCATCTGCTCGGACTGGTTGCCGCCCCGGATGGCACGCGCGTGGTGCGGGATGCCATCGACGGCGATCCGACGGCTGGACAGGCGCTTGGAGAGATGCTGGCGCGGCGGCTGCTGGAGGCCGGCGCACGCGACATCCTGACGGCGCTGGGGATCGTGGTTTGAATACCCCAGCCGGCCTTGCCGGCCTTGGCGTGCTGGTCACGCGCCCGGCGCACCAAGCCCAGGCCCAGATGGCGTGCGTCGAAAATGCTGGCGGGCGGCCCGTTCCGCTGCCGCTGTTGTCGATCGCCGGGCCGCCGGATCCGGCTGCAGCCCGCGCCGCACTGCAGGCTGCCCACACTGCGGCGTGGTGGGTATTCACGAGCCCGAACGCGGTGCGCTGGGCGGCGCAGCTGGCAGCAGACGAACCCGCCGCGTGGCCTGCCCGGTTGGCCGCTGCGGGCCGTGGAACCGCTGCTGCACTCGCGGCGCTGGGACGCACGGATGCGTACTGCCCGGCAATGGACGGCGCCGCCGGCTTGCTGGCGTTGCCGGAGCTTGCCGCGCTGACGGCCGGTGCCCACGTTGCCGTGCTGTGTGGTGCACACAATCCGCCGTGGCTGGCCAGCGGGCTGCAGGCGCGCGGCATCCGGCTGCAAACCGTGCACGTGTATCGGCGGGTGCGCGTGGCACACGACGTGGCGCAGGTAACGCAAGCGCTGGCGGCGGTCGACGCGGCGATCGTCACGAGTGGCGAAGCGTTGGAGCATCTTTGTGCATTGACCCCGGCTTCGGTGGTGCCTCGGTTGCATGGCCTGAAGCTGGCCCTGCCGTCCGCGCGTGTGGTAGAAATGGCGCGCACTCTGGGGTTCGGGCAGGTGCCGCTGGTTCCGCAGCGCGTCAGCGACGAAGGTTTCGTGCAGGCGCTGGTGGCATGGCGCAACAGCTAGGAAAAGGACCGCGGCGTAAATGACTGAAGAATCTTCCGATCCACGTCCGTCCCGCGAGATGACGGCCGCACCTCGCCGCGGCACGTGGCTGGCTGCAATCGCTGTTCTGGTCGTGCTGGCCCTGCTGGCCGTCATCGGCGTGGGCGGCTGGTACGGCTGGCAGTGGTATCAGGCACAGGAGCAGGCGCGGGGTGCGCAGCAGCAGGCACTGGCTGCAACACGCACGGCAGTTGCGGAACTCGATCGCCGGCTGGCGCAAGCCGATGGAAAAGAGCAGTCGACGCAGGATGGCGTGAAGGCGCTGCAGGCGCAGGTGGATGTACTGCAGCAGAAGCTGGATACGGTGGGGCAGGCGCTGGATGGCGGTCGGCGCGGCGTGCAGGTCGCGCTCGTCGAGCAATTGCTGATGACGGCGAACGAAGCGGTGCAGGTGGGTCGGGCGCCGCAGGCCGCGCAACGTGCGCTGGCGGCGGCGGATGCCCGGCTGGCCGCACTGCACGACCCGCGTTTCTTTGCGGTGCGCCAGGCGATCGCCGATGAGCGCGAGGCGCTTTCCGCAGTCGCTCAGCCGGACGTGGCGGGGACGGCGATCGCCATCGGCAGACTGCTGGATACGGTGGCCGAACTGCCGTTGCGTGGCACGCCAGAAGCGCTGCCGGCTCCGCAGACCGTGGTGACCGATGATGTCGGCCAGAGCGCGTGGGCGCGAGGCTGGTCGCGGCTCGTGGCAGGGCTTGGCGCACTGCTCCGCGTGCAGCACCACGACCACGGTGTGGAACCCTTGTTGTCGCCCGCCGAGCACGCGGTCGTCGGTGCCGTGCTGGCGCTGCGGCTGGATACGGCGCGCGCCGCCCTTGTGCAGGGCGATGCTGCGGTCTACCGCAGCACCTTGAAGGCCGCCGGTGACTGGCTGGCGCGCTACTACCGGCCGCAGGACCCGGCGGTAAGCACCATGGCGCAGCAGTTGCGCGAACTGGCTGGCGTGGATGTGGCGCCGGTGTTGCCTGATATCAGTGCCAGCCTGGTTCTGCTGCGCAAGCAGCAGGCGGTGGAATGAGGCACGCGCGATGATCGCCGGATCCATCCTGCTGCTGGTCGTGGTCGCCGCGGTTGGCATCATGCTGTTCGGCCATGCCGATGGTGGCTATGCGCTGCTGGCGTGGGGCAACTGGACCGTCGAAACCTCGCTCATCGTTCTCGTGCTGGGCATCGTGCTGGCGGTGGCTGTGCTGTATGGCGTCACGCACCTCGGCGGGGCTGCGCTGCGGTTGCCGGGGCAACTGCGCGACCGGCTGCAGCAGCGGCGCCGGGAGCGTGCCCGTAAATCCTTTGACACAGGCCTGCTGCGGCTTTTGCAGGGCGACTGGAAGCGCGCCGAACTCGAACTGCTGCGCCATGCCGCGGACCGTGAGGCTCCCCAACTGAACTACCTGGCCGCCGCGCGTGCCGCCCAGTATCTGGGCGCCAGCGGCCGGCGCGACCACTACCTCGACCTTGCCGCCGACACTGCCACGCATCGCGACCTGAAGCTTGCGGCGCTCACGACGCGCGCCGAACTGCAGCGCGAACGTGGCGAATACCCGGCGCTGCTGGAGACGGCGCGCGCACTGCGGCGCGAAGACCTCGACAACCCCTATGCGCTGCAATTGCTGGCTGAAGCCCTGGCCGACCGCGGACAGTGGGACGAACTTTCCGCGCTGCTCGCGGAGCCGGCCGCCCGGGTGCTGGAACCCGTGGTGCGCGACCCGCTGCGCCTCCGGGCGCTGCTGGCGCGCATCCACGACGCCGCCGAGCGCGGCAGCCTGGACGACCTCAAGCGCCTGTGGCGCGACGCCGACGATCTGGCCCGGAATCCCGAGGCGCGCGTTGCCTATACCCAGGCCCTGCTGCGTGTCGGCGACGACACCGATGCGTTGGGTGCGATCACCAAGACGCTGGATCGCGACTGGAACGCGGAGTTGGCCGGACTGTTCGCGCAGGTGGCGCATACCGATGCGATGACGCGGCTCGCCAGCGCCGAAGTCTGGCTGCAACGCTATGGTGAACGCGCGCAGCTGCTGGCGGCGGCTGGCGGCATCTGCATCGAGCTGCGCCTGTGGGGCAAGGCGCAGAGCTATCTGGAAACCCTGCTGCGCATTGCGCCGTCGGCGAAGGTGTATCGCGATCTGGCCCGGCTCGCCGAGGCCACGCAGCACCCGGAAGAGGCCGCGCGCTATTACCAGCAGGGCCTGATGCTGGCGGTCGAGGGTGTCAGGCCTGCCGGGAAGCGGGCGGAGCCGGTTTCGGCTCAGCCCGCTTCAACCCAGTCGCTTTCAACCCAGCCGCTATCGGCCAAGGAGCATTAGATGGGCACATTGTCGGAGTTCAAGGCTTTCATCATGCGGGGCAACGTGGTGGATCTCGCGGTTGCCGTGGTCATCGGCGGGGCGTTCGGCAAGATCGTCTCATCGCTGGTCCAGGACCTGCTGATGCCGGTGCTCGGTCTGCTGACCGGCAATATCGACTTTTCCAAGCTGGGCTATGTGCTGCGGGCGAAATCCGCGGACGGTGCGGTGCCCGAGCTGGTGCTGAGTTACGGCAAGTTCATCCAGGCCAGCATCGACTTCCTGATCATCGCGTTTGCGATCTTCGTGATGATCAAGCTGCTCGAACGCCTGAAGGGCAAGGCGCCCGAAGCCCCTGCCGCGCCGCCGGCACCGAGTGCAGAGGAAAAGCTGCTGACAGAAATCCGCGACCTGCTCAAGACGCGCAGCTGAAGCCGGAGGCGAGATTGGCAAGGCGGCGACTGCTCCGGTAGACCGCCATCCGATCTTGTCGCTGCTTGCTGTTCAATAGCCGCGTGCCCGGCGCCGGGCACGGTCGATCATCCTGTGTTCCCGCGGCTCGTACGTGCGGCTGGATCACTGCCGAGCGCCTTGTCGCTGTCGGCTGTGCGCCCGCTGGGGGTGCGCCCCAGCCCTGCCGCGTCGAAGGCGCCACGCTGCTTGAGCCACACCAGGGCGTTTTCGAATGCGCGTGAAATGCGGGTCTGCAGCCGGATGCGCTCCATCTGCGGCCAGGTCGCGCGTTCACCATCGCGGATGAAGCGGCGCAGCTCGAAGGGCGTGAGGTTCGAGAACAGGTGCAGGAGCTGGCGGGATGTCTGGTGCGGGTAGATCGTCACGTCGCCAAAGTACTGCTGCTGCATGATCTGGTTCGCGCGGTCCAGCAGGTGCGCGGCACCGAAGATCCCGGTGGGTCCGAGGTGCTGGCGCGTCACGTCCAGCGTATCGCGGCCAAGCGTCACGGCCAGTTCACGGGCGTAGGGCAAAAGCCCGCGCCGGGTACGGGTTCGCTGGCCGTGGATGAAGGGCACGACATGCGGGTTGGTCTGGCTGACGATGTAGTGGTTGATGTTGTGCATGCGGGCGAGGCGATGCAGTGGCAGGTCGTTCGACACGCTGCCGTCCACCCACTTGCGGGAATTCGCGTAAGCCATGTTCTGCCCGCTGAAGTCCAGCGCCCGCAGGGCGACTGGCGGGAAGATGCCGGGCACCGCGCAGGAGGCCAGCACTGCGGTATGGATCAGCACGTGCGGAGCGGTCAGGTAGTTCAGCAGCCGCATGTGCTGGTTTGGTTCCGCCGGCGACACGGTGATGCCGAAGATGCGGCGCGTGTGCTCGAAGGCGTCGAGGAACGTCACGTCCGGCACGTTGGAGGCGATGCACTGTTCCAGCTGGACCGGGTCAAGCAGGCTGCCGCTGGACATGGCTTCACGCAGGCTCACGCGGCGGAAAGCCTCCAGGCTCACGGTGTCGGCATCGAACAATGCGGGCATTTCGGCATCGTTGCGCGTGGCCGCCATGGCCGAGATGATGGAGCCGGCCGAAGATCCGGTCAGGACGCGCGGCAGCAGGTCGTGCTCCCACAGGGCCTTGACGACGCCGATATGGAACATGCCAAGCGTCGCGCCACCCGATAGCAGCAGGGCGGAGCGCCCGAAGCTGTGTCCGGCACGCTTGAAGAACACCACCTTGTCGGCGTCCGTGAAGTCGGGGAACTCGCCGAGACATACATAGTCCAGGCAGCGGGCCACTTCCTCCGTATAGTCGGTGATGAGCTGCTTGGTTCCAAACCGGCAATGCTGGTAGAGCGCCGGGTTGGCCATGTTGCCAAGATTGCCGTGCAGGCCGGCCACGAGCTCGAACACCAGCGGGCGGACCGCACCCGCCGTGCGCAGTTCGCGCAGCTGCTCGAGGCGTTCGCGGATCAGCAGGAAGTCGTAATCGCTGCTGGTGTCGTCCTCGCACCACGCGGCACCGCCTTCGAGCGCGTCGAGCTCCAGCGCGATGTCCTTCCAGGTTTCGTAGTTGACCGCGTGCGCCAGGTCGCGGCGCCGTGCGGTGATGGCCTTGCTGGGCATGCCGAGCCCCTAAAATGTGAAGGCAGCAGTGTACGCAAAAAAGCCGCTGAATGATGCAGTGCATCATCGAAAGGCGAAAAGGTTCAACAAACCCCTTTATCCGGCCTTTTATCCGATGTACGGCTGCGGCAGCAAGCGGGCTAGAATAGCGCGCCCATGAAGATGACTGCCGCCCAAACCCGTCGCGTGGCTGTCTCCGTGGCGACGATCATCATTTTCGCACTGGCCATCTACGCCCTGCGCCTGCTGTTGCGTGAAGCCCGGCCCGCCGATGTCTTCGAGCAGCTCTCTGCAGTTGCATGGTGGCGCATTGCCGCGGCAGTGGCGTTCACGGCCGGCAGCTATTTCATGCTGACGTTTTTCGACTACTTTGCCGTGCTCGCGGCCGGTCATCGGATTTCGTACCCGCGGACCGCCGAAGCGGCGCTGGCTGCGTATGGTATCGGCCATACCGCGGGCGTGCCTTCGTTGTCCGGCGGGTCGGTGCGCTACCGTTACTACACCCCGGAAGGCCTGTCGGCGCTGGAAGTGGCGGGCGTGGTCACGATGGTGAGCCTGAACTTCTTGCTCGGCCTATGTCTCGTGCTTGGGCTGGGGCTGATCGTGGACGCCGGGATGGCGACTCAGGTCGTGCCGCTGAGCGAGCCTGAATTGCATGTGCTGGGCATCGCGCTGCTGGCGTTTGTCGGTGCCTATCTGGCGCTGGCATACCTCAAGCGCACGCCGGTGCAGATGTTCGGCAAGTCGTTCCTGCTGCCCACTCCCCGCCTGGCGATGGGCCAGCTGGTGGTGTCGTTCTTCGACCTGTCGTTTTCCGCGGCCGCGCTGTACATCCTGATCCCGGACGGCGTCGGGGTCGGGTTCCCGGTCTTCGTCGGGGTTTATGTCGTCGCCATGCAGGCTGGACTGTTGAGCAACGTACCTGGTGGACTGGGTGTGTTCGAGTCTGTCCTGTTGCTGCTGTTGCCTGGCGCCCCGACGGACGAACTGCTGGGTGCCTTGGTGCTCTACCGGCTGATCTACTACGCGCTGCCGTTTCTCGTGGCGCTGGCTGTCTTCATGCGCCGCGAGGCGATTTCAGGCGACGGCCCCGTGCGCTGGCTGTTGCGCTGGCTGCAGCGCCGCTGATCGCAGACGCTTATTCAGCGTTTACCTATGGAATCTTCAACAGCATGCCGACCTGCAGGCTGTCTGCATCGCGCAGGTTGTTGGCAATGCGCAGCTCGCTGACGCTGACGTTGTGGCGCGCGGCGATGGCGCTGAGCGTCTGTCCGCGTGTCACGCGGTGCACCGTTCTGGTGTGCGCTTTGTGTGTGGTGTGCAGGGCGGTGGCGACGAGCCGCGGCGCCCCACGGTTCGGGATGCGGAGCTGCTGTCCGGTGCGCAGCGATCGGGCGTTGCGGATGCCGTTCATGCGCATGAGGTCTTGCGTGCTGGTGCCGTGGTGCCGGGCGATGCTGGCCAAGGTGTCGCCACGCCGGACGCGGTAGGCGACATACCACACGCGCTGCTGGCTGGCGCGCTGCTCCGGACCCAGGGCGGCATACAGCCGCGTGAAGCGCGCCTGCTGGCCCGTCGGAACCCGGATGCGGGTGCCGGGCGGCGTATGCAGCTTGCCGCTGAGCACGGCGGCACTGAATGATGGGTTGAGCTGGGCGAATTGCTCGCTGTCTGCTCCCGAGATGCGCTGCAGTGTGGTATATGGAACATAGTCGGTCGTCGTCACGACGTCGAACTCGATCGGCGTTTCGTGGTCCAGCGTGCCGAAATAGCGTTCCGGGTGGTTGGCGACGATGTTCGCGGCGAGGAACTCGGCGTAGAAGTTGCTGGACGCAAAGCCGAAGCGCGGGTTGTCGTAACGGGCGATGAGGTCCGCCAGATCTGTTCCGCCGGTTTCCGCCAAGGCTTTCCGGATTCCGCCGGGCCCGTAGTTGTAGGCGGTGATGGCAAGCGGCCAGCTGCCCAGCATGGCGTAGTTGTCACGCAGCATGCGCGCAGCCGCGTCGGTGGAAGTCCACGGGTCGCGACGGTCATCCTGGATGGCGTTCAGCTTCATGTACAGGCGGGCCGTGGACGGCATGAACTGCCAGATGCCCGCGGCACCGACTTTCGAGTAGGCCAGGACGTTGAACGACGATTCCACGATCGGCAGCCGGGTCAGGGCTTCCGGCAGGCCGTAGTTCTTGAAGATGCGCCGCATGGTTGGCAGGTAGCGGCCTGCGGTTTCCAGCCCCGTCAGAGTCCGGTCACGCTGCCCGCGCTGGACGCGAATGGTGCCTTGCAGGGCCTTGAAGCGCGCGGCGTTGCCGGCCCCCAGGGCGATGTAGACACGGCGCGCATCGGGGCTGAGACGATCGACCTGTGCGTTGGCGGCGACGATTTCATCCAGTGCGCGTTCCGTATCCGCGATCGCCTGCTTCTCCTGGCTGTTGCGCAGCGTGTTCGAGGTGGCGTCCGAGAACGTCATGACCTGGATGGGGCGCCCCATCGCGCGCGTGGAATGCACCACGGAGTCCTGCAGCGAGTACTTGCCGAATATGTCGGTCCAGAACTGCACGTTGTCCTGCAGGATCGCAGGCTGCGGGAACAGGCGCGGGTCGAGCGCCGGGCCCGACGCGCCGGACGGCGTGCGGTGCGCCGCGATCTGCAAGGCGCCCGTTGCGTCCCGGGTGGAAGAAGTTGTCGCCGGGGCCGCCGTAGCAGCGACCGGCATGGGCTCCACGCCTTCAGCCGCTGGCGTACTGGCGACCGCCGGGTGTGCAGCCGCGCAGCCCGAGAGCGCGCAAGCCCCCAATGTCAACGCAAGTCCAGTGACCCATGGTTGCTGCATATATCAGGCTCCCCAACAAGTTAGGCGCGGTACTGGATGGAATTTCGTGATGCTAGCGGCGTGCGAGTAGACGTGCAAGCAAACCCACCACGAAGCACGCGGGTATTCTGGCGCAAAGCCCGGAATGCCTCAGCCCGATGATTCACGCGTTTCCTCCGATCGAACCTTATCGCACGCGGCGCCTGAAAGTCTCGGCCCTGCATGAAATCCACGTCGAGGAGTGCGGCAACCCGCGCGGCAAGCCGGTGCTGTTCGTGCACGGCGGGCCAGGTGGTGGCAGCGAACCGCGCCACCGCCAGTTCTTCAACCCGGAAAAGTATCGCATCGTCCTCTTCGACCAGCGGGGCTGCGGGCGGTCGACGCCGCACGCGGAACTGCGCGAGAACACGACCTGGGACCTTGTTGCGGACATGGAGCTGATCCGCACCCAGCTCGGCGTCGACCGCTGGCAGGTGTTCGGCGGTTCGTGGGGTTCGACGCTGGCGCTGGCGTACGCCGAAACCTGGCCGGAGCGCGTCTCGGAGCTGGTGCTGCGCGGCATTTTCCTGCTGCGCGCAGCGGAAGTCCGCTGGTTCTACCAGGAAGGTGCGAGCTGGGTCTATCCCGACGCGTGGCAGGCGTATCGGGACTTCATCCCGGCAGCCGAACGCAGCGACTTCGTCGCGGCCTACTACCGGCGCCTGACGAGCGACGACCCTGACGTGCGGCGGGCGGCGGCACTGGCGTGGAGCATCTGGGAAGGTTCAACCAGCCGGCTGTTGGGCGGCGGGAATATCAGCGGGCGTTTCGGCGCCGACAGCTTTGCCGATGCCTTCGCGCGCATCGAATGCCACTACTTCATCAACCGCGGATTCTTCGAGCGCGATGGCTGGCTGATCCAGCACGTCGATCGCATCCGCCACATTCCGGCGACGATCGTGCAGGGGCGCTATGACATGGTGTGCCCCATGAAATCCGCATGGGACCTGCACCGCGCATGGCCGGAGGCGGAATTCTTCGTTACGCCCGATGCCGGGCATGCGGCCAGCGAGCCGGGGAACCTGGCGCGGTTGATCGAGGCGACTGAGCGCTACGCGCGGGCGTGAAGCACAGCCGGCAGGCTGGATGGGCGTGTTGCTGCTGCGTGCGGAGATTGGGATTCGCAAAGGAGCCGTGGCGCCGATTCTGATCACGAATCCTTGATTTTAAAGACGCCGCGGGTGGTGCAGTCGGCTCCGCCCGCGGGTCTGGCTGCTGTGCGGTGCCTATTCTTGCCCTGAAGCCTGGGCGGCGAGCTCGGTCGCCAGCTGGCGTTGCTGCGAAGCGGTCAGGATGTTGTAGATCCGGGTGTGCAGGGTTGCCGTCTGCTGGACGCGAACCTGGACAGCATGCGCCGCATCGGTCGAGTACTTCTGGTAGGCGGACGCGTAATTCGGCGAGCCTGGCGACGTGGTGAAGAATGCGCGGCGTTCCGCGCGCAGGTTCTTCATCTCGCCTTCGATAGTGGTGCGTGATTCCTCGAGATAGCCGTGGATCTGCTTTTTCTGGGCGTCGCTCAGGTTCAGCTTGTGCAGTGCTACGGCAAATGGCCAAGCATGTTCGCCGCGGGCGTGGCGGCCATGGCCCTGCCAGTGCTTGTGCTGTGCGTGCGCGGCCGAAGTGGCAGGCGAGTCCGCGGTCTGCGCGAAAGCCGGCGCGGCAAGGCCGAGCGTCGCAGCAGTGGCAATGGCAACAAAGAGAGGTTTGTACATCGTCGACTCCGTGGGAGGTGCATGTGGCTGCTACTTTAACGGCAGAAGTGCCGCTTGCGGGTTCTGCCCGCCGTAAAGTTGGGTAAATGTCCGGCTGCCGACCGCGCCGGGGCGGGCGACATGGCCATACTTCACCCACCCGTCTTGCTGGAGCCGAACGTGAATCCCCGCATTCTTATCGCCGATGACGACCGTGAGCTGTGTGCGCTGCTGGCCGATTACCTGACGCGCAATGAGCTGCAGGTCGAGACCGTGCATGATGCGGATGCTGCGCTGGCAACCCTGCGCGATGGCGCACATTGCCCGGACTTGCTGATCCTGGACGTGATGATGCCAGGCAAGGATGGCTGGGCCGCGCTGCGCGAGCTGCGTGTGGCGCACGATGTCCCGGTCCTCATGCTTTCGGCCCGTGGCGAACCGGAGGACCGGGTGCGCGGACTGGAGCTGGGTGCCGATGACTACCTGCCGAAACCGTGCCTGCCGCGCGAGCTGCTGGCGCGGGTGCGCGCGTTGCTGCGGCGCGCCGGCACGGAGGACGCAAGCGAGATCATCGTGGATGCCCTGAGGCTCGTTCCGGCCGAGCGGCGGGCGTGGCTGGACGGCACGGAAGTCGCATTCACAGGGGCGGAATATTCGCTGCTGCTGACGCTGGCGCGCCGCGCCGGTCACGTCCTCGACAAGGCGACGTTGACGCAGGAAGCGCTGGGCCGGCCGCTGGAGCGCTTCGACCGCAGTATCGACGTCCATGTCAGCCGCGTGCGCCACAAGCTCGGCGAGATTGCCACGGGCAAGGTGCCGCGCATCGAGGCCGTGCGGGGGTCCGGCTACGTGCTCCTCAAAGAAGGGGAAACGCCTGATGCAGGCTGAAGCCCCGCGCGTCGGGGTGCGGCACGGTGTCGGGCACCTGTACTGGCGCCTGCTGCTGTGGTTCTGCCTGGCGAACGTGGTGACGCTCGTCGTCAGCATCGGCATCACGCGCCAGCTGGAGCGCCAGTTCTCGGCACGACAAGCCGATTGGCAGGCGCTGGCTGCCCGCGCCGCCGACCTCTATACCGAAACTGACGGACGCCCCGGTGAAGCGTTCAATGCGTGGCGCAAGCAATTGCGCGAACGACAGATTGCCGTTGGCCTGATCGACGCCGACGGCCAAGTGCGCGCCTGGCCGCCGCGCTCCGTGATCGAGCAGCGCCAGGCGCTGTCGGAACACCCCTTCGTCGTGTTGCATCCACGCCCCGGCATTACGCAGGCCGGTGTGGCGGTAACTGGGCCGGACGGCCGATTGTGGCATTTCGTGGGCATCCAGTACCCGCCACGCGGGGGTGTTTTCCGCTGGCTGGCGGTGGGCATCGAAATCCTCGTGTCGCTGCTCGTCATCGGTATCGTCGGCGGGTGGGTGGCGCGTTCCATCGGCCATCCGGTGGGGCAGGTGCAGGACGCGGCGCGGCGCTTCGCACGCGGTGAGCTGGGGGCACGGGTCGGGCCGCCGCTGGTGGAGCGCAACAGTGAGCTGGGGCAGTTAGGGCGCGACTTCGACGACATGGCGGAGCGCATCCAGTCCCTGCTGGAGCGCCAGCGCGGCGTGCTGCAGGATGTATCCCACGAGCTGCGGTCGCCGTTGACGCGCCTCGGGCTGACCCTGGAGTTGGCGCGTGCCGACGCTGGCGCCAAGGCTCAGCCGGCGCTCGATCGCGCCGAACGCGAGATTGGGCGGCTGGACCGCGCCATCGGCGAAGTGCTGGAACTCAGCCGCATGGAAGTGCAGCTGCCGGGCGCAAGTCGCGAACGTCTCGATTTCGCTCGGTTGGTGGCTGAACGCACGCGCGACATGGTAGACCGGGAGGGAATTCGGGACAGCCGCTGGTCGCGGGTGCTGGAGGACGGACTGGTCGTGATGGGAAATCCGGTACTGCTGGGCCGCGCCATCGACAACCTGCTGGGCAACGCCGTGAAGTATTCTGCGGCGGAGTCGGTCGTTGATATTCGTGCCAGCCGTGCCGACGGCCGCATCTGGCTGGAGATCGCCGACCACGGGCCGGGTGTGCCGGCGGCGGAGCTGGCCAGCCTGTTCCGGCCGTTCTACCGGGGGACGAATGCGGCGCGTGCCGCCGGTAGCGGGCTGGGTCTGGCGATCGTCGCGCGCATCGTCGCTGCGCATGACGGCACGTGTGCCGCGCGTAACCGCGAAGGTGGTGGCCTATGCGTGCGCGTGGAGCTCCCAGCGGCCTGACACCCGCGCGTCAGTGCGTGTGCTCGGCGAGGGCCTTCAACTCCTCGGCCGTACGCAGACGGTTCTGGCGTCGCAGATCGGCTTCCGCGAAACGGCGTTTCTCATCTGGCGTTTCGGGCGTCAGCAACGGGACCAGGCGCGGCCGACCATCGGCGTCGGTGGCGACGAACGTCAGGTACGCCGACAGCACGTGGCGGCGTTCGCTGGTGAACGGGGACTCGGCTTCCACCCGGCACCCGACTTCCATCGAGGTGCGCCAGGCGCGGTTCATGGTCGCGTGCATCACGAGGACGTCGCCGCGCCGTGCTGGCAGCATGAAATGCACGGCGTCGACACTGACGGTGACCACGACGCTTTCCGCATGCCGCGCAGCGACCACGCCGCACAGCCGATCCATGTGCGCCATGATCAAGCCGCCGAACACCGTGCCGTTCTGGTTCAGGTCGTTGGGAAAGACCTGATATACCTGTTCCTTGACGGTTGAGGCGGCGGGCGTTTTCGTGGCGGGCGGCATGGGGTTCCCTCAATGGGGGTGAAAGGAATTTCGACATTGCTTCAGCGGTCCAGCGTCAGTCCGGTGAACCGCTGGATGAAGCGGATCAACGCCTCGGCGAGCAAGGCGCCAATTCCCGCGCCGAGCAGGATGCCGACCACAAGGCTGCCGTAGATGACCGCGGTGGGCGCGTGCGGTGCAACGAGGATGACAGCACGCGGGGCGGCCCACACGCCGGTGAGCGCACCGACCATGAGCAGGACGATCAGCAGCAGACCAGGCAGTGCGACTTCCGTGAAGTAATGCAAGCGGGAGGACGGTTCTCGGCGGGGCATGACCTGTCAGGTTCAACGGGAGGCGTCAGAGTATGGCATCCCGGCGCCGACGGCCAAGGGTCGGGTAAGATCAATACCCCCGGTTTTTCCGGCAACGGACGATGAGATGGCGATGAAGTTCAGCAAGTGCTTTCGGGAATTCGCAGGTCTGGCTGCGCTCGCAACCGTTCTGCTCGGCTTTGCCAGTGTCGCCCATGCACAGATCCCGTACGCCCAGCTCGTCGATGGCACGACGCTGCCGGCCACATTGGTGCAGCAGCTGCAGGCCGTCAGTATTCGCGATGTAGGCAAAGCCACCCCTTCCGGCAAGCCGAGCCTGAAAGCCGTGCCGGATGCCGCGCCTGTGCAAGGCAAGCCGCACGTCCTCTACATGGGCGCCGAGTTCTGCCCTTACTGTGCCGTGGTGCGCTGGCCGCTGGTGGTGGCATTGATGCGCTTCGGCAGCTTCGAGGGGTTGACCGTCACGCGGTCCAGCCCGACGGATGTGGCGGCCAATACGGCGACCCTGAGTTTTGTCCATGCGACCTACACCAGTCGCTGGATCGACTTCGAAGCCGTGGAAACCAGTGACCGCATGCAGCGGCCCCTGCAGAAGCCGACGCCGGCCCAGCTCGAGAAGATCAAGCGCTTCGACCGCGAGCCGTACACGAAATATCCGGGTTCGATCCCGTTCCTCGACATTGCGGACCGCTGGATCATGGCCGGCTCGCCGATCAACCCGTCCCTGCTGCGGGGGCTGGACTGGTTCGAGGCGGTGGACCAGCTCGATAGCGGCAAGGGCCCGTTGTGGGAAGCTGTGCTGGGCGAGGCCGACCAGATCACCCGCGCGTTGTGCGGGTTGACGCACGGCGAACCGAAAACCGCGTGTGCGCCGCTCGTTGGCGGCAAGTGACGGGCGAGTGAAATGACGCAGCGTGCGCTGACGGCCGGCGGCCAGTTGTGGCTGGACGGTATCGTGCCTGCTGCCGTCGGCGAACGGCGGGTGGCGCTGCTTGAAGCCATCCGCACCAGTGGCTCCATCAGCCAGGCTGCCCGCGATATCGACATGAGCTACAAGGCGGCGTGGGATGCCGTGGATGCCATGAACAACCTGTCCGATACGCCGCTCGTGGAGCGCAGCGTCGGCGGGCGTCACGGCGGCGGCACGAAGCTGACGGCGGAAGGCGAACGCCTGGTTGCCGTCTACCGTGCCGCGCAAGCCGAGTTCAAGGCCTTCATGCGGCGCCTGTCCGCTGGCGTCGCCGACTTCGAGCGTTTTTATCCGTTGATGAGAAGGCTGGGCATGAAGACAAGCGCGCGCAACGAGTTTTCCGGTACGGTCAAGGCGATCGTGCGGGGTTCCATCAACAGCGAGGTCGTTCTGGACATCGGCGGTGACACGCAAATCGTCTCCGTCATCACGAACGAAAGCGTTGCGGCCCTGGGTCTGGCGCAGGGCATGACCGCCTATGCCCTCATCAAGGCGCCATGGGTGATCCTTGCCGCCGCGCAAGACGGCCTGCGCGTCAGCGCCCGCAACTGCCTGCGTGGTGAAATCGTCGCCGTCGACGAAGGCGCCGTGAACAGCGAAGTCGTAGTCCAGCTTCCAGGCGGCAAGCGGCTGACGGCCATCGTCACGAAGGAAAGTGTCGCGGCGCTCGGTTTCAAGCCGGGCAGCCCGGCGCTGGCCCTCGTCAAGGCTTCCCACGTCATCGTGGCGGTGAATGCCTGAAATGGGCGGATCAGGTGAGGGCTCGTAAAGTTCAAGATTGAAGTCGCTATGATCATCCTCGACTGAGGGATACGCTGAATGCAAGTTCCGGTTTCCACCCGTCTGAACGGTCGGGTTCTGGTTGTCACGATCGACAATCCCCCGGTCAACGCGCTGGGCACCGAGGTGCGGCATGGGTTGGAGGACGCACTGCGGCAGGCACAGGACGCGTCGGTCGCCGCGGTCGTGCTGTTGGGGGCGGGCCGGCATTTCATTGCGGGTGCTGACATTCGCGAATTCGGCAAGCCGCCCCAGACTCCTTTCCTTCCGGATGTGTGCAATCACATCGAGGCGTGTGCCAAGCCGGTCGTGGCTGCGCTGCATGGGTCGGTGCTGGGCGGCGGGCTGGAAGTCGCGATGGCGGCGCATTACCGGATTGCGCGCACCGACGCACGGCTGGGGCTGCCCGAGGTGAATCTCGGCCTCATGCCGGGCGCTGGCGGTACGCAGCGTGCGCCCCGGCTGATCGGCGCCGGAGCGGCCCTCGACCTGATCCTCTCCGGCAAGCCGGTAAACGGAGCGCGGGCCTTGGCGCTGGGGCTCGTGGATCGCCTGGCGCAGACGGAGGATCTCGAGGCCGAGGCGCTGGCGTACGCCAACGACCTGCTGGCAGCAGGTGGGCGGCCGCGCCGGACCCGGGATCTGGCGATCGCGGATGCCGATGCCGCGCGTCGCGTGGTGACGGATGCGCGTGCGACGCAGGCAAAGAAGGCAGTCGGCCTGTTCTCACCGCATCGCATCGTCGATGCCGTCGAGGCGGCGATCGAAAAGCCTTTCGAGGAAGGATTGGCGGTCGAGCGCCGGTTGTTCCTGCAATGCATGGCAAGCCCGCAGCGCAAAGGCTTGATTCACGCCTTCTTTGCCGAGCGCGAAGTCGCGAAGGTTCCCGAGCTGGCGGGTATCCAACCCCGTCCACTGGAGCGTGTCGGCGTGGTTGGCGGCGGCACCATGGGGGCAGGCATCGCCGTCGCCTGCCTGCGCGGGGGATTCGAGGTCACGATGGTGGAGCGCGACGAGGCGAATTGCGCGCGCGGCCGCCAGAATGTCGAGAAATTGCTGGCGGCGTGGCTGGCGAGGGGACGGATCAGCTCCACCGAGCACGACCGCCTGCTGGGCGCGTTCATCACGACGACGGAGTATGCCCGCCTTGGAAATGCGGATCTGGTCATCGAGGCGGTCTTCGAGGACTTGAAGGTCAAGCAAGCCGTGTTCGCTGGGTTCGACCGCGTCTGCAAGCCCGGTGCGGTACTGGCTTCCAACACCTCCTACCTCGATGTCAACGTGCTGGCGGCCGGTACCCCGCGCCCGGCTGACGTCATCGGTCTGCACTTCTTCTCTCCTGCGCACGTCATGAAACTGCTGGAGATCGTCGTCGCCGACCGGACTGCGCAAGACGTTGTCGCCACCGCCTTTGCGTTGGCGAGAAAGCTGGGCAAGACGGCGGTGCGCGCCGGCGTCTGCGACGGCTTCATCGGCAACCGCATCCTGGCCTGCTACCGGCAGGTCGCCTACCGCCTCATCGAGGCTGGCGCCACGCCCTATGCCGTGGACGCGGCGGTGCGCCACTTCGGCTATCCCATCGGGCCGTTCCAGATGTTCGACCTGGCGGGTGGCGACATCGGCTGGGCCATGCGCAAGCGTCAGGCTGCGACGCGCGATCCGCGCGACCATTACGTCCGGATTCCCGATGTGCTGTGCGAGCGTGGCTGGTTCGGCCAGAAGACCGGCCAGGGCTGGTACCGCTATGCGCCGGGTTCGCGCGCCGGCGAGGAAGACCCGGAAGTGCTGGCGCTCATCGAGGAGGAACGCCGGCGGGCGGGCGTCACGCCGCGTGCCATCGACGCGGACGAGATTCTTCAGCGCTACCTGGCAGCCATGATCAATGCCGGGGCCGATGTGGTGAACGACGGCATCGCGCTGCGGCCGCTGGACGTCGATGTCGTGCTCATGGCGGGCTACGGGTTTCCGCGCCATCGCGGTGGCCCCATGGCCTATGCGGATGAGATCGGCCTGCCGAAAGTGCTGGCGGACGTGCGCCGCTTCGCCGTGGAAGATGCTCGTTTCTGGAAGCCTTCGCCGCTGCTGGCGCGGCTGGTGGGCGAGGGACGAAACTTCGCGAGCCTCAACGCCGCACATTGATCCCCGTTTCATGCCCGAGGCATTTATGGTTACCGAAGCTCTTGATCCGCTGGACCTGTGTGATGTCCGTTCCCTGCTCAGCGACGACGAGCGGATGGTGCGCGATGCCGTCGCACGCTTCATCGACGAACGCGTGCTGCCGATCGTCGGAATCTGTTTTGACGAAGGCCGCTTCCCCGTGGAGCTGATTCCCGAGATCGCCAGCCTCGGGCTGCTCGGGGCCACCATCCCGACTGAATATGGCGGTGCCGGACTCAACCAGGTGAGTTACGGCCTGATCTGCGAAGAACTGGAGCGTGGCGACTCCGGCTTCCGCAGCTTTGCTTCCGTGCAGTCCTCGCTCGTCATGTACCCGATTTTCCTGTTTGGCAGCGAGGAACAGAAACGCCACTATCTGCCCGGCATGGCGCGTGGCGAGATCATCGGCTGCTTTGGCCTGACGGAATCACACGGCGGTTCCGACCCGGCGAACATGCTTACCCACGCACGGCGCGACGGCTCGGACTGGGTCATCAGCGGCAGCAAGATGTGGATCACCAACGGCACGCTGGCACAGGTTGCGCTGGTGTGGGCGCGTACCGACGAAGGCGTTCGCGGCTTTCTCATCCCGACCGACACGAAAGGCTTCACTGCCCAACCGATCCATCGCAAGATGAGCCTGCGCGTCTCCGCCACCGCCGCGCTTTACCTTGACGACGTGCGCGTGCCGGCTGAAGCGATGCTGCCGGGTGCGAAAGGCTTGCGTGGCCCCCTCACTTGTCTGGACTCCGCTCGCCTGGGCATCAGCTGGGGGCCGCTGGGCGCGGCGCGTGCCTGCCTGCGCGAAGCGCTGGACTACGTGGCCGACCGCAAGCTCTTCGGTCGCCCACTGGCCGCCAACCAGGCCATGCAGGTGCGGCTGGCCGAGATGGCGCGGCGTCTGGCCACTGCACAACTGCTGGCCCTGCGCGTCGCGCGCCTCAAGGACGCTGGCCGTCTGCAGGCCACGCAAGTATCGCTGGCGAAATGGAACAACGTGCGCATGGCGATTGACATCGCACGCGAATGCCGCGACATCCTCGGCGCTGCCGGCATCACCACTGAGTACGTCGCCATCCGCCACGCCCTCAACCTCGAGTCTGTCATCACCTACGAAGGCACCCAGACCGTGCACCAGCTTGTCATCGGGCGGGCGTTGACTGGTGTGAACGCGTTCTGAGAACCGGATCTGGCCGACAGATGGTGGGCCCAGCAGGACTCGAACCTGCAACCAAGAGATTATGAGTCTCCTGCTCTAACCATTGAGCTATAGGCCCTGTGTGAGCTGGCTTCGGTAGTGTACGAGCCGTACTCGGCATGATAACCCGAGTTCCAGCCAAGGCTTGCGCTGTCGGGTTGCGGCATTGCGTTGTGCCAAAGGCGCCAGCCGCCTACCATGCACCGGTTACTTTCCCGTTCGTGTTCCCATGCCTGCCGATGCTACCGCGGTTTCGTCGCGTTCCGATGCCTTGTCGATGAAGGGGCGCACGCTGTCCGTGACGCGCGTGCGCGTGCTGCGTGCGGACGCGACGGCGATCGGCGAGCAATTGAAGCTGTGGGCAGCGCGCATGCCGCAGGCGGTGCGTGGCATGGCGGCGGTGATCGACTCCGACGTTGATGCGGATCTGCCGGCGCTGCTGAAAACCTTGCGGGAAGTCGGGATGCAGCCGCTGGCGGTGTCGGAAGGCCCGCTGGCCGCGTCCGCGGCGGCGTTGGGGCTAGCTGTCGTGTCGCCGGATGTCGGTACGCGCGCTGTGGCCGGTGAAGGTGTGGAACCCGCCCGGCCGAAGGCAGCGTCGGCGCGAAAGTCTGATGCTGCAGCTGCTGTTCATCGCCCGGCCCGGATCGTCACTGAGCCGGTGCGCTCCGGCCAGCAGATTTACGCGAAGAATGCCGATCTTGTGGTGCTGAGCCACGTCAGCGCGGGTGCGGAGTTGGTGGCGGACGGCTGTGTCCACGTCTACGGGCGCTTGTCCGGGCGCGCGATCGCCGGGGCGTCCGGTGACGAGACGGCGCGGGTCTTCTGTGCGCGCCTGGAGGCCGAGCTGCTGGCCGTTGCCGGCATCTACGCCGTGGCCGAGCAGATGAAGGAAGGGCCGCGCGGTGCCCCGGCGCAGGCGTGGCTGGAAAACGGCCGCCTGCGGATCGAGAAGCTTGCGTGAGCTGCTCTTGCTGCGGTGCGGGATGCCGTTCAGTTATCCTATGCCGTCGCTGATTGCGCGTTGCCGGGCACTGGCCCGAGGCCGCTGCGCGTCTGCCCTGAATCGAGGAAATTTCACTTGGCAAAAGTAATCGTTGTGACGTCTGGCAAGGGCGGTGTCGGCAAGACCACGACCAGCGCGTCGCTGGGTACCGGGCTTGCGGATCGCGGCCACAAGACCGCCGTGATCGATTTCGACGTCGGCCTGCGCAATCTCGACCTCATCATGGGCGTGGAGCGGCGCGTGGTGTACGACTTCGTGAACGTCATTCAAGGCGAGGCGACGCTGAAGCAGGCGCTCATCAAGGACAAGCAGAGCGACAAGCTGTTCATCCTGGCGGCCAGCCAGACGCGCGACAAGGACGCGTTGACGCAGGATGGCGTGGGGCGGGTGATGGATGAACTGCGGGCCGAGTTCGACTACGTGATCTGCGATTCGCCGGCCGGCATCGAGAAGGGCGCGTTCATGGCGATGTACTTCGCCGATGAAGCCTTCGTGGTGACGAATCCGGAGGTCTCGTCGGTACGCGACTCGGACCGCGTGCTCGGCATCCTGGCCGCCAAATCGCGCCGCGCCGAGCAGGGCGGGGACCGGATCAAGGAACATCTGGTGCTGACGCGCTACAACGCGGAACGCGTGGCGAAGGGCGAAATGCTGTCGGTGGAGGACGTCAAGGAGATCCTGGCGATTCCGCTGCTCGGCGTCATTCCGGAATCGCCGGCGGTGCTGAGTTCATCGAATGCAGGCGTGCCCGTCATCCGCGACATGACGTCGGACGCCGGGTTGGCCTACACGGACCTGATCGCGCGCTTTTTGGGTGAGGATCGCCCGCATCGGTTCCTTGCCCCGCACAAGAAGAGTCTGTTCGGAAAGTGGTTCGGAGAGCGTTGATGGACTGGCTCAAGATCTTCCGTGCCGAGAAAAAATCTTCCGCCCAGACCGCCAAGGAGCGCCTGCTCATCACGGTGGCGCACCAGCGACAGGGTGAAGGCAACGGCCTGCATTTCCTGCCGCGCTTGCGTGAGGAGCTGCTGGCGGTGGTGCGCAAGTACGTGCAGGTTCCCGATGAGGCCGTGCAGTTCAACGTCCAGCGTGATGAAGGGCTGGAAGTACTCGAGCTGAACATCACGCTGCCTGAGAAAGAACGTCGTGGCGGGGTCGCGTCGCACTGATCCAGGCGCGCGCCGCGCCGCCCTGCGCCGCACGCTCGGGGCGTGGGTGATGCTGGCGGCCGTGGCATTGACGGCGGTCCTGATCTGGATGGGAATGAATGATGCGGTGCCGGGCTGGTTCCTCGGGATCGCAACCGTCCTGTAGTCAACTCGACACAACAATCCGGTGGTGCATGTGCAGCGCATCGCTGCCATCTTCGTAGAAGCCGGTCAGCGTGCCGATATCCGTGTAGCCGAGCTGGCGATAGAGGCGGATCGCCGGCGCATTGTCGGTACGCACCTCCAGGTTCACGGTGTGCTTGCCTTGCCGCTGCGCTTCCGCCTCGGCCAGGGCAATCAGCCGCGCCGCAACGCCGTGGCCACGTGCGGCCGGGCTCACGACCAGCGAATACAGCCGTGCCGTGGCGCTGTTGCTGCGCGTCAGCAGCACGGTAGAGCCGATGACCGTGCCACCCCGTTCTGCCACCCACACGCGGGCGCTGGGACGTTTCAGCAGGCGCAGGAAGGAGCGGCGCGACATGGCGTCGGTCGGGAACAGCGTTTCCAGTTGCAGCAGGGCGTCGATGTCGTCGCTGTGCGCCGGGCGGATGCGGGGGGCGGCTTCGGCGATCGTCATGAACATTCCTTTATGAGGTCTGCAAGCGTCTGCCAGAGGGAAAGATCCCACGATCGCCGCGCCTGCCCGGAAGGTGAGGGCAGTACAAAGACGCGGCTGGCCCCAATGCGCCATGGCTGAATGCCGTAGCCGACAGCCTGGCCGCGGAACGACTGCGCGCCGTGCTTGCTGGTGAACGCCAGCCATGCCGGCGCATGGTGCAGGATCCGGGCGCGCAGGCCTTCCGTGTCGAAGGCGTCGGCTGGCAGCTCCGCATCCGTTCCGGCGGCGTGCTTGCCGAGGTCGGTAAGACCGATGCCGTAGTCCAGCAACTGTGGGTACTCCCGAGGAGCAAAGCGTCGCGGCGTGAGCCCGGTTTGGGCCAGGGCGCGCCAGAACGCGTTGCCGGGGTGTGCGTAGTAGGCCCGTGCGGCGGCCGATGCGCGGCTCGCGGCGGTGCCGCAGAACACCAGCCGCAGGCCGGGACGCAGCAGGTCGGGCAGGACGGGTTCAGCCACGAATGGTGGCGTCGCCCGTGGTGCGCACGCGCTGCACGGCGTCGCGCCAGCCGTGGACGAGCGTCGTTGCACGGGTTTCCGGCATTTGCGGAGTGAAGCGCTGTTGCAGCGCCCATAGTTTCGCGATTTCATCCAGCCCGCTGAACACGCCGGCCTGCAGCCCGGCGAAATAGGCGGCGCCCAGGGCCGTGGTTTCCACGATCTGCGGACGCTCGACCGGAATGCGCAGGATGTCGGCAAGGTGCTGCACCAGCCAGTCGTTCACGACCATGCCCCCGTCCACACGCAGCTCCGTGGCGGGGCGGGCGTCGGCCGCCATGGTGTCGAGCAGGTCGCGCGTCTGGTAGCACACTGATTCCAGCGCCGCACGCACGATGTGGGCAACGCCGGTGTCGCGCGTCAGGCCGAGGATTGCGCCGCGCGCCAGTGGGTCCCAGTACGGCGCACCGAGCCCGGTGAAAGCCGGCACCAGATACACGCCTTGCGTGTCGGGTACGGAACGCGCCAGCACTTCCGTGGCGCCGGCATGGTGGATCAAATGCAGCGCATCGCGCAGCCATTGCACGGCTGCGCCGGCCACGAAGATGCTGCCTTCCAGCGCATAGGTCGGGCGCCCGGCAAGCCGCCAGGCGACGGTGGTCAGCAGGCGGTGCTTCGACAGCACGGCTTCATCGCCGGTGTTCAGCACCACGAAGCAACCGGTGCCGTAAGTGGACTTGATCATGCCCGGGGTGAAGCAGGCCTGGCCGACAGTGGCGGCCTGCTGGTCGCCGAGCACGGCGCGGATCGGGATTTCTGCACCGAACAGTTCGCGCCGCGTCACACCGAAGTCGGCGGCGGAATCCCGCACTTCCGGCAGCAGTGCACGTGGGATATCGAACAGCGCCAACAGGTCATCGTCCCACTGCTGGGTGTGAAGGTTGAACAGCGCGGTGCGGCAGGCGTTCGTGGCATCCGTGGCATGCACGCGGCCGCCGGTGAGCTGCCACACCAGCCAGCAGTCGATGGTGCCGAAGGCGAGTTCGCCGCGTTCTGCGCGCCGCCGTGCGCCGCTCACGTGGTCGAGCAGCCAGGCGATCTTGGTGGCGGAGAAATATGGGTCCAACAGCAGGCCGGTGCGTTGCTGCAGCAGTTGCTCCACTTCGGGCGTATGCGTTTTTCGGCACCAGGCCGCGGTGCGGCGATCCTGCCAGACGATGGCGTTGGCGATCGGCACGCCGGTGGCGCGGTCCCAGATTACCGTCGTCTCGCGCTGGTTGGTGATGCCGATGCCGGCGACGTCGGCGGTACTCGCGTGGGCGTCCGCCAACGTCTGGCGCGCACAGGCGAGCGTGTCGTTCCAGATGCGCATCGCATCGTGCTCCACGCGCGCCGCGCCGGCATCGCCGTCTTCCGCCGGCGGGTAGATCTGCGGCAGTTCGCGGCTGGTCTGCGCCACCGGCCGCCCGGCCGTGTCGAAGATGATGGCGCGGGAACTGGTAGTGCCTTGGTCGAGGGCAAGCAGTACAGTCATGGGGTCAGGTTCCTTGCGCGGCAGCCCGCGCCACTTTTTTGCCAAGCACAGGTATACCGTTGCGGTACCTTCTTCGAGAAATTGTCATGGCTGAATTTACCTTGAATGTGAACGGTGCTGCGCGCAAGGCCAGCGCCGACCCCGATGAACCCTTGCTCTATGTCCTGCGCAATGACCTGGCGCTGAAGGGGCCGCGTTTCGGTTGCGGCCTGGGGCAGTGTGGCGCATGCACGGTGATTCTCGACGGCCGCGCCGTACGGTCCTGTGTCACGCCGGTTGCGGCGGTGGGCGACAAGCCCGTCACGACGCTGGAGGGGTTGGGTTCGACGGCGCATCCGCATCCGCTGCAGCAGGCGTTCATCGATGCCCAGGCCGCGCAGTGCGGCTATTGCGTGAACGGCATGATCATGACGGCGAAGGCGTTCCTGGACCGCCATCCGCATCCGACCGAGGCCGAAGTGAAGCGGGCGCTGGCTCATAACCTGTGCCGCTGCGGGACCCATCCGCGCATCGTTGCGGCGGTCATGAATGCGGCGCGGGAGGCTTGAGATGAACACGACACTTGCGATGACGCGCCGTGACCTGCTGCTGGCCGGGCTCAAGGCCGGCGGTGCGCTGGTGGTCGGCTTCCCGTTGTCCGGGATGGCGGCGAATGCTGCCGCTCAAGGCGTGGGCAAGCCGAAGGATTTCGGCCAGGTTGATGCATGGCTGGCGATCGACCACGGAGGCCGCGTCACGCTGTACAGCGGGCACGTTGAGCTGGGAACTGGCGTCGAGACTGCGTTCATGCAGATGGTGGCGGAGGAACTGGACGTGCCGTTTCAAGCCATCACGGTGGTGCAGGGCGACACCCTGCTCACGCCCGACCAGGGGCCAACCTGGGGCAGCCTGTCCGTGCAGGTCGCAGGCCAGCAGTTGCGCAAGGCGGCGGCCTGTGCCCGGCGCGCCCTGCTGCGGCGTGCGGCCCGAAAACTGGGGGCCGAGGCGTCGGCGCTGGTGGTGAAGGACGGCGTGGTTTCGGGCGGCACGGGAACCGTGACGTATGGCGCCCTGGCGGCATCGGGCGCACTGGCCGTGGCGTTCGACGATGCAGTGCCGCTCAAGGCGCCGAAAGGCTTCCGGATTGTTGGTAAGCCGGTGGCGCGCGTGGACATCCCGGCAAAGATGACGGGCGAGTTCACCTATATGCAGGACTTCACGTTGCCAGGCATGCTGCACGGGCGCGTAATCCGGCCGACCGGCATGCAGGCGCATCTGCAGTCCGTGGACGACGGCGCCGCCCGCCGTTTGCCGGGTTTCGTGAAGACCGTGGTCAAGGGCGACTTCGTCGGCGTCGTGGCGCGGACGGAATGGGGCGCCATAAAGGCCATGCGGGCGGTGAAGTGCGTCTGGTCGGATTGGCGTGGACTGCCGCCGATGGACACGATCTACGACCACACCCGGCACGCGCCGCAGGTCAAGACCGAGGTCGTGAAGACCGAGGGCGATGTGTCGATTTCACTCGCCGATGCCGCGAAAGTGCTGAAGGCGACGTATGAATTCCCGGTCCAGACGCACGGCTCCATCGGGCCGTCGTGCGCGGTGGCGGATGTGCGGCCCGGTGCCGTGCAGATCTGGTCGGCGTCGCAGAGCACGCACTGGATGCGCCGCCAGATTGCCGTCCTGCTGGGCGTCGATGCCGGCACGGTACGCGTGCGTTATCTCGAAGGAGCGGGCTGCTATGGGCGCAATGGCCATGAGGATGCGGCGGCGGATGCCGTGCTGCTGTCCCGGGCTGTGGGCGCGCCGGTGCGCGTGCAGTGGATGCGGGCCGATGAACATGGTTGGGACCCGAAGTCGCCGCCCTACGTCACCGACATGCAGGGCGCCGTGGATGCGAACGGGAACCTCGTGGCGTGGGATTTCGAGACCTGGTTTCCGTATTTCGTGCCCGGTGGCTGGAAGCACGGCGCACCCGTGAACGGCGTGCCACTGCTCGCAGGCAGCCTCATGCACGACACGGCGGGCGTGCAGGTGCCAGCCCGCCAGATGTCCGGCTACGGCGAGGGCAACACCTGGCCCGAGTACGCGATTCCGAACCTGCACGCCACGATCCACTGGCTCAGGACCACGCCGTTTCGCCCCTCGTGGCTGCGCGGGCCGGGGTGGGCGCAGAACACCTTCACGAATGAAAGTTTCATGGACGAGTTCGCTGCCGCCGCGGGCGTCGACCCGGTCGCGTTCCGCCTTAAGCACCTGAAGGACGAGCGCGGCACGGCCGTCATCCGCGCTTGTGCCCAGCGCGCCGGCTGGCAGGCGCGCCCGTCGCCCGCCCCCCACACGGACGGGCGCGTGGCCAGGGGCCGCGGTTTCGCCTACGTGTTCTACGACAACAAGCGTACTTACGTGGCGGCGGCGTGCGAAGTGGAAGTGGACCGGAAAACCGGCAAGGTTCGTGCCACGCGCTTCACGATTGCGCATGATTGCGGGTTGACGGTGAACCCCGATGGCGCAAAGGCGCAGATCGAGGGCAGCGTGGTGCAGACGCTGTCGCGCACGCTGATCGAGGAAGTGAAGTGGGATGCCGCCCACGTCACCAGTCTGGACTGGGCAAGCTACCCGATCGTCACGTTCCCGGACGTCCCCGCCATCGACATCGTGCTTCTCGACCGGCCGGAGGCGCCAGCGTGGGGCGTGGGCGAGCCGACGTGCTCCGTCGTGCCGCCCGCGCTTTCGAATGCCATCTTCGACGCCGTCGGCGTGCGCATGCGGCGTGCGCCGTTCACGCCGGAACGGGTGCGGCAGGCGCTGAGCGCGGCGCAGGCCTGAGACGACGCCGCCGGACCCGAGGCCCGGCGGCGTGTGGCGGACCGGGTCGGGACTTCAGGCCGCCTCGACCGACACTTTGCGCCGTTCGGCGACGGCTTGGGCCAGGCCGCGCAGCAGCGTGACGGTGTCGTCCCAGCCCAGGCAGGCGTCCGTCACGCTCTGGCCGTAGGTCATCTCGTCGAACGGGCCGATGTCCTGACGCCCGGCAACGAGGTTGGACTCCACCATCGCGCCGATGATGCGCCGGTCGCCACCGGCAACCTGCGCGCCGACGTGCTTGGCCACTTCCTGCAACTGGCGCTGCGGCTGCTTGTGGCTGTTCGCGTGGCTGAAGTCGATCATCACCTGCTCGGGCAGTTTCGCCTTGGCCAGTTCGGCGCACGCTGCCTGGACGGATTCGGCATCGTAGTTCGTGCCGCTGCGGCCCCCGCGCAGGATCATGTGCGTGTCGGGGTTGCCGGCCGTCTCGAAGATGCCCACCGTTCCTTCGCGCGACAGCGACAGGAAATGGTGCGGATGACGCGCCGCGAGCAAGGCGTCCACCGCCACCCGGATACCGCCGTCCGTGCCGTTCTTGAAGCCGACCGGGCATGACAGGCCGGACGCCATCTCGCGGTGCAGCTGGCTTTCCGTGGTGCGGGCGCCGATCGCGCCCCAGCTCACGAGGTCGGCCAGGTATTGCGGCGTGAGGATGTCGAGGAATTCCACGCCGGCGGCCACGCCGCGGGCGTTGAGTCCGAGCAGCAGCTTGCGCGCCGTGCGCAGGCCGCGGTTGATGTCGTAGCCGTCGTCCAGGCCGGGATCGTTGATCAGGCCCTTCCAGCCGACGGTGGTACGCGGCTTCTCGAAATACACGCGCATGACGATCAGCAGCTCGTCCGCCAGTTCCGCGGCCAGCGTCTTCAGGTGTCCCGCGTAGTCGAGGGCGGCTTCGGGGTTGTGGATCGAGCAGGGGCCGCAGATCACCAGCAGGCGGCCATCTCCGCCGTGCAGGATTTTCTGGATGCCGGCCCGCGCCTGAAGCACCGTCTGCGTGGCTTCGGCGGGCATCGGAAGCTCGGCTTGCACCTGCTCGGGCGTGGAGACATTGCGGATGGAGCGGATGCGCAGGTTTTCGGTAACGTGGTTCATGAGCGCGGATAGACGAGGGGATCGTTTCGAGGCCGACAATTCTACTAGGGAAGCGCTGGACGGGCCGTTTCAGCTCGGGTTTATCGAAGGGCGCAACGGGGAAGCGGCGCACGGCATTCTCCGATCTCCAATTTCCAGCCTCCAATCCCTACCCTGCGAAAGCCCTCGCGGCGCGGCAATTTGCCGTTAAGCTGCGCGCACAATTCTGAGCGTTTCAGATCGGGAGTCGCACGCGTGGAAAGAAAATCGTTGAAGATCGCGCTGGTCGTGGCGGCGTTGTCGTGCGCGGCGTGGGGGGCACAGGCAGCCACGGCGTATCCGAGTGCGGAAAGTAGTTTGTCGGCGTTCGACACCGGCTTTGGTGTCCGCAACGAGGCGGCGGTCACGCAGGGCATTGATCTGCCGCGGATCGGATCCGCGCATGTGCTGACGCCAGGTGAAAGCCAGCTTCGTGCGCAGCTGGACTGGTCGAACGAATACGTCTTCCAGGCGGGCGGCAGTGAAACCTACATGGCGGATGGCGAGACGCAGCGCTACGTGCTGGATCTGCGCCATGGCTTCGCGGGCGGGCCGTGGGGTGGCTTCGAGCTGGGCGTGACCGTGCCGCTGGTCGTCAACAACGGTGGCGTGATGGACGGCATCATCCACAATTACCACGAGCTGTTCGGATTCCCGGACGGCGGGCGCGGCAGCCGCGCGCATCGGCAGGTGGAATATCGTTACACCCGTGCCGGAGTGACCGGACTGGGCATGACTTCCAGTGGCTTCAACGTCGGCGACATCACACTGGACGCTGGGGTGCAGGCGAAACCGGGGCTGGCGCTGCGCACGGAGGTGAAGCTGCCGAGCGGCACCGCGAATTACTTGACCGGCGGCAACTGGGGCGGGGCGTTGTGGCTGGACTATGACCCCTTCGTGGACGTGATTTCCCGCTGGTACGGTTTCATGTCCCTGGGCGGGAGCTGGAACGCCACGTCCGACGTGCTGCCGGGCCTGCAGCGCCATGCCGTGCTGCTTGGTGGCGCCGGGTTGGGTTTTCACATCACGCCGGCGTTTTCGCTGCTCGTGCAGGGCTATGCCCACAGCCCGCTCTACAAGAAGACGGCAATTTCCGCGTTGCGCAAGGCAGGCCTGCAGGGCACGTTCGGCGGGCGCTACGCGTTTTCTCGGCATCTCGCGGTGGAAGCTGGTTTTGAGGAGGATCTCGTGACCAATTCTTCCCCCGATTTCGGCGTGCATCTCGGGCTCGTGATGCGCTGAGGCGCAGCTGCTGTGCGCCAGGCTTGCGCCGACCGTGTGGCGCCAGAGACAGAATGGCCGGGGAAGCCCCGGCCATTCCGCACAACTTTATCGCAACACACGTTCCTGAGGCCGGATCACCGGCCTGACGGAGACGGAATCACTTCGCAGGAGCTTCCTTCTTCGCAGCGCTCTTGTGCGCCTTTTTGGCGTGCTTGACGTGCTTCTTGGCATGCTTGGTGGCGTGCTTGGTTGCATGGGCAGGTGCCTGGGTCTGGGCAGCGGCAGGAGCAGGAGCAGCGGCTTCCGGGGCTGCATCTTGGGCAACGGCGGAGCCGGCGAAGGCAACAGCGGCAGCGATCAGGGCGCTGGCGAGAATGGTGGAACGCATGTGAATCTCCTTGTACGTGAGGGAGGTAGGAACCCGGGTGACGCCCTCAACCGTCATCCGATGTGGGCAATTTATTCCTGATTGCATGAACGCTGAATGAACGGAAAAAGCCGGGTTTCGGCCCCGCTTTTCCGACACGGCGATGCCCGTCAGTACAGGCTGACGCGGTCTTTCTCGGGCCGGTACATGCCGTTCCCGGGCTGCACATCGAAAGCCTTGTAGAAGGCCTTCACGTCGCTCATCACACCGTTCGTACGGAACTGCGGCGGGGAGTGCGGGTCGACGGTGATGAGCATTTTCTCGTAGCTCGCCCGGCGCTTGCTGCGCCACGCCTGTGCCCAGCCGATGAAGAAGCGCTGGTCGCCGGTGAGCCCATCGATGACGGGTGCCGGGGTGTTGCCCAGTGCCATGTGGTAGGCCTTGTACGCGATGTGGACGCCGGCGTTGTCGGCGATGTTCTCGCCCACCGTCAAGGCGCCGTTGACGTGCACGCCGGGCAGCGGCGCGTAGGCGTCGTACTGGGCGATCAGGGCTTTCGTCAGGGTCTTGAAATGGGCGAGCGTGGCGGGTGTCCACCAGTCGTGCAGGTTGCCGTCGCCGTCGTACTTTGCGCCTTGGTCATCGAAGCCGTGGCTCATCTCGTGGCCGATGACGGCCCCGATGGCGCCGTAGTTCACCGCTTCGTCGGCATTCGGATCAAAGAACGGCGGCTGCAGGATCGCGGCCGGAAACACGATCTGGTTCGTTGCCGGACTGTAGTAGGCGTTGACCGTCTGCGGCGTCATGTACCACTCGCTGCGGTCGACCGGGTGGCCAAGGTGGGCCAGGTTGCGGCGGAATTCGAAGCGGTTCGCGCGCATCACGTTGCCGACCAGATCATCCGCCGCGATGTCGAGTTTCGAATAGTCGCGCCATTTTGCCGGATAGCCGATCTTTGGCTCGAATTTCGCGAGCTTGTCGAGTGCCCGGGCCTGGGTGGTGGCGTCCATCCACGTGCTGTTCTCGATCGATACCTTGAAGGCGGCCCGCAGGTTCTCGACCAGAGTATCCATCCGCGCCTTGTACGCAGGTGGGAAATACTTCGCCACGTACATCTTGCCGAGCGCGAAGCCGATGCCACTGTCCACGGCGCGCAAGGCGCGCTGCCAGCGCGGCAATTGTTCTGGCGTGCCCTGCAGCACGGTGCCGTAGAACGCGAAATGCGAGTCTTCGAACGCGGCGGACAGGTTGTTCGCATAGTCGGAAATGACGTGCCACGTGAAATAGGCCTTCAGCGTTGCCAGCGGCGCCTTGTCGAGCGCGGCGGCGAAGCCGGTCAGGTAGTCCGGCTCCGCGACCACGATGAAATCCTGCGGTGGCACGCCCACGGCCTTGAGGTAGGCCTCCCAGCCGAAGCCGGGTGCCAGGCTCGCGAACTTCGCAGGGGCGATCGGGTTGTAGACCTTCGTGGCGTCGCGGGTGTCGACGCGCGCCCACTGCGCCTTCGCCAGCGTGGTCTCGAACGCCATGATGGCGGCTGCGTCCTCGGCTGCGCGGAGATCCCCGGCGAGCCCCAGCATGGTTTCCACATGCTTCACGTACAGGCCGCGGTCCTTGACGAAGCGGGCATCGTCCTTCAGGTAGTAGTCGCGGTCGGGCAGGCCGAGGCCGTCCTGGTCGAATTCCACGATGTAGCGCGAGGAATCCTTGGCGTCCTGCTGCACGGACGTCATGAACGGCACCGTGACGCCGACCTGCTGCAGTTCAGCGACCAGCGCTGGCAGCCCGGCCTTGTCCCGCAGGGCCGCGATCCGGGCCAGCAGCGGGCGCAGCGGTTCCAGCCCCACTTGCTCGATGCGGGCCGTGTCCATGTAGCTGGCGTAGAAATCGACGACCTTGCGCGTGCCGGGATCCAGCTTGTCGTGCGGCTGCTTGAGTGCTGCGTCGATCAGCGTGCGGAGTTGTTCGCGGGTATCGTCGATTACCTTGTAGAACGCCCCGTAGGACGGCTTGTCGGCCGGAATTTCGGCACTTTTCAGCCATTTGCCGTTCACGTGGGCGTAGAAGTCCTGCTGTGCAGGAACCTGCGTGTCCATGTACTGGAAGTCGATTCCGCTGTGTGCCGCGGGAGCGGCAGGCTGGGGGGCGTGCAGTGCACAGGCGGTGAGTACGGTGGTCATGCCCAGGCAATATCCGAGTTGGAGGAAGTGTTTCACGGGGTGAGGTCCTTGCTGCGTGCAGGAGTACGCAGGCGGTACAGGGTGGGATGCGAACGCGGTGAGGTCAACTGCCCGGGTTCATGGCGAGCCGCGAGCCACACTGTGCCACGATTTACATCGTCGACGTTCGTGGCGTGCGGGTGCCTGCCAGGCGGCCGATACGGGTGTTGCGCGCGCATGTGATAGTGTGCAAACTGCAGTAGTAACACCATGTTCGTGTAAAACACACCGTATAAAAGTGTTGGTTTTGGCGCGTTGCCTCGTTCAGGCACTTTGAGTCGAATACAAAGATTTCATGGAGGAGTTATGCGGATCAGAAAATACGATTTCAACTGGGGTCGGCGCGAGCTGATGAAGAAGGCGGCAGTCGGGGCATCGGCGGGTTTGCTGATGCCGCTGTCCAAGGTGATTGCCGAAGGCAAGGATCTGTCCAAGGCCTACCCGGATGAACTGCTGTCGATCGACGTCTACACCAAGGGCAAGATCAAGACC
>SCRT01000001.1 GCA_004298465.1 Nevskiaceae bacterium | reverse complement strand
GGTCTGATCACCATGGCCGCCGACCGCGGTTGATCGCGGCTGCGCAGTCAAACGCATGTCCTGCCGCATCGAGTCTGGGGCATACGGATACTCATGTCACCGAATTCTAGCCCAGCCGCCCTTTCTTACGATCATGCCAAGGTTTGCACCCGCCGAATCGGGGCCGTCAGAAACCATGGAACAGCGGCAAGTTTCGGGCCGGCTCCCAGATTCCGAGAAGAGCCCTCAAAATTCGGATTCGCGATCACCCGTTCTCGTGCGGGATTGTTTTCATGGTGGGTCGTGTGGGATTCGAACCCACGACCAATGGATTAAAAGTCCAGTGCTCTACCAACTGAGCTAACGACCCGCGCCGGCAAGGGGGCGATTATAACGGACGCACGGGGCGTGCCATACCCGATCGAGGGCTCGAAAACAGGGTCGAGCGATGACCGCGGCACAACACAAGCGAAGCTTTCAGGGCGCCACAACGTCCACGACGACAGCTCCTGAATGGGCCACCACCGCGCGGCGGAACATCTCGAACGCCGCGGCAGCATCAGCCTGCGCACCCCGCAACCCAAAGTCGATGAAACCCTCCGCACTCGTCCGGCCCCGCGTCGGCAGGCTTGACAGCCAGACTTCCGGGTAGCAGGCGCGGGTAGCCTCCATGGCTTGCAGCAGGTCCCCCTCGCCCACCACGCCGCTGACCCGCAGGCGGAATTCGACGGGTGGGTGGGCGCGCTGCAAGTGCGCGAGCGGACCATCCAGCACCCACTCCAGCATCGGCCACGCCATTTCCGGAAAGCCCGGCACGAAGAAACAATCGCCGACCGAGAAGCCGGCGACGGAGTTGACGGGATTCGGGATCAATTTCGCGCCACGCGGGAAATCCGCCATCAGCACGCGATTCGGCCAGGCGCGTTCACCGTAGTGCGCCTCGATCAGCTGCAATGCCTCGGGTTGGCGTTCGATCGGCATGTCGAAGGCACGCGCCGCGGCTTGGCGCGTCAGGTCGTCCGGCGTCGCCCCAATGCCGCCACAGGACAAAATCGGCATGCCGGCGGCGACGAAACGGCGGATCGCGGCCGCAATCGTCACTTCGTGATCGGGCAGGAACTCGACACCGGCCAAATCGATGCCGCGGGTTTTCAGCAGCTCGATGACTTTCGGCAGGTGCCGATCCTGGCGTTTGCCGAGCAGCAGTTCGTCACCGATGACGAGCAGTTCGACCTGTCCAGTCACGCCAAGGCTCCCGATCCAAGCTTCAGGCGACTTCCTCGCCGGCCCAGCCAAATTTTTCGACCGCGCGGAAGATGTCGGTTTCCGTGACGATGCCGATGAGGTCATCACCCTGCGAAACAGTGAGACGGCTGAAATTCAGTTCGGAAAGGATTTCCGCCGCCTCGCGGATCGGCGTATCAGCTGGAACAGACTTCACCGGACGGCTGGCGATGTCGCCAACCTTCGTCGTCATCGGGGAACGGTTCGCCTTGACGATCTTGGTGACGATGTCACGCCGCGTGAGGATGCCCCACTGGCCCTGCGCATTGCGCTCGACGACCAGCGAGCTGACTTCATTGTCGGCCATCAGGTGCATGGCATCGTGCACCGTCTCGCTATCAGCGACGGTGATGAGAGTATGTGTCATCAGGTCGCGCACGGTGTGTGGAATGCGACCGGTATCGATCATTTCCTCCAGCGGCTGCAGCAGGCGGCGGATCTCGCGCTGCTTGCGTTCCTTCACAAGCTGCTCCTGCAAGGCCCGGCGCTTGGCCTCCAGGTCCACGCCACCGTTTATGCGTTCGATGATGGCATCCGCGAACTGGCTGGTGCCGACTTCCGTGGCGCCGTCGATCTGGCGAGCGAAGTCGTAAGTGACGATGCCGTCCTTGATGACTTCAGGGTAGGTGAGCGTGATGATGTCCGCCGCTTCCTTCCAGCCCATGTATTCCAGCATCATGACGCCGGAGAACAACAGCGAGCCGGGGTTCACCTTGTTCATGTTCGCGTACTTTGGCGCCGTGCCGTGCGTGGCCTCGAACACTGCGATGTGGTCGCCGATATTCGCGCCCGGGGCGATGCCGACGCCGCCGACTTCCGCAGCCACTGCATCCGACAGATAGTCGCCGTTCAGGTTCGGCGTGGCCAGTACGTCGAATTCCGCGGGCCGCAGCTGCATCATCTGGAAGATGATGTCGGCGATGCGATCCTTGATGACGATCTTGCCTTCCGGCTGCTTGCCCTTGAATTCGCCGTAAAGCTGTTCTTCGGTGATGGTGACGTTCGCGAATTCCTCGCGTGCCAGCTCGTAGCCCCAGTTGCGGAACGCGCCTTCCGTGAACTTCTGGATGTTGCCCTTGTGCACCAGTGTGACGGACTCGCGCCCGTTGTCGACGGCGTACTGGATGGCCTTGCGTACCAACCGTTTGGAGCCGAATTCGGAAATCGGCTTGATGCCGAGGCCGGCGCCTTCGAAGAACTTCGCGCCCATCTCCTCGCGCAGGAACTTCGCGAGCTTCTCGTTCTCCGGCGTGCCGGACTTGTATTCGATACCGGCGTAGACGTCTTCCGTGTTCTCGCGGAAGATCACCACGTCCACTTGGTCTGGCCGCTTGAGCGGGCTCGGCACGCCGGCGTAGTGGCGCACCGGACGCACACAGGCATACAGGTCGAGCTCCTGGCGCACGGCGACGTTCAGGCTGCGGAAGCCACCGCCGACCGGCGTCGTCAGCGGGCCTTTGATGGAGACGATGAGCTCACGCAACGCCTCGAGCGTCTCGTCCGGAAAATAGCTGCCGTCGTAGATGCCTGCGGCCTTTTCGCCGAGGTAGGTCTCGCACCAGTGGATCTTGCGCTTGCCGCCGTAAGCCTTGGCCACCGCCGCATCCCACACGCGCAGACAGGCGCGCGTGATGTCCGGGCCGATGCCGTCACCTTCGACGAAACCGACGATCGGCTCGTCCGGAACGTGCAGCCTGCCATCCACCACCGTGATCCTTTCGCCAGACTCGGGGAAGCGTACGTGGCGATAGCTATGACTCATGGCACCAATCTCCTGTTCTGTTGCATCGTTATACGACCCTGGTGGCAGCGGAAGGATTTCCGCGACCACACAGGTTGCAGCCGTTGGCGTACGGCGCGAAGGATCGCGCTGTACGCTGGTTCTTGGCGCGCGACGCGCGGCGCCGTCTCGGCACGCAGTTTAGCATCGCGCTCGTGGCCGTCATCGCCTGCACGCGCCTTCTGCCACAGCCACAAAAACGCCCGCACAAGGCGGGCGTCGAAAGTTCGTGAAGCGTCACGCAACGGTCTTGCCGACCGCCTCTTCGAGCATCGGCTTGAGCTGGCCAGAGCGGTACAGGTCGAGCGTGATGTCACACCCGCCGATCAGCTCGCCTTTCACATAAAGCTGCGGAAACGTCGGCCAGTTCGAGAACGCCGGCAGTTCGCGCCGGACCTCCTCGTCCTCGAGGATGTTGACGTAGGCATATTCCACGCCGCACTCGTTGAGCGCCTGCACCGTGCGTGCCGAAAAACCGCACTGCGGAAAATCCGGGGTGCCCTTCATGTACACGATGACGGGGTTTTCCGACACCTGCTTCTTGACGCGATCCAGCGTATCCATAGAGGTTCTCGTCCAGTTGAGACTACGACTCACCGGCATCCATTGTACCATTGCAGCACATTGGCTCCGCCGTCATTGAATTCACATCCGCACTGACCTATGGTGGCGGGCCTGTCACTTACACTTGATCCGAACAGAGGCACACGATGAGTTTCTCATTGCCCGAACTTCCCTTTGCAAAAGAGGCGCTCGAACCGCACATGTCGCGCGAGACGCTGGAATACCACTACGGCAAGCACCACAAGGCCTACGTAGACAAGGCCAACAAGCTGATTGCGGGAACGGAGTTCGAAAAAGCGAGCTTGGAAGACACGATCCAGAAGGCGAACGGCGGGCTGCTTAACCAGGTCCAGCAGATCTGGAACCACACGTTCTTCTGGAACTGCCTGACGCCGAACCCGAAGGAACCCGGCAAGAAGCTGGCTGACGCCTTGGTCAAGACCTTCGGCGGCGTGGAAGACTTCAAGAAGGAATTCGCCGCGGCTGCCGCCGGCAACTTCGGCTCAGGCTGGACGTGGTTGGTGCAGAACGCGGACGGCACGCTGGCGGTGGAAAACACCAGCAACGCCGACACCCCGCTGCGCCATGGCAAGAAGGCCATCCTGACCGTGGACGTGTGGGAACACGCCTACTACATCGACTACCGCAACTCCCGCGCGAACTACCTTGAACACTACTGGCAGATCGTGAACTGGGCATTCGCCGAGTCGAATCTCGGCTGATCGCCACCCAGCCCGTCAGTCGGGGCCGCCCCTCGTGGGCGGCTTCGCTATTTTGGAGCCAGAAACATGAACGCACCCGCTCCCCGCCACTTCCTGAAACTGTCCGCTGCCACACCCGCCGAAGCCCATGCGCTGGTGGCGCGCGCAGCCGCCCTCAAGGCCGCCGATGACCGCAGCTATCGGCCGCTCACCGGGCACAGCCTGGCGATGATCTTCGCGAAGAATTCGACACGGACGCGGACTTCCTTCGATGCCGGCATGGCGCGGTTCGGCGGCAACGCGATCATGCTGCCGGTGGCGCAGACGCAGCTCGGTCGCAACGAGCCGCTGGCGGACACGGCACGGGTGCTGTCACGCTATTGCAGCGCCATCATGATCCGCAACGATTCGCAGGCCGACCAGGAAGAGCTGGCGCGCCATTCCCGTGTGCCCGTCATCAACGCCCTGTCCGATCTGCACCATCCCTGCCAGGTGCTGGCCGACCTGCAGACCTGGTACGAACAGCGCGGCGCCATGGCTGGCAAGACGGCGGCATGGATCGGCGACGGCAACAACGTGTGCAATTCATGGATCGAAGCCGCGCGCCTGTTCGGTTTCAAGCTCAACGTCGCTTGCCCGCAAGGTTATGAACCCGACGCCGCCACCTGTGCCTGGGCCGGCAGTGCCGCACAGGTCGGTCGTGACCCACAAGCGGCAGTGCAGGGCGCAGAAGTCGTGGTAACGGATACCTGGACAAGCATGGGCCAGGAAGGGGAAACCGACACCCGCCTGCAGCATTTCAACGGTTTCCAGGTCGACGACGCATTGATGACCCAAGCGGCAGTGGGTGCGCTGTTCATGCACTGCCTGCCCGCGCACCGCGGCGAGGAAGTGGCGCCGAGCGTAATTGACGGGCCGCACAGCGTCGTGTGGGACGAAGCGGGAAATCGCATGTGGGCGCAGATGGCGCTGCTGGAGTGGTTGATCGTCGGCCCGCGCTGACCCTTTCCATGGAGCTTGTCATGACGGCTCTTCCCCTTCCTCCGCTCCCCGCCTACGTCACGAACATCGCCGAGGTTGTGCGGCTGGCGCTCGCCGAGGACATCGGCAGCGGTGATGTGACGGCCCACCTCGTCGCCGGCGGGGAACCCGCCCATGCTCGCGTCATCTCGCGCGAACGGGCCATCTTCTGCGGGCGCCCGTGGGCAGAAGAAGTATTCCGCCAGATCGATCCCACCATCACACTCGAATGGCCGGTGGCGGAAGGTGGGGAAGTGGCCGAGAACGACGCCGTGCTGCACCTGAAAGGTCCCGCCCGCGCGCTGCTCACTGGCGAGCGCAGCGCCTTGAACTTCCTGCAGACGCTGTCAGGAACAGCGACTCGCGTGCGCTACTACGTGGCTGCCGTGGCCGGCACCGCGGCGCGCATCGTGGACACCCGCAAGACGCTGCCGGGCCTGCGCAATGCCCAGAAATATGCCGTGCTGTGCGGCGGCGGCATCAACCATCGCATCGGCTTGTACGACGGCATCCTCATCAAGGAA
This sequence comes from Nevskiaceae bacterium, assembly GCA_004298465.1. Taxonomy (GTDB): domain Bacteria; phylum Pseudomonadota; class Gammaproteobacteria; order Nevskiales; family Nevskiaceae; genus SCRT01. The sequence continues at coordinate 424,663 of SCRT01000001.1, read as the reverse complement.
AACCACATCGCCGCGGCTGGCGGCATTGCCGCTGCGATCCGCGCCGCGCGCGCCCTGCACGCCGGCGTTCCCCTCATGACGGAAGCGGAAAACCTGCAGGAAGCGCAAGCCGCACTCGCCGCCGACGTCGACCTGCTGCTGGTCGACGACTTCCCGCTGGACGAACTCCGCACCGCCGTGGAACGCACGCGCGCACACCGCGCGAACGGTGGCCACACGCTGATCGAATACTCCGGCGGCACCACACTTGAGCGCGTGCGCGCCATCGCTGAAACCGGCGTGGACCGCATTTCCATCGGCGCCATCACCAAGCATGTGCACGCCGTGGATCTGTCGATGCGTTTGCAGAAGGGGGAAGCGTGAGGAGTTGTCGCATCACCAATCTCGAATCACCCATCACCACACCCACACCGCCTCACTCGCCTGAAAGCGGCGGCTGATCTGCTGCGGTTGCAGGCAGGCGCGGCAGCGGGTCGGCATTCGCCAGCCACCACGCCAGCACGGCCTGTATCGCGACCTGGCGGCGCAGGTTGTCAGAGTCGACCTTGTCGAAGGTATCCGCCGCCGTGTGGTGAATGTCGAAGTAATGGCTCATGTCCACGAGTGGCGCGAAACCCGGTACGCCAGCGGCCGTCAGCAGGCCGATGTCCGCCGCAACCGGCTGGGCGCTACGCACGAGAAACGAAGCGTCGATCGTGCTCAGTGCCTCGAATACCGGTGCGAGCTGGGCAGCCGATTCCGGCGTGATGTTAGCGGCGATCCCGAACGGACGCCCGGTTCCCGTATCGTTTTCGATCGCACCGACGTGCCGGTCCAGGCTTCTGGCCATGGCGGCACGGTAGGCACTCGCACCGGTCAGGCCGTTCTCCTCGTTGGCCCACGCCACGATCCGCACCGTGCGCTTCGGCTTCAGCCGCAGCTGGTGGAACACGGCAGCGACCCCCATTGCCGCCGCCACGCCGCTGGCGTTGTCCTGGGCGCCGGTGCCGAGATCCCACGAATCGTAATGTCCTGAAACAATGACGATCTCATCCGGTCGTTCAATACCGGGCAGGTCACCAACCACCGTATCCTCCTGAACCGTGGGACCCGATATAGGGCGCAGATCCAGGTGAATCTGCACCGGGCCGCGTACCGCCAGGCTCTCGAGCAAGTCCGCATCCTCTCCGGTCACCGAGGCGGCGGGAATCGGGTGGTCGACGCCATCCCACACCGTCATGCCGGTATGCACGAGGCGGTAATGCGCCCCGCCTGACGAGCGGACCAGTGCCGCAACTGCACCGAGCTGCGCGGCCATGGCAGGCCCGTGCATGCGGTAGTGCGCCACGCGCTCGTAAGCTGTCGTCGCATAACCCGAGGCAGCCAGCTGCCGATCGAACGGCACATCGAACACCACGATGCGCCCGGCCGCCTGCTTCGCATTGGCCTGCAACTCGTCATAGCTGCGCACCATCAGGATCGGTGCGGTAATCCCGGCTTGCGGCGTCGCCGGCGAGTTTCCCAGCGCGGCGATGTCCAGCGGCTGTTCCACACCGGCCGGACGTCCGGCATATTCCACCACTGCAGCATCCGCCGTACCCCGCTGCCACTGGGGAACGGGAGCGGGAATCGTCTGCACCTTCAGGTCCAGCGTCCCCATGGCATCCGCGATCTGGCGCGCAGCGGCAGCCGCCTGCACCGACCCCGGCAGGCGCGGCCCGATCTGGTTCGCCAGGATGAAAGTCTCGCGCAGCGCATATTTGGACTGTAGTGCCGCATCGCGGATCGTGGCGAGTCGCGCCGCCGACAGCGCATCGTTCTGGGCATAGGCGCGCGGAGCAACGAACATCGGCAGCAACAGTACAGACAGGCCGCACAGCCAACACCCAGCCCTGCAGCTACGCTTGCCGCCGTGATGTCCGTACAGCAGAACTGAAGCTTGAACCACCCGGCCCATGACGTACTCCGAATGCACAGAACGTCGATACCAAGCTGGGCATTCTCGGTCAACGATCGCGACTAAGCAAAAGCTGGGCAATCCCGGCCACCGCCGGGTTGTGCGATCATCGCCCACCAACTTTATTCACGGACTCCGGCATGACCGATACCGATGACATTCAGACCCGACTTGAAGACGGTGTTCTGATCCTGCGCCTGAACCGACCGACAAAGAAAAACGCCGTCACGTTGCCGATGTACAGCAAGCTAGGCGATGCCCTGCTCGACGCGGCGCACAACACCGCCGTACGCGTCGTGGTGCTGACCGGTCACGAGAACGGCTTTTCCTCCGGCAACGACCTGGCAGATTTCACGCCCGACCACATCCTCAACAACGATGACCCGGTCATCCGCTACATGTACGCGCTCGCAACGCTCGAAAAACCCATCATCGCCGCCGTCAACGGGCTCGCCATCGGCATCGGTGCCACCACACTGCTGAATTGCGATCTGGTCTACGCCGGGCATGGCACGCGTTTCCAGTTCCCCTTCGTCAATCTTGGCATCTGCCCGGAGTTCGCCTCCACGTTCCTGCTGCCACGCATCATGGGCCACGCGCGCGCCGCGGAACTGACGTTCTTTGGCGACGTTTTCAGTGCTGAAAAAGCTCACGAATACGGGCTGATCAACGCTGTTCTCGAACCGGGTGAAGTCGAGGCCCATGCACTGGAACGCGCGCACACCCTGGCCCGCAAGCCACCGGCCGCGATGCGTGTCACGAAACAGTTGATGAAACGCTGGACGAATGCTGACGTTCGCGAAGCCATCCGCGTGGAGGCGGAACACTTCATGCCCATGTTTGGGAGCGAGGAAGTACGCGAGGCGGTCACCGCATTCCAGGAAAAGCGCAAGCCGGATTTCTCCCACTTCTGGAAATGACCCCCTGCGGGGCCCCGCCCGTCGAAGTGCCGGAACGCCCCGGACTGGCCAAACGCCGGCCTGGCATGGAATACAGTGCTCCCCAACTCCCCTTGGCTGTTGAAACGGTCACACCCCACCAGAGATTCACGATGAATGCGCAATGGGCGAACCGCTGGCTGGAGCAGAGCTTCAATCGGCAAGACATGGAAGCACTCCGGAAGTTGTACCACCCAGACGTTCATTTCCAGGATGTCACCCTGAATATCGACTCGCGGGGCTGGGCCGAAGTGGCCCGTTTCCTCGGCACCTTCTTCACTCCAGCGGCCGGCCGGCATCTCTTCCATCTGGTGGCTTATCTCGGAAACGCCAAAGAGGGAGTCGTCGAATGGGTCTGGAAAGGGCAAATGAATAAGCTCGACCTCTTTCAGGTCGGGCGGCAAACCCCGGGGCAGACATTCTCGGTACGCGGAAACTCGGTGTTTCGCTTCAACGATGCCGGCCTTGTGATCGAGGAGCGCGACTACTGGGATGCGGCAACGGTCCGCGCGCAACTGCTGGCCTCACCCCCGGTCTGAAGCGTCGTCCCGTTCCCGTCCCGGCGACGGGCCCACCCGTTCAGCGCCCGCGCAGGAACAGCCGGTCCAGTTCCGGCATGCCGATCTGGACCCACGTCGGCCGACCGTGGTTGCATTGCCCGGAACGCTCGGTGCGCTCCATGTCGCGCAGCAGGGCGTCCATCTCGGCGAGCGTGAGGTGGCGATTTGCTTTAATCGCCGCCTTGCAGGCGACGTTCGCCAGCACGCGTTCCTGGGCGTCCAGCGCTTCATCGAACAGGTGGCGGCTGTCGCCCTCGGCACTGCCGGATGCCAGCTCCGCCAGCAACGCGCTGCAGTCGGTGTGGGCAATCAGCGGGGGTACACCGCGCAGCAGGATGGATTCCGGCCCGCTGCGATCGAAGCGGAAACCCAGCCGGCCGAGTTTTTCGCGTTCTGCGAGCAACCGTTCGATCTCGTCGTCGCCCAGCCGCACCGACTCCGGCACCAGCAAGGCCTGCGACGGAATCGCGCCAGCCGCCAATTGTCGCTTCAGCCGTTCATAGAGCACGCGTTCGTGGGCAGCGTGGGCATCCACGAGCACCAGCCCACCACGGTTCTCGGCCAGGATGTAGACCCCAAGCAACTGTGCAAGCGGCCGACCCAGCGCATAGTTGCCGTCACCCTCCGCGGCTGCCGGCACGCTGTCAGCGGGCACTTCCAGCCGGCGAACGGCATCCGCCAACGCCCAGTCGCCTACGCCCATCCCAGCGCCGGGTCGACCCAGCGCCAGCCCTGCGCGGTACGGAGCGGAATAACTGAACCCGCCACCCGCCGGGGGCGCGCGTGGTGTGTCCTCGGCTCCGGCCACGCCCGTGGAGCGCGCTGGCAGCGCGAACGTCTCGACCCGGTGCTGCTCTGCATCCGGCCGGGCGCGGCGAATCGCGCCATGCACGGCTCCCAACATGAAATCGTGCACTGTTGCCGCGTCGCGAAAGCGCACTTCGGTCTTGGCCGGGTGCACGTTCACGTCGACGCGCGCCGGGTCGAGTTCCAGATACAGCACAAAGGCCGGATAGCGCGTGGAATGCAGTACGTCTGCATACGCTCGCCGCAGCGCATGGCCCAGCAGCTTGTCGCGCACGACGCGGCCGTTCACGAACAGGTACTGCAGATCCGCCTGGTTACGTGCAAACGCCGGCAGCCCCACCCAACCGTACAGCCGCAACCCAGCACGCGCCTCATCGATTGCCAGCGCGTTGGTGAGGAATTCCTTGCCGCATACTGCGTTCACGCGCGCTTCGAGTGCCACCGTCCCCGCCGCACGCGCAAATTCAAGCACCCGCCGCGCATCGCTCGAAAACCCGAACGCCACTTCCGGCCGCGCCAGTGCGAGACACCGCAGACGCTGTTCCACATGGCGACGTTCGGTTGCCGGCTGGCGCATGAACTTGCGCCGCGCCGGAGTGTTGAAGAACAGATCGTGGACCTCGACTTTCGTGCCGCACGGCATGGCCACCGGTTCCGGCGTCGCACCGCTGGCGGCACCGGCGCCACCTACTTGCCAGCCGTGGGCAGCTTCCGCCGTGCGCGACGCCAGCGAAAAACGGGCAACGGCCAGAATGCTGGCCAGCGCCTCGCCTCGAAAACCGAGGCTGCCGACCGCTTCCAGTTCGTCCAGCGTGGCGATCTTGCTCGTGGCGTGGGCAGCGAGCGCCAAAGCCAGCTCGGCCTGTGGAATCCCGCCGCCATCGTCGCGTACCACGATGGCATCCAGCCCGCCGCCGACCACCTCCACATCAATCCGCGTGGCACCGGCATCCAGGCTGTTCTCGACGAGTTCCTTGACAACTGCAGCCGGCCGCTCCACCACTTCGCCCGCGGCAATCTGGTTGACGAGCTGGTCGGCAAGACGGTGGATTGGCACGTGCACAGGATAACGGAAGCATGCCGGCGGCGGCGCCACCGCGTGTACAACCGGCAGCGAATCAGCGCTGCTCGTAGGCCGTCTGCAGGGCTCCGTGCGCAGCGTTGGCGGTCTGTATCGGAACCCGCTGCTTTGGCCGGTAATGGGCAAAATAGCCGCGGACACCGGCCAGCAACTGGTCCGCGATCTGCGACTGGTAGCGGCTGCTGCGCAGCATCTGCTCTTCCTTGCGGTTCGTGATGAACGCGGTTTCCACCAGCACCGATGGAATGTCCGGCGCCTTGAGCACCATGAAACCCGCACGCTGGACCGCGGCGTGCTGCCGCGGAACCACGTGCCCCATCTGCTGCAGCAGGCGCGCTGCCAGATCGAAGCTGGCGTCGAGCGTCGCGGACTGGGAAATATCCACCAGCACGGAAGCCAGCTGGCTGCTCTTGTCGCTGATGTCGATGCCGCCCACCATGTCGGAGGCGTTCTCGCGGTCGGCCACCCAGCGTGCCTGTTCGCTCGTCGCGCCATGCTGGGACAGCATGTAGACCGCCGTGCCGCGGACACTCGGATCGCGTACCGCGTTGCAGTGGATGGAGATAAAGATATCGGCATCCGCCTTGCGGGCCACAACCATGCGCTCGCGCAGGCCGACGTAGTTGTCACCCTTGCGCGTCAACACCGCGCGCATGCCGGGCTGGGCGTCGATCAACCGAGCCAACTTGCGTGCGATAGCCAGTGTCACAGTCTTTTCTTCAAGACCGCTCGGTCCGTGCGCGCCCGGATCCCTGCCACCATGGCCAGCATCCACCGCCACGACAATGGGCTTGGCGCGCAGGACCGCAACGGGTTTCGGTGCAGCATTCGGCTGGGATCGGACCACGGCAGGCGACGGCATCACGCGCCCCCCTACGGGCGTCATCTTCACGACCAGCTGATGCCCACTCGGCGACGAGCGTTGCACCTGCACGTGCTGGTTCAGGTCGAACACCACGCGCAGCGCGTCGCCGTGGCGCCCGAAACGCACATTGCGGACGATGCCGGACGCATGGTTGATGCTGCGTACGGCAGCGCTGGCACGCGCCCCGGAAAGATCCACCACCAGACGGTCCGGATTCGTCAGCGTGAAGACGCTGGCATGCGGTGCAGCATCGAGCTCGAACGTCACGCGCACACCCTGCCCTTCATCCAGGAACTGAATGTCGGAAAGCTGGCCGGCCATTGCGCAGAAACTCACGCACGTCAGCAAGAGGGCAACGATACCGCGCATAAGCGCCACTACCGAGAAAATCTCCCGCGGAAGATATCGCCAGTGCCGTATAAAATCAAATAATGTCTTTTCCAATCAGCTATTAGGGTGGCGCACTTAAGGTTGTTTACGCAATTCAACAAGCAAGTGCACCACGACTCTCGTAGCGCAGTGATGCCATTCGCCCCGCCCCCGACTGTGTCAGCCGCAGGTCCAGCCATGGCGCGGGCAAGGCGCCTACCCCACGTTCTGGCCACTCCACGAGCCACCACCAGCTCTCTGGCGGGTATTCATCGAGCCCGAGGCCATACAGGTCATCCGGCCCCGACAGGCGGTAAAGATCCAGATGCAGGACACGCGCCGTTGCCATCTCGTAAACCTCCATGAGCGTAAACGTCGGGCTGCGCACCGCCCCGGTCACGCCCAACGCACGCAACAGGGCGCGCGCAAAGCTGGTCTTGCCGGCCCCCAGCGGCCCCTGCAGGTAGATGACGCCGCCAGGCGTACTCGCCAGCTGGCCCGCTACGCGGGCGCCGAGCGCGTCGGTGGCGGCCGGGTCGGCGAGGAACAGCTCCTCGTGGGTATCGACATCGACTTCAGACGTCATGGGTTCACGACTCCACGCAGGTGATTGATCAAATCCGTGGGCAGCAAGCCGCGCTCCTTTCCCGCTGCCGCGACATCCCCCGCCAGTGCGTGGGCGAGCACGCCGGCGGCAGCGGCATCCGGCATGGCCAGCCGCTGCGCCAGAAATGCGGCGACAATGCCGGTGAGCGCATCGCCCATGCCGCCCACCCCCATGCCGGGGTTGCCATAGGGGCAGACGAGCACATCATGACCATTCCAGACCAGGCTACCGGCCCCTTTCAGCACCGGGAACCCGCCATAGCGTGCCACCAACGACGCCAGGGCTGCGGCGCGGTCGTGCTGGATTTCGCGTGTGGAACACGACAGCAGCCGGGCCGCCTCCCCGGGATGTGGCGTGAGGATCCAATTCGTGTTTCGGACCGGTGCGCGGGCCAGCAGATTCAGCGCATCGGCATCCACGACGAGGCGCGGGAAACCTTGCACCGCACGCCACAGCGTCTGCGCCCACGGCGATTGTCCGAATCCGGGACCGATGGCGACGGCCGTTGCGTTTTCCAGCAGCGGCGCCAGATCGGACACTTCCTCGACAGCGTGGAACATCACTTCCGGCTGCGCCGCCACGAGGATCGCCGCATGTGCAGATCGCGTCGCGACCGTCACCAACCCAGCCCCGGCGCGCAGCGCAGCCCTCGCCGCCATCAGTACCGCGCCAGCCATGCCGTGGTCGCCGCCGACGATGAGCACATGGCCGTGGTCGCCCTTGTGGGCACCGCGCCGACGCTGCGGCAGCCAGGTGCGCAATGCTGCCGCATCCATCAGCTGTGCCTGTGCCGGCGGCCGCTCGACCGGGAAAGGCTCTGCCACCAGCGCATCGAACACTACGTGCCCGGCGCAATCCGGCCCCGCGCCGGTATGCAGGCCGAACTTGCGGCCAATGAACGTGACGGTAACGTCCGCTTCAACACACGTCCCCGGCACTGTGCCGTGATCGATGTCGAGGCCGGAAGGTACGTCCACCGCCAGTACGCCCCGGCCCTGCCCGTGCAGCGCGTTGATCCGCCCGATCGCAGCCGCCGCCGCACCCGTCGGAGCTCGCGACAAGCCGGTGCCGAAGATCGCATCGACGATCACATCCACATTCGAATCAACGACTTGTGTAGCGGTCCACGGCACACAGACGCCGCCGTCCTCACACCACGCCCGGCGCGCCAGCGCCGCGTCGCCCGTCGGCTGGCGGCCGAACACTTCCAGCAATTGCACACGGCAACCCGCCGCCCGCGCCAGACGCGCGATTTCAAAGCCGTCGCCACCGTTGTTGCCGCCGCCGCACACGACGGCGATGGCCCGTGCCGCTGGCCAGGTGTCGCGCAGCGCCCGCCAGCAAGCTGCTGCCGCTTGCTGCATCAAGCGGTAGCCGGACATTCCAGCGTCCTGGATCAGGCGGCGGTCCAGCTCACGGGCCGCTGCCGCGCCATACAATTCGGGCATCTCGTGCATGGAAAAAGTATAGATGGATGCGGATGAGCTGAATCGCCGCGTGCACTCCAGCCTGCAAGCGTGGGCCGCGGAAGCCGGCTTCGACCGCGCCGGCGTCGCACACCTCGCGCTTGGCGACGACCTCACCCACCTGCGGACCTGGCTGGCCGCCGGCCGGCACGCAAACATGGCGTGGATTGCCCGCGACCCGGAAATGCGCGCCACACCTGCACGCCTGCGGCCGGGCACGGTTTCCGTCATCAGCGCGCGCATGCCATGCAACCCACCGGCCTCGTTCAACGCCAGCGAAGTGCTTGCCGACGGCCGGCACGCCTACATTGCCCGCTACGCGCTGGGGCGCGAATACCACAAGTTGATGCGCAAACGCCTGCTGCAGCTCGCCAAGCACATTGCCGATACGGTGGCGCCGCACGGCTACCGCGTGCTCACCGACAGCGCGCCGGTGCTGGAAAAAGCCCTGGCCCGCAATGCCGGCCTGAGCTGGTTCGGCAAGCACACCCTCACCATCGACCGCGACATTGGCTCCAGCTTCCTGCTCGGCGAGATCTACACCGACCTGCCACTGCAACCCACAGCCACCCCGCGCGAAGCCGGATACGGCTGCGGAAAATGCACGGCGTGCATCGACGTATGCCCCACCCACGCCATCATTGCGCCCTACCAGCTCGACGCCGGACGCTGCATCTCCTATCTGACCATCGAGCACCACGGCCCCATTCCGCTGGACATGCGCCCGCTCATCGGCAACCGTATCTTCGGCTGCGACGACTGCCAGCTCGCGTGCCCGTGGAACCGCCATGCCCAACCCAGCCACGAGGTGGACTTCAAGCCCCGCCACGGACTGGAGAATGCGTGGCTCGTGGACTTGTTCGAATGGGACGAAGCGACGTGGCTCAAACACACGGAAGGCATGGCGCTACGCCGTACCGGCTACCGCAACTGGCTGCGCAATATCGCCGTCGCGCTCGGCAACGCCCCCCCAGACGCCCGCATCGACGCCGTCCTTGCACGGCATGCAGACCACCCGGATGAACTCGTGCGCGAACACGTGCGCTGGGCACAGGCACACCGCGCACGCCAGCCGGCGCAAGAGCCCACAGTGTCTGCCGCCTCGGGCACCCTCTTCAACGATTGAAACACCGGCGGGCAGAGCCCCGCCGCAGTCGGCTCAGGCCGCCTGCACCGGGGTGGTGTTGGCGGTACGAACGACCTTGTTGTGCGCGTCCATGTACACCAGCTTCGGCTTGTGCACCCGCGCTTCCGCCTCGGCCATCTGCACGTAGGCGCAGATGATGATGACGTCGCCGACGTGCGACTTGTGTGCCGCCGCGCCATTGATTGAAATGATGCCGCTGCCGGGTTCGGCAAGGATCGCGTAGGTGGAAAACCGGTTCCCGCTCGTCACATCGTAGATATGGATCTGCTCGTATTGACGAATGCCGGCCATTTCCAGCAGCCGTGCGTCGATGGCGCATGACCCTTCGTAATCGAGCTCGGCGTGGGTGACCCGCGCACGGTGCAATTTGCACTTGAGCATGGTCAGTTCCATCAGGACATCTCCGCTAGGGTGACCCCGGGCGGCCCACCAAGACATGCACCCGACATCAAGTTTTGCAACGAAGAGGGCGGCCCACCAAGACATGCGCCCGAGCCGCAGCGCACGGTGCACTGCAGCGACCCTGTGTATTTTACCGAGCCCAACCAGCCCCCGCCACCTGCACGCAACAAAATCAATAATTAGCAAGCAGCCAGGGGAAGGCTGTGCGGCTACCGCCGCTTGGTTTCCTGCCACAACGGATCGCGGGCACACTCGCTGCACCGGTGGCCCCCAAGAGACTCTGTTTCTTCTTCTGTAGGAGCCCCTGGGGCGACGGCCTGCACGCGATATTCCTGAAAACGGCGTCAGCGGCCAGCCGCCACTTCGGCCTGCGCCCCGGCCGACAACCACCCTGCCCTTCGGGCACCCTTCAAGGAGAATTCACACTGCCTACCTTGCTTTCAGCGCTGTAAATCTTCCTTCCGAGGAAGGGGAGTCGTCGAAAGCCGACGAGGTGATTGCCATCAAGACAGTCCGTTCTCTTTGCGTGTCTCGTGGGTGCCATCCAGCGCCGGATTCTTTAAGATCAACACATGATCCAGATTCCACGCGAACAACTGCACAAAGTTCCCGTGGAGGGCGAGGACAGCGGCTTGTTCCGGGCGGCCATGGCGGGCGTGAAGCCCCGCTCCGCCGTTGCCCATGCCGCCACCCGGCGCGCGGTACCGGCGCCACACCCCCGCAGCCGCGAAGCCGACGAACAGGCCATTCTCCACGAACTGCTTGACGGGCCATTCGATGCAGACCTTGCGGACTGCGTGGAAACACTGCAATACCGGGGGCCAGGCATCCAGGACCGCGTCTGGCGGCGGCTGGTTCGCGGTCGCTATCACATCGAAGCCGAGATCGATTTGCATGGCCTGAACCGCGAGCAAGCGTACCTTGCGGTTGCGCAATTCATCATGGAGTGCCGTGACCGCGACCAGCGCTGCGTGCGCATCATCCACGGCAAGGGGTTGCGCTCCAGCGGCCGCGGACCGGTGTTGCGTACGTTGCTGGGCGGCTGGTTGCGGCGCCGCGACGACGTGCTGGCCTTCTGCCAAGCCCGCCCCGAGCACGGCGGCAGCGGGGCAAGCTATGTCTTGCTGCGCGCTGCTGCCACCCTGCCCTCGACCTGACCCGTTCGCGTGTCGATCACACCGCCGTCAGCGCGTGGGTCATTGCACTTGAACCGCCCAACGACCAGCCACCGTCGACCGGCAGCACGACGCCAGTGACATAGGCAGCAGCGTCTGAACACAGCCATTGCGCCACGCGCCCCAGCTCATCCTTCGTCCCAAAACGGCGCAGCGGGACACTTTCGACCCAGGCTTGTGCCGAAGCCGGCGTCGGCGCCAGGCGCTTCATGCCTTCAGTATCCGCGATCGGGCCCGGCGCAATCGCGTTGACCCGAATGCCCTGCGGCCCCCATTCCATCGCCGCCGTGCGCGTGATCTGGTCGATGCCGGCCTTCGCCGCGCAGACATGGATCTGGGATGGCGTTGGCAGCCAAGACTGCGGCGCACTGATGTTGACGATTGCCGCGCCCGGCTTGCGCAGATGTGGGTAGGCCGCACGCATGACGTTGAAACAGCCGAGCAGATCGATGTCAATCACGGTCTTGAAACCATTGGCCGACAATTCCGAAGCCGGCGCAACGAAGTTGCCGGCAGCACCGGAGATCAGCACGTCGATTGCCCCCCATTTGGCGACGACACCGGCAAAGGCGGCGGCGAGCGAATCGATCTGGCGGACGTCTGCGGCAAAACCGATTGCCTGCCCTCCCTTGGCGCGCAGGGCGGCCAGCGCGGCATCGATGTTCTCCTGCTTGCGGCTCAGCACCGCAACCTTCGCCCCCTGTTCGGCGAAGGATTTCGCGATCCCGAAATTGATGCCGGTCGTGCCCCCGGCAACGAATATCACCTTGTCACGGAATTCCATTCAAACTCCTTGCACGGGGTACGCGCATCGAATGCGCGATGGCCCCCTTTATTTCACGATTTCGCAGGGCTTGCCATGGCTGCACCGATGGCAAGGAACGCGGAATCAATGTGCGCCTTGATATCGAAGCCGGGGTCGAGCCGGATCAGGCGCCGCCAGTCAGCAGCTTCTGCAACCAGAATCCCAGCAGCGGCATGCCGATAACCTCGATGGCGATGGCGATGACCACGAAGTTGCGGCCACCCGCCGAGGACGGAAATCCGAACTGCACGACCGAGGCGATCCGTCCCAATCCCCCCAGGAAAACCACGGCGAACGCGCCGTAGAGGAGCCCCGCATGCTCGGGAATGCCAAGCGTGCAATACCACAACAGGACGCCGAAGCCGAACCACACCGCGCCCAGGTAGCGGAACTGGCTGTTCAGCAGCGGATCGCGGTAACCCTCGCCCAGCGCAGCACCGATAAGCTTCTGGCCACGCAACCCGACCAGCACGTCGATGGCGCCCGTAACCAGCGCGATCACCGCAACGGCGCGCACCGTCCACATGAATGTCATCATGAACAACCCTCCGGGAAACCGGAAACGGACCGCCCCTCCCGGCTATGGCACAGGGGCGGCCCCCAGGAACTGCCCGAATCAGTCTTCGAGCAACACGTACTCGGATTTCGGCGCCCCGCAATCAACGCATGTCCAGTCGTCCGGGACATCTTCCCAGCGCGTGCCGGGTGCTACCCCGAGCTCCGGAACGCCGAGCGCCTCGTCGTAGATCTCGCCGCAGATCACGCACTGATAGCGGCGGTAGGGCTGGTCGCTCATGCCACGGCCCTCTCAACCTGCTTGGCGAGCTTGAAATTGATCGGTACCGACTTCGGACCGCACACGAATTCCGATTCCGTGAACTTGCCCGGCGCGGCCATTTCGACCGACTCCAGGCGCGGCAGCAATTCTTCCCACAGCACCCGCATCTCCAGCCGGGCCAGATGCTGACCCAGGCAGATGTGCGGGCCATAGCTGAAGGCCAGGTGGCGATTGGGCTTGCGTTCTGGATCGAAGGTGAAGGGATCCTTGAAGGCTTCCTCGTCACGGTTACCGGAGACGTAGGACAGATAGACCAGCTCACCTTTCTTGATGTCCTGCCCGCGCAGGGTGTAGTCCTGCGTGGCGGACCGCACGAACTGCTGCACCGGGCTGGCCCAGCGGATGGATTCCTCGACGAAACCGGGCAGCAGCTGCGGGTTTTCCTTGATGCGGTGAAACAGTGCCGGATTCTCGGCCATCGTCCACATCGTCATCGCGGTCGTCGCCGCCGACGAGTCGTGCCCGGCCGTGGCCAGGATGACGAGGTAGCTGACGAGGTTGCGCTCGTTGATCGGGCAGCCGTCGACTTCGCCGTTGGCGATCACGGAAGTCAGGTCGTCCATCGGGCATTTGCGGCGCGCCAGAACCCGCGGCAGGAAGTAGTCCTTGAACTCGTTGTAGACGATATCCCAGGTGCGGATGATCTCCTGCGGGTCGGTGATGTTAGCTCCCGGCCGGCACAGGTCCGGGTCGGCATAGCAGAACAGCCAGTGCGTCAGATCCAGCAACTTGGTATGGTCTTCGCGCGGGAAGCCGAGGATCGACAGCACCACTTCCGCCGGGTAGGGAAACGCCAGCTCGGTGGCAAAGTCAGTACCCGGGCCTTTCTCGATGAATTCGTCAATGTAGCGGCGCGCCTTCTCGCGTACCCACGGCTCCAGCTTGGCGATGACTTGCGGGTAGAAGCGGGCCTGGGTCACGGCGCGGTGCTTGGCGTGCTCCGGATCGTCCATGTGGACCAGGGTCTTGAAGATCGTCGGCAGGCCGCCGGTGTAGTCGCGCATCAGCTTTTCAGCAATCTGCGAGGCCAGCGTCTTGGAGCGATCTGCGCTGTGGAAGACGCTGTCGTGGCTCGTCACTTCGCGGATATCGTTGTACTTCGTGACGATCCAGTGCGGGTCATAGCCCGGGACTTCCGCAAGCCCCAGCGGGTAGTCCTTGCGCAGGCGTCGAAACAGGTTGTCGATGGCCTCTCGCCGGCCAATGCCGAAAGTTGCCGGGTTGAACGCCGGCTCAATCAATTCGACGGGGATCTTGGTCCTCATGTGCACTCTCCTCCAATTTATTCGACAGTTATCAAAAGCGTCGTTGACGACGCCCTGTAATCAAGAGTGACAGAACCACACAGCGACAAAGCCCGCCTGTGGTATGGGCCCAAGACGGGACGTAAACATGAGCATAAGTGGCGTCCTGCAGTCACTTACGCAAACTGTGCGAATGCAACGAGTCGCACGACATGGTGCCACCATCTTGGCGCGGCAACAGCAGCGTGGCAATCGCAAACGCCGAGTGCCGCTAACTGGCGTTCAGCGCAGCCACTCCGCGCGCGACAGCCAGAATTCGACGAGCGGTACGTCTTCCGCGTAAGTGATCTTGATGTTGCTTTCGCGGCCGCGCACCAGGCGCGGGTGATAGCCCGCGCGTTCCATGGCCTCGGATTCGTCAGCCGGTTCGGCGCCGCTGGCCAAGCAGTCAGCCATCGCGGCCTGCAGGCGATCGAGGCGGAACATCTGCGGCGACTGGGCGCGCCACAGCGCGCGCGCATCGGAAGTTCCGTGCGCGCGCTCCCGCAGGCTCTTCTTGAGCGTTTCCGTCAATGGCACAGCCAGCAGGCCACCCTGCTCGTCGTCAGCTTCGTCGCACAACCGCTCGATGTCGTCCACCGTCACGCACGGCCGGGCGGCGTCGTGTACCAGCACGTAGACCGGCCCATGGCGCCGGTCCGTTAGCGCCTCGACACGGGCCAGCCCGGCCACCACGGACGCAGCGCGCGTCTTGCCGCCCGTCACGACCACGATCTTCGGGTGGTGCGCAATCGGCAGGCGTGCGAATTCACCGTCCCCGGCCTGCAGCGCCAGTACCACGCCATCGATCCAGTCGGCTTCAAGGAATGGAGCCAGGCTCCACTCCAGAACCGACTTTCCGGCCACGGCAAAATATTGTTTCGGTCGCCCCAGGTTCATGCGGCTGCCGCCTCCCGCCGAAGCCAGAACCACCCAGTAACGCGGAATTTTCGTCACCATGACTTGCACCACCAGAATGATTGGGCTCCCACGCGACGCACGGTGAAGCACCACATCGGCACACCTGGGCCTTGTGCTTCACGCCGCAAAGCGGACTGACACAACACAAGCTTCAGCGCTGCGGCCCCACCACGAGATAGAACGTCTCCCCCTTGTGGATCATCCCTAGCTCGCTGCGCGCCCGCGCCTCGACCGCCGCTCCGTTCTTCCCCAGGTCCGCTACATCCGCCGCCTCGACCGCGTTGCGCTTGTGCGCGGTATCATTCAGTGCGGTGACACGCTCAAGCACGCCTTTCGTGCGCTGCAACGCGACCACGCCACCGCTACCGAACCACAACTGAACCTGCAAAACCGTGAACACCGCGAGCAGCGCGATGACCAGCAGGCGCCGCGGGGCGCGGGGTGCAGCACCGGCACGGGATGCGCTGCTCACGGAAAGCGCTCAGTCCGCGTCGATGTCGACCGGAAACGCGCCGACGCCGGCATAGCGGGCCTGCGCGCCCAGGACGCGCTCGATCCGCAACAGGCGGTTGTATTTCGCGATGCGGTCGGACCGGCACAGCGAACCGGTCTTGATCTGTGTCGCCATGGTCCCGACGGCGATATCCGCGATCGTGGTGTCCTCGGTCTCGCCGGAACGGTGCGAGACGACGCTCGCATAACCGGCTTCGGTCGCCATGCGGATCGCGGCCAGCGTTTCAGTCAGCGTGCCGATCTGGTTCGGCTTGATGAGGATGGCGTTGGCGATGTCATGCTCGATGCTCTCGGCAAGGATCTTCGTGTTCGTCACGAACAGGTCATCGCCGACCAGCTGCACACGCTCACCGAGGCGTTCCGTCAACAGCCGCCAGCCGTCCCAGTCATCTTCCGCGCAACCATCTTCGATGGAGATCAGCGGGTAGCGATCGCACAGGCCGGCGAGGAATTCAACGAGTTCCTCCGCCGGCATCTGCCGGCCCTCGCCTGCAAGATCGTAGAGCCCGTCGTGATAGAACTCGCTCGACGCCACGTCGCAGGCCAGACAAATGTCGGTGCCGGGCGTGTAACCCGCCGCGTCGATGGCTTCCATCAGCGCCTGCAGCGCCGCTTCGTTGGACGGCAGGTCGGGTGCGAAG
Organism: Nevskiaceae bacterium; assembly: GCA_004298465.1. Lineage (GTDB taxonomy): Bacteria > Pseudomonadota > Gammaproteobacteria > Nevskiales > Nevskiaceae > SCRT01. The sequence continues at coordinate 408,309 of SCRT01000001.1, read as the reverse complement.
CCGCCCTCATCGCCTACTGCAGTGACGAGCCCGCGCCCGTGCAGCACTTTCTTGAGCGCGTGGAACACTTCCGCACCATAGCGCAGCGCTTCTGAAAAATTCGGCGCGCCGACCGGCACGATCATGAATTCCTGGATGTCGATGTTGTTGTCGGCGTGGGCGCCTCCGTTGATGACATTCATCATCGGCACCGGCAGTGTGCAGGCGTCGATCCCGCCCAAGTGGCGGAACAGCGGCAGGTCGCGCTCCTTCGCCTGGGCCTTGGCGACGGCGAGCGAAACACCGAGCAGCGCATTCGCGCCGAGACGGGATTTGTCGTCCGTGCCGTCAAGCTCGATCAGCCGCTGGTCCAGCGCGTACTGGTTGTCGGCATCCATGCCGACCACCGTGTCGGCGATCTCGCCGGCGACGTTGGCCACGGCGTCGCGCACGCCCTTGCCGCCGTAGCGCTGGCCGTCGCCATCGCGCAATTCCACCGCTTCGCGCGTGCCGGTTGAAGCGCCGCTCGGCACCGCGGCACGGCCGCGTGCTCCGGACGCGAGCACGACTTCCGCTTCCAGCGTCGGATTCCCGCGCGAGTCGAGAATCTCCAGTGCAGCCACCTCGACGATCTCAGACATTGAGTACCACTCCAGTCCACTTACGAATCAGGAAAAACGAACGGCTTCGCCCGCCGGCGATCACGCCAGCCCACCACGCTTGACGGTTGCATCCAGCTCGACCAGCGTTTCCAGCAGCGGGCCGATGTCAGCCAGCCGTAGCGAATTCGGGCCGTCGCACAGCGCTTGTTCCGGCTTCGGGTGGGTCTCGGTGAACAGCCCCGACACGCCTGCCGCAACCGCCGCCCGCGCCAGCACCGGGATGAATTCGCGCTGGCCGCCGGAAGCCTGGCCCTGCCCGCCCGGCAACTGCACGGAATGACTGGCGTCGAACACCACCGGCGCGTAGTCGCGCATCACCGCCAGCCCGCGCATGTCGACCACAAGGTTGTTGTAGCCGAAGGAGAAGCCGCGTTCACACAGCAGGAACGTGCCATCCGGCGCCACGGCGCGCATCTTGGCGATCACGTTGGCCATTTCCCACGGCGACATGAACTGGCCTTTCTTGACGTTGATCGGCCGGCCGAGCCGCGCCACGCGCTGCATGTAGTTCGTCTGGCGGCACAGAAAGGCGGGCGTCTGGATCACATCCACGACGGTCGCGACTTCTTCCAGCGGCGTGTCCTCGTGCACGTCCGTCAACACCGGCATGCCCACCTGGGCGCGCACCGCGTCGAGCATCTTCAGTCCCTGCTCGATGCCGGGACCGCGATAGGACGCATGGGAGGAACGGTTCGCCTTGTCGAACGAACCCTTGAAGATATAGAGGATGTCGAGGCGGTCGGCAATCGCCTTGACGTGACCGGCGATGTCCACACACAAAGTTTCGGATTCCAGCGAATCCGGCCCGGCGATCACGAACAGAGGCTGGCGCGGCCCGACCGCGTGCCCGCACAACTGGGCCGTCTGCGCGGATTGCGTCACCCGGCGACCTCGTCCACCATCGACCGCACGGCTGGCTTGTCCGCTTCTCCCGGCTCGCGATTGGCAAGGTGATGCTGGCGCGCGGCGGCGATGAAGCCTTCGAACAGCGGGTGCCCGTCACGCGGCGTGGACGTGAATTCCGGATGGAACTGGCAACCCACGAACCACGGGTGCTTCGGTAGCTCGACCATTTCGACCAGCCCGCCATCCTCCGAAACACCAGCTATGCGCAGGCCGCCCGCTTCCAGCCGTTCGCGGTACTGGTTGTTGAATTCGTAGCGGTGGCGGTGGCGCTCGCGGATGACTTCCGCGTTGTACATGGCGCGCACGCGGCTGCCCGCCGCCAGCCGGCAGGCCTGCACGCCGAGGCGCATGGTGCCGCCCAGATCATCGTCCGCACTGCGATGCTCGACATGGCCGCTGGCGTCACGCCATTCCGTGACCAGCGCAATGACTGGATACGGCGTGTTCGGCATGAATTCCGTGCTGTGCGCCCCGCCTAGACTGCACACATCGCGCGCAAATTCGATGACCGCCACCTGCATGCCGAGACAGATGCCGAAATAGGGAATCTCGTTTTCCCGCGCATAGCGCGCCGCCGCGATCTTGCCTTCGATGCCGCGCTCGCCGAAGCCGCCCGGCACGAGGATGGCATCCATGCCTTGCAGCACGCGCCCGCCCTGGGCTTCCACTTCCTCGGATTCGATGTATTTGATGCGCACGCGCGTCGCGGTATGCAGCCCCGCGTGGCGCAAGGCCTCGTTGATGGACTTGTAGGCATCAACCAGGTCGATGTATTTGCCGACCATGGCAACCGTGACGTCCGTATCCTGCGCCTCGCGCGCGGCGACGATTCGATCCCAGGAGCTCAGGTCGGCCGGCCGGCAGTCCAGCCCGAAGTGCTCGACGACGATGTCGTCCAGCCCCTGTTCGTGCAGGGCGTTGGGAATCTTGTGGATGTCGTCGAGGTCCAGCGCTGTGATCACCGAACGGTAAGGCACGTTCGTGAACAGCGCGATCTTGCGACGCGCCCCTTCCAGCAGCGGGCGGTCGCAGCGGCACAACAGCACGTCGGCCTGGATGCCGATGGAGCGCAGTTCCTTGACGGAATGCTGGGTTGGCTTGGTCTTGGTCTCGCCGGAGGACTTGATGTAGGGCACCAGTGTGAGGTGCATGAACAGCGTGCGGCGCGGGCCAAGGTCGGCCCCCATCTGGCGGATCGACTCCAGAAACGGCAGCGATTCGATATCGCCCACCGTGCCGCCGATCTCCACCATGCAGATGTCCGCGCCCTGTGCCGCTTCCATCACGCGCTCGCGGATTTCGTCGGTGACGTGGGGAATGACCTGCACGGTGCGGCCGAGGTAGTCGCCGCGGCGTTCCTTTTCCAGCACGTTGCGGTAGATCTGGCCGGTCGTGACATTGGACAGGCGGCTGGTCTTGCCGCGCAGGAAGCGTTCGTAGTGGCCGAGGTCGAGGTCGGTTTCCGCGCCGTCTTCCGTCACGAACACTTCGCCGTGCTGGAACGGGCTCATGGTGCCGGCATCGACGTTGATGTAGGGATCGAGCTTGATGACGTGGATCTTCAACCCGCGCGATTCGAGCACGGCGCCGAGGCTCGCCGCCGCAATGCCCTTGCCGAGGGAGGACACCACGCCCCCGGTGACGAAGATGAAGCGCGTCTCTACAGCATCCGACATGGCAGGCACCCAGCAGGTTTGCGGAATTCTACGGGATGCACTCCCCGGTACTCAAACGCCGGCGCCAGCGTCGGCGTCGGGAATCACGTGTTTGCGGACACCTGCCACCTCAGGTGCCACGCGTGCAGCTGGCACCAGCGCTGCCATTGCGCGCTGCACGCCACGTCCCCCACCCACGCCAGTACGCCGTCATGCCACACCAGCGGCGTGCGCAACCGACGCCATGGCGGCACGCCGGCTTCCTGGAACAGGTTCTTGAGCGTACGGGTGTGCACACCATTTGCCGGCTTCAGCCGTTCCCCGCCCTGCGGGAAACGCACGTCCAGCGCAGCGGGCGGCGGGGCGGCAGCCTGCAGGCTGCCGCAGCCCGCCGGCAGCACCAGGGACGCGCCCTGCCGCCACTGCAAGTCGTGCTGCGGCACGGGCGGCAACGGTGCCATCACATGCAGGGCGTCGCGGTAGCGGCGTAGTTCGCATTGCCCCAGATTGAGAACCGGGGTAGCGTCTGCGCGCGCGGCCAGAACATCCCGGTCCAGCCGTTCGAGCGCCGCCCGATCTGGTGCGTAAAAGCCCTGCTCTGCCAGCCACGCACGCAGGGCATGATGGCGGCGCGCCGGCGTCAGTGCCAGCAGCCCGCGCACCGACAGTGTGACTCCGGTGCGGAGCGTTTGCAGGTCGGCCGTCGCCACTTCGGCCAGCAGCTCGGCATCCTCTGCCAGCACCGCGGCCGTGCGCGCCAGCACGGCGTCGCATTGCGGCACGACGCGGCGCAGCGCCGGCAGAATTTCACGCCGCAGCCATACCCGACGGTAGCGGGTATCCTGATTCTGTGGGTCTTCCACCCATTCCAATCCGCGCACCTGCGCCCAGGCTTGTAGCGTTGCGCGCGGCGTGTCGAGCAACGGCCGCCACAGCCCACCGGGCGCAAAGGGCACGAACGGACGCATCGCTGCCAGACCCGCGCTGCCGGCGCCGCGCAGCAGGCGCAGCAGCACGGTTTCTGCCTGATCATCGCGGTGGTGAGCGACGACGAGACAATCACCAGTCTGCATTACGTTGCGTAGCGCGGCGTAGCGCGCGGTGCGCGCCGCCGCTTCCGGGCCTTCCGCAGTATCGGCTGCGACGCGAACACAGCAGGTTTCAAGGGGAATACCCAGGCCGACACAAACGGATGTGCAATGCGTCACCCAGTTGTCCGCCACAGCTTGCAAGCCGTGGTGAATGTGTACGGCGGTGAGCGGCGCAACACCGGTTTCTACCAGCGCGTGCAGCAGCACCGTGGAGTCCAGCCCGCCGCTGAAGCACACGCGATAAGTAGCACCCGGCGCCAGCGGCGGCGCGGCATGGCGCAGGGCCGCCAGATCAAGAGCCGGATCGGTCACGCACGATCGGCGCGCACAGGCCCGGCAGCCGACGCCGGATCAGCCAGCGCTCGCGGCGACTCCGCCATGGCCTTTCGCTCCGCGACCCGATGCAGGGCCGGGTTTCTCGGTGAACGCGCCGTAGGCCATGAGGCGGTCGTAGCGCTTCGCCAGCAGTTGCGTGGGTTCCGTTGCCGTCAGCTCCGCAAGCAGCGTCACGAGGCGGGCTTTCAGCACCACTGCCATTGCGGCCGGGTCGCGGTGCGCACCGCCGAGCGGCTCCGGCAACACTTCGTCCACCAGCCCGAATTCCAGCAAGTCTGGCGCCGTGATGCGCATGGCGGCCGCGGCTTCCGGTGCGCGGTCGGCTTTCTTGAACAGGATGGACGCGCAGCCTTCCGGTGAAATGACGGAATAGATCGCGTACTGCAGCATCAGCACGCGGTCCGCGACACCGACGGCCAGTGCACCGCCGGAACCACCTTCGCCGACCACCGCCGCGATCACCGGCGTGCGCAGGCGCGAAAGTTCATAGAGGTTGCGCGCGATGGCTTCCGATTGGTTGCGTTCTTCCGCCGAAATACCGGCGTAGGCGCCTGCGGTGTCGATGAGCGTAATGACCGGCAAGTGGAATTTTTCCGCCAGCTTCATCACGCGCAGGGCCTTGCGGTAGCCTTCCGGGCGCGCGGAACCGAAATTGCGGTAGACGCGCTCCTTGGTGTCGCGGCCTTTCTGGTGGCCAATCACGGCAACAGCGCGCCCGTCCAGCCGCGCCACGCCACATACCAACGCCGGGTCGTCCGCGAAATGCCGGTCGCCGTGCAGTTCGTCCCATTCCGTGAACATCGCGGTGATGTAGTCCAGCGCGTAGGGCCGGTTCGGATGGCGCGCGACCTGCGCGATCTGCCACGGCTCCAGATTCGCGAAGATCTGTTCCGTCAACTGACGGTTCTTCGCTTCCAGTTGGTGGATCTCCTCGCCGAGATTGATGTCGCTGCCGCCCGTGACATAGCGCAATTCCTCGATTTTCTTCTCGAGGTCCGCGATCGGCCGTTCGAAATCCAGATAGCTCGGTGCTGTCATTCAGCGATTCCCCTCATACGTGGCCACCCGTCCGATGGGCAGCGTCGCAGATGCTTGCGCGGCAATGTTACACGCTGGCGTCGGCGTAGTTCGCCGTTTCACGCCGCCGTACGGGTGTCGGCACCGACCAGCGCCGCCACGCAACGCGAACGGCATCGGCTCCGAAGATCTGTTGCAACGTCCGCACCGTCTGCTCGTCGAGTCGTACACGCCATATCACGCTGCAGTCGAACCACGCCGCCGCGCCATCTGCTACAAGCTCCACAGCAACCGGAGTGCCCGCTTCCAGGCACAGCGGCTTCAGCATGTCCTGGAGCTGGCGGAGCTGCGCCATATCACCCCGCCAGCGCAGCGCCAGTTCGCTCGCACAGGCGCGATATACGGCATCAACGTCCTTGAACTGGTTTGCCGACAGCCAGGCTTCCGTCTCGTGCCCTTCGCGCCGGCTGCGACGCAGCTCGCCCTGCATGAACACCAGCGTGTCCTTGCGCAGCATGGGCTGGAAGCGCATCCAGTCCCCCAGGTCCACCCAGCAGTGCAGCTGCGTGCCGCGGTCGTCGAACACCAGAATGCGCCCCGGCCGGTCGCCGCCGATGGAGCGGATGTCGGCCAGCCAGCCGGCCACGACGGTGGTGTCGCGCCCGCGCCGCCCGCCGCCATCGGCACCGATGCCCTGCACCGCGGTGCGCAAGTCGTGCCCGCAGACGGCGCCGATGAGCGGCAGGTAGTCGTTGATAGGGTGCCCGGAGAAATACAGCCCGAGCACATCTTTTTCGCGCTTCAGCTCCTCGTGCGAGGACCACGCCGGGCGCTCGTCGAGGCACACAGCGGCTGGCGCCGAGGTGGACGTCGCCAGGCCGAACAGGTCGGTCTGGCCAGCCTCCGCACCGGCAGCCGCCTGGTCAGCCAGCTTCAGCGCCAGCGGCAAGTTGGCCAGCAGCGTGGCGCGGTTGGCGTGGAAGCCATCCAGCGCGCCGGCCATGACTAGCGCTTCCAGTACGCGCTTGTTCGCCTTGCGTGTGTCGATCCGCCGGCAGAAATCGAACAGGTCACGGAATGGGCCGCCTGCTTCGCGCGCCGTGACAATGCCTTCCATCGCCGCTTCGCCCGCACCCTTGATGGCGCCCAGCCCGTAACGGACCTGCCCTTCGGCCGGCACGGTGAATCCGAACGCCGAGTGATTTACGTCCGGCCCCAGCACGTCCAGCCCCAGCCGGTGGCTTTCGTCAAGCATGATGACGACGGTTTCGGTGTGCGCCATTTCGATGGACATCACCGCTGCCATGAATTCCGCCGGGTAATGCGTCTTCAGCCACGCCGTCTGGTAGGACACCAACGCGTAGGCGGCGGCGTGCGACTTGTTGAAGCCGTAGCCGGCGAACTTCTCCATCAAATCGAAGATCTCGTTAGCGGTCGCCTCGTCGATATGGCGGTCCGCCGCACCAGCCACGAAACCAGCGCGCTGCTTGGCCATTTCCGAGGCTTTCTTCTTGCCCATCGCCCGCCGCAGCAGGTCGGCGGCCCCGAGCGTGAACCCGGCGAGGCGCTGCGCCACCTGCATCACCTGCTCCTGGTAGACGAAGATGCCGTAGGTTTCGCGCAGCACCGGCTCCATGTCCGGGTGCAGGTATTCCGGTGACTTGCCGCGCTTGCGTGCGACGTATTCCGGAATCAGATCCATCGGCCCCGGCCGGTACAGCGAGATGAGCGCGATGATGTCCTCGAAGCGGTCCGGTGCCAGATCCACCGAGGCGCGCTGCATGCCGGCACCTTCCATCTGGAACACCGCAGTGGTGTTGCCGGAGGCGTAGAGCGCGTAGGTGGCGTGGTCATCGCGCGGAATGTTGAGGATTTCGAGCTTCAGCTCCGGGTGGCGGGCATTGATGGTGTCCACCGCTGCCTGCACGATGGTCAGCGTCTTCAGGCCCAGGAAGTCGAACTTCACCAGCCCGATGCCTTCCAGGTCGCGCATGTCGAACTGCGTGCGCAAGCCCGCGCCGCCGGGTTCGCAATACAGCGGCGCGTAGTCCACCAGCGCTTCCGGCGCGATGACCACGCCGCCAGCGTGGATGCCGACGCCGCGCGTGATGTCCTCCACCTGCAAGCCGAGGTCGATGACGGTATGCGCTTCCTCATCATTGTCGTAGAGCTGCTTGAGCTCCGGCACCTTCACCAGCGCGTATTCCAGCGCCGACATGCCTTCGTGTGCAGCTTCCTTCTTGAACGTCGGGATGCCGGGAATGATTTTCGCGATGCGGTCGCCCACCGCATAGGGGTAGCCCAGTACGCGCGCCACGTCACGCACCACGGCGCGCGCCGCCATGGTGCCGTAGGTGACGATCTGGCTCACGCGTTCGCGCCCGTAGCGGTCGGCCACGTAGGCGATGACACGATCGCGCCCGGCCATGCAGAAGTCGACGTCGAAGTCCGGCATCGACACACGCTCCGGGTTCAGGAAGCGCTCGAACAGCAGGTCATAGGGCAGCGGATCGATATCGGTGATGCCGATGGAATAAGCCACCAGCGAACCGGCCCCGGAACCGCGCCCCGGGCCCACCGGAACGCCGTGCGTCTTCGACCAGCCGATGAAGTCGGCCACCACCAGGAAGTAACCCGGAAAATCCATCTTCTCGATGATCCCGAGCTCGTATTCCAGGCGCTGTTCATAGACTTCCACCGGCTTGGACGGCGGGTGCTGGAGCAGGCGCTGCGCCAGCCCTTCTCGCGCCTTCTGCTGCAGATGGGCAATCACCGACTGCCCTTGCGGCATCGGGTAATGCGGCAAGTGGTAAGTGCCGAAGTGCATGGACAGCGTGCAGCGTCGCGCGATCTCGACGGAATTCTCCAGCGCGGCGGGAAGGTCGGCGAACAGCTCGGCCATCTCTTCCGAACTCTTCAGGTATTGCTCCGGCGTGTAGTCGTGCGGGCGGCGCGGGTCGTCCAGCACGCGACCCTGGTTGATGCACACCCGCGCCTCGTGCGCCTCGAAATCCTCGCGGTGCAGGAAGCGCACATCGTTCGTGGCCACCACCGCGGTGCCGGTCGCGCCGGCCAGCGCACAGGCGGCGCGCAGGTGGTCTTCATCCCCCGGACGGTTGCAGCGCGTGACCTCCAGATAGAAGCGGTCGCCGAACACGCGTTGCCACGCCTGCAGTTCCACCCGCGCGTCGTCCATGCGCCCGGCCAGCAACTGCCGGCCAACGGCGCTGTTGCGCCCGGCGAGCACGATCAACCCCTGCGCGGCGCCTTCCAGCCATCCACGTGCATACAGCGGCGACCCGCGACTCTGCCCTTCCACGTAGGCCTGCGACATCACGCGCGCGAGGTTGTGGTAACCGGCCTCGTCCTGCACCAGCACCGTCAGCAGCTCCGGCTCAGCGTCCGGCCCCGCGCCCGTGACGAGAATGTCGCAACCCGCCACCGGCTTGATGCCCGCCGCTTCCGCCGCCTTGTAGAACTTCACCCAGCAGAACAGGTTGTCGCGGTCCGTCACCGCACACGCCGGCTGCTCCAACACCTTCAAGCGCGCCGTCAAGGCCTGCGCCCGCCCCCCGTGCTTGCCCGCCGGCTTGTCGACGCGGATCAGACCGTCGACCAACGAAAACTCGGTATGCAAGTGAAGGTGGACGAACACAGGTGGCGTCGGCGCTGGCAGATTTGAAATAGGAGGTTGAACTGCAGGAAGTACCGACAAGCTTAACGGTTGGGGCCTGCCTAGACACCCGCGGCCGCGCGCCGGCACGGTGCAAACGTCATGCGGTGCAGGACGCAGGGGCCGATCTGTTCGAGGGCGCGCAGGTGTTGGGCCGTACCATAACCTTTGTGATGGGCAAGGCCGTATCCGGGGTAGCGCGCGTCCAGCGCCACGAGTTCCGCATCGCGCGCGACTTTCGCGATGACGGAGGCCGCCATGATCGCGGGCTCCAGGTGGTCACCGCCGACGATGGTGCGCACCGGCACGGCCAGCGGTGGAGCCCGGTTGCCGTCCACCAGGCACTGCACGGGCGAGATTGCGAGTGCGGCAACGGCCCGCTGCATGGCGAGGAACGTCGCCTGCAGGATGTTCACGCGGTCGATTTCCTCGACGCTTGCAATACCGATCGCCCACGCGACGGCCGCCGCCTCGATGCGCGGCACAAGCCGTTCCCGCGCCCGGGGCGAAAGCTGCTTGGAGTCCCTCAAACCCGGCAGCGCACAGTCCAGCGGCAGGATGACGGCCGCGGCGTAAACCGGCCCGGCAAGGCAGCCGCGGCCCACTTCGTCGATGCCTGCGATGTAGACTTCAGCCACGCTGTTCTCCAACGAGTTCCGCGATGGCTGCCCCGGCACGGGTGGCGGCGTCGCGGTGCAACTCTTGGCGCACCGGGGCAAAGGCTGCAGTTTGTGCAGTGCGTGCGGCAGAGTCGTCAATGAGTTTTTCGACCGCTCCCGCGAAATGCTCCGGTGTGGCCTGTTCCTGGATGAATTCGGGCACAACGGGTTTTTCACACAGCAGATTGGGCAGGCTGAAATATGCCACTTTCAGCAGCTTGAATACGCGCAGTACCCACGCCGTGAACCTCGACGCCCGATAACCGACCACCATGGGGCGCTCCAGCAGCAGGCATTCCAGCGTTGCGGTCCCGGAGGCCAGCAGCACCACGTCCGCTGCTCGCATCACTTCTCGTGAACGTCCGTCATAGAGCATCCAGCGTGCATCGGGCGCCAGCAGTTTCATGGCCCGCTCGAACAGCAGGCGCAGCGCCGGACGCGCCAGCGGCACGGCGAACACCACATCCGGCACGCGCGACGCCAGCCGTGCAGCGGCCAGCACGAACACCGCTGCCAGGGCCTTGAGCTCTCCGACCCGACTGCCCGGCAGCACGGCAACCACCCGTGCGGCTGCCGGCAGGCCGAGTGCCGTGCGTGCGTCGGCACGCGACACCGGCAGCGCCAGCTCTTCCGCCAACGGATGGCCCACGTACACGGCCTTCACACCATGGTTGCGGTAGAAGTCCGGCTCAAAAGGAAACAGGCACAACATCAGGTCGACGGACTTTGCGATCGTCTTCACACGCCTTGGCCGCCATGCCCACACGCTGGGGCTGACGAGATGCGCTGTGCGGATGCCGGCATCACGCAGGCGACGTTCCAGCCCCAGGTTGAAGTCCGGCGCATCGATACCGATGACGACGTCCGGTGGGTCGGCCAGCCAGTGCCGAACCAGCCGCGCGCGCAGCCGCAGGATGGAAAACAGTTTCGGCAGCACTTCCGCAATGCCCATGACGGACAGGCGCTCGATGCCGGCCAGCGGGCGGCAGCCGGCGGCGATCATGCGCGGGCCGGCAACACCCTCGAAACGTACATCCGGATAACGACGGCGCAACGCACCCATGAGCGCCGCGCCCAGCAGGTCGCCGGAAGTCTCGCCCGCCACCAACGCGATACGCGTGGCCATCACCGTGGCACCGACCACCTACTGTGGCTCGTGCTGCTTGGCAAGGTGCTGCAGCGGGTGTTCGGAAGCCCGCATGAATTCCACCATCTCGCGGACATGCGCGTTCGCCGTTGCCAGTTCCGACAATTCTTCAATGGCGGCTTCCACATGCAGGCCAGAGATGAAAAACTTCCGGTAAGCGATCTTGATGTCGCGCATGTCGTCTGGCGTGAATCCGCGGCGGCGCAACCCTTCCACGTTCAGTCCGCGCGGCACGGCCGGGTTCTGCTGCACCACGACATAGGGCGGAATGTCGCGCGTGATCCCGGCCCCACCGGCGGCAAAGGAGTGCGATCCAAGCTTGCAGCGCTGGAGCACCAGCACCGCACCGCCCGTCACAACCCAGTCACCGATGTGGATGTGCCCGCCGAGCTGGGTGCCGTTCGCCAGCACGTTGTGGTCGCCAAGCACACAATCGTGGCCGACATGGACGTAGTTCATCAGCAGGTTGTGGCTGCCGATGCGGGTGATGCCGGTGTCTTTGTAGGTGCCGCGCTGGATGGTGACAAATTCGCGAATGAGGTTGTCGTCGCCGATCTCGACGCGTGTGTCATCCTCGCGTTTTGCGGTGAGATCCTGCGACACTTCACCGATCGTCGCAAACGGAAAGACTTCGTTGCGCTTGCCCATCTTCAGCGGCCCGCGCAGGATCGCGTGGGTGTCGATGTGCGTGCCCTCGTCCACTTCCACACCCGGCCCGATCACCGCGTAGGGCCCGACTTCGACGCTCGGGTGCAGTCGCGCAGCGGGGTCGACAATCGCTGTTTCGTGAATCATGCAGCTCACACTCCGGCAGGCGCCGCCTAGCCGACGCTGGGCGCCGATCCAGGCTTTGCAGCGCTTTCGTTCTTCGGCGGGTACTTGAAGACACACAGCAGCTCCGCCTCGCAGGCCAAGTCGTCTTCGACGGTCGCGCGCACCTTGAACTTCCACAGCGTTCGCTTGATCTTGTCGATCTCGGCGTAGAGCTGAAGCTGGTCGCCGGGCACCACGATACGTTTGAAACGCGCGTGGTCGATGCCCGCGAAGTAAAACAGCACGCCGGACTCAGGCCGGATGCCGGTTTCCCGCGACGTGAGCAAACCACAGGTCTGTGCCAGCGCTTCCACCATCAGCACGCCGGGCATGGTGGGGACGGCGGGAAAATGCCCCATGAAGAACGGCTCGTTATACGTCACATTCTTGATGGCGGTCAGCGACTTGCCCTTCTCATACGCAATCACGCGGTCGACGAGCAGGAACGGAAACCGGTGAGCCAGCATGCCCATGATGTCGCGGATGTCGAACAGCGTTTCCTTTGCCTCTGCCATGCTCATGCCCCATTTTTGTCGTCACCTGCACCCGGTACCCGCGATTTCTCCAGTACGGACAGGCGATCTTCCAGCACGTTGAGACGCCTCACGCGTGCGACCTGATAATGCCATTCCTTTACCGGGACCGCCGGGAACCCCCCGTAGACGCCTGGCCCCGACAGCGACTTCGTGACCCCCGAGCGGCCCAGTACCGTCACGCCATCCCCGATCGTCAGATGGCCGCCAACAACCACGGCCCCACCGATCATGCAGCGTGCACCAATGCGCGAGCTGCCGGCAAGCCCGGTGCAAGCGGCAATTGCCGTATCGCGCCCGATCACGCAGTTGTGCGCAACCTGGATCAGGTTGTCCAGCCGCACGCCGCTTTCAATGACGGTGTCCGCCAGCGCGCCGCGGTCGATCGTGGTGTTCGCACCGACTTCGACATCGTCTCCAATGCGGACAACGCCGAGCTGCGGTATTTCTTCCCAGCCCTTCTCGCCGGGCACGTTGCCGAAGCCGCGCCCGCCGATGACTGCACCCGGCAGCACATGGACGCGCGCCCCAAGCCGGCAGCGCGGCCCGACGTAGACGTTGGCCTCAAGACGGCAGCCCGCACCGAGAATCGCCCCTTTTCGGAGGATGCAGCCGGGGCCGAGGAAACAGCCTTCACCGAGTTGCACACCGGCTTCAACCACGGCATGCGGGCCGATGTGCACGGTCGGGGACAACGCCACATCACCAGCGACGACCGCCGTCTCGTCGATGCCGGGAACAAAGTCGTAGGCATCGTCGAACAGGGCCGAGATGCGGGCGAAGGCCAGCAGCGGGTTGCGCGCCAACAACAGGTTGCCGCTGTAGCCGGGAATCCGCTCGGCAGCAACGAGCGCGGGCGCAAGCGTCGACTTCGCCTGCACCAAGAACCGACTTTCCGCACAGAAACTCAGGTGTCCTGGCAGCCCGGGGTTCAGCGCACAGACGCCCTCGATGACGCTTCGGGCATCCCCAAAAAGCTCCAGCCCGAACCGCTGCGCAAGCGCTTCAAGCGTAAAACGCATCGCGCTTACTTTTCACTCTTGAGATGCGACAGGACCTGATCCGTGATGTCGAATCCGCTATCCGCAAAGATCGGATCCTGCAACACCAACGTGTAACCGTCCTTCTGTGCAATCTTCGTGATCGTCGATTTGAGTTTTTCCATGACCTGCTGAGAAAGCTGCTGGTTACGCCCCTGGAAGTCCTGCTGGAACTTCTGCTCCTGATATTTCAGGTCGTTACGGCGCGTCATCAAGTCGTTTTCCTTCTTTACGCGGTCATCCGGCGTCATCACGTCGGCATTCTTCTGGAACGTGTCGACATCCTGCGCAAGCTGCTTGCCTTTCGCCTGCAGTTCGTTGCCGCGCTTCTCGAACTCGGCCTTGATCTGTGCCTGTGCTTGCGTGTATTGCGGAGAACTCGTCACCAGCTTCTCGACGTTGATGACAGCGATCTTCAGCGCCGGCGCGGCGTTTGCAACCACCGGGGCACCCATCGATACAACCGCAACGAACAACGCAACCTTCAATGATTTCATGGCAAAGCGACTCTCGTGTCGGGGGAAAAAACTAGCGGAACGGCCAGGTCAGTTGGAACCGAAACCATTGCCCAGCTGGAATTGTAAGTACTGGCGATTATCGCCGTGGATGCTCTTGATCGGGTAGCCAAAACTGACCTCCAGCATGCCGACGATCGGTGTGAACCACTGGATGTCGATACCCACTGATTGGCGCAATTCGTTGAAGTTGAAGTTGCCCGGCCGCGCAAAGACATTCCCGACATCAAAGAACAGGCCGGTCCGCGTCGTCGTGTTGTTCGAGATGATGGGAATCGGCAGGACCAGTTCCGTCTGCGCCGAGGTGCTGAAGGTGCCGCCGAACGGGAAACCGTTGGAATCCTTCGGGTCCAGATAACCAGTCTTGAAACCGCGCACGGTGCCCGGGCCACCAGCAAAGAAGTTCAGCCACGGGGGCACGCCGTTCGTGCCTCCGTAAGTGTTGATGTAACCGATCGTACTGTTGAAATTGATGAAAAACTGGGCGGGCAGCGGAATGTACTGTGAATGGTTCAACTGTGCGACGTAGTACTTCAGATCCGAGCCGGGGCCAGTGATGTCGAACGTGAGCTGGTCCAGCATGCCGCGCGTCGCGAAGAACGTGCGGTTGCGCGTGTCGCGCGCGATACCGGTCTTGAGCGTGTAGACGCCAAACTTCTTGCCGTTGCGCAGCACGAAGTTGAGGATCTCGTCGGATGCGAACGTCGAGAACGTCGTGACCGCCGTTTCCGACACACCGGCGCCCAGCCGCAGGCTGGTGAATTCAGACAGCGGGATGCCATACACGAGGTCGCCACCAATCATGTTCGTGTCGAAGCCCGAGTCGAAGCGGATGACCCCCTTGTCGCGGCGGAAGAACACGCTGGCCGTCTGGCTGATGCCGTCGTCGGTGAAGTACGGGTCCGTGAAGCTGAGAGAAATGGCGCGCTCCACGATGCTGTTCTGCGCGTTCAGGCTGATGGTGTCGCCAGTCCCCAGGAAATTCGTGTGCGTGATGCCCGCTGAAATGATGAATCCCTGGTATCCGGAATACCCGACACCGACGGAAATCGAGCCCGGCTGACGCTGCGAGATGCCGTAATTGACGTCGATCTGATCGTCCGTGCCCGGCACCGGGGCCGTGTTGACCGAGACATTCTGGACAAACGGCAGGCGCGCAATACGCACGCGGGAGCGTTCGATCGCCGCCTTCGAGTAGGGCGCGCCCTCGAGCTGGCGCATCTCACGGCGAAACGTGGAGTCGCGCGTATTGTTGTAACCGGAAAAGTCGATCTTGCGCACATACACGCGCTTGCCTGGCTTCACCTCGTAGTCGATGGCGACGGTGCGCTTGTCTTCATTGACGAGCGGCAGGGGCGTGACCTTGGCAAACGCATAGCCGATATCGGACAGCGTCGATTCGATCGCATCCGCACTGTCCGTCGCGCTCTTGAGCGAGAACCGGTCGCCGGCGTGGGTCGTAACGATCTTGTCGAGGAACGTGGTGTTGAGGATGGTGTCCCCGGTGAAGCGGTAACCGCTGACCTTGTAGATCGGCCCTTCCTCGACGTTGAGCGTGAGGTAGACGCTCTTCTTGTCGGGCGTCAACGCGACCTGGACACTGGGAATGTCGAACTTCAGGTAGCCGCGGTTCATATACCAGGAATTCAGCGATTCCAGGTCACCGACCATCGTGTGGCGCGAATAGCGGTCTGAACGCTGAAACGGCTTCCAGCGGCTCTTGGCCTTGAGCTTCATCTGGTCCAGCAGCGTAGATTCCGGAAACGCGGCGTTACCGATGATGTGGATCGACTTGATCTTGGCCGCCGTGCCCTCGCCCACGTCGATGTGGATGGAAACGCGGTTATTGGGCAGGTTCTCGACCTTGCTGGTGATCAGGACGTTGTAGAAGCCATTCGCGTAATACTGTTCGTGCAGTTCGGTGGTCAGCGCATCCAGCAGGTCGCGCTTGAACAGCTGGCCCTTGACGAGACCGACTTCCTTCAGCGACTTCTTCAGGTCATCGCCGCCGACCGCCTTGTTGCCCTTGACCTCGAAGTCTGCGATCAACGGCCGCTCGCGCACACGCACGACAAGTGTGCCGCCGTCGCGCAGTAGCGTCACATCCTGGAACATGCCGGACTTGTACAGCATCTCGATCGACTGCTGCGCCATGGCGGGCGTCACGGTGTCGCCGACGGACACCGGCAGGTACGCCAGCACCGTGCCGAGGTCAAGGCGTTGCAGGCCTTCTGCCCGGATCGTCTTGACCGCAAACGGCGCAAACGCTAAGGCCGTCGACTGCCACAGCAACGCTGCGACGAAGATCAGCAGATAAGGTTTCATAAATAGCGATCGGTTCTGGCGGCGCATGCCGTGTCAACTCACCAAGCTTGCGATGTCGTTATAGAAAACAATTCCAATCAATACCGCGAGCAGCATCAGCCCGAACTGCTGTCCAGCCAGCTGCGCACGTTCCGACAGCGGAGCACCCAGCACGGCTTCAATTCCGCAGTACAGCAAGTGACCGCCATCCAGCACCGGTACCGGCAAGAGATTCACGATGCCGAGATTGATGCTGACGAATGCAAGAAACGCGACAAACGCAATCCAGCCGACGCGCGCCGAATAACCCGCCGCTTCCGCGGTCCGGATCGGGCCGCCGATGTTCTTGAGCGAGATATCTCCGGTCGCAACCCGGTAACCGAGTTGCAGCGTGACGACCGACATCTGCCACGTTTCATGCAATGCTGCCGACAACGCCGTGAATACGCCAAAACGTTGCACAACCTGTAAATCCTGCCACAAATCAGGCGGGACTGTCACGGCCGCCCCCATGACCCCGACCGCCTTGCCGTCCTGATGCGTCGTACCCACGGCCAGATTCAGAACCTGATCGCCGCTTCCGCGTCGCACCTTCACCGCGATGTTTTGGCCCGGATGCGCGCGCAGATAGTCCACCCATTGCTGCCAGGATTGCAGTGTCACCCCGTTGTAGGCGAGCAGCCGATCACCCGCCTGAAAGCCCGCGCGTTGCGCCGGCGTGTCCGGCATGACCTTGTCCAACACCGGGAGCAGCGGCGGCTGGTAAGGCACCAGCCCGACGTCGCCAAACAAGTGTTCCGGCGCCACGCGGACGTGCTTCATGTCGAGCGTCACGTCCCGCGTCGTGCCGGCAGGATCGCGCACCGTCATGTGCAACGGACGGCCGCCGAGGGCCGCTTCCAGCACGGCGGTGCGCACGTCCTGCCAGGTCGCAACCGGCTTGGCTTCCACATCCACCACCCGATCGCGCGCAGCAAGCCCCGCCTCGGCCGCAGCAGTGCCCGCGGCCGGCGCCGCGACGAAGGCCTTGAGCCCCGGCACGCCCGCCATCCAGATGACCCAGTACAGCAACACGGCGAGCACGAAGTTGAACAGCGGCCCGGCAAAGATGATCGCCGCCCGCTTCCACAGCTGCTGGCGGTTGAAAGCGCGCGGCAGCTCGGACTCTTCCACGTCGCCCTCGCGCTCGTCGAGCATCTTGACGTAGCCACCGAGTGGCAGCCATGCCACCACGTACTCCACGCCGTCCCGGCCAGTGCGCCGCCACAGCGGGCGACCGAAGCCGACGGAAAAGCGCAGGACTTTCACCCCCAGCCGGCGCGCGACCCAGAAATGACCGAATTCGTGGAACGTCACGAGTACCGCGATGGCAACCGCAAAGGCTCCCGCAGACCACAAGAAATTGTCCATCACCGCTGGTTTTCCTCATTCACGTGGCAGGCCCTTGCCCAACCCGCCGCAACACGGGATGCCATCTGAGACCGACCCGCACAGATGGGGTTCAGTTTGGTCACTGCCACAGACCGACAAGCAGCAGGCCCCAAGCGAACAGCGGCCCTTCTGCCAGCAGGCTGTCGATGCGATCCAGGATGCCGCCGTGACCGGGCAGGATCGAGCCGCTGTCCTTGATGCCGGAAAGCCGTTTGAACAGGCTCATGCCAAGATCGCCCACGATCGACACCGCGGCCACGCATACGCTCAGCACGCAGAACACGACCAGCGTCGCATCCCAGTGCAGGCCGAAGGCCACCAACCCACCCGCCACCGACCACACCGCGCACAGCAGCAAGCCGCCCAGCGCGCCCTCACGCGTCTTGCCGGGGGAAACCGCCGGCAGCAATTTCACGCGACCGAAACGGCGCCCGGCGAAATAGGCACCGGTATCGGCGGCCCACACCAGCGTTAGGGCATAAATCAGCTTCAGCGCCCCGTCCGGCTGGTCGCGCAGCAGCGTCAGGCAGACCACGGCCGGCACCCACATGAACTGGCCGATCAGCGCCAGCAGCAGCGGGCCAGGGCGGTGGTTCGCAAACACCCGCGGGTAAGCACAGATCAGCACCAGCACTACCAGCCACCATATGGCAGCGAACTGCCCGAGCACCTGCCAGTCGGCCCGCGCCCACCAAGCGATCAGCAGAACCACGGCACTCACCGCCACATAAACTGGGCGCAGCGGAGAATTCGCCGCCAACCCCATCAGGCGCGTCCATTCCCACGCACCGAGCAGCACCACGCCGCTGAAGGCGGCGTACAGCCACGTCAGCGGAGCAAAACCGATCAGCAGCAGGACGATCGGGATCAGCACCAGCGCCGTCAGGATCCTCTGTTTCAGCATGACTTCTCCTTTGCGTTGTTCCGCCACCCCGGATGGTGTCCGGCCGCACCTGGCGCCAGCAGGCTAGCGGGGGTCCGGCACCCGACCGAAGCGGCGCTGCCGCCCGGCATACCACGCCAATGCCGCATCGAGTTCCGGTACCCCGAAATCCGGCCACAACGCGGCGGTGAAATACAGCTCCGTGTACGCCATCTGCCACAGCATGAAATTGGAGATGCGCTGCTCGCCGCCCGTGCGGATCAGCAGATCGGGCGCCGCCGCAGGCTGCGTCGACAGACGCGCCGCAAGACTTGCCTCGCTGATCTCGACGCCGTCCTGCTGCGCATGCCGGGCCGCCTGCACAATGTCCCAATGACCGCCATAACCGGCTGCGATATGAAGGTTCAGGCCAGTATTGGCGTCCGTCAGCCGTTCCGCGGCCTCCATCTGGGCGCGCAACGCCGGCGCGAACGCCGCTCGGTCGCCGATGAAGCGCACGCGCACGCCGTTGCGGTGCAGGGCCTTGACCTCGACCGCTATGGTGTGCGCGAACAGCTGCATCAAAAGCCCGACTTCCTGGGCCGGTCGTTGCCAGTTTTCCTGGCTGAACGCGAACAGCGTGAGTGTGTGTACGCCGTGCACGTGGCTGGCCTCGACCACCTCGTGCGCACGCCGGACCCCTGCAGCATGCCCGAATCCGCGTGGTCGGTGCCGCTGCTGCGCCCAGCGCCCATTGCCATCCATGATGATGGCGACATGGGCCGGTACAGCGAGCCGGTGATCCGGTGGCGGCATGGAAGACAGCGTTTTCAGATGGGCTTCAGGCGGTCTTCAGACCGCCATCATCTCGCGTTCCTTGTCCGCCATTGCCTTGTCGGCAGTCTCGACAAAGCGATCCGTGAGTTTCTGGATGTCCTGCGTGGCGCGCTTCTCGTCGTCGGTGGTAATGGCCTTGTCCTTGAGCAAGTCCTTTACAGCCTGGTTCGCGTCACGCCGCACGTTGCGGATGGCGACGCGGGCCTGCTCGGTCTCCGACTTGACGACCTTGATCAGATCACGGCGCCGTTCTTCCGTGAGCGGCGGCATGTTGATGCGGATCGTGGTGCCGGCAGTGTTCGGCGTCAGCCCCAGATCGGACGCGTAGATCGCCTTCTCGATCGGCTGCACCATGTTCTTTTCCCATGGCGTGATGCTCAGCGTTCGGACGTCCTCGACCACGACACTGGCGACCTGCGACAGCGGCAACTCGGAGCCGTAGTAGTCCACCCGCAGGTGGTCGATCAACCCGATACTGGCGCGTCCGGTGCGCAATTTCATGAAACTCGCCCGCAGCGCGTCGATGGACTTCTGCATGCGCGCGGTCGCGTCCCTAGTCACGTCTTCAATCATCGTGTCACCCGTTTCAATTGTGGATCAGCGTGCCAATTTGCGGGTTACCGCGCGCGATCTCCAGCAATGCGCCAGCACGCGTCATGTCATACACCCGCAAGGGCATGGAATGGTCGCGGCACAGCACCACGGCGGTCTGGTCCATGACCGCTAGCCGGCGGTCCAGCACCTCGTCGTAGCTCAGCTCGGCAAAACGCTTTGCCTGCGGATTCTTTTTCGGATCGCAGTCGTAGACGCCGTCGACTTTCGTCGCCTTCAGCATCAGATCTGCCTCCACTTCAACGGCACGCAGCGCGGCCGCCGAATCCGTCGTGAAGAACGGATTGCCGGTACCGGCAGCGAATACCACGACCCGGCTTTTTTCCAGATGCCGCACCGCGCGGCGGCGGATATATTCCTCGCACACTTGGTTGATGCGGATCGCCGACTGCACGCGTACGGGCACACCGGCGCGTTCCACCGCGTCCTGGATGGCCAGTGCGTTGATGACGGTGGCCAGCATGCCCATGTGGTCGCCGGTCACGCGGTCGATACCAGAGCGTGCTAGCCCTTCGCCACGGAAGATGTTGCCCCCGCCCACCACGATGGCTACCTGCACCCCGGCTTCGACCAGCTGCTTGATCTCACTGGCAACCTGCGCCATTACGTCACTGCTGATGCCGTAGTCAAGGCGGCCCATCAGCGCTTCGCCGGACAACTTGATCAGAATGCGTTTGTACTTGAGCTCATCCATCGTGTCGCCTGGGTTCACCTTGGCTTCGCAGAATCCATCGTCGACCGTGCACTGCCCTACGAAAAGGCCCCGTTGCCGGGGCCTTCCGAAACTTGTTGATCGCGGCGCGATGGGCGCGCAAGTCTAACCCATCGACGCCTTCGCCTGTGCCATGACCTCTTCCGCGAAGTCACCCTGCTGCTTGTCGATGCCTTCACCTACTTCGAAGCGTACGAAACGCGCAACGCTGGCCTTGGCCGCCTTCAGGAGCTTGCCGACACTCTGGTCCGGATCCTTCACGAAAGGCTGCCCGACGAGCGTGATCTCGGCGAGGAATTTACGCAAGCGACCTTCCACCATGCGCTTGACGATCTCCGCCGGCTTGCCATGCGACTGTTCAGCTGATTGCGCTTCCACAACCTTGCGCTCGGCTTCCACGGCCTCGGCCGGCACCTCGGCTTCGTCAATGTACTGCGGGCGCGAGGCCGCGATGTGCATTGAAAGATCCTTCGCCAGCACCGCGTCACCCACCGCCAGTGCAACGATGACCCCGATGCGGGTGCCGTGCAGGTAGTGCGCCAAGGCTCCGCCGGCATTCTCGACCACCGCAAAACGGCGCACGGTGATGTTCTCGCCCAGCTTCGCCACCAGCGTGCGGCGCTGGGTATCCAGCGTTTCGCCGCCGTCTTCCAGCTCCATCAACGCCGCAACGTCAGCCGGGCGCTGCGCCAGCACGATATTCGCGGCACGCTGCGCAAAGCTCTGGAAGGTCTCGCCCTTGGCGACAAAGTCGGTTTCGCAGTTGACTTCCACGAGTGCCTGCGCGTGGTCGTCTCCGGCGACGGCCACCGTGCCTTCCGCCGCGATGCGCGCCGCTTTCTTGTCAGCCTTGGCCTGGCCCTCGATACGCATCTTCTCGGCCGCGGCCTCGATGTCACCGTTCGTGGCATCGAGTGCGCGCTTGCAATCCATCATTCCCGCGCCGGTGCGCTCACGGAGCGTCTTCACCAGCGCCGCACTGACTGCCGCCATGTCAGTTGCCCTCCGCCGGCGCAGCAGCAGCAGCAGCAGCCGGAGCTTCCTCGATGAACTCGCCAGGACGCACGTTGACGGAATTGGCACCCCGGCCTTCCAGCACCGCATCCGCCACGCATGCCGTATACACCCGGATGGCGCGCGTTGCGTCGTCGTTGCCAGGGATGATGCAGTCCACCACCTGCGGGTCGTTGTTGGTGTCAACGACCGCGATGACCGGAATGCCCAGCTTGCGCGCCTCGGCCACGGCGATCTTTTCGTAGCCAGTGTCGATGACGAATAGCGCATCCGGCAGGCTCGTCATTTCCTTGATACCACCCAGCGAACGCTGCAGCTTCTGCAGTTCGCGCGTGAACACCAGCTGTTCCTTTTTTGTGCGTCGGGTCAGGTCACCACTTTCGATTTCCGCCTCCATGTCCATAAGGCGCTTGATGGAGCCCTTGACGGTCTTGAAGTTCGTGAGCGTGCCGCCCAGCCAGCGCTGGCTGACGTACGGCATCTTGCACCGCCGCGCCTCGGTCTCGATCGCTTCACGGGCCGCGCGCTTGGTGCCGACGAACAGGACCTTGCCGCCGTTTGCCGCCAGCTTGCCGGCGTAGGAACAGGCATCCTTGAGCATCGGCAGCGTCTGCTCGAGGTTGATGATGTGAATCTTGCTGCGCGAGCCGAAGATGTATGCTTCCATCTTCGGGTTCCAGTAACGGGTTCGGTGGCCGAAATGCACACCGGCTTCCAGCAACTGACGCATCGTGACATCCATAACTTTCTCCAACGGGTTGAGGACAGAGCTGGATGGATCGCCGATGAATCCGGACTCGCGTCCAGACACCCCACCGACGTCCTGCCATCCAGCCGGGATGATGGCAGCAACACGCCGCCGTACCCGCGCATTTGCACG
This sequence comes from Nevskiaceae bacterium, assembly GCA_004298465.1. Taxonomy (GTDB): domain Bacteria; phylum Pseudomonadota; class Gammaproteobacteria; order Nevskiales; family Nevskiaceae; genus SCRT01. The sequence continues at coordinate 385,631 of SCRT01000001.1, read as the reverse complement.
CAGGCGGCGCGACTTATACCATGTCGGACTTGATCGCACAACACATGTGCATGCCGCCCGCCAGCGTCGCCCGCGCCAGGAGACTCCCGTCCGCCGCGCTTCCAGGGGTTGTCCACGTCCAACCGGTACCGTCATCGTGAGCATCCATATCAACACCCCAGAAGAACAGCAGGCCATGCGCGAAGCGGGGCGCGACGCTGCGTCTGTGCTGGAAATGATCGCGCCGCACGTCAAGCCCGGCGTGACGACGGACGAACTCGACCGCTTGTGCTACGAATACATCGTCGATGAGCTCGGCGACATCGCCGCAAACGTCGGTTACCACGGCTTCCCGAAGACCATCTGCACATCCGTGAACCACGTGGTATGCCACGGTATCCCGGGCGACAAGAAGCTTAAGGACGGCGACATCATCAACATTGACGTAGCCGTCATCAAAAACGGCTTCCACGGCGACACCAGCCTGATGTGCTATGCAGGCGAGCCTTCGGTGCTGGGCCATCGCCTGACGGAAACGACGCGCGCAGCGATGATCGCCGGCATTCGCCAAGTGCGCCCTGGCGCACGGCTGGGCGACATCGGCCACGCCATCCAGACGCTGGCCGAATCCAATGGCTATTCCGTGGTGCGCGAATACTGCGGCCATGGCATCAACCGCATCTACCATGACGATCCTCAGGTCCTGCACTACGGGCGGCCCGGCACCGGGGCCGAACTCGTCCCCGGTATGATTTTCACCATTGAGCCTATGCTCAACGCTGGCCGCGCGGCCGTGAAATCGCTGCCGGACGGCTGGACGGTGGTGACCAAGGACCACTCCCTTTCAGCACAATGGGAACACACCATCCTGGTCACGGATGACGGCTACGAAGTGCTGTCACTGCGCACCGGCGAAACCCTCAACTGACGCGCCCCACCCACGCCGCACGCCATGGTCGACCTTTCCGCCGACACCCACGCGGCACGCGCCGACCGTGCCCGCGAGGATGAGGACGCGCAGGTCTTTCCGCTCAACGACCTGCGCCGGCGTCTGGCAGCGGAAGATGCGACCCCGCCCGTCGCACGCTACCGCGAAACCCTGGAATGGGGCCGCACACAGCTCTACACCCTGTTCCGCGAAGGCCTGTCTGCCACCGCACTCGTGCACGCGCACGCGCGCTTCGTCGATACCGTGCTCGCCGCCCTCTGGCAACGCCTGCTGCCCACCGCCAGCCACGACCTCGCACTCGTCGCCGTGGGCGGCTACGGCCGCCGCGAGCTGCTGCCGCACTCCGACGTCGACCTGCTGATCCTGGCGGCACCGGGAGCCACGCACACACACCGTGCGGCGCTGGCCGATTTCAACGCCTTGCTGTGGGACATCGGCCTGGAAGCCGGGTTGAGCACGCGCACCGTGGCGGAATGCGCCAGCGCCGCCGCCGACATCACCGTGATGACGAACCTGCTGGAAGCGCGCATCGTGTGCGGTGACGTTGCCCTGGTCGAGGCACTCGCACAAGCCATCGACCCTTCCCGTATCTGGCCGGTCGCCGATTACTACCGGGCGAAGCTCGACGAACAGGCCCGCCGCCATCACAAGTACGACGACACCGCCTATCGGCTGGAACCGAACGTCAAGGAAAGCCCCGGCGGGCTGCGCGATGTCCACACCGTGGGCTGGGTGGCGAAGCGCCAGTTCGGCGCGGAATCCCTCGCCGGCTTGCGCGACTACGGCTTTCTGACCCACGCGGAGTATCACGAACTGATCGCCGGCGAGGATTTCCTGTGGCGCGTGCGCTTTGCGCTGCACATGCTGGCCAAGCGCCGCGAGGACCGCCTGCTGTTCGACTATCAGGTGCAGATCGCGACGCTGTTCGGCTACGAGGACCCGGACCGCAACCGTGCCGTCGAGCAGTTCATGCAGCTCTACTACCGCACCATCAAGTCGCTATCGTGCCTGAACGATCTGCTGCTGCAAAGCTTCGACGAGGCGATCCTGAAGCACAACGCAGATGCCGTGCCGCAACCGCTGAACGCGCGCTTCCAGTTGCGCGGCGACACCATCGAGGCCGCACGCGACAACGTGTTCAGCACCGACCCCGTTGCGCTGCTGGAGATCTTCGCGCTCATGCAGGCCGCGCCCGGCATCAACGGCATCCGCGCCCACACGCTGCGCCTGATGCGGCACGACCTGCCGCGGCTCGACCGCAGTGTCCGCACCAGCGCTCGCGCCAGAGCAGTGTTCATCGGCCTGTTCCGCCACGGCGCCGGACTGACGCGCGCGTTGCGCCGCATGAACCGCTACGACGTGCTCGGTCAGTACTACCCGGAATTCGGGCGCATCGTCGGCCTGATGCAGTACGACCTGTTCCACACCCTGACGGTGGACGAACACACGCTGCAGCTGGTGCGCAACCTGCGCCGCATGGCCGAACCCCGTTTCGCCCACGAATTGCCCTTCCAGAGCGAACTGTTCAAGCGCGTCGAGCACCCCGAACTGCTTTACCTTGCAGGCTTCCTGCACGACCTCGCCAAGGGCAGCGGCGGCGACCACTCCGCTGTCGGCGCGGAAAACGCGCGCCGTTTCTGTCATGACCACGGTCTGGCCGAAGCGGACAGCGAACTCGTCGCATGGCTGGTCCGCAATCACCTGCTGATGTCGCTCACTGCACAGCGCAAGGACACCAGCGATCCCGAAATCATCACGCAATTCGCCGCCCTGATCAGCAACCAGCAACGGCTGGATGCGCTCTACCTGCTTACCGTCGCCGATATCCGCGCCACGAATCCGACGCTGTGGAATGCGTGGAAGGACAGCTTGCTGAAGGAGCTCTACCACACGACGCGCCGCGCGCTGCAACGCGGGCTGGACAACCCCGTCGGCGAAGCGGAACGCGCCACCGAACAGCGCCAGGCCGTGCTGACACTGGTGGCCCACGAAGGCGGCGACCCGGCAGCGGTCGAGGCCCTGTGGCCGCGTTTCAGCAACGACTACTACACCCGCCATACCCCGCGGGAACTGGTCTGGCAGCTCGGGGCCATCGCCACCGCGCAGGAAGCAGACCTGCCGCTGATCCTCGTTGACGTACTCGAAGGCCGCGGCACCAGCGTGTTCGTCTACATGCGCGACCGCGACCACCTGTTCGCGCTTACCGCTGCCGTGCTCACGCAGCTCGGCCTGTCGATCCTCGACGCACGCATCACGACCAGCGCGGACGGCTATACCCTCGACACCTGGATGGTGCAGGACGATGACGGCCCCGGCGCCGCAAACCCGCTGCGCAACGCGGAAATCCGCACCGGCCTGCGCAAGGTACTGGCCGATCCGACGCAGGTGTCTGTGCCTGTCAACCGCCGCATTCCGCGCCAGTTGCGCAACTTCACCACGCCTCCGGCCATCACGTTCCGCCAGGACCCGGCCGCCGACTGCACGTCGCTGGAAGTCACGGCCAGTGACCGCCCTGGCCTGCTGGCCCAGATCGGGCGCGCCATCGCCCGCCGCGGGCTGCGCATCGAAGCGGCAAAGATCGCCACCATCGGCGAAAAAGCCGAGGACGTCTTCTTCATCACCAACGCGCACCATCAGCCGGTCACCGATCCCATGCTGCTGCGCAACCTCAAGCGTTCGCTGATGCGCGCACTCCTCACCCCCGATACCCCACCGGTGGCTCGGTGACGGATGACCCCGCCTCGCCTCCATCGCCTGCTGCGGCAGCGCACCTGCTGCGTGACGCCGACCGTGCGGGCTTCACGCCGCTTCCCCGCCGTATTGCCGAGGGGTTGAACAATGTTTGATGCAAGCCCCCCACCCGCCCTGCCTGTTGATGGCTTCGACCCGCACGGCCTGCTGCGCAACGGACACGTGCAAACCACGCTCGCCTCGCTGCGCCCAGTCGCCGCCGACCCGGCTGGAATGCGCGCCGCAGCCCAGCGGCGCGTGCTCGACTGCGGCGGGGGCGTTCACCTGCTGGGGGCTTGGTCGCGCCATCCGCAGGCGCGCTGCCTGGCGGTTCTGATCCACGGCTGGCGAGGGTCGCAGGACTCCCGTTACCTGGACGGGCTGGCCTGCCATCTCTATGCCGCCGGGCACAGCGTGCTACGCCTGAATCTCCGCGATCATGGCGACAGCCAGGTGCTCAATAAACTGCCGTTTCATTCCGGTCGCATCGCGGAAGTCATCGGTGCCTGCCACGCCGCCCGCATGCTGGAACCGGGGGTTCCGTTGTTCTGCATCGGTTTCTCGCTGGGCGGCAATTTCGCATTGCGCGTCGGCATCCACGGACCCGCGGCCGGGCTGACACCGCGCCTGTGCATCGGCGTCAGTCCCGCCATCCAGCCGCGCGCCACGCTGGCGGCGCTCGACCGCAATCCGGTCTACCGGCGATATTTCATGCGCCGCTGGCGCGCCGGTATGGAAAACAAGATGCACGCCTGGCCGGGGCGCTACGAGGGCTTCCGGGAACTCGTCACGCTGTCGCATTTCACGCCGATCACGCAGCGCTTCGCCGCACGCTACACGGAATATGCCGACGCGGACGCCTACCTGAAGGCCTACACCATCTCGCCGAAACAGATCATGGCCTCGCCCACGCCGCTGGCGATCATCACTGCGCAGGACGACCCGCTGATTCCGTTCGCGGATTTCTCCGCGCTGCACGCCGGCGGGGCGTTGCAGACCTTCCTTACGCCGCGCCACGGCGGGCACTGCGGTTTCATCGAAAATCGCCACATGGACTGCTGGGCCGAGCGCGCCGTCGCGCGACTCATCGACACTGCGCTGGCGCCAGAGTCCGCCTGCGCCACAGCTTGACTGCCGCCGCGCCACAGGCGCCATTTTCTAATCTGGCATGCAAATTGATATGCTGCAGTGCAGTATATCCTCCACGCGCGACGTTCGCGCCATGACTGTTCCAAACCATGAATGAAATGACTTTCGGCATCAGCGGCCTGGCCGCCTACGTTCCTCCGTACCGTGTCGACCTCGAAGCCTGGTGCCGCTGGACGGATGGCGACTGGAGCAAGATCAGCGCCGTGGTCGGGCGTAGTTTTCGTATGCGCAGCCCCGAGCACAGCGTCTACACGCTGGCAGCGAACGCCGTGCTGCGGCTCATCCGTCAGTACGACATCGACCCACGCGCTGTGGGCTACCTCGCGCTGGGCACGGAGTCCAGCACCGACAACGCCGCTGGCGCGGTGATCGTGCGCGGGCTGGTCGACCAGGGCCTCACCGCCGAAGGCCGGCCGCGCCTCGCACGCGACTGCGAAGTACCGGAATTCAAGCACGCCTGCCTTGGCGGCGTGTACGCCCTGAAGGCCGGCCTGCGCTACCTCGCCTTCGACGGCTGCGGACGCAAGGCGATCGTGGTGAGCGGCGACGTCGCGGAATATGCGCGCGGCTCCAGCGGCGAACCGACACAAGGCGCCGGCGCCATCGCCATGTTCCTGGAAGAACAACCGAAATTGCTGGCGCTCGACCTGCAGCATGCCGGCAGCGCCTCCGACTACCGCGGGCTGGATTTTCGCAAGCCCTTCCTGCGCTTCTCCACCCAGCAGGCCGGCTGCAACGGGCACCTGCAGGACCTGCCGGTCTTCAACGGCAAGTATTCGACTACCTGCTACATCGACGAAACCCTGGCGGCGCTGAACGCCATGTTCGCTCGCAACCACTTCAGCTCCCGCAGCGGCTACTTCCGCGACCTCGCCGCGGTCTTCATGCACCGTCCCTACCACCACATGCCGCACAACGCGTGGGCGATGGGCTATCTGTTTGCGCTGGCGCATGATGCGGAGCACGTCGCCGCGGCACATGAGGAGCTGGCCGGCTACTGCGCCACATCCCAGGTCCGGATCGAAGACGTGCTGGAGGAAGCTCGCAGCGAGCCCGCCGTCGCCCGCACCGATGGCGGCGACTTGTCCTTCGAGGCCTACCCGAACGCCACGCTGGCCCTCAAGGTGTTCCGCAAGTCTCCGACCTACCGCACCATCGTCAACGACAAGATGCAATACGGTTCGGACACGATGATGGAGCTCGGCAACCTCTACACTGCGGCACTGCCGGCATGGCTGGCCGCGGGGCTGGAAGACGCTGCGACGCGGGGCGTGGCGCTGGAAGGCAGGAACCTGCTGGTGATGGGCTATGGCAGCGGTGATGCGGCGGAAGCCATCCCAGCACGCGTGGTCGAAGGCTGGCAGCGCGCGGCGCGCGCCATCCACTTCCGCGAAGCCTTGGCCGGTGCCGTCGACCTGTCTGCGGAACAGTACGCGGCGCTGCATGCCGGACAGGCCGTGGAGGCGCTGCAGGACACGATCCGCACCGGCTTTGTCATTGACCGCGTCGGAACCTCCACGGCCGCGAAGTTCCAGGATTTCGGAATCGAGTATTACCGCTACGCGGGGCGTATCTGACGCACGTCAGGCGCGCATGACGTCGAGCAGACCTTGCAGACCGGCCAGTACAGCCTGGTTGCGCACGGCCACCCGATCACCGGGAAACTGGAAGCGGCTGCAGGACGCAGCCGCCGTCTTTCCCTGCCACGCGATCCACACAGTGCCGACCGGCTTGTCCACACTGCCGCCACCCGGCCCGGCAACGCCGCTGACGGCCAGCGCCCAGTCCACTCCACCACGCTCCAGTACGCCCGCGGTCATCGCCATCACGGTCGGACCGGATACCGCTCCGTACTGGGCCAGCGTCTCGGCGGGAACTCCGAGCATGGCCTGCTTGGCAGCATTCGAGTAGGTGACAAAGCCGCAGTCGAACCACCCGGAACTACCGGCGCGGTCCGTGATCCGCGCAGCAATCAACCCGCCGGTACAAGATTCGGCAACCCCCAGATGTTCACCTCTTGCGACCAGCGCCACCGCCAGAGTTTCCACACATTCTTCGATCGTTGCCGCCACCATCTGCGCTCTCCCGTCCATCCGGCCCAAGGCGAGGGCATTGTACGTACCTCGACATCCCTCCTGGCTACAGAACGCGACGCCCCCCGGACGGTCAAAGGCAGGAGTCCGTTCAAGAATCATTCAACGAGCAGAACATGATGAAATCCCATTCTCGCCTTCTCGCGCTGGGCCTCATATTTGTGACAGCGCTGACGCTTGCAGCCTGCGCCACGCCGGAATACCGCATCCGCAACCATCCGGACATCTACGCGCAGGCGACCCCGGCGCAACAGGCGCTGATCGGCAAGGGACAGATCGGGCTCGGCTTCAAGCCGGAATTCGTTCGCCTTGCGCTGGGCCGGCCGGACCGCGTCTCGCAGCGCACGGACGCCGACGGTACCGAAGTGGTCTGGCACTACGCCGCGCCGCAAAGCACCGTGGTATGGACTACCGGCTTCGGATACCCGTTCTACGACCCTTTCTTCGGCCCGAACATCATTGCTGTCCCGACAGCCGGCAACGACCGGCTCAGCGTCACTTTCAGGAACAATACCGTCGTCTCCATCGACGAAACCGTGCACCCCTGAAGGCGCTGCACTTGCACTCGTGTGACGTTTGCAGTGCAATCCGGGCTCAACTTTCCAACTGACTCACCCAAGGTGCACCGTGAACAAATCGCAGGTAAATCCAGACCCCATCGTCATCGCTTCCATCGCCAGAACCCCCATGGGCGGCATGATGGGTGAGTTGTCCTCACTCGAAGCCTGGCAGCTCGGCGCCGTCGCCATCAAGACTGCCGTGGCACGCGCCGGCATCCCACCGGAAGCGGTGGATGAAGTGTTCATGGGCAACGTGCTGATGGCCGGCCAGGGCCAGGCGCCGGCCCGCCAAGCCTCGCTCGGCGCCGGGCTACCGAAATCCGCCGGCTGCGTCACGCTCAACAAGGTGTGCGGTTCGGGCATGAAAAGCATCATGTTCGCGCACGACACGCTGCTCGGCGGCACCGCCGACGTCATCGTCGCCGGCGGTATGGAAAGCATGAGCAACGCGCCGTACCTGCTGAAGAAAGCCCGCGGTGGCTACCGCTACGGACACGACAAGATTTACGACCACATGGCGCTGGACGGGCTGGAAGACGCCTACGAACGCGGCACCGCCATGGGTGTGTTTGCGGAACGCGCCGTCGCAAAATACGGCTTCACGCGTGCGGCGCAGGACGCCTTCGCCGTGGAATCACTGCGCCGCTCGGCACAAGCTACGGCGGATGGCAGCTTCGCGTTCGAGATGGCACCGGTCACGGTGCACGACAAGAAGGGCGACGTCGTCGTCGACAAGGACGAAGGCCCGTTGAAGGCACGGCCGGAAAAGATCCCGACCCTGCGCCCGGCGTTCCAGAAGGACGGAACGGTGACGGCCGCGTCTTCCGCCTCCATCTCCGACGGCGCGGCAGCACTCGTGCTGATGCGCGCCAGCGAAGCGAAAAAGCGCGGCATCCAGCCGCTGGCCCGCATCGTCGCCCACGCACAGCACGCCCGCCTGCCGGAGGAATTCACGCTCGCTCCAGTGCACGCCATCGACAAAGTACTGGGCCGCGCCGGCTGGACGACGAAGGACGTCGACCTGTGGGAAATCAACGAAGCCTTCGCCTGTGTCACGATGATCGCGATCCACGACTGCAAGCTGGACCCGGCCAAGGTGAACGTCTACGGCGGAGCCTGTGCGCTCGGCCACCCCATCGGCTGCTCCGGCGCGCGTCTCGTCTGCACCCTGATCGGCGCCCTGCACAACACGCACGGCAAGCGCGGCGTTGCCAGCCTCTGCATCGGCGGCGGGGAAGCTACGGCAGTTGCCATCGAAATGCTCTGACCTGCAGCCACGCCCGGCGCTACCTGTCGCACCATTCGTCAGGGGGCGCCGAGTGTGGCGCGCAGATCCGCGAGAGCCGGCAGCCCCGGCCACAACTGCAGGCTGCCGTCCGCGTTGCGGATGACGATGCCGGGCACGATCTCCAGGCCAAGGTCGCGCATGAGCTGAAGGTTTGCCTCCAGCGCGGCGGCCTGCGGTGCGGCGATGCGCAGCGGCACAACCAACCCACCGTGCGGCCACGCGTCCATGTAGTTACGCAGTGCGGTAGCGGGGTCTGCAACCGCGAGCAGTGCCGCTGCCTTCGCCGCGCTGTCCGCTTCCAGAAACCCCACCGGAATGTAACGCACCTGCAGCTTGCCGCTCTTCACCCAGGGCGCAGCGTCGGCCCCGAAACGCTGGCAATACGAGCAGCTCGCATCGTAGAACTCATAGATGACGCGCGGCGCCGTCACCTTCCCTTGGGCGATCCACGTGGCTGCCGCGAGCAGCCGCCACACTTCACCCGGGCGTGCCGCGGCGTCGATCTTCGGGCCTGTGCTCTCGTCATCAAACGACAGCGGGTCGTCGTCGACCTGCCGATCAGGCATGGTGGCCTGTATCGGCTGGGGCCGCCGGCTGGTACAGCTGCGCACCGCTATCGCGGAACTCTGCAGCTTTTTCCTGCATGCCGGCAGCAAGGGCGGCGTTTGCGTCACGGCCAATGCGCGCGGCGTAGTCGCGCACGTCCTGGGTGATCTTCATGGAGCAGAAGTGTGGCCCACACATGGAGCAGAAATGCGCCTGCTTCGCACCTTCCTGCGGCAGGGTTTCGTCGTGGAATTCTCGTGCCTTTTCCGGGTCCAGGCCGAGGTTGAACTGGTCGATCCAGCGGAACTCGAAACGCGCCTTTGAAAGCGCGTTGTCGCGCACCTGCGCAGCCGGGTGGCCCTTGGCCAGGTCCGCCGCATGGGCCGCGATCTTGTAGGCCACCAGCCCTTCCCGCACGTCATCCTTGTCCGGCAGGCCCAAGTGTTCCTTGGGCGTGACGTAGCACAGCATGGCGCAGCCGTACCAGCCGATGTTCGCCGCACCGATGGCGGAGGTGATGTGGTCGTAGCCGGGCGCGATGTCGGTGGTGAGCGGCCCGAGTGTGTAGAACGGCGCCTCGAAGCAGTGCTTCAGCTCCTCGTCCATGTTCTCCTTGATGAGCTGCATGGGCACGTGGCCGGGACCTTCGATCATTACCTGTACATCGTGCAGCCAGGCAACTTTCGTAAGCTCGCCCAGCGTGTGCAACTCGCCCATCTGCGCCGCATCGTTGGCGTCTGCGAGGCTACCGGGGCGCAGCCCGTCGCCCAACGAAAACGACACGTCGTAGGCCTTCATGATTTCGCAGATGTCTTCGAAATGCGTGTAGAGGAAGCTTTCCTCATGGTGCGCGAGACACCATTTCGCCATGATCGAGCCACCACGTGAGACGATGCCGGTCATGCGCTCCGCCGTCCACGGAATGTAACGCAGCAGCACGCCGGCATGGATCGTGAAGTAGTCCACGCCCTGCTCGGCCTGCTCCACGAGCGTGTCGCGGAACAGCTCCCAGGTGAGGTCTTCCGCCTTGCCGTCGACTTTTTCCAGCGCCTGGTAGATCGGCACCGTGCCGATCGGCACCGGCGAATTGCGCAGAATCCATTCGCGCGTTTCGTGGATGTTCTTGCCGGTGGACAGGTCCATCACCGTGTCGCCACCCCAGCGCGTCGCCCACACCATCTTTTCCACTTCCTCGGCGATCGAGGAGGTGACGGCGGAGTTGCCGATATTGGCGTTCACCTTTACGCGGAAATTGCGGCCGATGATCATCGGCTCGGATTCAGGGTGGTTGATGTTGGCGGGGATGATGGCGCGCCCACAGGCTACTTCGTCGCGCACGAATTCCGGCGTCACCTCATCCGGCAGCAAGGCGCCGAAGCGCTCGCCCTTGTGCATGCGCTTCAAATAACCTGAACGTGCGTAGCTTTCCCGCAGTTCCGCCAGCCGGCAGTTCTCGCGGATGGCGATGTATTCCATCTCCGGCGTCACGATGCCGCGCCGGGCGTAGTGCATCTGCGTAACGTTCGCGCTGGCCTTCGCTCGCCGCGGGGTGCGGATGTGGGCAAAGCGCAGGTGTCGGGTCTTGTCGTCCGCGGCGCGGATGCGGCCGTAGATGGAGCTCAGCTTGCCAAGCTGCTCAGTATCGCCGCGCGCTTCGATCCATGCCGCACGCAGCGCCGGCAGGCCCGCCAGCAAGTCGATGTGCGCAGTCGGGTCGGTATAGGCGCCGGAGGTGTCGTATACCGTCACCGGCGCATCGGCGGTTTCCGCGCCGTGCGTAGGCGTCAAGGTGATCTCGCGCATGCCAACGTGCACGCCAGGCTGCGTACCTTCCACGTACACGCGCCGGCTGCCGGGAAAAGCTTGGCGCAGCTCGGCGGACAGTGCCTCGACACGCTGCGGCGTATCGAGGTCGCGGGACAAGGAGCGGGCCACATCTTCGGTTACGGCATTCATCGCAAATCCTCTGGACAACTTCCTCTGAACAAGAGGCTGCGAGGACGCGAGCGCAACGCGACCGCTGCGCCTGCCTTCCCTCGCCAGCCTGCGGCTGGCCAGGTTCCAAGGGTATGTTCTCAGCCGTATCGGAAAGATACGGCACCCCCGGCTGGTCGGGCGCTACTGTGCCACGTTTTACACTGCGTGGAAACCGCTCCGTCCGCTGGCCGCGGCCGTGATCATCCAGGCTTGCGCGGGTGGGCCTGCGTCGGCCCGCCGGCTTCCTGCCACGCCGTATAGCCGCCCTCGATGTGCGCCACATGGGGCACGCCCATCTCGACCAGTTGCGCCGTCGCCAGCGCTGAACGCCAGCCAGACTTGCAGAACAGGATGAATTGCTTGTCGCCGCCGAACACCGGCTTGAAGTACGGGCTGTCCGGGTCCACCCAGAATTCCAGCATGCCGCGCGGGGCATGGACCGCACCGGGAATCGTGCCGTCATGCTGCAGTTCGCGCACGTCGCGGATGTCCACGAACTGCACGCCTGGCTGGCCGAGTTTCGCCCGCGCCTCGGCAAGGCTCAGCGTGGTGATTTTCGACATTGCTTCCGCAACAAGCTGCTTGATACCTTTCTTGAGTGCCATCTTCTCCTCCTTGTGTCACGCGAAAACCGTTCGACTGCTTCGCCGCATATCGCCGTGCACACTCAATGCTCGCGGTGCTCCGCGAACCACAGCCCGGCGTATACACGTGGATCGACCATCAGGCCGCGGGCTTCAGCCTGGCGCAACCATGCGGGGGCGTCGAGAATCTTCACGACATGGACAGTGATGTCCTCGTCATCATCCGCACCGCCACCCGCGCCGACGTGCTCCAGATCAGTGATCTCGAACAGGTCCAGGGTTTCGGCGCACAGGCCAGGCGCCGTCGGGCCATGCACGAGATGCCGGACACGCCGCCCGCGGTAGCCGGTTTCTTCTTCCAACTCGCGTTGCGCGGCGGTTGCCGCACCCTCGCCGGCGTCCTCTGGGTGGTCGCCCACCACGCCGGCCGGCAACTCGATGACGCGGCGTCCGACCGGCACCCGGTACTGCTCGACGAGCACGATCTCCTCCGCAGCCGTCACGGCCAGGATGAACGCCGCACCCAGCCCGCCGACGCGCGCGGCGTATTCCCAGTGTCCACGCCGGCGCAATTCAACGAAGCGGCCCGCCGCCATCACTTCCAGCGGCGCGTCGGCATCCGGCGGCAGCCGCAACCCAGCCGGTGTGGTCATCACGCGGCCTCGATCCGCACCAGCAGGTCCTTGGCTTCGACCCGCGCACCGGGAGCTACAAGCACTTCACGCACGGTTCCGGCGCAAGGGGCGCTGATCGTGGTTTCCATCTTCATGGCCTCGACGGTCAGCAGTGCGTCGCCAGCTTCGACATGCCGACCAGCCTCGACGGCTACGCTGCCCACCATGCCCGGCATGGGTGCGGCCACCTGCCCGGCATTGGTCGGGTCGGCTTTCGGCCGCGCCGTCGCCCCTTCCGCGCCCTGCTCGGTCACAACAATGGCACGCGACTGGCCGTTGAGCTCGAAGAACACGCGCCGCTGGCCCTTGTCGTTCGGCTCGCGCGTGGTGGTGAGATAGCGGATGACGAGCGTCTTGCCACGCTCGAGGTCGACGGCGATCTCATCGCTCTCCTTCAACCCGTAGAAGAATGCCGGCGTCGGCACGATGGCCAGGTCACCGTACTCGCGACGATGGCGGGCATAGTCCTTGAACACCGCGGGGTACATGAGGTACGACGCAAGATCGGTGTCGCTTGCCGTTTCCGTACCCAGAAGTTGCGCGGTTGTGGCACGCGCGGCATCCAGATCGGCAGGGGGCAAAGCGGCGCCCGGCCGGCCTTCGATGGGGTGCTCGCCCTTGAGCACTTTCTTCTGCAGGGCCGGCGGGAAACCACCTTCCGGCCGCCCCAGCTCGCCGCGGAAGAAGCGTGTCACAGATTCCGGGAAATCGATGTCGTGCGCAGGGTCGAGCACCTGCTCCGCCGTGATGCCGGACGTGACCATGAACAGCGCCATGTCGCCAACGACTTTTGAGGTCGGTGTCACTTTCACGATGTCGCCGAACATCGTGTTGACCTGTGCGTAGGCATTCGCCACTTCCGGCCAGCGATGGTCCACACCCAGCGCCCGCGCTTGCGCGCGCAGATTGGAATACTGGCCGCCCGGCATGGCGTGGCGGTAAACGTCAGCCGTGCCGCTGCGCAGCGTGCCCTCGAAGGCCGCATAGCTCTGGCGCACCACTTCCCAGTAACGCGCCACGTCGCGCAATGCGTCGGCATCCAGCCCGGTATCACGCGGCGTGTCGCGCAGCGCGGCAGCGATGGAATCCAGGTTCGGCTGCGCCGTCACGCCGCTCCACGGTGCCATGGCGGCGTCCACGGCATCGCAGCCGGCTTCCGCCGCCGCCAACACCGAGGCGGAGGCAATGCCGCTGGTGTCGTGAGTGTGGAAATGCAGCGGCAGCGCGGTTTCCTCGCGCAGCGTCTTGACCAGCAGACGGATCGCCGCCGGGCGGCACACGCCGGCCATGTCCTTGATGGAAAGTATGTGTGCGCCGGCCTGCTCCAGCGCCTTGGCGTGGCGCACGTAATAGGCCAGGTCGTAGCGGTTCTTCCCACCCGCCAGCACGTTGCCGGTGTAGCAGATCGCGGCTTCGCACAGCGCACCGGTTTCCAGCACCGCGTCCATCGCCACGCGCATGTTCTCGACGTCGTTCAGCGAGTCGAAGACGCGGAACAGGTCGATGCCGTTCTTCGCCGCCTGCTGTACGAAGAAGCGCACGGCATTGTCGGGGTAGCTGGTGTAGCCCACGGCGTTGGAAGCGCGCAGCAGCATCTGCAGCAGCACGTTCGGCAGCGCCGCACGCAGCCCGCGCAGGCGGTCCCACGGGTCTTCATGAAGGAAGCGCAGCGCCACGTCGAACGTCGCGCCGCCCCAGCATTCCAGCGACAAGAGTTGCGGCAGCAGACCGGCATAGGCCGGCGCGATGCCGAGCATGTCGAAGCTGCGCATGCGCGTGGCGATGAGTGACTGGTGCGCATCGCGCATCGTGGTGTCGGTGACGAGCACGCGTTCCTGCTCGCGTAGCCAGCGCGAGAAGCCGGCCGGCCCGAGCTGGTGCAGCAGATCGCGCGTGCCCTCCGGCAGCCCGCTGGCGGCGTGTGGCAGTTGCGGCAGTGGCGCGGTGGACGTTTCCACAGGTCGCGGCCGGCCTGCGACCTGTGGATTGCCGTTGACGATGACGTCCGCCAGGTAGTGCAGCAGGCGCGTGGCGCGGTCGCGCCGCGGCTTGAATTCGAACAGCGCCGGCGTGTCATCGATGAAGCTGGTGGTGCATTCACCGCTGCGGAAGGCGGGGTTGTCCACCACGTTCAGCACGAAGCGGATGTTCGTGGACAGGCCGCGGATGCGGAACTCACGCAGCGCACGGTCCATGCGCGCGCAGGCTTCGTCGGCGGTCGGTGCCCACGCCGTGACCTTCACCAGCAGAGAGTCGTAATACGGCGTGATGACGGCGCCGCCGTAGGCCGTGCCGGCATCCAGCCGAATGCCGAAACCGGCCGGGCTGCGGTAGGCCAGCAGGCGGCCGTAGTCCGGTACGAAGTGGTTTTCCGGGTCTTCGGTGGTCACGCGGCATTGCACGGCGTGGCCCTTGAGACGGATTTCCCGCTGCGGTGGCACACCGGATTCCGGCGTGCCGATGCGCCCGCCGGCGGCAATGCGGATCTGCGCCTTGACGATGTCGATGCCTGTCACTTCTTCCGTGACCGTGTGCTCGACCTGGATGCGCGGATTCACTTCGATGAAGTAGAACGCGCCGCTGTCGCGGTCGAGCAGGAATTCCACCGTGCCGGCGTTGCTGTAGTTCACCACGCGGCCGATCGCCAGCGCCGCTTCGCACAGTGCCTGGCGCGTTTCGGGGTGGGCGTCCATGTAGGGCGCCGGGGCGCGTTCCACGACTTTCTGGTGGCGGCGCTGTACGGAACAGTCGCGTTCGAACAGATGCACGAGGTTGCCGTGCGTATCACCCAGGATCTGCACCTCGATGTGGCTGGCGCGGCGGATGAGCTTTTCGACATACACCTCGCCATTGCCGAACGCTGATGCCGCTTCGTGGCGCGCTTCGCGCACGGTCTTGACGAGGTCCTGCTCGGCCATGATCTCGCGCATGCCGCGCCCGCCGCCGCCCCAGCTTGCCTTGCACATCAGGGGGTAGCCGACCGGCCGCGCTGCCGCCAGGATGCCGGCATCATCTTCCGGCAGCGGGCCGCTGGCGGGCACCGTCGGCGCGCCTGCCGCGTGCGCCAGCTCGCGCGCCGACACCTTGTTGCCGAGCCTGCGCATGGCGTCTGGCGTCGGCCCGATGAAGGTGATGCCGGCCTGCACGCAGCGTTCCGCGAAGTCAGGGTTCTCCGACAGGAAGCCGTAACCGGGATGGATGGCGTCCACGCCCGCCGCCAGCGCGGTTTCCAGGATCGAGTCGATATCCAGATATGCCGCCAACGGCTTGCCGAGCGTGCCGACGCGATAACTCTGGTCAGCCTTGAAGCGGTGCAGGGAGAAGCGGTCTTCTTCCGAATAGATCGCCACCGTCTGGATACCCAGCTCGGCCGCTGCACGCATCACGCGGATCGCGATTTCACCGCGATTCGCCACCAACAACCGCCGGAATGGCGCTGCATCCGTCATCCTTCTCGCTCCTTGAAGCAGGGCAGAACGGCACACCCAAGTTCAGGCGTCCGATGTCGAATGGTACGCGGTCAAGTGGCCGGGCGTGGCGCCCGCTGCAGCGCATCGATCACCTGTGAAAGGCGCTTGCCCAGGAAACGGTCGAGCGCTTTCTCGATGGCATGGGAGACCTCGGCTTCCACGGCATCGCCCACCTGCGCACGCAAGCGCGCGATGAGCCCCGCTACCTGCGCAACATCTGCCGCGGACGGCAGCATCTTGTCGCCTTCCAGATCCAGTGCCCGTACCGTCACGGTAATGAACTGGTCCGCGACGTCCTCTACGTTGCGGCGCAGGCCGGCCATGATGTCGAGCATGTCCGCAATCGGCACACCGATGCGCGCCAGCTCTGCCGCCACGGCAACGATCTTCGGGCTCTTGATGTGGAAGCGCAGCCCGTCGCGCTGGATGATGCCGAGCTCAACCGCACGTGCGAGGTCGGACGGCCGGTAGCTGCCCAGCAGACGGCTCAAGCCCCTGGCGGATACCAGCGTGGGCACCTCGCGCGACCACGGGCGCGTAAGCTCGTCTTCCAGCCCCAGCACTTCCGACAGCTCACGCCCCTGCTGCCAGGCGGCGACCAGCTCCTGGATGTTGCCGAGGGAATAGCCGCGCTGCAGCAGCCCGACGATCAGCCGTAGCCGTGCCAGGTGCAGTTGCGAATAGATGCCGCGGCGCCCACGCCGTTCCGGCGGTGGCAGCAGGCCGCGATCCTGGTAGGCCCGGACGTTGCGGACAGTCGACCCCCCCGCGCGCGCCAGCGCATCGATGCTCAGCCCCTCCGCATCCTGCGCGCCGTCCTCGCGCATTTTTATTTTTTTGATCATGTGCAAAATGATAACGGTGCGGCTGCTGTGCCGTCATCGTCGGGCCGATTGAAACGGCCGGTCAACCGATTCCGAACAACGACCCCAACAGGGCGTGTGCACCTTCTGCTGCCGGCGCCTGGGTCGCCAAGTGCTCCATAACGATCACCTGCAGTTCACCGACGAGGCCGCCCAGTGCGGCGCCGACGGCGATCAGTATCCACTCATCCTGCTGGAAAGCGGGGTGCAGCAAGCCCTCGAATTCCTCGATCGTGAGTTCCGTCATCTTGCTCGCCAGCATGTTTTCGAGGTCCATGGCGTCTTTCGCATAGCCTTCGACATGTTTGAGCGTATCCGGCAGGATCTTCATGATTTCCTGCGCCACCAGCCGCTTCATCTCCTGATACTTGCCGCTGCCGACCGCGAACACCACGATCGGCTTGACGACGCCGGCCTGCTCGTCGATAACTTTCTGCACCTGCTTCTGCACCATCGTGAACAGGCGGTCGGACAGCGGCCCGCGCAGGATGGCATCCAGGATGTTGTGCGGCGTGACGATTTCCGAGGCGATCAGGCGGCCGTATTCCGCGGACACGGCCGAGCGATGCTTCAGGAACAAACCCTGCCATTCAAAGAAGCCCATGTACTTCGTCGGGTACTTCGGGTTGAACACCATCTTCAGCGCCAGCCAGTCCGTGAACCAACCGGTGAACAGGCCGAAGATCGGCATGATGAGCGGCTCGTGCGTCAGCGCCCAGGCCACCAGCTGGACGATGCCGATCAGGAAGCCGAACACCGCACCGCAATTGCGGATGAAGCGGAATTCCGCAGCACCCGCCTCCTGGAAGATGCGATTCAGCAGTGGCTTGTCGCGCAACAGGTTCGTGACCACCATATCCTTCAGGTCGAACACGGAGTCGATGTTGGACTTGATGTCCACCATGATCTGCTTGACGATTTCCGGCGCTTCCTTCTGGATGCGGCGGATGATCATGCCCTTCACCGACTCTGGCGCCGACTCCCACAATCCCGGCGAATAGTGCGCCGCAACTTCACGCGTGATCTGTTCCACGGACTGCAGCAGGGGTTTCTCGATCTCTTGCGCGATGCGGTCCGGGTCGAGCTTGTTGAACACATCCTCCGGCGTGATGAGCTTGCTCGTCATCGTGTCGCAGGCAATGCCGGCCATGATCGCGGCCTTGCGCGGCACGATGCCCTGCCACCCGAAGATCGGCTTGATGCCGACGAACTCGATCGGCTGAAACATCATCTTGATAGCCACGATCTTCGTCACGAACCCGATGATGGACGCCACGATCGGCATCGATATATACAGGATCCAGTTGTTCATGAAATCCGTCGCGATTTCAGAAAGACTCATAAAGTGCATGTGAAACTCCCTCCGCGTGTAAAGGCCGTGCGCGCAGCGCACGGCCAGGCTTCCAGCTCATTCCCCGCTGATCTTGCACACCGCCCACAACCGCTGCCCCACCGCCGACATGCGGATGGAACGCCGCAGGATCTGCGACCGCTTTCCCGCCTTGTGCGCGGCTTCGACGGCACGACGAACTTCCGAATCGGTTTCCAGGATCTGGTACTGCTGTTCTTCCGGCGTCTGCTGGGGAACGATGTCCAGCAGTCCCAGCCGACGCAGATGACGGACATAGTCGGGCGTCAGGTCCGGCGCCTGCACGCCGGCGCTCTTGCCCACCGTGGACACGCATTCAACCGTCGGTCGCGAGACGATGCTGAACTTCGAAGCGATGAGCACGTCGATCACCGGATAGCACACGCCGTCCGAAAGCCCGGCCAGGATGCGTGCCTCGTCCGGCACCAGCTCGCGCAGCAGCAGGGTGAAATACTCCACCTCCGCCTGCTGCTTGGTGCGCGGTTCCTGGGAACGTTCCAGCAGGTGCCGCAGCAGGTTGCCGGGCAGGCCACCGGCCGCGCCATGCTGGGCGTCTGCCGACACGGACACGGCAAGCACGGAAACCTGCGATGGCTGTCCGGCGGCATCCAGCCGTTGCTTCAGGCGCTGCACGACGCGCGCTTCCACCTTCTCCAGCTGGCGTTCGGCAAAGCTGCCGCCCGGCACGCGCCGCAGCAGGCGGCCGGCGAGGCTGGACCCGATGAGGGAAGCGGCGGCAGGCTGTTTACTCCGTGCTTTTGAGGTCGATGGCGCAACCGCGGCCGGGCTCTGCTTCGCCCCTTTGTTGTCCACAGCGTCCTGCCTGTCCTCAGCCATCCTGACCTCCAGTCCTGGGTGTTGCTTGCGGGGATTCCCGCGGGGCTCTTTCCAGCCGCAGCGTGTGCAGCGGCAGTTTCAGTCTTGCATCGTCAACCACGATCGGCAACGGCGCTTTCGGCGTGTCGAGCAACATGCTGAAGGCGGCCGTCAACGGCGTGGTGACGGAACGGTTCACGTCCAGATAAGTGTTCAGCACCGTATCCACGGGCGCGTGCACCGTCTGGTCGAAAGTGATGACGACCGGCCCCTGGTAGTCGAGGTCGAACAACGTGTCGACCGGCACCACGAGATGCACGGGCAGCATGAAATTCAGTGGCACCGGTGCCTTGATCGGAAACTTCGGCAGCAGCTTGCTGTGCATGACGAGGTCCGTCGTACCCTCCACCATGGCTGTGGCGTGGATCGGCACTTCGGCCCGGTAGTCGATGGAGAAACGCAGCGGCATGCGCGCGCGCAGCCTCAGGTTCGCCCGATACTGGCCATGCAGCGGCACTTCCAGCGCCTGCTTCACCGGCACCTTGGCGTCGATGCGCCCTTTCAGGCCGATGGTGATGTCGCGCGTGGTCTTGGCCTGCACCGCAAGCTGGGGCGGGAAGCGCAAGCTGCCGGCCTGGTCGTGCAGACCGATGCCCAGCGCAAGGTGCATGTAAGCCCAGAAACCCAGCACTCCACCCGCGACCCCCAGCACCAGCATCGCCAAGGTCTGGAAGACGAAGGCGCGCATCAACGTGCTCCGGCGGGTTCCGGGCCCTTCGGAGTCACGGCGGCGGGCACCTGGCTCGCCGTCGGCACCGCTTTCGGCGACGCGTGTGCGGGCGCAGGCGTGGCCGTACCCTCCGCGTCATTGCGCGTCAGCCGCAGGGTGCGCAGCGGCACCTTGAGCTCGGCATGGTCGATCACGGCGTCCAGCGGTTCGGGGATGCGGACTTTCGCGACCAGGTCGGATTCCACCGGCACGCTCAGGTGGGCGCTGATCGGCACGACGGTGTCGATGCGGGTCTTCAGCGGCAGCTTCAACGGCTCGTCCAGCGTGACTTGCGCCGGGGCGGTGAACTGCAGGTGCACCTGCTGGTTGACGGGGATGTTCAGATTGACGGGAATCTCGGCCTTGATCGGCACCTCGCCGCGCAGCGGCAGCGTGACCGGCACGCCGAGCGCGGTCACCGTCACCGTCGTGTCGACCGGGATCTTCTGGTTCACCGGGATCATCGCCTTCACCGGCACGTTCATGCGGATCGGCACGTCGTGGTCAAAGGCGACATGCACATGCAGCACATCCTTGACCGGCACCACGATGGTCTGGTCCACCGGCACTTGTGTCTTGAGATTCGTCTTGAGGTCGATCTCGAGATTGCTCGTGATCCGTGCCGTCACCGGCACTTCGCCGGGAATGGTCACAGCCACCGGCTGCCGTTCAATCAGCAAATGGGCGTCGACATTGCGGAACACCCACGCTGCTGCCACCGCACCGCCTACGGCAGCAACCCCCAGCACCAGCACCGCACCCGCGATCTTCTTCCCTGCAGCCATGTTTTCTTCCCCCTCTCCGCACGCCTGTATTCAGGTCGGCGGTCGATTGTCGTCGCTGCGGCGGTAGCGCTTCAACTCCCGGTGAGCCTGGGTTCAGGCCGCCGCACGCTGCGCCGCCAGCGAGTGCTCGAGATAGCGATGCGCATCCGCAGTCGCCGGTTCATCCTGCGGGTCGTAGCCCGGCATGAAGAACGGCAGCTCCTGCGCCAGCAACCAGAACGGCGACGGCAGCAGCCCGCGCCGTGCGTGACGCCACCAGTTCCACCAGATCCACGGCCGGAATACGCCCGGCCGCTTGCCGGCAAAACGCTCGTCCTGTTTCATGAGGTGCGCCGCGCCGCGCACCCACAGCCCGTAGACCAGCGGCATGGTGATGCTGGCAAGGTAATAGCGCGACGGATAGCTGCCACCGAGATGGCGATAGACGTCGAACGCCACGCAGCGGTGCTCCACTTCCTCCGCACCGTGCCAGCGCACGAGGTCCATCAGCGTCGGGTCGGCGCCGAGCGCGTCCCACTTGCCGGTGCCCTGCAGCACGTAGCGGCCGAGCACGCAGGTCATGTGTTCGATGGCGGCGACGACACCGAGGCGGAACACCAGCCATTCGCGCTGCATGAACTTCGGCAGCCTGCGGCCGAAGGGTTCGTCGCCCAGCACCACGTCGAACAGCCAGTGCTCGAAGGCGATGTTGGACTCGGTCTCCAGCCCGCGTTCCGCCAGGTATTGCGCCAGTGCGCCGGCATGGGCGCGCGCGTGCATCGCTTCCTGCCGCATGAAACCCTGCACGTCGTCGCGCAGTTTCGCGTCCGTGATGAGCGGCAGCGCCTGGTTGTAGAGCTTGCAGAACCAGAATTCACCGGCCGGCAGCAGCAGGTTGATCTCGTTGACGAAATGGCTGGCGAAGGGTTCGCCGGGAATCCAGTCCACAGGCGTGTCCTGCCAGTCGAAGGACACCTTGCGCTGCACAAGCTTTTCGCTTGTTCCCGATGCGGCGCGCTTGCGGGGAAACAGTTTCAGCATGGCAATACCCTCACATTCCGATGTTCGAACGGGCCAGCCGCCGCCACAACGCCGGCGACAGCCGCGACAACGTGCGGATTCCCACGGTTTCCACGCCGACCAGCACTTCCGGCCGGTCGTGCTCGACGGCGTCGACGATCGCCGCCGCCACGGCTTCCGGCTTCAGGTTGCGGCGCTCGTACAGGCGCTGGACCTTGGACTGGCGCCGCTGCTGTTCCACGTCCGTGGTGCCGACGAAGCGCGTGCGGCTGACGATGCCGGTGTTCACCACGCCGGGGTACACGGCACTGACGCCGATGCCCTTGCCGCCCAGTTCCGCCCGCAGGCATTCCGTGAGCATGCGCACGGCGGCCTTGGTGGTGGCGTAGGCGGGTGTCATCGGCGACGGGAAGAACGCCAGCCCGGAGGATACGTTGACGATGTGCCCGTGGTTCTTCGACGCCACCATCTGCTGCGCGAACAGCCGCGAACCGTGGATCACGCCCCACAGGTTCACGTGCAGGATCTTCTCCCAGTCCGCGACAGACGTATCCAGCACACTGCCGGCCATGCCGATGCCGGCGTTGTTCACGACGATGTCCGGCGTGCCAAGTTCCTTGCGCACCCAGGTAGCCAGCGTTTCCATGTCCTTCGTCGAGCCGACGTCCGCGGCGCGCGCCCAGGCCATGCCGCCGAGCAGTTCCGCGAGTTCCGCGGTGCGCTGGGCGGCCGCTTCATCGACATCCACGGCAACGACCTCCGCGCCGCGCTCGGCGTACAGCAGCGCCGTTTCACGGCCGATGCCGGACCCGGCACCGGTGATGACGACGAGCTTGCCGGCATCCGGCTTGCCCATCGCCGCAGCGCGATGCCCGGCGCGCTTGAGGCCGGCGCTTTCCTTGCCGGTCTCGATGAAATGGACGAATTCCGTCACGTAGTCCGCCACCAGCTGCGGGTGGCTGAGCTGCAGCCAGTGGCCGGCGTCGACGTCACGCCGCCACAGGCGGCTGACCCAGCGCGGCAGATCGTCCCAGATCTCCGGCACCATGAAGTGGTCGTGACGCGGCCACAGCAGTTGTACCGGCACGTTGGTGTAGCGTTCGGAAGGGCTGGACAACCGCTGGCGAAAGTTCGCGCGGTAGAGCTTGATACCGTCCACGCCATCCGCACGCTGCGTTTCGCTGGCCTCGGTCTGGACGCGCTCGAGCTTTGCCAGCAACTGCGGCCAGGCGTGGTCCAGCCCGGCTTTCCACATCGTGGGAAACACGCCGGGAAAATGGAACGCGCCGACATACCAGGAATGGGCGAGCTGGCGGCCGAGCTGCGACAGTGCCGCCGGCGAGGCATGGCGCAACCGCTGCGCGATCCAGTAGCCGGCATGGTCGAGGCTCGGCCCCGAGAAGCAGGTGTAGGACGCGATGCGCGCGGCGAGCGGCTGCGTGGTCACGGCTTCCCAGCCCTGGATCGACCCCCAGTCATGGGCAACGAGATGCACCTTCGCATCCGGGCTGATGTCGTCCACCACTGCCGCCATGTCGGCCACGAGTTCTTCCAGCGCATACGCCGCCGTGTGGTTGGGGTGCGTGGAGTGCCCGGCGCCGCGCACGTCGTAGGCCACGACGCGGCAGTGCCCGGCAAGCAAGGGCGCAACGTGGCGCCAGACGCTGGCGGAATCCGGATAGCCGTGCACCAGCAGCACGACCGGCGCGGACTCCGCGGTCGTCGGCCATTCATAGACCGCGAGTTCCACGTCGCCGCGACGCAGCGTGCGCGGCTGCGGCATCGGCGCTTCTGCACGCGACGTGCCGGTCTTCCTTTTTGCCATCTTCATTCCCCGGCGTTCAGGCCGCCTGTGATTTTTTTACCGGCCACAGTCCACGTTCCATCCAGCGGCGCACGTGCGGCACATCGTCGTCCAGCCAGCGTGCGCCGTCCTTCGTCACCAGCAGCAGTTCCTCGAATTTCGCCCCGGTAATGCCGCGAAAGCCAAGGTGCGGCTCCACGGCCCACAGCCCGGGGGTCGGCGGATGATCGGAAGCGGCATTGCTCGACCACAGCGGCGACCACCCCTCACGCTTGCCGCGCAGCATGTCGCGCCCCAGCGCCGTGAGGTTGCGCAGGCCAAAGTGCATGACCGAGGTATGCGCCTTCTCGTCCGGCTTCAACATCTCGACACGGTGCGCGAGTACCTCGAACGGGTAAGCCTTGTGACGCGGCTCATAACCCTGCCGCGCGCACAGACGGTCCACAGCCTGGCTCACTTCCGACAGGTGGCGGCGTTCGCGCACCATGCCGAGGATGAGTTCGCGGTAGTCGAGCAGGTCGTCCATGATCCTGTCGACGATGGCGTTTCCACCCAGCGCACCGCTGTAGCCAATGTCGGCGGATATGCCGTTCAGCGACGGCGCCACGTCGAGGATGAAGGCCATGCCCGGTTCCAGGCGCTTCCACGTCGGATAGAACGCCGGGTTGAACCCGCCGAGATGGCGAAACCCGACGAAGCCACGAAACGCCGTGCGCTCACCAAACCATGCGAAGGGCTGGTGGAACCAGTCGTTCACGCCGCGCGCCAGCAGCCAGTCCTTCATTTGCGCGGCCACCTCACGCTCCGTCATGCCGGGCTTGAGTTCCGCTGCTATCGTCTCGGCGCACTGATAGGCCAGCCGCTGAACGTCGCGGAACGCTGAAAGGTCCAATGCTTGATCCGCCATCACCGCCCCCTGAGAGCAGGAATATACGGTTTGCATTGTTACAATGGACAATGGCGAAGTGCAATAGCCCAAGGAGCAGCCCCCAGCGGCGTACCGGCATAATCGCGCATGTCTGAATCGAACCTGTTCCTCACCTGCTCGCGGGGCATCGAACCGCTGCTCGCGGCCGAAGCCCGGGCACTGGGCGCCCGCGACACGCACGAACATCCCGGCGGTGTGGCCGTCATCGCCGATACGACCAACGCCTACCGCCTGTGCCTGTGGTCACGACTGGCCAACCGCGTGCTGCTGCCGCTGGCACAATTCCAGGCTGCGGATGCCGACGCGCTCTACAACGCCGCTCGCGGCATCGACTGGCCGGTCCTGTTCAACGCCGACAAGCGCTTCGCCATCCAGGTCGCGGGCCGCGTGAACGGCATCGCGAATACCCATTTCGCGGCGCTGCGGGTGAAGGATGCCGTCGTGGATGCGTTCCGCGCGGCGGGCCAGAAACGCCCGGACGTGGACACGCGCGAGGCCGATATTTCCCTGCATCTGCACCTCGGCACCACCTGCAGCCTGAGCCTCGACTTGTGCGGCGAAAGCCTGCACCGGCGCGGCTATCGCGTCGCCGGCGTCGAGGCACCGCTGAAGGAAAATCTCGCGGCAGCGATCCTCGCCCGCTGCGGTTGGCCGGATGCGGGAAAAACCCTCGTCGATCCGATGTGCGGGTCGGGCACGCTGGTGATCGAAGCCGCGCTCATGGCCTTCGACATTGCCCCCGGACTGGCGCGCCGCAGATGGGGGTTCGAAGCGTGGCAAGGCTTTCAGCCCGCCGTCTGGCAGGCCGTGCGCGACGAAGCCGTGCAGCGCCGCGCAGCCGGCCTGCAGCGCACCGACGTACATCTGGCCGGCCACGACCTTGATGCCGACGCCGTGTCAGCCGCCCGTGCCAACGGCCGGCGCGCGGGGTTGACCGGCAAGCTGTCCTTCGAAGTCCACGACGCGCTGGCGCTGCCCGCACCCACCGGGCCCGGCCTGCTGGTCTGCAACCTGCCCTACGGTGAACGCCTGTCCAGCGAGGCGGAACTCGTACGCCTGTATTCGCTGTTCGGCGCCAACCTGAAAGCGCATTTCGGCGGCTGGCGTTGCGGGTTGTTCACACCGCGTACCGACCTGACACCGCGCCTCGGCCTGCGCGCGGAGAAGATCAACAGCTTCTACAACGGCCCCATCGAATGCCGGCTGCTGCAGCTTGAAATTCCGTATGCAGCGGCGCAAACCGACTACGCCGAAGACTTCGCCAACCGCCTGCGCAAGAACCTGAAGCACCTCGGGCGCTGGGCGAAACGCAGCGGTGCCACCTGCTACCGCCTGTACGACGCCGACCTGCCGGATTACGCTGTTGCCGTCGACCTCTACACGACGCTGGAAGACGGACTCCACGTCCACGTGCAGGAATACGCGGCGCCGAAGACCATCGACCCCATCCAGGCGGAAAAACGCCTGCGCGCCGCATTGGCCACCCTGCTGCAGGTTCTGGAATTGCCGCCCGACCACCTGCATTACAAGCAGCGCCGCATGCAGAAAGGTACGGAGCAATACCAACGCACGCAGGAGCGCGCCCGGCGCTACACCGTGGATGAGCACGGTTGCCGCCTGCTCGTCGATTTCGACAGCTATCTGGACACCGGCCTGTTCCTCGATCACCGCCCCATGCGCCTGCGGCTGCAGCAGGACAGCCGCGGCCGGCGCGTGCTCAACCTGTTCTGTTACACCGGCTCTGCCACCGTGCAGGCGGTGCTCGGTGGCGCACTGCGCACGGTGTCCGTCGACCTTTCGAAGACCTATCTGGAATGGACGCGCGACACCCTGGCCGCGAACGGCGCGGGCGCGGGCGCGGAAGTCTACCTGCACGCGCCGGACGACCCGGCGCGCTGGGTGCGCAACACGCTGATCCGCGCCGATGCCCGCAAGTGGCTGTCGACAATGGCAGCCCGGCCCGGCGCGCTGCAATTCGACCTGATCTTCCTCGACCCGCCGACGTTCTCGAACTCCAAGGCGATGGAAGACCACTTCGACATCCAGCGCGACCACGCGGCGCTCATCGCCGACGCCATGCGGCTGCTGGCGCCGGCCGGCACGCTGTATTTTTCCACGAACCGGCGGCGCTTCAAGCTCGATGCCGAGCTCGCGGAACATTTCACGGTGCAGGACATCACGGCCAAGACACTGGATGAGGATTTCAGGCGTCCGCCACCCGTGCATCGCTGCTGGGCAATCCGTGCCGCCTCCGAGCCGGCAACCCGCCCGACAGACTGAAGCCGCTCAGGCTTTCTCCAGCTCTGCAACGAACAGGCGGCGCACCGGTGCCGGCAGGCCGAGCGCGAGAACCTCATCCACCGTCAGCCAGCGGGCGGCATCGTCCGCGGCACGAGCGCCCCTTCCCGCTGTGGTGAGGCACGCCACACGCGGGCGCATTTCCAGCTGAAAATGCGTGAAGCCGTGCTCGACGGCCGCCAGCCGCCGCCAGCGCGAGACCGTGATTCCGCGCGCGACGCACCACGCCTGCCGTTGCTGCGCCGTCTCGACTAGCGGTGGGCACCACAACCCGCCCCAGATTCCGGCCGGCGGGCGGCGCTCCAGCAACCAACGCCCATTGCCATCCCCGACCAGCAGCAGCTCCAGCACGCGGCGTGGGCGCTCGCGGCGTGGGCGTGGGGTCGGCAGTTGTGCCACATGATTCTCGCGCAGCGCCACGCAGTCCGCTGCGACCGGACATTCCGCGCAGCGCGGGTTTCGCGCCGTGCACAGCAGTGCGCCAAGATCCATCTGCGCCTGCGTGTAATCTGCAAGACGGCGGTGCGGAAGGCGTTGCTCCGCAACCGTCCACAGCTCGCGCGCCACAGCCGGCACGCCGGGCCAACCGGCGATGCCGGTGTGGCGCGCGAGCACGCGCCGCACATTGCCGTCGAGAATCGCGTGGCGCTGGCCGAAGGCCTGGGCCAGCACCGCACCGGCCGTGGAGCGCCCGATGCCCGGCAGTGCGAGCCAGCCGTCCAGCGTCTGCGGCCAGTTTCCGCCGAGTTCACCGACGATACGGCGCGCAGCTGCGTGCAGGTTGCGGGCACGCGCGTAGTAGCCGAGCCCCGACCACGCCGCCAGGACTTCATCCGGTGCCGCGGCAGCGAGTGCCTGAACATCCGGAAAACGCGCAATGAAGTGCTGGAAATACGGAATGACGGTGGCTACTTGCGTCTGCTGCAGCATGATCTCCGCCAGCCACACACGGTACGGCGTGCGCGGCTTCTGCCACGGCAGGTCGTGCCGTCCGGCACGGTCGTACCACACCAGCAAGCGCTCGGCATAGACGGCGGGTTTCATGGCTGTGCCGCTTGCCGGTTGCGCAGCACCTTGAGTTCCACGTTGCGCGCGACCGTCTCCGCTTCCTTGCGCATCTTGTGTTCGACGAGGACGCTGCCGATCCACGGCGGAATCCAGAACTTCGGCTCCAGATCCGCGACGAACCGCAGGCAGGTGGTTTGCGCCTCAGCCGAGCATGGAGCGATGTCCCAGCGCTGTATCCCATAGCTGAAGTCGCTGTGCGCCGGCACCACGCGGCCGTCGATCACGCCGCCTTGGGCCTGCGGATAAAGCCGCACATCCTGCAACTGCCGCACGCTGCGGCAGAACACCAGCACGCAAGCGTGGACGGTGGCATCGACCTCGAAGCGGTCGGCCGCAATGCGCGTGGCATGGACCTCTGTGATGATGGGATTGAGCTCGCGCAGGGCGGCGAAATCCGTGAACACCTGCCATGCCGCCCCAGCCGGAATCTCAAGTCGCATGCGCAGGTCCAGGTGATAACGCGACCCCTTGTGGCCGACGATGGCCTGCTGCACTTCCGCCGCCGCGCAATACCCTGCCACGCCCGTCACGGCCACCAATGCCGCAAGCCCCCACGCCGCGCCCTTCAACACTGCGGCCTCGCGTCAGTTGCTGCCACCCAGCAAGCCCTTCAAGCCTTTCTGCAAGCTCTTGTCGATCTCTTTCTTCAGGTGTTCCCGACCCTTGCGGATCTCGTCCTTGTGTTTTTCGAGCTGGCGCGCCACTTCCTGCTTCACCTTGCCTTTCAGCAGCGCGTCGAGATCGGGGCGATAGCGGATCTTGTCGAAAGGCCCGGTGATGAGCACGGGAATCGTGACGCCGCGCAAGTCCGCCATGGTTTTGCCGCCCTGCCCGGTCGCCGTATTCACGAACGTCGGCTTGAGCGTGTAGTCGATGGTACTGTTCACGAAATCGACACTGCCCGCACCGGCCAGCCGCAGCAAGGGGCTGGCGCCCTTGAGGTCGTTCGAAGTCAGCACGCCCGCGGCGAGCTTGCCGCTGGCGGTGAGCGCGGTGAAGTCGGTTGTCTGCGCGGTCGTGGTCTGCACGGCATCCACATTGCCACCGCTGTCCACCAGGCTTTGTACCTGGCGCGCCAGATGACCCAGGTCGAAACCTTTCACCTGACCATCCGCGAGCGACAACGCGACCTTGCCACTCGACGTCTTCAACAGTGCATCGACACTTGCTCCCGATGCCGCCAGATCCGCTTCCACGTTGCCGCGCCCAGCGACAAAATCCTTCCCGGTCGCGTCCTTCAGCAGCGGCTCGATGTCGACACCCTTCAACGCCAGCTTCTCCGTGTAGCGCGCCGTTGCGCCCGGTACCGCACGGGTGCTGCTCACGACTGAACCACCATAGAGCTTGGCTTGCAGGTCGATTTTCTTGGCACTGCCAGCGCGCGCGGCGAGCTTGACGGCGGCATCCGTCATCTTGATACCGTGCAGCGTCAGCTGGCCGGCCTTGAGCGTGCCCTGTGCGGAAAAGCCATCCAGTACGTCCATCGGGATCGGCACGTCCCCGGTCACCGCAGGGTCGCGCGACGCGGCCGCCAGGGACGCTCGCGGCGAAATCGGCACGTAGCGGTCGGCATTGAGCTTGTCGAGCTGCAGGTCGAACTTCACGGCGGGAGACTTCAGGGACGTGAAGGCCAGCGCGCCCCCCAGCGTGGTGTCGTCCAGCTTGAGCGTCAGATCCGCAAGAGCCAGCGAATCGCGCGTGCCATTCACCTTGGCGCTGAGGGTCGCGACCTTGAGGGCGTCGATGTCAGTCGGCCGGTAGCCGGCCATCCCGAGGCTGCCGAGCACGGCGCGCGGGTTGAAGGAATCAACGCGCAAGTTGCCTGAATAGCGCAGCGTGTCACGTGTGAGGTTTTCCACATCGACACTCGCATAGGCGCTGACGCCAGCCACGTCGAGCCGACCGGAAGCCAGCCGCAGCGCGTCCTGTGCCCTGTCGTAATCGACGTCGCCCGACAGCTTGAGTTCCTGTTCCTTGCCCGGTACGGCAGCACCGACGGCGTGCACCGCGAGCTTGAGGTCCTGCACGCCATAGCGCTTCGCCGCGAGATCGAAGGTCAGCTTGCCCGTCGCCTTGACCTCCGACGTCACTTCCGGCGCATCGCTGGCCATCTTGAACTGCGTGCGAAACGTGCTCGGCCGTTGTGTCTGCAACGAGGAGATGTTCAGGCTGAAATCATCCAGCCGGTACGTGGCGCGAGTGCGCGCATCGGCATAGTGGACGGCCGCACCCGTGACACTGATGGAGCCGATTTCAACCGTCCGCAGATTGAAGCCCTCGGCCTTGACGTGTGCCGCGGGCGCCGGCTTGCCCGTGGTCACGAGATCGCTCCAGTTCGTGTTGCCGTCCGCATTGCGTCGCAGGTCGACCGTCAGGCCGGACACGTAGATCGCGTTGATCCGCAACTCGCGATGCAGCAGCAGCGGCACCAACCGCACGGCCACGTCTGCCTGCTTGACCGTGGCAAAGGACTTTTTCCCGAACCCAGGCAGGTTGCCGAGTGCCGCATCGTCGATCTTCAGCCCCAGCGTGGGAAACACGCTGAGGTGGATATCACCCAGCGCGAGGCTGCGCCCGGTCTGCGCCTCGATCCTGGAGATGATCGTGTCGCGGTAAGCGTTGGCGTCGAAGAACACCGCCACGTAGAGCACCCCGAGCACCACCAGCACGACGAACGCCGCGACCAGCCCGAGAAAAACCTTGATCGCCCGATTCATCTTCACCTCTGTGAAACCCGCCATCCGCGCGTTGTTTTCCGCGCCGCTCGACCGGCTCAGTCGAGCAGCCCGAAACTGCGGGGGTTGAGGATACCGGAAGGATCGCGCCGGCGTTTTTCGGCGCGCAGGCGGTCGAATTGCCGCGGATCGGCACGGCGCCGGAATTCATCCGCCCATTTCGGGCCTACGCCGTGTTCCGCGGAATACGTTCCGCCATGGGCTGCCGTCACGTCGAATATGCGGGCGATGACCGCATCATGTACCACCGCCACCGGATGGTCGGCGGAACCGATCAGGTGCAGATGCGCGCC
The DNA here is from genome assembly GCA_004298465.1 of Nevskiaceae bacterium. Lineage (GTDB taxonomy): Bacteria > Pseudomonadota > Gammaproteobacteria > Nevskiales > Nevskiaceae > SCRT01. The sequence continues at coordinate 354,905 of SCRT01000001.1, read as the reverse complement.
GCCCACGCCGGCGTGGCCGAAGGCAACGAGTTCGAGGTCTGGGAATTCCCGCAGCAGTTCACCGGCCAAGGCATCCAGATAAGTCCCGAAGCGGACCCGCGGCACGGCGGTGTCGAAGCTCAGGCGGCCGCCGCCACGCTGCCGCATGCGGGCATTGCTGGCTTCCGTGATCGAATGGCGGATGCGCTTGAGCACCGGCAGCGGCGCGTAGCCGATGTCGGCATCGTCGATTTTCAATGTGTCCGCCAGCAGCGCGTAAAGCTGGCCCGCGAGCGTTTCCGGATCACTGCCTTCTACTTGCAGCAGTACACACCAGTCACGCGTGCGCTGTGGCGCGAACGGCAGCGCAACCTTGCTGCCCAGGTGGTGCATGACACACTCCAGTGCACCGCGGCCGATGAATTCGAACTCTTCGACGGCATCTGGAAATGCCGCCTGCGCAGCTGCAAGCACCCGCATCGCATGGGCCATGTCGGCTACTGGAACCAGCACGCCTTCACGCGCTGCCGGCTGCTTGCACAGCCGCAGCCGCACGCGAGTGATGACGCCGAACACGCCTTGCGAGCCAATCAGCCCCAGCGTCGGGTCAACGTGCGTGGAATCGATCGCCAGCTGCTCCGGTGCTGGCAGCCGCCAGCACGGACCGCTGAATGGCCCGGCCGACGTGCCATCCGCCCACCAGCCCCAAGCCTGCTCGCACAGATGCGCCGCCGTACCATGGCGTACGGCGTTCGCGCCCGCGGAAGCGTTGGCCACGCAGCCGCCGACACTCGCCGCGCTGCTGGAGCCGAGCTCCATCGGCCACCGCAGGCCGAGCGGCGCAAGCAGTTCATTCACGGCATCCACAGCCATCCCGGCCTCGACTTCGACCGTGGCGCCCGCCACATCCGGCTGGCCTTGCGCCTGCCACCAGGCATTCAGCACAGCACCGGCATCGCCGTGGACTGGCAACGCGCAGCTTCGGCCGTCGGCGAGCGTGAACTGCAACGGGTGCTTGAGGCGTTCGAGCGACAGGACGGTTTCATCTTGCGGGCGCTGGGCCTCGACCAGCCCGGTGCGGCCGGCGCTGATGACGAGCGGGCGGCGGGTCTGCGTGGCGGCCCGCAGCAGCTGGCCGACTTCTACCTCGCTGCCAGGTTGCAGTACGCAGTTCGTGTAGCCAGGCGCGCCGCGTTCAGGAATCTCGTACGGCGTCAGAGCCCCACGTTCCGTAACGATGCGGCCCAGCGGCAGCGCCGGCCAATCGACTGCTCCGTGTCCCGCCATCCGTCGTTCACTCACGTCCGTTCCCATCCCATGAACTCGTCGCATAAAAAAGCCGGAAGCGCAGCCTGCGCTCCCGGCGTGCAACGACCGCTGCCGTGGCTTATTTGCCCACGTTCGCTGTCGCATTGGCCGACGCGCCGGTACCACCGACACCACCCGCTGCATTGACCGACGCGCCGGTACCGCTGACGGCACCCGTCGCCTGGTTCAGGGCGCCCGACACCTTGCTGGCGCCGGAGTTTACTGCGCCGTTGACTTTCGCATTCGCCGCGTCCGTGCGCGCCTTGAGCTTGGCACGCGCTGCTTCCCGCCTCTCTGCAGACGCCTTCGCACGCGCTTCGCGCTCGGCCCTGATCTTCGCTTTCTGCTCGGCAACGCTGGACTTGGCCGAATCGCGGACCGCATGCGCGGAGCCCTTCACATCCGCCTGCACGCCGGAGACCGTGGAGTTCACCGTGTCCGACAGCGACGGGGTGGCGGCATTGACGCCGAGAGACAGGCCGGCCGCATGTGCAACGCCAAAGCTGAGGGCGGAAGCGGCAACTGCGAGAACGATCTTTTTCATCGATGACTCCTTGAAGAAGGCTTAAAAGGGAACTTGAAAGTCGACATCCAGTGGTTCGATGTCGCGTGCAGGATGCCCTGCAACGCATGAATCTTGCCTGAATGTGCGCTATTCCACCGTCACCGACTTTGCAAGGTTGCGCGGCTGGTCGACGTCCGTACCGCGCATCACGGCCACGTGGTAGGCCAAAAGCTGCAAGGGCAGCGTGTAGACGATGGGCACCTGCAGCGGCGCCACGCGCTCCGGCATGGCGAGCACCTCGATGCCGTCGCCGGAGGAATACCCGGTGCAGGGGTCTGCCAGCACGTAGAGTTTGCCGCCGCGGGCACGCACTTCCTGCAGGTTCGAACGCAGTTTGTCGATCAGCGCATCGTTCGGCGCCACGGCAACGACCGGCATATCCGCATCCACCAGCGCCAGCGGCCCGTGCTTGAGTTCACCCGCGGCGTAGGCTTCGGCGTGGATATAGGAGATCTCCTTGAGCTTGAGCGCGCCTTCCAGCGCGATCGGATAGCTCGCACCTCGCCCGAGGAACAGCGCGTGGCGCTTGTCGACAAATTCCTCTGCCCAGCGCCGGATCGGAGCATCCAGCGCCAGCGTGCGCTCCAGCATTTCCGGCAGGCGCCGCAACTGCCGCACGGCCAACGCGACAAGGCGTTCATCGATCTGGCGGGCCTGCGCCAAGGCCAGTCCCAGCAGCGCCAGCCCGACGAGCTGGGTGGTGAAAGCCTTCGTGCTCGCCACACCGATTTCCGGCCCGGCGCGCGTCATGAGATGCAGATCGGCCTCGCGCACCAGCGAGGATTCCGGCACGTTGCAGATCACCAGCGTGGCCAGATACCCGCGTTCGCGAGCCGCCCGCATGGCGGCTAGCGTGTCCGCCGTCTCGCCAGACTGGGAGATGGCGACAAACAGCGTGCCCGGCGCCACGACCGGCTTGCGGTAACGGTATTCGCTTGCCACTTCCACCGTGCACTGCACGCGCGCCCACTGTTCCAGGTAGTAACGCGCGACGAGCCCGGCGTGATAGCTGGTCCCGCACGCCACGATGTGCACGGCACGCACCTGGGGCAGCAGCTCGTGCGCGCGTGCACCGAAGGCGGCACCCAGCACGTGTCGGGCGCTCAGGCGCTCCGACAATGTATCCGCCACTGCATGCGGCTGTTCGTGGATTTCCTTGAGCATGAAGTGCCGGAACGATCCCCGCTCCACGGTGCCGGCGCTCAACCCAGAAACCGTCTCCTCGCGCTGGACAACCTTGCCCTCGACATCGGTTATATGGGCCTCACCAACGGTGATTTCCGCGACATCGCCTTCCTGCAGGAAAATGAAACGATGCGTCTGCGGCAGCAGGGCCTGCACATCAGACGCCACGTAGTTCGCTTGCTCTCCCAGCCCCACGACCAGCGGGCTGGCAACGCGCGCCGCGACGAAACGGTCCGGGGCCTGCGCGTCCACCACGACGATAGCGTAGGCGCCTTCCAGCCGGTGCATGGCGGCACGCACGGCATCCGCCAGCGAAAGCCCCCCGGCAAGCTGTGCATGGACGAGGTGCGCGATGACCTCAGTGTCGGTCTCGGAAGCAAAGACGTAGCCCTGCGCGATCAATTGCTCACGCAGTTCGGCGTAATTCTCGACGATGCCGTTGTGCACCACGGCAATTCGCGGCGCCGCCGTGGACGGGGAGACGTGCGGGTGCGCGTTCGCTTCCGTCACGCCGCCGTGGGTGGCCCAGCGCGAGTGGGCGATGCCAACCGTACCGCTGATCGGCTGCTCGTTCAAGCGCTCGACAAGCTGCGCAACCTTGCCTACGGCGCGCTGCACTTGCAGCCGTCCGCCGATGATCAGTGCAATGCCAGCCGAGTCGTAGCCGCGGTATTCAAGCCGCTGCAATCCTTCCAGCAACATCGGTGTAACGTCCCGGTCCGCGACCGCGCCCACGATTCCACACATGTCTCATGCACCTGCTGAAGTCTTCAGGAAAATATCTCGGCATTATCAGGGCACATCGCACGCTTCGCACCCCACGTCTCCTCCATCGGGTGTCGTAAAGTGTGCGCGACATCGCAAACAGGGAGCAGGTTCATGGCATTTGTGGTCATCAGCCTGGGGATCGTGGCACTCGTGGGGACCGGCCTGCTCCTGCGCGAACTCGTCGCCACGCGTCGCCAGCTCCAGGCCCTGCACGCCCGACTCGCCCGAGCCCCCGGTATCGTGACGACGAGTTCCGCGCCGATCATCGGCATCGAGATCCTCAACCCCTTCGAGCTGGCCGCCGCCGAAAACCGCCTCGCGCGGCCGATGGTCGTGGTGGCCCCCGGCCTGATCCGCCGTATCGTCTACAAGCGTACGGTGCAGACCATCCTGCAGCAGCTCCAAACGCGGGGCGTCAAGGCCAGCGTCAGAATCTACAACGGAGGGACAAGCGATGATCTGGGTTGAAATCGCCGCGCTCACAGCCCTTCTCGCCGTGCTTGCCGCCGCACTGCTCACTGCCCGTCGCGTACGTCGCGCCAGCACCGTGCTGGACGCTGCCACCGCACAGGCCGAAGCCCGCGCCGAGGATCAAGCCGAACGCATCGCGGCAATGGATGAACTGCGTGAAAACCGCGAACTGGCGGAGCAGCTGCTCGGCACCGGTTCCAGCATCGCCCACACCCTGCACCAAAGCTTGGGCGATCTGCCGCTTCCCATCCTCAGCAACCTGCCCGAAACCGCGCGTGTCGCACGCGAGCTGCACCAGAACATCTCGCGCGACATCGGCAACGTGCTGACGCTGCTCGGCAAGAAGTTCAAGGCGCCTGCCACGTCACGGGAACTCAACGAGCCGCCTGGCGACGATCCCGGCGCCCGCTGAACGGGCCCAGTTCAGGTTTTCTTGACTGGCCGCTTCCAGCCCGGGTAGCTGTGCTGTTCACGCGCGCGGCAGATCGTGAGCCCGGGCTTCGCCACGTCGCGCGTGATCGTGCTGCCCGCCGCAATGAAGGCCTCTGCGGCAATCGTGACAGGCGCTACCAGCTGGCTGTCGGTGCCGATGAAGGCGTCGTCGCCGATCACGGTGCGATGTTTGTTCGCGCCGTCGTAATTGCAAGTGATGACACCGGCGCTGACGTTCACACGCGCCCCGACCGTCGCGTCGCCAAGGTAGGTCAGATGCCCGGCTTTCGCTCCGGCGGCCAGCGTGCTGTTCTTCACCTCGACAAAATTGCCGATGTGCACATCGGCGCCCAACCGTGTGCCCGGCCGTAGATGGGCAAACGGCCCGAGCGTGCAGCGCTCGGCCACTTCCGAGCCTTCCAGTACGCATTGCTCGGCAATGTGTGACCCGACGCCCACGCGCATGTCACGCAAGACGCTGTACGGCCCGACCACGACACCGTCGCCCAGCTCGACATGGCCTTCGAACACGCAGCCCACGTCGATGGAGACATCCTGCCCACAGACGAGTTCGCCGCGCACATCCAGGCGTGCCGGGTCTGCCAACCGCACCCCCTGTCTCAGCAGCCGCTGCGCCAACCGCAGCTGGTAGCAGCGCTCCGCCGCCGCGAGTTGAACGGCATCGTTCACGCCTTCTACCGTTTGCGGATCGCTCGCCTCGATGGTACAAACCGTCACGCCATCGGCCACCGCCAGCGCGACGACATCCGTGAGGTAGTACTCGCCTTTCGCATTGGCGTTGCCGACGCGGGCCAGCCATTCGCGCAGCCGTCGGGCAGGGGCCGCCAGAAGCCCGGTGTTCACTTCGCCGATGTTGCGCTGTGCGGCGTTGGCATCGCGCTCTTCGATGATCCCGCGCACGGCACCTGCCGCATCGCGCAGGATGCGGCCGTAGCCAAAGGGATCCGGCGGGCGGGCGGTGACAATCGCCAAGCCATCTGCCGCAGCCGCAGCGACCGCCTCGACAAGTTCCGGCGGAATCAGCGGCACGTCGCCGTATAGCACTACAACCACCGCGGTATCCGGAACCTGCGGCATGGCCATGCGCACGGCGTGCGCGGTGCCAAGCTGTTCCGCCTGGATCGCCGTGTCGACCAGCACCGTCGTCGCGGCCTGCTCCTCAAGCCACGCCTGCACACGTTGCGCCTCGTGCCCAAGCACGACATGGCAGGCCGCCACGCCGGCTGCATCGGCGGCCCGCAGGACGTGCGCGAGCATCGGCTGCCCGGCAACGGCATGGAGCACCTTCGGCTGGGCGGAACGCATGCGCGTCCCTTTGCCGGCCGCGAGGATAACGGCGTGGATACACCGTGGAATTGCGTTCATCGGGCAGCCTCCGCCCGTTTCGTCTGCCACACCGGATGCGGCCATCGGGCCATCAGAGGTGGGTTTGGCCCTTGATCTTCTTGATGAACTGGACGAGCGCGGCAGCCTGAACGAGTTCCGCCTGCGCCCGGGCGAGATCCATATCACCCTTGGCGTTCGCGAGTTTCTCTTCCGCGCCGCGGCGTGCTTCCTCAGCCGCCGCCTCATCCGCGTCATGCGCGCGCAGCGCGGTGTCGGCCAGCACCGTCACGGATTGCGGCTGCACTTCGAGAATGCCGCCACCGACGAAAAAGTGGAGTTCCTCGCCGCCGAGGGTCTTGACGCGGACTTCACCAGCCTTCAGATACGTGAGAAATGGTGCGTGGCGGGGCGCGATACCCACCTCACCTTCCTGAGCCGGAGCAAACACCATCGCGGCCTCGCCGTGGTGGATCTGTCCTTCGGCACTGACTATATCGACCTGGATTGCTGCCATGTTCAATTTCTCGCCGATGCATCAAACGCCGGCACGACCTGCGATCGTGCCGCTCGCACTCAGAGGGATTTCGCCTTCTCGGCCGCTTCCTCGATGGTGCCGACCATGTAGAACGCCTGCTCCGGCAGGTTGTCGTACTGGCCGTCCACGATACCGCGGAAGCCGCGGATGGTGTCCTTCAACGATACGTACTTTCCAGGTGAGCCCGTGAACACTTCGGCAACGTGGAAGGGTTGCGACAGGAAGCGCTGGATCTTGCGGGCGCGTGACACGGCAAGCTTGTCCTCTTCCGAGAGCTCGTCCATGCCCAGGATGGCGATGATGTCCTTCAGTTCCTTGTAGCGCTGCAGGACGCCCTGCACGTCGCGGGCCGTCTGGTAATGCGCTTCGCCGACGACGTTCGGGTCGAGCTGGCGGGAGGTGGAGTCCAGCGGGTCGACGGCCGGGTAGATGCCCAGCGAGGCGATTTCACGCGACAGCGTGACGGTGGAATCCAGATGCGCAAACGTGGTGGCCGGAGATGGGTCGGTCAAGTCGTCCGCCGGCACGTACACGGCCTGAACGGAGGTGATGGACCCCTTCTTGGTGGAGGTGATGCGCTCCTGCAGCTTGCCCATTTCCTCGGCCAGCGTCGGCTGGTAGCCCACGGCGGACGGCATGCGGCCAAGCAGTGCGGACACTTCCGTACCGGCCAGCGTGTAACGGTAGATGTTGTCGATGAACAGCAGCACGTCGCGGCCTTCGTCGCGGAAGTATTCGGCCATCGTCAACCCTGACAGCGCAACGCGCAGACGGTTGCCGGGCGGCTCGTTCATCTGGCCGTAGACCATGGCCACCTTCGACTGCGACAGGTCATCGAGCTTGATGACGCCGGCTTCCGACATTTCGTGATAGAAGTCGTTGCCTTCGCGCGTGCGCTCGCCAACGCCGGCGAACACCGACAGGCCGGAGTGCTTGGTGGCGATGTTGTTGATGAGTTCCAGCATGTTCACGGTCTTGCCGACACCGGCACCGCCGAACAGACCGACCTTGCCGCCCTTCGCGAACGGACACAGCAGGTCGATGACCTTGATGCCGGTTTCCAGCAGCTCCGCGGAGCTGGACTGATCCTCATAGCTCGGCGCTTCGCGGTGGATCGACCAGCGCTGGTCGGCGTTGACGGGGCCGCGTTCATCCTGCGGCTGGCCGAGCACGTTCATGATGCGGCCCAGCGTGGCCGGGCCGACCGGCACGGAAATCGGCTCGCCGGTGTTTGCCACCGCGAGGCCGCGCTTCAGCCCTTCGCTGACGCCCATGGCGATGCAGCGCACGACGCCGTCGCCCATCTGCTGCTGGACTTCCAGCACCAGATCCTGTCCTTCGACCGTTAGCGCGTCGTAGATTTTCGGGATGGCGTCACGCGGGAATTCCACGTCCACGACGGCGCCGATGATTTGCACGATGGTTCCGGAAGCCATAGCCACAACGTCCATTCAATTGAGTGAGCAAGAGAGCTGAAAAACTGGTTCTGCGCGGCGTCGCAGGGCATTCGCCCCGTGATTCCGCACCCGCCGACCCCGTCGCGCTCCTGAAAAGAGTCCGCAGCACACGCTCCGACGGGAAGCCGGCCCGCGTCTACACGCATTCAAGTCGTCGTAATGGGGCGGGATTTTCGCATAAATCGTGCAGTCTGTCTGCAAGCGCCGGCTAACCGGTTCGGCAGGCCGCGCCTTTGCGGCGCGCGGCGACGCTTTCATTCGCTCTGTGATGGCTGCGAAAGAGCAGTCCGCGCGATCTGCAGCAGATCCTGCAAGCCGAGGGTTTCGGCCGCAGGCGCGAGCCGCTCGACGAGGCCGGGTTCGGCCCGTGCGCGCCGCGCCACCGTCTCGGCGTAGGCCACACGCTGGGGCGGTGGCACGAGCGCGATTACCTTCAGCAGCGCAGGCCACAGCGCCTGCGGGGCGGCACGTGCCGCATCGATGATGCGTTCGCGCATCGCCGGCGTCGCCACCACCGCAAGCTCGGCCACCTGCCGGCGCAGAGGGTCCGACAGGCCGGCGGCGATCGGCAGGAACGCGTCCCATAATCCGCGCTCGTCTGCCATCAAAAGCAGTCCGGCAATCGCATTCTTCGGCAGCGTTTCCGCGGCGGCGCCGACACGGTCGAGCTGGGCGGCGGACATGCCGCGCGCCAGCCGCAGGATCGCCTCCCACTTGCCGCCGGCATTTGCTGCGTTCAGCGCCCGTCCGAGCGCTTCGACCGGCAGGGCCGAAGTGGCGGCATCCGCCATGCTGCGCAACTGGGGTTCTTCCATGAAATCGACGAGCGGCAGCAGATCCTTCCACAGCGCGCCGGCATCCGCGCTGACGAGCACACTGCCCATGATCTCGGCGGAACACAGGGCCGGCAGCGTGGCAACACGGCGCTGGGCCGGCTCCGACATGCACGCCACGACCTGCAGGATGTCGTCCCAAAGCTGCTGGCGATGCGCGGCCTGTGCAAGGCTTGCAAGCACTTCCGGCGGCTGCCCGGTGACGAGCTCGCCGAGCTTGCGCTTGAGCGGCACGCTGATGTCCCTCAACAGAGCAACAGCCTGTGCCCACAGACCATCCGGATCCGCCTGAGCCGCTCGCATGACGTCCATCAAGCGTGCGTCCGCCATCATGCCGACGATCTCGTCGAGGCGCGCCTGATCCTCGACGAAGAACGCGACGCGCAGCAGGTCGCCGGGCCGGGTGAAGGCATCGAGGGTGGCGCGGATCGCCTCGTGCGTCAGGTAGCCCACGAAACGCCCCATGGTGACGAACTCGCCACGTGCCAGCAGCTCGCGCGCCACGTCGCGGATCCGTTCCGGCGGCAGGCCGCGGAGGATGTCGCGCGCACGGGCCGGGTCGAGCTCCACGCTGATGTCGGCAAGAAATTCCACCGGCAGCCGGGCGGCAAGCGCGATGGCACGCTGCGCGCTCATTTCCCCCGCGACGCGCGCGCCCAGTACCGGGCCGAACACTTTCTGGGCCAGAAAGGCCACCAGGGCCAGCGGCAGCAGCGCACCGGCAGCCCCCAGACGCTTGAACAGCACGGCGTCATCACCGGCAAACAGGGAATCCTGCACCGCTTCGCGAAACATGCGTAGTTGAGGGGCCGGCACGCCGTCCAGGAATTCGAGTTGCCCGGCATCGACCCGGCACAGCCGGGCCAGCTTCAGGATTTCCGCGCGGATCGTGAGGCCGGCCACAATCAGGCCTTCAACCGCGCAGGATCTTCAGCACTGGGCGCCGCAGCAACAGCGGCACGTGGCGCAGCGCAGCCTCGATGGCGGCCGCCAATTCCACTCGCTGCGCGGACTGGACGGCGTGTACCGTATCCACCAGCCGCTTCTGCTGCGCGGCAGACAAATCCACGAGCCCCGGAACCGCGTGCTCGTCAAGCTGCAGGGACGACAGCACCGAAGTCAGCGGTTTCGCCTTGTTCCCGGTAGCGGCCATGTTCTCCCCCCACGTGCCATAACGTACCCAGTATCCAACGGTGTCGACAGTGCGCCGCAATGGAACTAATCCGCGGCGTGGATCAACCGCCGTTCTTTTCGATCTGCTGGTTGATCCAGCTCACGAGCCCCTTGAAACCCTGCTTTTCGAACAACGACCGGTACTGGCCGCTCTTGAGGGCCAGATCGCTGACGCCATCGACGATCACATTCGCGATCTTCCAGTCGCCCGCAGCCGTGCGGCGCATCTGGTAGTCGAAGTGGATGCGATCATTGCCGGACTGGAAGATGTAGCGGACAAGCTGCCCACCAGCTGCCGCGCGCGCGCCGTCGAACGTGAACTTCTGCCCTGAATAATCGTCGAATTCACTGGCGTACATCGACACGCTCAAACGCGTCAGGGCTTCCTGCAGGCGACCCTGCTCGTCGGCCGAAAGCTTGGCCCAATCAGCTCCCATCACGATGCGCGTGATCAGGGCAAAATCGAAGCTGCCGCGCACGACGGGATCGAGCTGCTTGTAGCGCCCCTTGTAGCCCAGCGTAGCCGCATGCCGCATCACATCCACGAGGGTCGTCTGCAGGCGATCAACGGTCTGCCGGATAGCGGCCTGCGCGGCATCGGCCGTGGCAGGCGGCGCTCCGGCAGGCGTCGCCGCCGGAGCTGCAGCCGGAGACTGCGCATATGCTCCAGTCCCTACCATCAGGCCTGCCGCCAGCACGGCCCCATTCAGAAAGCGCATCGTCGGTTTCATGATCGTCGTACTTTAACCTGCCGCCGGTTAATCTCGCATGAATGAAAATTTGGCATTATTGGTAACCACATTCAACGTGCATAGCTCCGGCCCTTCCACAGCGAACGCACGCCACGCCAGTAGCGCAGCGCCGACCCCCAGGTCATGGCGAGGTAGAGCGTGGCCGTGACCGGCAGCAGTAGTGCATAGAGCACCGGAACGCCGTAGTAGCGCAGTGTCGGAACGTAGCTGGCGACCATGGCGGCAAGTGCCACCGCCGCAACCCCCATGCCGTTCGGTGATGCCGACAACAACGCGACAACCGGCAACCAGTAGGCCAAGGCGAAAAGTGCCGTGACCACCAGTAGCAGCGCCACCGAATAATGCAACTGCGTATACGCGGAACGCGCCACCATCTGGTAGATCGAGCCCAGACTGCCGTAAGGACGCAAACTCACGACGCCGCGGCTCAAACCCGCCCACGTCCGGCCACCGGAATCCTTGATGCGTCGCGCCAGGGTGCAGTCGTCGATTAGCGCATCGCGCAGTGAGGCAAACGCGCCCGCCGTCCGCAGCGCCTGCGTTTCCACCAGCACGCACCCGCCTGCAGCGGCAGCCACCCACCGACTGCGCGAATTGGATACTGCAAACGGGTATAGCAACTTGAAGTAGTAGACAAACGCGGGCAACAGCAAAGTGTCCCAGAAGCTCGTGCGTCGCAGATCCGCCATGAGCGAAATGAACTGCACGCCCTGCGCCCGCTTGCGCCGCAGCAGGGCGGCCAGCATCCCGGGCTTGAGCTCGATATCGGCGTCCAGTAGCAGCACGAGCGGGGTCTGGACCTGCCGCAGGCCTTGTTCCAGCGCCCACAGCTTGCCCACCCAGCCTTCTGGCCTCACGCTTCCGGCGACGACTTCGGCGCCCGCTGATCGCGCGATGGTCGCCGTCCCATCCGTGGATTCATCGTCGATGACGATGATTTTCAGGCCCTCGCCCTGCGCCCGCAAGCCGACCAGCGTGCGCGCCAGCACGGCAGCCTCGTCGCGCGCCGGGACCAGCACCGTCACGCCGGAAACGTCGGCCTTGCCTGCCGGTTCCGGTTCGAGGTGCTCGCGCGTCAGCCACGGCAGCCACGGGACCAAAAGCAACCCGACCCACATCACTGCGCCGGGCAATGCCAGCCACATTGCTACATCCACGCCCGGACTCCCATACGGAAATGCGGCTCGAACGCAGGCGCTCGAACCGCATCCAGACCCGAAGACACGACGCTATCGATCAATCCGCGTTGACCAGCTCGGCCTTCGGGCGTGCGCAGCTCGCACCACCGGTAATGCTGGACAACGGCACCGAGGTGATCGTCGAAACCTGTCCGCGCTTGAACTCGGCCGGGTCGTACATCAGCGGCAGCTCGGGGGCAAACGGACCTTCGAGCTTCGGCCCGCGCAGAGCAGCAAGTGCTGCCTTGAGCGGATGGCTGGCGCTGTCTTCCGCCGCCGTTCCCTCGAAACCGCAATGCGCCATGCAGTTCGCGCACTTCGGGTTGCGACCGACACCGTAGTGGTCCCAGTCGGTGTTTTCCATGAGCGCCTTGAAAGTCGGCTCATAACCTTCGTCGACCAGCAGGTAGCACGGCTTCTGCCAGCCGAACACGTTGCGGCACGGCATGCTCCACGGCGTGCACTGGTAAGTCTGGTTGCCGCACACGAAATCGAGGAACAGCCCCGAGTGCGACATCGGCCACTTCGAGCTGCGATCCTTCTTGATCTTGAAGATGCCGCGGAACAACTCCTTGGACTGCGTACGACCCAGGAATACATCCTGGTTCGGCGCGTGGTCGTAGTGATAGCCCGGCGATGCCGTGATGCCATCGACCTTCAGGTCGTTCGTCGCGAAATCGAAGAAGTCGGCAACTTCCTGCGGATTCGCAGTGGTGAACAGCGTGGTGTTGATGTTGACGCGGAAGCCGCGGCGCTTGGCTTCGCGGATCGCCGCGACGGCCGTATCGAACACGCCCTCGCGGCCCACGCTCTCGTCGTGGCGTTCGCGCATGCCGTCGAGATGGACGGAAAACGTGAAGTGGTCGGACGGCGTGAACAGGTCGAGCTTGCTTTCCAGCAGGATCGCGTTCGTGCACAGATAGATGAACTTGCCGCGCGCCAGGAAGCCGTCGACGATGGCCTTGATGTCCTTGTGCACGAGCGGCTCGCCGCCGGCCACCGACACCACGGGCGCACCGCACTCGTCCACCGCGCGCATGCATTCCTCGACGCTCAGGCGCTGCTTCAGGATGTGCGACTCGTAGTCGATCTTGCCGCAGCCCGGGCATTCCAGGTTGCATTGGAACAACGGCTCGAGCATCAGCGTGAGGGGATAGCGCTTTTCGCCCTTGAGCTTCTTGCCGATGATGTACTTGGCGATCGCGGCCTGCTGGCTTACTGGGATACCCATGTCAATCTCCTGGAAACGTCACGGCAGGGGAATGCCCTGCGCGTTCCTGCATTGCAATGCACAATGATAAACGACTTCAGGGAACAAGCTCTTGATGGTGGTCACGCTTGATGCGCGCCCATTCGATCTTGAACCACGGCGTAAACGTTTCCGGATGCGCCGCCATCTCGGCATCCAGCGCCGCCGGAGCGATCCAGCGCGTGGCGGAAATCTCGGTCGCGTTCACACGTGCCGCGGCTTGGGAGTGGCCGATGAACACCCAGCACAACTCGTGCTCCGCACCATCGGCGTCGAACTGGGCCTGATACTCGAACTTGAACAGGAACTTCAGTTCGCAATCGAAGCCGAGTTCCTCGTTCAAGCGCCGATGAACTGCCCTTTCCATCGCCTCGCCGCGGCGCGGATGGCTGCAGCAGGTGTTCGACCAGAAGCCCCCCCACAACCGCTTGCCCGCGGCACGTTGCTGCAGCAGCAGCTCGCCAGCGGCGTTGACCACGAAGATCGAGAACGCACGGTGCAGCGTACCCGCGCCCCGGTGCGCTTCGGCTTTCTCGAGGAACCCCACCTCGCGGTCGTCGGAATCGACGAGCACGAGCGGCTCGTCATCGAAGGAAACGACGCGCGTGTTCGGCAGCGAAGCGCCGCCCATCACCGGCTTACCCAACCTGCACCTCCATGCACTGGTACCCGCGGCTGCGCAGCGCCGCCATGACCGGCTGCGTGCCATCCGGGCACAGCGCGACGATGGACCCGCCACCGCCGCCACCTGTCAGCTTGGCACCGGCCGCACCGGCATCGCGGGCGATCTGCACGAGTTCTTCCAGTTCCCAGCTCGATACCTTCAGGCCGTTGAGCACGCCGTGGCACACATTCATGAGGTCGCCGAGGCGCGGCAGATCCCAAGCCTGCAGTGCCTTCCACGCCGCCAGCGTGAGCTCGTCGATCTCGTTGAAGATGCGCTCGTAGAGTTTCGGATCGCGTTGCCACGCTTCGCGCACGTCGCCCACGGTCCGGGCGGTCAGACTTTCCTTGCCGCTCATGCCGATGACCAGCGGCAGCGGTTTCTTTACCTTGATCTCGCGCATCAGCGCCGGTTCACCGTTCTGGGCACGGCGATACAACAGGAACTTGCCGTAAGTCGCCATGGTGTTATCGATGCCGGATGGCGTGCCGTGGGCGATCTTCTCGCATTCGAACGCAATAGCGTTCACGTCCTCGTCGGACAGGTGCAGGCCATATTTCACGTCCAGCCCGCGGATGATGGCCACTGCCATCGCCGCCGACCCGCCAAGGCCATGGGCGCGCGGCACGTTCGGATACACCTCGATGCGCATCGAACGCTCGATGAGCCCGAGGCGGTCGAAGATAATACCGAGTGATTTCTGGAACGAGTCGCGATGCGCCGGATCGCGCTGCAGGCGGTATTCCACGCCCCAGCGCGGAATCACCATCTGCACGCCGCCGGCATCGGTTTCCTGCACGCGCGCCTGGATCGCCAGCGGCACGGGCGCGGCGATGCAGTGGCTGCCGTAGACCACGGCGTGCTCGCCGAGCAGGATGACCTTGCCGTAGCCCGCCGCCTTGTGCTGCCCCACCGCTTCCGCGCCGGTAGCGGCCGGTGCGTGTGCCTGCTTGCGTACTTCCACCAGCAGCTGCTGCGCCTTCCAGATCTTGATCTCGCCGGAGGCGATAAGGCGCTCGACGACGGTATCGAACAACTCGGCAGGCACTTTTGCCGCCATCGCCACGGAGCGCGCGTGCAGCGTCATGTGGCCCTGCTGAATGCCGCTGGTAGACAGCGCCTTGATGGCGGAGAAGTTCTGCGCGAGCCCAACCGCGGCCATGACTTCGGCCAGTTCCGTGGCGTGCTCGATGCCGAGCAGGCGATGGTTCAGCGCCACCGTGGGGTTGGACTGGAGCGGGCCGCCGACGGTACCGACTTTCAGCGGCAGCTCGATCTCGCCAACGAGCTCGCCGTTTTCGCCCTTGTACCAGCGCGTCATCGACGTGTAGCGCCCGGAGCGGGCAGCGTAGGCGTGCGCTGCGGCCTCAATCGCCCGCCAGTCGTTGCCGGTGGCGAGCGCTACGGCGTCGATGCCGTTCATGACGCCCTTGTTGTGCGTGGTGGCGCGGTACGGATCGACACGGGCGAAATCGTTCGCCAGAATCACACCGTCGCGCACCTGTTCGCCGTCGTATTCGCCGTCGACGAGCTTGTCGAGCGGAATGACGACCTTGGCGCGCGCCAATGCGCGGTCCGACAGGTTCGACAGGATGCGCAGGAACACCTTGCCGCCGCTGATCGCCTCCACTAGGGAAGCGATGCCTTCGCACATGGTGTTGACGAGGTTCGCACCCATCGCGTCGCGCGTGTCGACAAGCAGGTGCACGACCAGCATGTCGCCCTTGCCGTCCGGCAGATGGTGCAGATGCACTTCCAGATCCTGCGCGCCGCCGCCGCGTGCCACCATCGCCGGATGCAGGCTGTTCGCGAGGTCCAGAATCTCCTGCTTGCGCTGCACGAGCTGAGCCTGCGCCCGCGCGACGTTCTGGATATCGCACACCTGCACCTGGCCGATCAGTACCGGATCGGTGGAGGAGGTTTCAAAGCCGCCGGCGCTGCGCACGATCTTCGCCGCCGACGACAGCGCCGCGACGATGGATGGTTCTTCCACCACCAGCGGCACGACGTAGTCCTTGCCGTTGATAAGGAAGTTCAGTGCCAGACCGACCGGCAACCCCATCACGCCGACAACGTTCTCGATCATCTTGTCGGCGGTGCCGACCTTCAGCGTATGGTCGCCACTGACCAGCGCGCGGTAATCGTTGTCGTCCACCCAGCCGCGCTCGTGCATCAGGCGCATGCGGTCGTGGACGGACAGCTTGTAGAACTTCGGAATCCGGGAACGTTCTGCAGTCATGGTCTACCTCACCGGGAATCAACTTTCGACGTGGAGCGCCAACCCTTGCGGATCGGTCTCCAACGCCACACACCCGTAGCCGCACGCGTGGAGTGCCGCGATCACCCGTTGCCGGGCATCCACACCGGTGACCACTGCCATGCCCAAGTCGCCACCGCCCGCCCCGCAGGGCTTGTAGGCGCCACCCAGGCGGGCAACGACCGCGGCAATCGCTTCGTGATCGGCCGAGAAAACGGGGATTTTACTCGCCTGCCCGAATTCCCGCAGCCCTTCGGCCATGCGGCGAACCGAGCCCAGCAGCGCTTCCGGACCCTGCGCACGGGCAGCGGCAACGCCGGCTTCCGTAGCTCGCTGCAGCACCGCCATGCGAGCGTCGTAATCCTTCGGCTGCGCCTGTCGCCACGCGGCGAGGATGCCGAGAAAACGCGCCGTGGATGCGGAATGGCCAGACCACACGTAAAGGCGTTCGAGTTCCGCCGGCCACGCAAACGCTTCCGCCCAAGGTGTGCCGCCGCCCGGCTGGAAGATCAGTTCCCCACCCTGCAGCGACGCGGCGATGTCCAGACCGCTGCCACGGCCGTCCTGAAAAGCTCTGTGAATGGCCAGCACTTCACCAAGCCAGGCAGCGCGATCTGCCACACGATCGGCGTGGCCGGCGTAGACGGCAAGCGCGGAAGCACAGGCCACCGTAACCGCTGCACTGGAACCCAACCCGAGCTTGGCGTTCACGCCGTCGGTGTGTTCGAAGAATGCGGAACTATCCAACCGCAAGCGCCATCCGGCGCGTGGCAGCCCACCGTGCGCTGCGAGGGCCTCGACAATGGTCGCCACCAGCGCGAGCTGTTTTCCTGCTGCAGCCTGCTGCCACTGCACATGGCCATCAGCATCGAGCGTGAAAGCCTGTGCTGCAGGGCAGATGTCCGGCGCCTCCACAAAGCAGGCGCGCGTTCCAGCGGGAGACACCTGCGCCGTTGCGCGCCGGTTCATCGCTGCAACCAGCGCCGGCGTACCTTCCAGCACCGCATATTCCCCCAGCAGCACGACCTTGCCGGGCGCGCTGGCCGTCACGTTCATGCCGCGACTGTCTCCATGGGAATGACGCGCGCGCCGGCGCCCAGGCCGCATTCAACGATGCGCAGCACCCCCGGCAGCTCGCACAGCGCGGCGGCGACTTTTTCAGCCGCTTCCGGCAGGCACACGGCCTTCAACTGCGGGCCGGCATCCACCGTGAAAAATACCGGTACGCCTTCCGCACGCAGCTGGCGCACGCAGTGCAGACCGGCCATCGTCGCGGCGTTCCAGTACAGCAGACCGGGCCGCGCTGCCATCGCCAGTGCATGCATCTTCAGGCAGCTGGCCTCGGAAACCGCCGCCAGCTTCGCGAAGTCGTGCGCGTGGATGGCTGCCCGCGCTTCGGCGAGATCAGCTTCCTGCGTCGACTCCCAGGCCCGCTCATAGGGGGAAGTACGCGCCGTGCGCAGCATGCCGTCTGTCGAACTGACGGACTTCTGCGCCTCGGAAGTCACGGCAACGACGACGCGCAGTGGCCATGCAGATGCTGCCAGCAGCGGTTCGGCACAGGAATCCGTGCCGTCATCGCGCGTGCCGCGGTGCCACTCCGCATAGCCGCCAAAGATCGACCGCGCCGCGGAACCAGAACCGCGCCGCGCCAGCACCGAGCGTTCGCGCGCATCCAGTTCCAGCCCCAGCGCCGCGGCTGCCGCCGTGACAAGGGCCGCGAAACCGGATGCCGAAGACGCCAGCCCGGCGCCGGTTGGGAAGTTGTTGCGGGTCTCAATGCGTGCCCGCGTCGTGATGCCGGCCCGCGCACGCAGCACGTCGAGGCTCGTGCTCGCCCGTGCGCCTGCGGCGGCGTTCGCAACGCCATTGAGGATGAACGTGTCTTGCGCCAGCGCCGGCTCGAAGCACACGAGCGTGCGCGTCCAGATGCTGTCCAGCGTGATCGACAACGAGCCCACCACTGGCAGGTTCAACGCGACATCGCGCTTGCCCCAGTACTTCACGAGCGCAATGTTCGGCTGGGCCTGCGCCGCAGCCTGCCGCACGACGCCGGTTGGGATTGAAGGCATCACGACATCTCGCTATATGAAAGAAGCATTTTAACAACGTTTGATGCAGTGCAGAACGCCTCGTTTCGGCAGGAAAATGCGCGACACTGCGGTCGATGTTCGCAGGCCTGCCGAAATACCGGTTTCAATCCGCGCCCAGAAAATCAATCAGAATGGGCGGGTAGATTTCTCTGTTCCCGCTTGCCGTGTAGATACACAAAGGCTTCGGACCCATGATCCTTGTGCTGGCTTCCGCGATCGGCTGGTTGCTGTTGTGTGCCACGGCTGCGTATTCAGTGCTCGTGCTGCTGGCCGTGTATACCGTGCGGGGCTGGCACGCCCGACAGGGCGCTGCCGTCGGAGTGAGCATCCTCAAGCCCCTGTACGGCGCCGAGCCTCGACTTTACGAGAACCTGCGCTCGTTCTGCGATCAGAATTACCCGACGTTCCAGGTGGTCTTCGGCGTGCAGGACACCGCCGATCCGGCACTGGCGGTGGCACGTCAAGTAAAACTTGACTTCCCAGAGCGTGACATCGACATCGTGATCAACAGCCGTGTACACGGCCGCAATCGCAAGGTCGGCAACCTGTTGAACATCCTGGAACGGGCGCGCCATCCGTGGCTCGTCATCGCCGACAGCGACATCGAGGCAAGCCGCGACTACCTGCAGCGCGTGTGCGCACCGCTCGCCCACGCCGACGTCGGGCTCGTGACCTGCCTGTATCGGAGTCGCGCGCTGGGCGGCTGGTGGACGCATCTGGGAGGCCTGTTCATCGACGAATGGTTTGTTCCTTCGGTCCGGTTGAGTTATCTGTTCGGTTCACGCCGCTTTGGTTTTGGCGCCACCATTGCCTTGCGCCGCGAGACGCTGGACGTCATCGGCGGTTTCCAATCCATCGCCGACGAACTGGCGGATGACTACCGCCTTGGCGAACGCACGCGCCGCGCCGGGCTTTCAACCGTGCTGTCCGATTACATCGTCACCACCGACGTGGCCGAGACCTCGCCACGCGCACTGCTGGCGCGCGAATTGCGCTGGCTGCGCACCATTCGCATGTTGAACCCGCTCGGTTACACCTTCGCGTTCGTAAGCTTCGACGCTGCAATTGCGATCATCGGCGCACTGCTGGCACCCGTGACACCCGCCACACGCACCCTGCTCGCCCTAACGCTTGCGACGCGTGCCGTATTACACTTCACCGTTACAGCGGGTTCGCGGGGACATTTTGTACGTGGATTGCTTACCTTGCCCCTCGTTCCGCTGCGCGATACCTTGAACCTGATCCTGTGGGGAATGGGGTTTGCGCGCCGCCGCGTGGTCTGGGCAGGGCGCAACCTCGATTTCGACAACAAGGGCCTGTTCCGCAACGATACCAGCGAACCAGGCCATCCTGAAGCGGGCCCAACCCCGCCGGAGCACACCACGACATGAGCACCCCTGCAACCACGGCCCTGCGTAAAGACTTCAGCCCGTCCAGCCAGCCGCCCTCACAGTCAAGCGGCACGCCCGCCGCGAGCGCTGCTCATGGGGATGTGGCGACAAGCTCGCGCCAGGACGTCTATCGGACGCTATTCCTGCAGGCGCCGTCCTTTGACGGTTTCGACGGCGGCGCTGGCAGCCGCTATCAGGCCAAGCGTGAAATCAAGAGCTTCTGGTATCCGACGTGGCTGGCACAGCCCGCGGCGCTGGTACCGGATTCACGCCTGCTGGACGCACCGGCTGACGAGCTGTCGGTGGAAGACACGCTGAAGATCGCTGCCCGCTACGAGCTGGTCATCATCCACACCAGCACACCGTCGTTCCCGACGGACGCAAAATTTGCGGAACTGCTGAAAGGGCGCAACCCGCAGGTGCTGATCGGCATGGTCGGCGCCAAAACCATGATCGAGCCCGACGGCGCGCTGCTGGCCACCACCGCGATCGACTTCGTGTGCGGCGAGGAGTTCGATTACACCTGCCGCGACCTCGCCTTCAAGATGCCGATCAAGCAAGTGCGCGGCGTGTCATGGCGCGACGCCGACAATCACGTGGTGCACAACCCGCCGCGTGCAACGATCGAGAACATGGACGAGCTGCCGTTCGTAGCGCCCGTCTACAAGCGCGACCTGACCATCAATAACTACTTCATCGGCTATCTGCAGCACCCTTATGTGTCGCTCTACACCGGGCGCGGCTGCCGCTCCAAGTGCACGTTCTGCCTGTGGCCGCAGACCGTGGGCGGGCACCGCTATCGCGTACGCTCGGCCGACAGCGTGCTGGCCGAGGCGCAATGGATCAAGGACAACATGCCGGAAGTGAAGGAGTTGATGTTCGACGACGACACCTTCACCGACCTGTCGAAGGAGAACATGGAACGCGTCTATGCCATCGCGCGCGGGCTGGGCAAGATGGGCTGGACGTGGTCGTGCAACTCCAAGGCCAATGTACCCTTTGATGCGCTCAAGATCATGCACGACAACGGCCTGCGCCTGCTGCTGGTGGGCTACGAGTCCGGCGACGACCAGATCCTGCTGAACATCAAGAAGGGCCTGCGCACCGACATCGCACGCCGCTTCACGCAAGACTGCCGCAAGCTCGGCATCACCATCCACGGCACCTTCATCCTTGGCCTGCCAGGCGAGACACCGGAAACGATCCAGAAGACCATCGACTACGCCAAGTCCATCAACCCGCACACCATCCAGGTATCGCTGGCCGCGCCTTACCCCGGCACCACGCTCTACAAGCAGGCCGTCGACAACGGCTGGTTGACGCACAGCGACGAGCACAACCTGGTCAACGAAAAAGGCGTGCAGCTGGCGACCATCAGCTACCCGAACCTGTCCAAGGAAGAGATCTTCCACGGTGTCGAGCGCTTCTACCGCGCGTTCTACTTCCGCCCGTCGAAGATCTGGGAAATCGTCAAGGAAATGATGACGAGCTGGGACATGACAAAGCGTCGCCTGCGCGAAGGGGTCGAGTTCTACCACTTCCTGCACGCGCACGAAGCATGACCCGCGCCTGGGCGGTCACCACCGAGGACCGCGGCACCAGCACCTCGCCTGGCAAGCCGACCGGGCTCATTATCACCGCCGACGACTTCGGGCTCGATTCCGCCGTCAACGATGCGGTGGAACAGGCGTATACGGAAGGCGTGCTCAACGCCACCAGCCTGATGGTGTCGGCGCCATCGGCACCCGACGCCATCGCCCGCGCACAGCGGCTGCCCAAACTCGCGGTGGGGCTGCACCTGGTGCTCGCCGACGGCAAGGCGACGCTGCCCGCGTCGGACATTCCGGCGCTGGTCGGACCCGACGGGCGCTTCGGCGACCATATGGCCCGGCAGGGTGCACGCTTCTTCTTCCTGCCGCACGTGCGTCGCCAGCTCGCCGCGGAAATCCGCGCCCAGTTCGAAGCCTTCGCCGCCACCGGCCTGAAGCTCGATCACGTCAATGCCCACAAGCACTTCCACATGCACCCGACGATCCTGTCGCTGATCCTGTCGATCGGTGCGGAATACGGGCTGAAGGCGGTGCGGCTGCCCGCCGAGCCGGGCATGCAGTGGTGGCTGGCACCGTGGGTGAGCTTGATGCGCAGCCGCCTGGAGCGCGCCGGCATTGCCCACAACGACCACATCTTCGGCATCTCCGACACCGGCGCAATGGACGAACCCGCGCTGCTCAAGGCACTCAATCATCTACCCCCGGGGCTGACGGAAATCTACGGCCACCCGGCGACGCGACGCGGCCTGACGCCCACGATGCACGACTACCGGCACACGGATGAACTTTCCGCCCTGCTCTCGCCGCGCGTCCGCGACGTCATCGGAGAACTCGGCCTGGCCAACGGCGGCTTTTCCGCGTTGACGTGAAGGCCGGGCTGTGGGCGACGATCGCCGGCCTTGCAGGGCTGGCGCTGACGGCATGGATCGTCGTCCACGAAGGCGTTCAGGACATCTTCCATCTGCTGGCCACCGCCGGCTGGGGCCTGTTGTGGCTCGTGCCGCTGCATCTCGTGCCGATCGCCGCGGATGCCCGCGGCTGGCAAGCCCTGCTGCGTCCGTTCGACGCCTCGCACCACGCCACGCTGCCGTTTCTGACGTGGATCGCCACAGTCCGTGAAGCAGTCGACCGCTTGCTGCCGGTCGCCAACGTCGGCGGGCAGTTCGTCGGCATCCGGCTTGCGCTGTTGCGCCCGATCACCGGTGCGGCAGCCGCGGCGAGCGTACTCGTAGAAGTGCTGCTGACCGTCGTCAACCAGTACCTGTTCACAGCGCTCGGGCTCGTGCTGCTGGTCATGCTGGTGCACGACACGCCGGTTACACACGGGCTGGTGTTCGGACTCGTCGCCACCCTGCCGGTACCGGTGTTGCTGTTCTTCCTGCTGCGCAACGGGCGTGTGTTCGGGCGTATCAAGGGCTGGGCCACCCGGCTGCTGGGCAACGATCACCACCTACTGGCGCGGCTGGCCGAATCGGCCGCGCAAATGGACCACGACCTCCGCGCGCTGCTGCACCTGCCCCGGCCGCTGGCCGGCGCCCTCGCCTGGCAGCTCGGTGGCATGATCCTCGGCGGTGCGGAAACCTGGCTGATGCTGTGGCTGCTCGGCCATCCGGTGTCGATCTGGGAAGCGCTGGCACTAGAAAGCCTCTCCATGGCCGTACGCAATTTCGCGTTCTTCGTGCCTGCCGGGCTCGGCGTCCAGGAAGCCAGCCTCGTCGTATTCGGCACCCTCATCGGCCTGCCAGCAGACGTTTCCGTGGCCCTGTCGCTCGCCAAGCGCCTGCGCGACATCGGCTTCGGCATTCCCGCACTGCTGTCGTGGCAATGGGTGGAAGTGCGGCACCTGCGGAATCAACGGTCTCACGGCTCCGCGCCCGACTGCTGAGGTCCGTGGCCAGGAACCTTAAACTGTGACGCATTCATCCGGATGGACCCACGGCATGGCCGACGACACGAGAGCTTTCCAGGACAGCGGTGCCATCGCCGCCGCAGACTACGCGATGCGCAACTGGACATTCCCGGAACCGGGCGACGTCCGCATCGGCACGGCCATGCACCGGCACATGTTCTGCAAGCAATTGCTGGAAACGCACAACCCCTACAAGCCCGCGATCATCGACTGGCCGGAACTGCCACCGGACGCGCTGCAGCGTGTCATGAGTCTGCCGATCTGGGACATCGCGATCCAGACCGAAGGTCGTGCCTCGATCCGCGTGCGGACCTACGCACAAACGGTCAACGACAACCCCTTGCTGCGCGCGGCGCTGGACATGGATGCCGGCGAGGAAGCCCGGCACAAGGTCGTGCTCGCAAAGCTCGTCGAGGCCTACGGCATCCGGCTGGCGCCGGAACCGGCCTACCCACCGCCGAAGCATCCCGAATGGGCGTGGATGGTCACCGGCTACAGCGAATGCATCGACAGCTTCTTCGCCTTCGGGCTGTTCGAGGCGGCAAAACGCACCGGCTATTTCCCCATGGCACTGGTCGAGACTTTCGAGCCCGTCATCCAGGAGGAATGCCGCCACATCCTGTTCTTCGCGAACTGGATCGCGTGGCACCGCCGTCAGTTGCCGACGTGGAAACGGCCGTGGTTCAGGCTGAAGATCATCACCGTGTGGCTGTTCCTGGTCTGGGAACGCATCGGGTTGGCACGCGGCTTCAACGACCGAGGGGAAGCCCAGGATGCCAACTTCGCCATGACTGGCGGGCAGCAGGTGGGTGTGGAACTCGGCATCCGCGCGCTGTTGCAGATCTGCCTTGCCGAAAACGACCGGCGTATGGCTGGCTACGACCCGCGTCTGCTGCGTCCAGTCTTTGTGCCGCGCTGTGCACGGCTGGTGTGCTGGCTGTCCACCCGCCGGCGCCATCCCGCAGCACAATGAAGAATCAGCGGCATCTTCGTTGACGCCCTTACCTCACCCGGATAGCGTTGCAGCCGCACGATGACCGCCATGGAGTGCGTTCGTGGTTCCTGAAACGAATATCGAAACATCCTCCGCACCCCCCACCGGCTTCGGGTCCCGGCTGGTCGCCCGCGGGCTGCTCACCGATGACCAGTTGCGCGAAGCAACGCGCATCGCACGCACGCAGCGGATTTCGTTCATCACGCAGCTCGTCCAGAGCAAGCTGGTGAATCCCACTGCACTGGCCGAAATCGCCGCCACCGAATTCCATCTGCCGCTGGCAGACCTCAACGCGTTCACGATCGACATTGCGCCCTACCCCAAGCTCACGGAGCGCCTGCTGCGCATGCAGCATGCACTGCCACTGCTGCAGCGCGGCAAGAAACTCTATGTAGCGATTTCCGATCCGACGAACCTGCACGCGCTCGATGAACTGAAGTTCGCCACCGCCCTGGCAACGGAAGCGATCCTCGTCGAGGAAAACAAGCTCGCGGCGGCCATCGACCGTGCCGCCACCACCATCCAGTCGGCGTCACTGGGAATGGACGAGGCGGACCTGGAGAACATCGAAGTCGTCAAGGAAGGCGACGAGCGCGACGAGGAAGGTGCCGCCTCCGCAGAGGACGCCCCGATTGTCCGCTATGTGAATAAGATCCTGATGGACGCCATCGGGCGCGGCGCATCCGACGTCCACTTCGAACCCTACGAGAAGAACTACCGCATCCGCCTGCGAGTCGATGGCGTGCTGTACCAGGTGGCCACACCGCCGACGAGCATGGGCCCCCGGCTCGCGGCACGCATCAAGGTGCTCGCCCGCATGGATCTGACGGAGCGCCGCAAGCCGCAGGACGGGCGCATGAAGCTGCGGTTGTCACCGACGAAGTCCATCGACTTCCGCGTCAACACCTTGCCGACACTGTGGGGAGAAAAGATCGTCGCGCGCATCCTGGATTCCTCCAGCGCCCAGCTCGGCATCGACGCACTCGGCTATGAACCGGAACAGAAGGCGAAATACCTGAAGGCCCTGCACCGGCCGCAGGGCATGATCCTGATCACCGGGCCGACGGGCTCCGGCAAGACGGTGTCGCTCTACACCGGGCTGAACATCCTCAACACCGAAGGCGTGAACATCTCCACGGCCGAGGATCCGGCAGAAATCAACCTGCCGGGCGTCAACCAGGTGAACATCAACACCCGAGTCGACCTGACGTTCGCCAACGCCCTGCGCGCCTTCCTGCGCCAGGACCCGGACGTCATCATGGTCGGCGAAATCCGCGACCTGGAAACCGCCTCCATCGCCATCAAGGCCGCGCAGACCGGCCACATGGTGCTCTCCACCCTGCACACGAACGATGCGCCGAAGACCCTGACGCGTCTGCTCAACATGGGCGTGCCGGCGTACAACATCGCCTCCACCGTCACACTGATCATCGCGCAGCGCCTGGCCCGCAAGCTGTGCCCGCTGTGCAAGCGCCACGCGCAGATTCCCAGGGACGAGCTGATCCGCGAAGGTTTCGGCGCGGATGAAGTGGACACCCTCGAGATCTTCCAGGCCGTCGGCTGCTCGCAATGTTCCGACGGCTACAAGGGCCGTACCGGGCTCTACCAGGTGATGGAGATCAGCGAGACCATGGGCCGGCTTATCATGGAAGGTGCAAACGCCATCACGCTCGCCGATCAGGCGCGCAAGGAAGGTGTGCACGACTTGCGTGCTTCCGCGCTGCGCAAGGTGCGGGCGGGGATCATCGACCTCACGGAAGCGAACCGCGTCACCGTCGACTGAAAGGGAGCCACCGACCATGCCCGCAGCAAGCGTCAAGGAATACACGTTCACCTGGGAAGGCACGGACCGCAAGGGGATGCGCGTCAAGGGTGAAAGCATCGGTCCCAGCGACAGCGTCATCCGGCTGTCGCTGCGCAAGCAGGGCATCAATCCGCTGCGCGTCAACCGCAAGACCGTGCTGTTCAGTGGCAACAAGAAGATCAAAGGCCAGGATATCGCGGCGTTCTCGCGCCAGCTGGCCACGATGATGGGGGCGGGCGTGCCGCTCGTGCAGGCGCTGGAGATCGTCGGCCGTGGCAACCCAAATCCGTCGATGAGCCGGATGATCCTGGACATCCGCGTGAACGTCCAGGCCGGCAATTCACTGGCCGAGTCACTCGCGCGCCACCCGCGCTATTTCGACGAGCTGTACGTGAACCTTGTCAACGCTGGCGAGCGTTCGGGCGCGCTGGAAACGTTGCTCGAAAAGATCGCGACCTACAAGGAAAAGACCGAAGCCATCAAGAAGAAGGTCAAGAAGGCACTGACCTACCCGGCCGCCGTCATCGTCGTGGCCATCATCGTCACGACCATCCTGCTGTACTTCGTGGTGCCGCAGTTCGCCTCGCTGTTCCAGAGCTTTGGCGGCAACCTGCCGGCCTTCACGCAGATGGTCGTGAATCTGTCGAACTTCGTCCGCGATGAATGGTGGGTGATCGGCGGCATCGCGATCGCCGCAGTCGTCGCCTTCATCCAGGCACATCGCCGTTCATTGGAGTTCCGGCGCGCCATCGACCGCATGATGATCAAGGCGCCCATCGTCGGCGACATCCTCTACAAGTCGGCCGTCGCGCGCTTCGCCCGCACGCTTGCCACCATGTTCACGGCCGGCGTGCCGCTCGTCGAGGCCCTGGAATCGGTCGCGAAAGCCGCCGGCAACATCGTCTTCACGGAAGGCATCCTGAACATGCGCAACAAGGTGGCGACCGGCCAGCAACTACAGCTGGCCATGCAGCAGTCCGGCATCTTCCCGGCGATGGCCACGCAGATGGTCGGCATCGGCGAGGATGCCGGCGCGCTCGACACGATGTGCAGCAAGGTGGCGGACTTCTACGAGGAAGAAGTCGACATCAAGGTTGACAACCTCTCCACGCTGCTCGAACCGCTCATCATGGTGATCCTCGGCATCCTGGTTGGCGGCCTCGTGGTAGCCATGTACCTGCCGATCTTCAACCTTGGCAAAGCTATCTAGCAGCAGCGAGGACAGCCCGAAAACACGACGCGAGAGCAAGGCTCCGGAATTCGAGATAAGCAAAGAAGCAAGCGACAAAGATCTACCCTCCTGGTTCTTTGGCTGCCCGCCACTTGCCCCTCACGCTCCGGTAAATTGCGGGGTGCTATCCCCCTTTGGTACGCACGTCTGCTAACATCATGCTGAAAGCATGAGTTGCGGCACGCCCAGCGAGAACTCTCCGCGCCGCGACATAAAACCTAAAACCACTGAGGAGAATCTGTCATGGCAAAAAGGCTTGCTGTGCCCGTCAAGTACGATGCCGTCGTAGTCGGCGCTGGTTTTACCGGGCTGTATACGCTCTACAAGCTGCGCGAGCTCGGGCTGAAAGTCGTCGCGTTCGAAGCCGGCAACGGCGTCGGCGGCACGTGGTTCTGGAACCGCTATCCCGGCGCGCGTGTCGATTGCCAGTTCCCGACCTACCAGTACACGTTCTCGAAGGCGCTGTTCGACAAATGGAACTGGAGCGAGCGCTTCCCCGCCCAGGAGGAAACCGAGCGCTACCTGAATTTCTGTGCGGATGAACTCGACCTGCGCAAGGACATCCACCTGAACACGCGCGTCACTGCCGCGGAATTCGACGAGTCCACCGAACGCTGGGCCATCCGCACCGACGACGGCAAGACCTATGATGCACAGTTCTTCGTGCCCTGTACCGGCATCCTGTCCTCGCCGATATCCCCGTTTCCGGGAAGCGAGAAATTCAAGGGCCAGTTGTTCCATACAGCGCGCTGGCCGAAGGCGCCCGTGGACTTCACCGGCAAGCGCGTGGGCGTCGTCGGCGTCGGCGCAACCGGAATGCAGGTGGTGCAGACCATCGCGCCACAAGTCGGCAGCCTCAAGGTATTCATCCGCACGGCCAATTACTCGATCGACCTGAACAATCCGAAACTCACGGATGCAGACCGCGAGAGCACGCGCAAGGATTACGCCAAAGTCGTCGCAGACATCAACAAGAGTTTCGGTGGGTTGGGCTTCGACGTCTCGGCCAATGGCTCCTTCCACGACCACACGCCGCAGCAACGCCAGGCGATCTATGAAAAGATCTGGGCCGACGGCACGCTGCGTTTCTGGCTCGGAGTGTGGTTCGACATCATCTTCGACGAGGAGGCGAACCGGGAAATCTCCGACTTCGTCCGCAACAAGATCCGCGGCCAGATCAACGACCCGGAAACCGCCGACCTGCTGACGCCAGACTTCCGCTTCGGCACCCGCCGCGTGCCGCTGCAGAATGGGTTCTATGCCGCATTCAACCAGGACAACGTGGAAGCCGTCGGCATCAAGGACGACCCCATCGCCGCGATCACGGAAAAGGGGCTCAAACTCAAGAGCGGCAAGGAATATGAGCTCGACATCCTGATTCTGGCCACCGGCTTCGACGCCGGCCGCACTTTGTCGCAACTCAATGTCCACGGGCGCGGCGGCGTGACCGTGAAACAGGTCTGGGACAAGGACGTGCGAACCACCATGGGCTTGATGCTGCACGGATTTCCGAACATGTTCACACCCGGCGCGCCGCTGGCACCCATCAACGCGTTCTGCAACGTGCCGCATTGCTCGCAGCATCAGGGGGAATGGGTCGCGGAAGCGGTGCGCTATATGCGCGACAACGGCATCAAGGTGCTCGAACCCACGAAGGAAGTGGAAGACGCTTGGGTGCAGACACACGACAATATCGTCAACATGTCATTGTTCCCCAAGACCAACACTTGGTACATGGGAGACAACATCGAAGGCAAGAAACGGCGACTGCTGGCATGGCTGGGTGGCAACCCGGACTATGAACAACGCTGTCGGGAAGTTCGCGAAAAGGGCTTCCCCGGATTCGCCACGGCCTGACACGCCGGCTTCCAGCGCATCTGAAAGGCCGCCTTCGGGCGGCCTTATTTCTTTGCCGCACGCCCTGTCGACACCCGAGGAAAGCCGATTCACGACCCTGCAGCATCCTCTTAAGCTCGCACTAATACAGAGATGTCAAACTCTCTGGACTAGGTTTTTGGATCGACGTTGAGACGGGTTTCTCCATGCATGGCGTGAAGATGGAACGCGGGCTTGCGCCGCGACAGGTCGATGCTGCAGGCGGAGGAGCTCGCAGGACGATGCGTGTCCTGCAAATCGACTCAATCTTCAATGGCGGTGGCGTGGACAGCCAGCTCCTGGAGCTGATCCGTGGTCTGCTGACAGCGGGCGCCGAAGTCGCCCTCGCGGTGCGCGAAGACAACCGGCTGATCCCCCAGGCCCGGGCTATACCGGGGTTGCGCGTGCGAGTTCTGCCCGCACCGCGCATCGCGTTCATCCGCGCCCTGGCGCGTGAGATCCGTGCCTGGCAGCCGGATATCGTGCACGCCCACCACGGCCGCGACCACTGGTCGGCGCTGGTGGCCGCGTGGCTGACGAAGTGTCGCCCACGGGTCGTGGTCTCCCGCCACCTGATGCGGCGCAACAGTGCCACAAGCCGGGCCTTGCTGCTGCGCTGCACGGATGTCGTCGCGGTATCGCAGGCCGTGCGCGTCGTGCTCGACGCCAGCCTGCACGGGCCGCGCAACCACTTGCATCAGGTGTATGGCGGCGTAGATTGCGCGCGTTTCCAGCCTATTTCGGCGGAACGTACGCAAACCGCAAAGGCCACGCTGGGTTTCGGTCCGGACACTGTGGTGTTCATGGTGCTCGGCTACTTCAACCCGCCGCGCGGCAAGGGGCAGCTGGAATTCCTGAAGGCCGCCGTGCACGTGCATGCACAAGAGCCCCGCGCGCGATTTCTCATCGTGGGCGCCGGCGGGTTGCTGGAGCCAATGCAGCAGTTCATCCAAGCCAACAGTCTGCATGATGTGGCGCAGATCATCGGCTGGCAAGCGGACGTGTGCGGTGTGCTGGCGGCCACCGACGTGCTGGTGTACCCCGCTGTCGAACCGGAAGCGCTGGCGATGGCGTTGTGGGAAGCGATGGCCTGCGGCCGGCCGGTCATTGCCTCACGTCTCGGCGGGATGCCGGAAGCGTTTCAAACGGAACAGCATGGTCTGCTGGTGCCAGCAAATGACATCGAAGCGCTGGCGGCCGCCATACTGCGGATGTCCGCCGATGCCGATCTGCGGGCGCGCTGGGGTGCTGCCGCGTGGCATTACGTGCAGGCGCATGGTTCCACGCCCGCATTCGCAGAGCGCATGCTGTCGTTGTACTGGGAAATCCTGCGGCGCGAACATCGCGACCCTGCCCCTATCGCTTGAAGCGAATGTGACGTTACGCTTGGCAGCCCCACAGCGTTGGCCCGCGCGATTCGAAATGCCACCATGTCCAGCACACCCGCCTATTTCACGCATCTCCCCCCCTTTCGCGAATTATTCGCGCAGGGCACGCCGATCCTCATGTATCACAAGCTCGGGCCGCGGCCGCGCCATGCGCGTCTGCGCGGGCTGTACGTCGATGCGGGGTTGTTCAAGCGCCAGCTTACGGAGCTGCAGGCGGCAGGATTCCGCTCGGCATTGCCCGGAGAGACTCCGGATGGCGCGTCTCCTGCCGTCTGCATCACGTTCGATGACGGCTTCACGAACGTGTTCCACCACGGGCTGCAGCCGCTGAGTGATCACGGCTTCCATGCCATCGAATATCTGGTTGCCGGCCAGCTCGGCGGACGCAACCAGTGGGAAATCGCCGAGGGCGAAGTCGCGCAACCATTGATGGACAAAGGCCAGGTGCGTGAATGGCTGGCTGCCGGGCAGGCGATTGGCTCACACACGCTGACGCACCCGTGGCTGACGCGCATCGCGCCGGCAGCGGCGCGCGAGGAGATCAGCGCCAGCAAGAGACAGCTCGAAGACAGCTTCGGCGTTGCCGTGGAGCATTTCTGCTATCCCTACGGCGACTGGAACCCGCAAGTGCGCGATCTCGTGCGTGAAGCGGGCTACAAAAGCGCCTGTACCACGGCCTTCGGCGTCAACGACACGCATGCAGATGCCTTGGCGCTAAAACGTATCCTGGTGCGCTACCGCAGCCGCAGCCTGCGCGCCCTCTGGTTGCGCCTGCGCCATGGCTGAAGCCGCGGCATCGCGGGCTGCGTCCGCCCGGCCACCTGGCGCTGCCGTGTCTGGGGACTCGCCTTGAGGATCATCTAACAGGTGATCTGTTTATTATGGTGGCCGTTGTGCCCAGTTGACACTCGATCGTTTTGGGGCCCCGCCCTGGAAGGCCTGCGACGATGGATCCGTTTGCCCTGTTTCTGACCCGCCTGGATTTCGCCTGGGTCACGACTTTCCATTTCATCTATCCGCCGCTGACCATTGGCTTGTCGGTGTTGCTGTTTTTTGCCGAATGGCGCTGGTTGCATACCGGCAACGAAGGCTGGTACCGACTGGTGCGGTTTTTCGGTCGCTTGTTCATCATCAACTTCGGTGCCGGCGTCGCCACGGGCGTGGTGCTGGAGATGGCCTTCGGCATTCTTTACGGGCCGTTTTCGCAGGCGGCGGGACCGTATTTCGGTGTGGTGCTGGGCTACGAAACCATCACGGCCTTCATGTACGAAGCCGGTTTCATCGGCCTGATGGTATTCGGCTGGGGCAAGATCAGCCGCCGCATGCATCTGTTTGCCACTTTCAACGTGGCGCTGTCGTCGACCTTGTCGGCGTTCTGGATCATGAACGCGAATTCGTGGATGCAGACACCCACCGGCGTCGAACTCCGGGACGGCATCTTCCACGTTACGGATTGGTGGGCGGCGATCTTCAATCCGAACTTCCTGTCCGGCTTCCCGCACATGTGGGTGGCGGCGCTGGAGCTGGCGCTGTTTTTCGTCATCGGCGTATGCGCGTGGAGCGTGCTGAAAGGCCGCCATGTGGAATTGTTTGCACGGCCGCTCAAGTACGCGCTGCTGGCGGCCGTCATCATCACGCCGCTGCAGATCTACGTCGGCGATGTGCTGGGCCATGCCGTCGGCAACACCCAGCCGGCGGCGCTGGCCGCCATGGAAGGCCACTACTACACCCACAACGCCGATGGCAGTGTCAACACGACGTGGAACGTGCTGGCGTGGCCGAATGACGCCGAAGGCAGGAACGACTGGGCACTGGGCATTCCGCATGCCTTGAGCCTGATCGAAACCTGGAGCCTCTATGGCGTGGTGCCGGGGCTGGATCAATTCAAGCCCGAAGATCGGCCGCCGGTGTGGGTGCCGTTCTATTCGTTCCGTATCATGCTGGCGATCGGCTTTTTCCTGTTTGCCGTGGCCTTGTGGGGCGGCTGGCTGATCGCTCGCGGACGCATGACGCTGAAGGCCATGGCCGGCAATCGGTGGTTTTTACGAGTGGCCGTGTTCAGTGCTTTCCTGCCGTTTCTCGCCATCTGGACCGGCTGGTGGGTGCGTGAAGTGGC
Source organism: Nevskiaceae bacterium (assembly GCA_004298465.1). Classification (GTDB taxonomy): domain Bacteria; phylum Pseudomonadota; class Gammaproteobacteria; order Nevskiales; family Nevskiaceae; genus SCRT01. Next base: position 322,401 of record SCRT01000001.1, on the reverse strand, counting down.
ACGCCAGCCGTGGCTGGTGACAGGCATGATGCGGATCTCGGAAGGCGTCAGCCAGATGAGCGTGGCGGCGGCCGCGCTGTGGCTGGCGAGCTTCATGGCCTTCGAGCTGTTCGTGTGGTTCTTCACCTGGTATTTCCTTGCCAAGGTCATCCGTCAGGGGCCGGACATGGACACGCCGGTGGTGGCCGAGGGTCAGGAGCCGCTCGGCTATCTCGAGGCGACGCCGGATGAAGATGAGTCGCAGCCGGCTTATGTGCGGCCCTATGGAGGCCGGCCATGAACGACTTGTCGCAAGTTCAGGATCTCGTCATCTACGCATGGTGGTTTGCGTTGGGTTTCAGCCTGCTGATGTATATAGTGTTGGATGGCGCGGACCTCGGCGCCGGCGTGTTCTCGCTGTTCGTGCGTGACTACCGCGAACGCGGCGCGATCATGGCGGCCATGGCCGGCACCTGGGATGCCAACGAAACCTGGCTGGTGGTGGCCGGTGGGATCATGTTCGGCACGTTTCCGATGGTTTACGGTTCAGCCTTGCATTACTTGATGCTGCCGCTGCTGATCGTGCTGCTGAGCATCATGATGCGTGCCGTGGCGCTGGAGTTTCGCCATGTTTCCGGCCAGACGCAGTGGCTGTGGGATGGCTTGTTCGGCGTCGGCAGCCTCACCACCCTGTTCTTCGCTGGCATGGCCATGGGGGCGGTGCTCAAGGGCTATCCGCTGGACGGCGGCCAGGTGCCGACCTACCCGGGCGGTCTGCTGCGTTTCATCAGCCCCTTCAGCGTCTGGACAGGCGTGGGGGCGGTCATTGCTGCTTCGCTGGCGGGAGGCTTGTTCATCCGCGCGCGCTTCCAGCGCACCGAGGTGATCCGCGTGCACGCGGCGGCCTGGATCAACCACGCTTTTCATCTGGCATTGGTGGCGGTGTTCGTGACGGTGGTGTGGAGCCTGTCGATCTTCGACTGGGCAGCCGACAAGTGGCTGGGGCCCTATTTCTGGGTGTGGCTCATCCCCGGCGCAGCGACCGTGTTTGCCACGTTCAGGATGCGGCGCGCCACGCGTCGCGGGCATGACCTGGCCGCCATCCTGTGGCTCAACGCGGCTATCGCCATCATGTGGCTGGCGATGATGTTCACGTTGTTTCCATGGATCGTGCCGCACACCTGGACGGTTTATGCAGCCGCCAGCCCGTCCACGTCGCTGTTCACCTTCATGCTTACCATGGGCAGTTTCTTGCCCGTGATGCTGGCTTACAACTGGTATCAATACTGGGTGTTCCGCGCGCGTGTGAACAAGCTGACGGGCTACGGCGAATAGCCGGCCGCCATGTCACAAACCCAGCAGGCCAGCACTGCCCGAACGGGGAAACCACTGGAACGCTGGTTGCGCACGCAGGCCGGCGCGGTTCGTAAGCTACTGCTAGGCAGCGTTGCGCTGTATGTATTCGATGGCCTGCTGCTGATCGGCCAGGCGTGGTTGCTGGCGCGCGTGATCGCCGCCGTGGCTATCCAGGGTCAAAGCCTCGTTGCGGTGTGGCCGTGGATGTGGGCCGTGCTGGTAGTGTTTGGGGTGCGCGCGCTGGTGACGCCGCCGGCCGACATGCTGGCCTTTGAAGCCGGTGCGCGTGTGCGGCTGGCAGTGCGCGAGCGGCTAGTGGCGCAGTTACAGGCACTGGGGCCGGTGTGGGCGCGCAGCCAGCGCAGCGGCGCCATCGCGCAGACGGTCACCGACGGTGTCGAGGCGCTGGAAGCCTACTATCACGGCTACCTGCCGCAGATCGCGCGTGCCGCATTTGTGCCGCTGGCGATTCTCGTGGTGGTGTATCCCTTCGACTGGGTCTCGGGCGTGATCTTCACGCTCACCGCACCGCTCATCCCGCTGTTCATGGTGCTCATCGGCAAGGGCACTGCCGCGCTCAACCAGCACCAGTGGCGACAGTTGACGCGCCTCAGCGCACATTTCTTCGACGTCATCGAGGGGCTGACGACGCTCAAGCTGTTCGGTGCCAGCCGCCGCCAGGCTGCGGTGGTGGCACGCATCTCGCAGACCTATCGCAGCAACACCATGAAAGTACTGCGCGTGGCGTTTCTGTCCGCGCTGATGCTGGAGTTCCTGGCGACCATCGCCATCGCCATGGTCGCCGTCTACATCGGCTTTCGGCTGTATTACGGCGAAATGGCGTTTCTGCCGGGGTTGTTCGTGCTGCTGCTGGCGCCGGAGTTCTACCGCCCTCTGCGCGACATGGGCACGCAGTATCACGCACGCATGGAAGCCATCGGCGCTGCCGAGCAGCTGGTGGCGCTGTTCAAGCGGCCTGCCCCGACTGCGCGCGCGCAATCGGGCAGTGAACGCTTGCCGCAGGACGTAAAGTTGTCACAAGTCGCGCTGCACGACGTGTACTTCGCCTATGAATCCGGTCCGCCAGTATTGGAGAACATCAGCCTGACACTGCGGCGCGGCAAGCGTGTCGCGCTGATCGGCCCCAGCGGTGCCGGCAAGACCACCATTGCGCAGTTGCTGCTGGGTTTCGTGCAACCCGACGCGGGCCATATCCGCGCGGACGACCGCGACCTCAGCAACATTGCGCAGGCCGACTGGCTGGCGCGCGTCGCGTGGGTGGGCCAGCAACCGACGCTTTTCCACGGCAGCATCGCCGACAACATCCGCCTCGGCGTGCCGGAGGCGGATGCCGCCGCCGTGCGTCGTGCCGCGGCACTGGCCAATGCCGTTGATTTCATCGAAGCACTTCCGGCCGGCTACGACACCGTCATCGGTGACGCCGGCAAGGGGTTGTCCGGCGGCGAGATCCAGCGCATCGCCCTGGCGCGGGCTTTTCTCAAGCAAGCGGATGTCGTGGTGCTGGACGAACCCGGCGCCAGCCTCGATGCCGAAACGGAAGCGCTGGTGGCCGAAGCCGTGGCACGGCTGGCGCGTGAACGCATCACGCTCACCATCGCCCACCGGCTGGCCACGGTGCGCCGCGCGGATCACATCGTCGTACTCGAAAGCGGGCGCATCGTCGAGCAAGGCGCGCCGGACGCGTTGCTGGCTACCGCCAGCCGCTATGCGCGGATGCTGGCGATCTACGGCGGTGACGCGGACGGCGCCACGCCATGAAGGATCTGTGGCGGCTGCTGAAACTGTTCGGCCCCTACAGGCGCTGGCTCGTGGCCGGCATTCTGCTGTCCACGGGCGTGGTACTGGCCAATGTCGCGCTGCTGGCGCTGGCCGGCTGGTTCATCACCGGCATGGCGCTGGCCGGGCTGGGGTTGGGCACCATCAACTACTTCACGCCGGCGGCAGCGATCCGCGGCCTGGCCATCGTGCGCAGCGTCGGCCGCTACGGCGAGCGGCTGGTGACGCACGAAGCCACGCTGCGGTTGCTGACGCGGCTGCGCAGCTGGTTCTACACGCAGCTTGAACCCCTGGCACCGGCGCGCCTGCAGCATTACCACAGTGGCGATCTGCTCAGCCGCATGCGTGCGGACATCGACACGCTGGAGCACTTCTACCTGCAGGTCGTGGTGCCGTGCGCGGCGGCCGTGTTGTGCGCGCTGGTGATGACGGCCTACTTGCTGCACTTGAATATCACGGTCGCGTTGGCGCTGCTTGCAGGCCTGCTGCTGGTGGGCGTCGCCTTGCCGTTGGCGGCCGGGCGGCTGGGCGCGGCCGCGGGTACTCAGGCCGTCAACCGGTACAGCGACCTGCGCGCCGCGCTGGCCGACGCCGTGCGCGGCATGGCCGAGCTGCACGTCTACCAGGCACTGACGCGGCAGGCCACACACATCCGCGACTTGGGCACGACGCTGGTGGCGGCACAACGGCGTATGGCCTGCATCGACGCCATCGGCGACGCAGCTGCGGCGCTGGCCACGCGCATCACGTTGTGGCTGGCGCTGGTGATGGTGATTCCGCTGGTGACGGCCGACACGCTGGGCGGGCCGCAACTGGTGCTGATCGCCTTCTTCGTGCTGGCCGCTTTCGAAGCCGTCAGCCCGCTGCCGCAAGCCTTCGCCAGGCTGGGCGAAACACGTGCCGCGGCGCGGCGGTTGTTCGAACTGGTGGATGCCGAACCTGCCGTCACCGACCCGCACGAAGAAGCGCCCGAACCCGCTGCTTTCTCCATCGACTTCCATGGCGTGACGCTGCGCTACAGCGATAGTGCGGCAGCGGCGCTGGATGGCGTCAACCTGCACGTGGATGCCGGCGAATGCGTGGGCATCGTCGGCACCAGCGGTTCCGGCAAGACCAGCCTGTTCAACCTGCTGCTGCGCTTCCACGATTTCGAGACGGGCCGCATCGAGATCGGCGGGGAGTCGATCCGCGCCTGGCGCGGGGCTACGCTGCGGCGCTGGTGCGCGGTGGTGGATCAGCGCACACACCTGTTCAACACCAGCATCCGCGACAACCTGCGGCTGGCCGCCCCGCAAGCCGATGACAACCATCTGTGGCAAGTACTGCGGCAAGTGGCGCTGGCTGATGAAGTGGCCGCCATGCCGCAGCAACTCGACACCGTGCTGGGCGAGACCGGCACACGGTTGTCCGGCGGGCAGGCCCGACGTCTGGCCATCGCCCGGGCGCTACTGAAGAATGCACCCATCCTGCTGCTGGACGAACCCACCGAAGGCCTGGATGCCGAATCCGAACGCCGCGTGCTGCAGTCTCTTGCCACGGTCATGCACGGGCATACCACGCTGCTCATTTCCCACCGCTTGCAGGCGTTGCAGCAGGTGGATCGCGTGGTGTGCATCAAGGCTGGAAAAAACCTCGCCATGTCCGCGGAAAGTATCTGAAAAAACGCCTGCCGAGCAGCAATGCGAATGGCGCATGTGTCAAAAAAACCGGAATGACACACCGCGAAATACCACGCTCACGGTTTAACCGCCATTTAATCTTGCGCTTGCAAGCTGCGGACACGGACCTCATCTGATCCACCTCAATGCTCACAACCGGAGTCATTCCCATGCCGACGATCAAATCTTCCCGTGTGCTGACGGCAGCCATCGTCATCGCCGTGGCTGCCGTTTCGTCCGGCGCTTTCGCAGAGTCTCTGGACGGCCACCAATATCTCAAGGACGCCAAGATCACCTTGTCCGAAGCGCGTGCCACGGCATTGAACGTCGTTCCCGGCAAGATCGTTGCCGAGGAGCTGGAAAAGGAATCAGGCGGCAGCGGTCTGCGTTACTCCTTCGATATCAAGAAGGACCAGATCACGCATGAAGTGGGCGTCGATGCCGAGACCGGTAAAATTCTGGAAAATTCCGTGGAAGGCCCCAACGCAGACTGAAAACACGACGATCGATGATCGTCGCGGGGCAGGTTGATTTCACTGGCGGGCAGCAGCGATGCCGCCCGCCAATGTCATTAATGTTGCCGGTCAACCTTGCACTACAGCCCGCCTCTCTCGTCCATGTACCAGCTGGTACAGCACCGGCAAAACCAGCAGCGTCAGCAGGGTGGAAGACACGATGCCGCCGATGACGACGGTGGCCAGCGGCCGCTGGACTTCGGCACCGATACCGACATTGAAAGCCATTGGCACGAAGCCGAGGCCGGCCACCAGCGCCGTCATCAGCACAGGCCGCAGGCGTTCCATGGCCCCTTCGATCACTGCCTCCGACACACCCAGGCCGTGCTCGCGCAAGTCCCGAATGAAAGCCAGCATGACCAACCCGTTCAACACCGCCACACCAGACAGCGCGATGAAACCCACGGCCGCAGTGAGGGACAGAGGCATGCCGCGCAGCCATAACGACAGCACGCCACCGGTGAGCGCCAGCGGCACCGCAGTAAACACAATCAACGCGTCCTTGAAGCTGCGCAACGCCATCAACAACAGCGCGAGAATAATCACCAGCGCCAGCGGCACGACGATAGCCAACCGCTGGCTGGCCGATTGCAACTGCTGGTAGGTGCCGTCATAAGCCAGCCAGTAACCTTCCGGCAGCTTCACTTGTGCGGCGACTTTTGCGCGGACGGTCTGGACAAAGCTACCGAGATCGCGACCACGCACGTTGGCTGTCACCACCACGCGGCGCTTGCCATTTTCACGGCTGATCTGCGCCGGCACTTCCTTGAGCACAATGCGCGCCACGTCCTCAAGCGGCACGTAGCCGCCACCCGGCAGGGACAACGGCAGGTCGGCGAGTCGCTCAGGGTTGTCGCGCAGCAATTGCGGCAGGCGCACGACAAGGTCGAAGCGACGGTCACCTTCGTAGATCACGCCGACCGACTGACCGGCCACGGCGGTGCTCACGCGGTCTTGCAGTTCACTGACATCGAGCCCGTAACGCGCCAGCCGCGTGCGTTCAGGAATAACTGTCAGCACCGGCAAGCCGGCGACTTGTTCCACGTTCGTGTCGGCTGCCCCCGGCACGGTCTTGACCACGTCGGCGATGGCGTCCGCCGTGGCCGCCATCTTGCCCAGATCATCACCGAACACCTTGATGGCGAGGTCGGCACGCACGCCCGAGATCAATTCGTTGAAGCGCATTTCGATGGGCTGCGTGAACTCGTACTTGTTGCCTGGCAGTTGGTTGACCGCCTCGCTGATGCGCACGACCAATTCCTCCCGAGGTAGAGATGGGTCCGGCCACTGCGCTCGCGGCTTCAGAATCACAAAGTTGTCCGCAACACTGGGCGGCATGGGGTCGGTGGCCACATCCGGCGTACCAAGCTTGGCGAATACCGTCTGCACCTGCGGAAAGCGCGACAAGCGCTTTTCCAGCATCTCCTGCATCTCGATGGACTGCTGCAGGCCGGTGCCGGTAATGCGCAGCGCGTGGAGGGCGATGTCGCCTTCGTTGAGTTGCGGAATGAACACCGAGCCCAGCGTCGTCGCCAGCCACAGGCACAGCCCCACCAGCAACGCCGAGCCACCCAGCAGCCACCAGCGCAGGCGCAGCGCCCGCTCCAGAAGTGGGCGATAGACATGCTTGGCGCCGCGGACGATCGGGCTTTCCTTGTGGCCGATCTTGCCGCCCATGAACACCGCAACCGCAGCCGGCACCACGAACAGCGACAGCAGCATGGCCGCCACCAGCGCCATGACCACCGTGGCGGCCATGGGATGAAACATTTTTCCTTCCACGCCGGTAAGCGTGAAGATCGGCAGGTACACCACGGTAATGATGGCCGCTCCGAACAGCGCCGGGCGGATCACCTCGGTCGTGGCTTCGCGCACGAGCTGCAGGCGCTCGGCCAGCGCTGGTCGCCGGCCTTGCTGCGCTTGCACCAAGGCCAGGCGTCGGATGCAGTTCTCGACGATGATGACGGTACCATCGACAATCAAGCCGAAATCGAGTGCGCCGAGGCTCATCAGGTTGGCCGCGACACCGGTTTGCAACATGCCGGTGAACGTCGCCAGCAGCGACAAGGGAATGACCGCCGCCGTGATCAACGCGGCCCGCAAGTTGCCGAGCAGCAGCAACAGCACCACGATAACCAGCAGCGCGCCTTCCAGCAGGTTTTTCTGGATGGTGCGCAGCACCTGGTCGACCAGCGTGGCACGGCTGTAGCCGATGTCGATGCGCACGCCTTTCGGCAAGGACGGCTGAATTTCAGCCACCTTGGCGGCCAGCGCATTGGCCACTTGCTGCGGGTTTTCGCCGATCAGCATCATCGCCGTGCCCAGCACCACTTCCTTGCCGTCGCGAGTGGCGGCACCGCTGCGCAACGTCTGGTGGCCAATGCGGATTTCGGCCACGTCCTGCACGCGTACCGGCACCGTGTCATGGCGAACGACGACGACATCGGCGATGTCCGTTACACCTTGCAAGCGACCCAATGCGCGCACCAGCAACTGCTGGCCGTTGTTTTCGATATAGCCCGCACCTTGGTTCTGGTTGTTGGCCTTGAGCGCGCGGGTAATGTCTTCCAGCGTCACGCCCATCTGCAGCATGCGGCGGGAATCGGGAATCACCTGGTACTGCTTGTCAAAACCGCCAATGGTGTTGACTTCCACTACACCCTTCACCTGCATCAGCTGCGGGCGAATCACCCATTCCTGCAACTCGCGCAGCCGCGTGGCGTCGTAAGCCGCACCATCCTGCTGGCGGGCATCAGACTCTGCCGCCACCGTGTACATGAAGATTTCGCCAAGGCCGGTGGCGATCGGCCCCATGGTCGGTTCCATTCCCGCCGGCAGGCTGCTCTGAATGGCACCCAGACGTGCGTCAATCAGATTGCGCGCGTGGTAGATGTCGGTGTTGTCCTCGAACACCACTGTGACCTGCGACAGGCCGTAACGCGAAATGGAGCGCGTGTAGGCCAGCCCCGGCAAGCCGTAGAGCGCCGTTTCAACCGGGAAGGTAATGCGCTTTTCCGCTTCGAGCGGCGAGTAGCCGGGTGCCTTGGTGTTGATCTGCACCTGCACGTTCGTGATGTCCGGCACGGCATCGATGGGGAGCTGCTGGTAACTCCAGACGCCGGTGCCGATCAGTACCAGCATCAAGCCCAGCATCAGCCAACGCTGCCCGATGGACAAACGCACGATTGCATCGATCATGGGATTCTCCGCGGCTCAGTGGGCGTGTTTCGCGCCGGATTTCAGGATGTCGGCCTTGATCAGGTAGCTGTTCTGAACCACGTAGAGGGCCCCGGGCCGCAGCCCGTTCAACACTTCTGTGTAGTGCTCACCGATTCGGCCCAGCTTCAGTGGCCGCAGCTCGTAGGTGTCGCCGGCTTTGACGAACACCACGCGCCAGTCGTAAACGCCTTGCAGTGCTCGGTTGTCCACCATCAGTGGTACTTGCACTTTCTCCACCACGATGTCGGCAGACACCAGCTCGCCCGGCACTAGTCCGTGGTTAACGTTGTCCAGCGCCACGCGTGCCACGACATAGGGCTTGCCGTCGCCCGCCGGCGTGATGCTGGCAATGCGACCTTTCACGCCGTGCCCACCCGATTGCACGCTGGCGGCCTGGCCGACCGCGACGGCGGCATGTTGCGTCGGGAACACCTGCAACTCGGCCCACAATGTCCGCGTGTCCACCAAGGTGAACAGCAGCGCGTCGCCCGTCACTTCGCCGACGCTGGCGGATTGTGCTTGCACCTGACCGGCAACTGGCGCACGCAGCGTATAGCTCTGCAAGCTGGCATTGGCCTCGATGCGCGCCAACGCCGCGCCCTTGTCGACGTGTTCGCCGACTTGCACGTACACCGACTCGATAACACCCGGAAAGCGTGCACGGACTTGGGCCTGCTGATCCGGTGGCACCACCAGCCGGCCGTAGACACGCAGCTTGCGTTCGATCACGCCCGGCCCAGCCACGGCCGTAGTCATGTCGGCGGCGGCAGCAATGTCCGCTGGAATCGTCACACGACCTTCGTAGGATGCCCAGCTCCAGCGATGCGATTTCCCGTCCACCACCAGCGTTGCCGTCAGGTCGAAGGAATGCGGCTCATACACGACGCCAGCACCAAGCCAATAGCCGTCGGCACGGGTGAAGGCGTAGCTGTCCTGCTGGCCACGTAAGCGCTTCAGCGTGACGTCGAGACGGGCATCGGCAGCCGGCTTGCCGTCTTTTTGAATCCAAGCGTGGAATCTGGGCGGCACGCCGTCTTCGTAGATCAGCAATTCCAGCGTGACGTCCCCGTCTTGCAGCAGCCAGCCGCCACGCGGACCTTCGGCCACGTCGACGTGACCTGCGTTTGGAGACTCAACCGCGGAGGTGCTCACTGCCGGGTCGCTGGCCGCCGACGCAGCCGTCGAGCGGAACGCCACGCCGAGCAGTGCCACAAGAATGCACAAGATTTTCATGTTCGTTCCAGAGGGAAAGGGCCTGCCCGCACAAGGCATCGGCAATGGTTTCAACGTCGTCATGGCGTGCCCTTGTCGACGGTAATAGCGGATGTGGTTGGCAGCGGCGCCACCACCGGCTGGGCCGACAGGCGCTCCAGTTCCGTGTCAAGTCGGTGGGCATCGGCGCGGGCGCTGATGACGTCCGCCTGCAAGGCGATCGACTGGCGCTGGGCATCGAGCAGGTCGAGGAAGGAAATCGCACCGCGCGCGTAGCCGCGTTCAATCAAGTCGAGCGCCTTGTCGGCCTGCGGGATAGCTTCCCGGCTCAGGGTTTGCGCCCGCGTACGGGCTTGCTGGTCGGCGCGATACAAGCCGTAGAGCACCGTGCGCAGACGTAAGGATGTGGCATCGCGCTCAATTTCATTTTGCTGAATGCGTGCGTGAGCGGCGGCGATATTGCCTTGATTTCGATCGAAAAACGGCAACGGCAAACTCAGGCTGGCAACGAGGCCATGGTCGGGGTTCGCACCGGTGGCGCCGTGTTCCAGTCGCCGCACGCCGGCGCTCACGGTCAGGTCCGGTACGGCCTGCGCCTTGGCCAACCGCAGTTCGGCCTCGCGCAGGCGCAATGTCGTGGCATAACGATGCAGACGCGGGCCTGCCTCCATGGCGGCAACAAACTCACCGAAGGCCTTGAGCGGCGGCAAGCTGGCGAGATCAGCACCGATCTCTTCGAAGCTCGGCTCGGTCGCCCCCCACATCGCCGCCAGGGCAATGCGTGCCGCATCCAGTTGGGCCGCGGCACGCTGCAGGTCGATTTGAGCCTGTATCAGCGCCACCTGCGCCCGGCTGGTTTCAGCACTGGAAGTGGCTCCTGCACGCACCCGGCGCTGCACCGCTTGCAGGGTATTTTCGGCCAGCTCCACACTGCGCCGCGCAAGGACATCGCGTGCCTGGGCCTCGGCCACATCCGTGTAACGGCGCGCGGTTTCAGCCAGTACATCAAGCCGCGCGATGTCATAGTCGGCGACCACGTCACCGAGGCGCGCCGTGGCAACCTCCACGTTGCGCTCCAGCTTTTGCCCCAGCGGGATCACTTGCGACAGCGTCAGCGTGCTTTGCAGCGCCTGGCCACCGCGCAGATTGCCGCTACCGGCAAAATTCTCCAGCTCCAGCCCGACGCTGGGGTTCGGATACAAGCTGGCCTGCAGCTTCTCGGCTTCGACGATGCGCCTTGTCGCCGGGAAAGCCGCCAGTTCCGGGCTGCTTTCCAGCGCCTTGGCAAGGGCGTGAGACAAGGTCAAAACTTCGGTCTGCGTGGGTACACGCAGGGATTCCGCGAGGCTTGGCAAGGGGCTCAAGCCAAGCACGAAAAGCACGCACAGGGCGCGCGCGAAACGAAAATACATTGGGTGTCTCCGTGGGTGCCGGCAAAGGCCGGCAGACGTCAAGGCGACGCGGCGAGCGCGTCGATCAGGTTGACGTCAGTACGGAGGAGCCTGGGAGGGTGGACAGAGCCGAAACGCAAGTCTTGCACGGGCGCCCAGACATATCGGGGCGCGTGGCAGCCGTTGCCTAACCGCCAGCGGCAACACCAGCAGCAGCACCAGGAAAGCTGCCACCACGAACAACGCCGGCATGAAGATGGTATTGAGGTTCTGGCCGATCAGGTCGATTTCCGCAGCCTGGGACGCATCGCCATCCTCGCCGTAGTGGGCGAGATGCGACGCAGCCACCGTGTGTGTTTGCAGTGCTTGTACTGGTGACGCGATATTGTGCAGGTGTACACCCAGCCCGCGTGCGCCCAGCAGGCACAGGAGGGTCAGCAGCAGGAGCACGCGGGTATTCACGTTCGTGAGTCTAGCAAAGTGGCCTGGGGATTACTGGTCGGTCTACCGCCCAAGGTATCCGCAGCTTCATGACATGAAACGGCGCCTGATCCGCAACCCCCCATGCCGAACGCCCGCCTGCGGCTGGCTCAAGCGATCCGCGCGCAGCTGATGCTCCCGCGTGAACAGCACGCGAAACGCGAACATCACGACGCCGAAGGCGCCGAGTGCGGTGGCGGCGGCGATCATGAACATGATGACGATCTGGTAGCGCACGGCAGATTCCGGCGCCGCACCCGCCAGCAACTGGCCTGTCATCATGCCCGGCAGGCTGACGATGCCCATCACCATCATGGAATTGATGGTCGGGATCATGCCGGTGTGCAGGCTGGCAGTGATGAGCGGATGGGCGGCTTCCCAGCGCGTGGCGCCAAGCGCGAGGCTGGATTCAATCAGCTTGCGTTCGCGCGCCGCACCTTCGGTAAAGCGGTTCAGTGCCAGCGACACGCCGTTCAGGATGTTGCCCAGTACCATGCCCAGCAATGGAATGGCGTACTGCGCGCGATACCACGGGTCGACGTTGATAATGCCCAGCAGGGCCGCGCCAGTAACGACGAAGGACGCGCCGAACACGCACAGCACGCTGTCCACGTAGATGCCCGGGAAACGCCGCTGCGTGCGGTTGACGGCGGAAATGCCGGCCAGCGTCACCATCACCAGCCCGATGCCCACCACCGGCAGCGGGTGGTTGAGCGCGAAGATCGCTTCCAGGATGAAACCGATCAGCAGCAGTTGCACCACCATGCGCAGGCTGGCGACCAGCAGGCTGCGCGTCAGGCCCAGCCGCAGCCATGCGGACAGCAGTAGATTGACGAGGATGAGCAACGCCGCAAAGCCCAGTTGCCAGTTGCTGATGGCCAGCGCCTGCGCGTTCATGCCGGTCGCTCCAGTTGCAGGCTTTGCGTGCTGACACGTTCGAGCTGTGCCGGGTCGTGGCTCGTCCACACGCAGGCACGGTCACGGGATTCTCCCAGCCACGTGTCGATAAGGTCTTCCACGTGCGTGGTTCTTGCCGGGTCGACCGAGGCCGTGGCTTCATCCAGCAACAGCATGCCGGGTTGCAGCAGCAGCGCCCGGATCAGCGCCACAAGTTGCGCCTCGCCGCCGGAGAGGTTCTGGGTGTCCTGTTCAAGAAAGGCAGGGTCGAGCGCCACCGCCCCCAGATAATGCCGCGCTGCTTCCAGTGAAAACTTGCGCCCGCGATGAACCTTGAACGCGAAAGGTGCGGCCAGTGTCGTTTCGACCGTGCCTTCCGGCAGCACCGCGCTTTGCGGCAGATAGGCCACGCGCGCACGCCATGCTGGTGGCGACCACGCCGAAAACGGCTTGCCGTCGAGGTATACCGCCCCACCCTGGCACGGCGCCAACCCGGCCAGCGTGCGCAGCAACAGCGTTTTGCCGGAACCCGATGGCCCGCGCACGGCCCAGCGCTCGCCGGGGCGAATTGCCACGTTCACGTCACGCCACAGCGTGCGCGCACCGACCGTGCACCGGAGCTGTTCTGCACTGAGCAGTGGGTTCGCGTTCAAGATCTTGGGGGCTCGAAAACCCCGCCGATGATACGGGCAATGGCCTTGGTCGCGGCTCTGCCCCGACAAACTTCTGATCAATGCACCAAGGCGGATTGTCCACCCAGGTCACTGCGGCGCTCGCTCAGATGCAGCCACACGCCTAGCGCCATCAGCAGCGCCGCCAGCCAGAAACTCCACGACGTGTGCTCGCCGAATGCCGGAATGGCAATGGCCGCGCCGATGAACGGGGCGGTCGAGAAATACGCGCCGGTACGGGCCGAACCCACGCCGCGCAGCGCCAGCACGAACAGCACCAGGCTGATGCCGTAGCCCAGCAACCCGACGCCCAGTGCCGCCGCAACGATGGGTGACGCGGGCCACCGAGCATGAAGGGCAAGCGCAATGGCGGTGTTGACGGCGCCTGCCACCCAACCCTTGAGCCCGGCAATGAACAGGGCATCGGAAGCCGATACCCGGCAGGTGAAATTGTTGTCCAGCGCCCAGCACAGGCAGGCGGCGGCAATCAGCAGTGCACCTGCCCCCAAACCGAGAGGTTGCGAAGCATCCGGCAGCGCCAACAACAACGCGCCCACCACGATCAACGTGAAACCCAGCACGATGCGGCGGTTCGCGTTCTCGCGGAACACAAACCATGCGATCAGCGCCGTCAACACAGCTTCCAGGTTCAACAACAACGATGCCGTTGCCGCCGATGTTCGCGTCAAGCCCAGCATCAGCAGCACCGGCGCCAGCACCCCGCCGAACAGGATGGCCAGCCCCAGCCACAACCATTCCCGGCGGGTCAGTGCAGGCGTGTGCCAGCCGCGGTCGCGCAGTAACCGGATGACGCCCAAGCCCAGACCACTGCCGAGATACAGCAGGCCGGCCAGCAACATGGGCGATACATCGCGCAGCAGCCCCTTGGCCAGCGGCGTGCTGGCGCCGAACAGCGCTGCGGCGCCGAGTGCCGCAAGAGCTGAAGAGAGGGGGAAGGCACGCGTCGCGTTCATTGCCAATATTGTACGATACCTACCTACCCTATTTTTAAAGTATCTTCACATGAGTCATGTCGTTCGGGAAAAAAGCCGTCTGCTGGCGCGGGTGCGCCGCATCCGCGGCCAGCTCGAAGCGTTGGAACGCGCCATCGAGGACGAGAAAAGCTGTGCCGAAGTGCTGCACCAGATCGCCGGCGCTCGAGGGGCCATCCAGGGCTTGATGGTGAAAGTGGCAGAACAACATGTCCGGGAACACATCGCGGAGTCCGCCGCGGGCAGCGTGGAAGCGCGACAACAAGCCGCGGATGAGTTCATTGACGTCTTGCGCACCTATCTCAAATAAGCCGCAAATCCGAAATGGCGTGGAGTGGGTTGGGCGCAGACTGGCAGTCGGCCAGCAGGCCACAGCTTCTATCTTGGCGGCCGTCGGCACGGCCTTGCCGGAAAGCATCATCACGTTCGTCGCCGTCGTGTTCGGCGCTGCGCCAGAGCAGAAAAACCTCGGTGTGGGCGCGGCTCTGGGTGGGCCGCTGGTGTTGTCAACAATCGCCTACGCGGTCGTGGGTGCCACCTTGTTCTGGAGCCACCAGAAACTGCCGCACACGCCAGCGATAGAACAGGAATTCCGCCGCCTGAGCCGGGATCAGGCTTAGTTTCTAGTCGTGTTCGCGGCCAAGGTCATCCTCGGTGTTGTTGTTTTTGTATCGAAACCGTGGCTTGGCATCTTGTTTCTGGCGGTTTATGCCGCGTTCTTCTGGCAGGAGATGCGCGACGAACCACAACACGAAGAAACGAAGCTTGAACCGCTCAAGATCGCCCCGCGGCGCAGCGAACCGCTGGCCTGGCAGGTCTATCTGCAAACGCTGGCGGCACTGGCTGTCATCTTTGGCGCCTCACACCTGTTCGTGAATCAGCTCGGCGTGCTGGGGCCGCTGCTGGGGCTGCCGCCGCAACTGCTGGCGTTGCTGCTGAGCCCGATCGCCACCGAACTGCCCGAGACCATGAACGCGGTGATCTGGGTACGGCAAGGCAAGTACCGGCTGGCGCTGGCGAACATCTGTGGCTCGATGATGAGCCAGGCAACCGTGCCGACGGCGCTGGGCCTGTTCTTCACGCCGTGGTTGTTCGACCGCTCCTTATTGGTGGCTGCCGGCGCGACCTTCGCCGCCATTGCGCTGATGTTCATGTTCTTCCGCCGCGGCATCGGTTCGCGCGCCTTGCTGGCCTCGATGGGACTGTTTATCTGGCCTTCGCCTTGATCGCGCGCGTGTGATTTTGATGTGGTGTCTGTAAAAACGCAGGCGATCACGCAGACAAGCGGGATCGGCTCCGGCCTCAGGCCACGCTGGGCGGACGCACCCACATCAGCAGCAACACCGCAGCCACGGCGGCGCACAGGGCGCCGAAACCGAAGGCCAGTTGTTCTGAAAAGGTTTGCCACAGCCAACCGAAGATCAGCGACGCCGGCAGCAACATGATGCCGGCCACCAGGTTGTACCAGCCGAATGCCGTGCCGCTGCGCTTACCTTCCACCAGGTCCGCGACCAGCGCTTTTTCCGTGCCTTCCAGCGCGGCGGTGACCACGCCGTAGGCGGCGAAGGCCAGCCACAGCGTCCAGCTTGCATTGGGCAGCATGCCGATGAACAGATAGGCCGCCGCGTAAGCACCCCAGCCAATGCCCAGTATGTGGAAGCGGTTGAAGTGGTCCGACAGCGCCGACAGCGGCGCGGACAGCAACATGGCCACGGCGGAAAACAGCACCCACATCAGCACGATGTGTTCAGCCGTCACCCCCAATGACTCCGCGCGCAGCAGCAGGAACATGTTCGACGAGTTGCCGAGCGTGAACAGGCCCAGCACCACGAGATAGCGCCGGAACGTGGGCGGCAGGCCGGCGAGCGTCCAGCGCATCGGCGTCCGCGTGAGCGGCGCATCGTTGGCCGGCTCCTTCAGGTACAGGGTCAGCAGGAAGACGATGATGGCGGGCACCACGGACCACAGGAAAATCGACCGCAGGGACAACCCGGCGGCCAGCAAAGCAGCGGCGATCAGCGGGCCGACCACCGCGCCGGCATTGTCCATGGCGCGATGCACGCCGAAAGCCAGCCCGCGCTGGTGCGGCTGGATGCTCAGGCTGAGCAGCGCATCCCGCGGGGCACTGCGCAGGCCCTTGCCGGCGCGATCCGCAAGGCGGCATAGCAGCACGCCAGGCCAGGCCTGGGCCAACGCGATCAACGGCCGCGCCAGACCACTGACGGCGTAGCCGCCGATGATCCAGCCACGCGTGCTACGCGTGCGGTCCGCGGCAATGCCGGCAAACAACTTCAACAAGCTGCTGGCCGCCTCTGCCACGCCTTCGATCAGCCCCAGCGCCCTGGGACCGGCCATCAGGACCGCCGTGAGATACAGCGGAATCAGCGGGTAGATCATGTCGCTGGCGGTGTCGTTGGCGAGGCTGACGATACCCAGCAGCCACACCATCCGCGGCAACGCTCGCAACGACGCCCAAGCTCGCATCACGATCGTTTCCTTCCCAATTCAGTGTCCGGCGCAATGGTCAAGGTTGGGCAGATTTGATCCAGATCAACGTGCCGTTCATGCCTTGCGCGTGCAGGCCGAAGCCTATTTTTTCACCTACCTTCACCTCTTTGAGCAGTTCAGCGTTGGCCGCCTTGAAGGCCATGGTCATGGCGGGCCAGTCAAGTGCGGCAATCGCCTGGTGTTTGATGGTGACGGCGCCCTGGGCTTGATCCACGGCTTCAACCACGCCAGTGCCGGTAGCGTTGACTTGAGCGCCTTGCGTCGTGTCGTGCATGCCGGGCATGGGCTGCATCCTCATGCCATTCATGGACCCGGCATCCATGTCGCCGATGGGCATGTGCGGCATGCGGCTCGCCTGAGCCGCCGGTGCGGGTTCCGCACGCGCCTGCTGGGCAAAGGCGGGGCCGACAACGTTGCAATCAAGGGAATGATGTTCGATTTCATGGTGAGTTACTCCTGTGGTTGAAAGCTTCAATGCTCGTCGGCATGGCTGTGCGTGGCAGGCTCGGCGTCATGCGGGGGCGTTGCGGGCATGCTGGGCATGTCCGCCATGGGTGGCGGGGCTTCCGCATGAGCTTCCGGTGAATGGTGCGCATGGTCGTCTTGGCCATCCATGCTTTCGTGTTCGTCTGGCGGGGCCTTGGCGACGATGGCCCGGTATTCCGCAGCGGTCATTCCCGGCAGCTTGCCGATGAACGCCACCATCCCCCAGATTGTTTCGTCATCGTGACCGGGGACTTTCCCCCACGCCGGCATGCCGCTCATCTTGATACCGTGCTTGATGACCCAAAACGCTTCTTCCGGTTCCACGTGAACCTGGGTCAGGTCCGGTGGCTGCGGATACATGGCCATGCGCAGTTCGGAGCTTCTCTGGCCCGGCCGCAGGTGGCAGCCGGTGCACATGGCGGCATAGTCGCCGGCGCCGCTGAGGATCAATTCAGGGTCATCCAGATTCGGCACTTCGATGCCTGCCGCATGCGCCTGGATCGATTGGCCGCGAGCCCATTGCAGGAAGTCGTAAGTCACTGGCCAATGGGGTTCGTCGGCACCAACGTCGTAAGTGCCAGACCACGCATAGGCAAGGCCTGCCGCCACAATAATGGCCGCGGTCGCACCGCCGAAAAGCCCGCATTTAACGATCTCTTTCATGGATGAATCCTCGTTCAATACCAGATACGGAAGCCGACAACCCATCGCAGATCGCCAGCGGATTGGCCCTGTGCTCGGGCAAAGTCGGCGGTCTGGGCAAAGCGCTGCAGCCATTCAACGCCAACATAGGGCGCAAACTCGCGACGAATCTCATAACGCAGGCGCAACCCCGCCCGTGCATCCGAAAGGCCGGAACCGATGCCACGTCGTGGGTCATTCTTGCCGTAGGCGTTCGCTTCCAGCTCCGGCTGCAGGATCAGCCGCTGAGTCAACCGGCCTTCGTACTCGACAGAGACTCGTGCTGCGGTACGGCCACTTGGTCCGACGTAAAGCGTGGCTTCCGTTTGAAACCACCAGGGGGCCAACCCTTCGATGCCGAAAGCCGCCCAGGTACGCTCAGGGCCCACACCGAAGTCGTGGCGCACGCCAAGCTGGGTATTCCAGTAGGTTGCGATGGCATGACTCCACAAGGCTTCCGCGCGCAGGTCCTGCAGCTGGCCGTCAGCGTGTTCCCCCTCGAACTTCAGCCACAGCTTGTTGAAGTTCTTCCCGTACCAGGCCTCACCGTCGATGGCCACGCCGTTGCCGCCGTCACGCGCATGGACGTATTCCAGACGATCCAGCAGCAGCATCGCGATGACCGGGTTGTCAGGCATCTCCATCCCCGGCATTGGCCCATAACCGTAGCCGTCAGAGTAATCGGAGCTGCGGGCTGCGAACGGTGCACTCACGCCCTGCATCGTGGACATGTCCATGCCGTGGTTGCCGCCGGCCTTTGCTGTCGAACTCGCCTTAGCCTTGGGCTTGTGTTGCAGGTGCCCGGAGCTCGATTCGAATATCGGCATGTGCATCCCGTTCATGTCCATGTTCTGCGCCGCGTCTTGCGCCATGGCCACCAGCGGAAAAGCGGCTGCCAACGCCATCACTAACATCGTGGTCAAAGGAGTTTTCGCGTTCATGCCACCACCACCTGGCGGAACATGCCTGCATGCATGTGATAGAGCAGATGGCAGTGGTAGGCCCAGCGCCCCAAGGCATCGGCATTGACTCGGTAGGTGACGCGCTGCGCCGGCTGCACGTTGACAGTGTGCTTGCGTACCTGGAACTCGCCGTTGGGCGACTCGATCTCGCTCCACATGCCATGCAGATGAATCGGGTGGTTCATCATGGTGTCGTTGCACAGGATGACGCGCAGGTGCTCACCGGCCGGGAAATGCACTGGTTTGGCCTTGGAGAAAATCACGCCGTCGAAAGACCAGATGAAACGCGCCATGTTGCCGGTGAGGTGCAATTCAATGTCGTTCGTAACCGGCTCATGCGGATAGAGTGAGCCACCGATCGTGTGCAAGTCCGCGTAGGTGAGTACCTTGCGTCCGTTTTCGCGCAGACCCGCGCCGGGGTCGTCGAGATTCGTGCGCGGGTAGTCCACGTGCATGTCCACGCCCGGGTTGTCGTACTCGGTACGTGCGTGATGCGCCTTGACCATACCGCTCATGTCCATGCCGGACATGCCGCCGTGTTGCATGCCTGACATGGAAGCCATGTCCATGCCGGGCATCGCCCCATGGTTCATCCCAGACATCCCGTGACCGCCGCCTTGCGCCATGGCACCCATCATGTCGACCATGGTCAGCGTCGGGACCGGGTCCATGGCTGGAATATCTGCTCCCATGCCGGGTTTGGGCGCTAGGGTGCCGCGCGCGTAACCACTGCGGTCGATGGATTGCGCAAACACCGTGTAGGCACGATCGCGCGTGGGTTCGACGATGACGTCGTAGGTTTCGGCCGCGGCGATGCGGAACTCATCGACCGTGACAGGCTCGACGTCCTGCCCGTCAGCCGCGACCACGGTGAGCTTCAAGCCGGGAATCCGCACATCGAAATAGCTGTTGGCCGAGCCGTTGATGAAGCGCAGCCGCACCCGTTCGCCCGGCTGGAACAAGCCCGTCCAGTTCGCGGCCGGCGTCGCGCCGTTCATGAGATAGGTATAAGTGAAACCGCTGACGTCGATGGCATCACGCGGACTCATGCGCATCTGGTTCCACATCGCGCGGGCCTGCAGTGCTGCCTTCAAGCCCAGCGCCGAAGCATCGCGCATGAAGTCCGGCACCGTCAGCTCATTGAAGTTGAAGTAGTCGCTCTGCTTCTTGAGGATCGCAAAAATGCGCTCTGGATCGAGGTCGGTCCAGTCGTTGAGCATCACCACGTAGTCACGGTCCGCGGCAACCCGCTCGCTGCTAGCCGGCTCGATCACCAGCGACCCATACAAGCCGGTCTGTTCCTGGAAACCCGAATGCGAGTGGTACCAGTAGGTACCGCTTTGCCTCACCGGAAAGCGGTAAGTGAAAATTTCGCCCGGCGCGATGCCGGGAAAACTGATGCCCGGCACGCCGTCCATGCCGGCCGGCAGCAGGATGCCATGCCAGTGGATCGACGTCGGCTCGCGCAAGCGGTTCGTGACATGCAACGTAACCGTGGTGCCTTCGCGCCAGCGCAGCAGCGGGCCCGGCACCTGGCCGTTGACCGCCACCGCAAGCCGCGCGGCACCGGTATAGTTCACCGGCAGCTCGGCAATCTCAAGGTTGAATTCCGTACCGGACAGCACGCGTGGCTGGTCAGGGCCGGTCAAAGCCCACGCAGGTTCGGCAAGCGCGCCCAGCATGGCCGCCGTGCCGCCCATGGCCAAGCCCTGCACGAAACGGCGGCGCGACAGCACCGGAGGCAGCATGCCGCCATGGTTGAATTTCGATTTCATCTGTGGATTCCCATCGTCGTGCAACAAGCGCATGGCAGCGCCGGTCGCAGCTGAATCGGCACCCGTGCCGCACACCAGCGGTCACGCGTGCAACCTGGGCAGCGCAAATTCCGCCCATGCGGGAATCAGAAGATCGGAGGTCGCAACAGTAACCCGGCGTGGGCCAAAGCGATGGTGACGTGAACAGGGAAAGCCGTTGGCGAGGGTCGCGCCCATCCGCCATCAGCAGGCCGGGTCATCCCGACCATGCCGATACAACCTGCCGTGCAAACACAATGCCCGGCAGTGCAGCACGCATGCCCTTCTCCAGCCGGCGATGAGGCCGACGGATTCGTGGGTGCCACCGGCAATACGACCATCCCGTCGCAATGCGCCGGCATGGCACGGCCAGCCTCCGTGGTCAGCGCATGTCCAGCGCCACTACCCATGCCACTCATGACCAACGGATGGGCCACAGCCTCGAACGTGAAAGCGGCCGACGCAAACAAGGCCAGCGCCAGCAGACAGTGAAAAGCGATCACGTGGAAACGGCGCGATCCGTACATGGCTAAAACTTTAACTTCGCCGCATCCGACGCGCAAGCCGGCTGCCGCGTCCGGTGCCCCTGCCGTCGACCCGATAGCATCAAGCAATGATCATCAATCGGCATGCGTTTCCTCTCCGCGGCCCGCGATCCAGCCATACAAGCCCGGCATCGCCACCAACACCAGCGGCACGGCGGCGATGAAGCCGGCGATGATGGCGACGGCGAGCGGCTGCTGGAGCCGTGCGCCGGAGCCGATGGCGAGCGCCAGCGGCATCAACGTCAGGATCGCGGCCAGCGCCGACATCAGGATGGCCCGCATGCGGTGGCGGCCGGCGTCCAGGAGGCGTTGTTCCAGCGGTTGGCTGGCGGGCAGGTTGGCGAATTCCGAGAAATAGAAGATGGCGATTTCCGTGACGATGCCGACGATCATCGTCATGCCCATCATCGAGGAAATGTCCAGCTCGATGCCGGTGACCCACAGGCCGATGAACACCGCAGCCATCGCGGTCAGCGGCATGGCCAAGATCGTGAGGGCAATGAAGAATTGTTCGTACAGGAACAACAGCAGCACGAACACCAGCGCCACGGCCGCAGCCAGCACCACCGTCATGCCCAGAAACGCCTTCTGCTGCTGAGCATAGAGGCCGCCCATCCGGTAATACACGCCGTGTGGAATGACGCCGGTGTGGTTGAGCGTGGCTTTCACGCCGGCGGCGACCGTACCCAGACTGTGGCCTTCGATGCGCGCCGTCACCGCCACCATGCGTTTCAGGTTCTCGCTGGTGATCTGCGGCTGGCCTTGCACCGGCTTGAGCGTGGCCACGCGGGACAACGGAAAGACATGGCCGTCCGGGGCGCGAATATCGAGCGCCGCCACCTGTTCAGTCCGCTGGCGGCTGGATGGCGGCAGCCAGACTCGTACGCCGACGACCTTCGGCGGCTCGGGAAGCTGTGCGGCCACCACGCCTTCCTCGGCGTTTGCGACCTGCGCCGCGACGCTGGCGGGCGTCATCCCTTCCAGCGCGGCGCGGGCCGAGTCGACCTGCACTTCCAGCGCGTCACCGGCCGGCTTGATGCCGTCGGAAACATCCACGATGCCGGGCACTTGCGTGATGGCTGCGGCAACCTCGCGGGCAGTGGTCAGCAACTGCATGTCGTTGTCGCCGTAAAGCTTGACTTCGATCGGCTGCGGCACCGAGGTGAGATCGCCGATCACGTCTTCCATGAGCTGCGCCAGCTCGATGTGCAGGCCGGGCACGCTGGCCTCCACCTGCTGGCGCACGTTGTTCATGACGTCCTCGATCGGCGGCCGCTTGCCGGACTTGAGGCGGACAAAAAAATCGCCCTCGTAGGACTCGGTGATGCCGCCGCCGAGCTGCGTGCCGGTACGCCGCGAATAGGTGTCGACCCAGGGGTTGGCCTGAATGATCGCCTCCACCTGGCGCAGCAGGCGGTCGGTTTCGCGCAGCGAAGTGCCCGGTGCAGCGCGGTAGTCGAGGATGAAACCGCCTTCATCCATCTTCGGCATGAAGCCGCTGCCGACCTGGGTGAAGGCGACCGCGCCACACGCCACGAGCGGCACGATGCCGAGCAGAATCAGCCACGGCCGCCGCAGCACGCGCGGCAGCAGGCGTTCGTAGAAGCCTTGCACGCGCCGCGCCACCGGGCCGGGCGGCGCTTCATGCACGTGGCGCTCGTCCAGCAGCCAGTCCGCGAGTAGCGGCACGGCGAAGAACGCGAACACCCAGGAGATGAGCAGGCCACCGGCCATGGTCAGCGACAGCGCCTTGAAGAACGCGCCCGTCACGCCCGACAGGAAAGCCAGCGGAACGAAGATGACGATGGTCGCCGCCGAGGAACCGGTCAGCGGGCTGGCGAACTCCCAGGCGGCGCTGGCGATACGCACCCGCGCGGTGCCGGTGCCGTCGCGCAGCCGCCGCACGATGTGTTCGAGCATGACGATCACGTCATCGAGGATCAGCCCGACGGCCGCGGCCATGCCGCCCAGCGTCATCATGTTGAAGCTTTGATGGGTGACGTGCAGCAGCAGCACGGTCACCGCCAGCACCGCCGGCAGGTCAAGCAGCGCCACCAGCAGGATGCGGCCGTTCTTCAGGAACGCCCACAACACGAGGCCGGCCAGCAGGATGCCGATCAGCATCGCGTCGCGTACGCTGGCGGCGGCGCCGATCACGAGCTGCGTCTGGTCGTACCAGTTTGCGACCTTGACGCCCGCCGGCATCTGCGGCGCGTAGTCGGCCAGCCGCTGTCTCACGTCACGCGCGATCTGCACGCTGTTGCCGTCCGGCTGCTGGTAGATGGACAGCAGCACGGCATCCTGCCCATCGGCGGTGACGCGCACGAACTGCGGCACGACGCCCATCGACACGCGAGCCACGGACCCCAGCGTGATGGCACCGCCCGGTCCGGCCCGCACCACGAGCTTTTCCAGCGCCTGCACGCTGTCGGGCTGGTTGCTGGCGAGGATCAGGGACAGCTTGTAATGATCTTCCAGCCGGCCGAGGCCACGGATCGTCGCAGCTTCCGACACCGCCGTGGTGACATCGGCCAGCGACAGGTTCAGCGCCCGCAGCTTCACCGGGTCGACATCGACGTGATACTCCGCAAGCGCCCCACCCTGCACCTGCACCTGGGACACACCCGGCACGGAAGACAGCAGCGGGCGCAACTGGTATTGCGCCAGATCGTAGAGTTCGGCGAGCGATTGCGTGTGCGAACGCAGGCTGTAGGAAATGATCGGGAAGATGTTCGGCTCTGAACGGCGCGTATGCAGCCGTGTGCCGGCCGGCAACTCGGGCATGATCTCCGAAATTGCCGCGTCAACTTCCAGCAATGCGCGGCGCATGTCGGTGCCCCAGCCGAAGTCGACTGTCACCAACGAGCTGCCGCGGCTGGTGGTGGAGCGCACGTTGACCACGCCGCGGACGTCGCGGACGGCTTCCGCCACCGGCCGCGTGACCTGTAGGGCCATCTGATCAGCCGGGCGCACACCGGCGTCGAGGAACACCTGCACGCGCGGGAAAGCCACGTTCGGAAACAGCGACACCGGCATGGAGAACGCCGAGAACAGTCCACCAGCGGTGAGTACCGCACACAGGAACAGGATCGAGCGCCGATGCGCCCGCAGCCACAGCATCGCCTTCATGGCGTCTTGACTCGCACAGCCATGCCATCGGCGAGTTCATGGCTGCCCAGCACCACCACGGGAAGTGCCGCTTTCAGGGGGCCAAGCACGCCAACGCTGTCGCCTTTCGGCTGCACGAGCTTTACGTCGACGCGATGGGCGACATCGTGGTCGATCTGGAACAGGTAGGCGCCCTGCGCGTCGCTGAGCACGGCGCCGCGCGGCACTGCCCAAGCCTGGATATGCGCGCTTTCGATCTGCGCCTGCACCACACTGCCCAGCGGCAGCGGTGCATCCGCCGGCATGCTGACCAGAACGTCCACCAGCCGGGTCTGGGCATTCACGGCCTGGCCGGTCTGCAGCAGCTTGCCGGCGAACGTGGCGCCACCAAACGCCGGAACCAGCGCTGCCGCCTGCCCGACCTTCAGCCGCGCTGCATCGCCAGGTTCCACTCCGACCCGCACCAGCCGCTGCTGCGCCGGTGCCAATTGCAGCAACGAAGTCGCGGCGGCAACGCGCTGCCCGGTAGCGACGGCGATCGTCTCCACGACGCCGGCGATGGGCGCCTTAATCTCGATCCTGGAGCGGCCGCTGCCCAGTGCTTGTTGCGTCGCCACGTTGGCCTCGGCATCTGCCAAAGCTTTGCGTGTGGCATCGAGCTGGCCCTGGGTAGCCAGGTGCTGGGCGTACAGCGCCTGGGTCTGCGCCAGCGCTGCGCGCGTCAGCTTCAAGTCCGCTTGCGCTTGTTCAAAAACCAGCCGCCCGGCGGGATCGGCCGTGAACACCAACAAAGGCTGCCCGGACGCAACCGTCTGCCCGGTCACGACCATCAACTGCGTGACCTGGCCCGCCAGTGGCAACGACACGGCAAACGTGGCGCGCGGATCGGTTTCCACGCTGCCGTAGCCGTTCACCATCTCGGCAAAATCGTGCTGCTGCGGCATGGCGGTGGTGACTTCGACGCTGACCGAAGGCGTTTCCTGCGCGGCTTGCGCTGCAGGAAACAGAGCCAGCATGACAGGGATAACAAGGTGCACAGGGTTCATGAAGATGGACCTGCAGCGGTTGAAGAATGAGCCGACAAGGTGGCGCGCGCGGCGGCGCTCCAGTTGCCACCCAGCAGGGTCTGCAGCGCAATGCCGGTTTCCGCAAGGGTCTGCCGCGCTTGCAGGCGCTGAAGGTCGGCGGCCAGGGCGTTGCTGCGCATGGCGAGATAAGTGGGAAGATCGAGCTGGTAATCGTTGAAGGCGGCTTCACCACGGCGCAGGTCAGCGTCCAGACGGTTGGCGTGCGCTTCGATCCGGGGCTGCGCCGCCTGCTGCAGGCTCAACTGCACAGCCAGGCGATCGACCTCATTTCCCGTGGCCAGCAGGCGCGCCGCGTAAGTGTCATACAGGTTGCTGCGCGTGGCTTTCTCAATGGCAATGTTGCCGCGATTGCGATTGAACAGCGGCAGCGTCAGCCCGATCGAGACCCCACTCGTGTACACGGCGCTGTTGTCGCGTGCACGGTTGAAACCGACGCTGATCGCCGGAAACTGCTTGAGGATCGCCTCGCGCAATTTCTGGTTCTGCGATTCATAGCCGGCCTGCAAAGCCAGTAGGTCGGGCCGCCGCCGCGGCAAATCGGCAAGCGCCGCGTGAAGCTGGGCGGCATCGGGCGCGACCCGGGTTGCTTCACCCACCAGCTGCAGCGGCGCCTGCGTCTGCAAGCCCAGCAGCAGCAGCAGCGCGTGTTCGGCATCGTTCAGCGCCGCCTGTTCCGCCGTCAACTTCTGGTGGGCGTCGGAAACAGCGGACAGACCCGTGACGGCCAGGTCGGCACTCAGGTTACCGGCAGCAACGGCGTGGTCGATGTGTTTCTGCAAGGGGGCCAGAATGGTGGCCTCGGTCTGCAGGCGCGCCACCGTCGCCCGGGCATTCACCACGCGGGCAAACAGCACGCGCGCCTGCGCAATGGTCTGCCATTCCGCCCACAACAGGTTCAGGTCGACCTGCCGCGTGTTCCACTGTGCGGCCCGGGTCTGTGCGGAACGCGTCAGCAACTGGCCGACATCCCAGGAAATGCCGAGCCCAAACGGACTGGTGGCACCTGCCGCACTACCGGTGACAAAATCCCGTGACGCCGTAAGCTGCGGGTCGGGCAGCAAGCCGGCGGCGAAGGCCTGGGCATGCGCAATGCCAAGCGCGTCGCGCAACACTTTCAGGTCCGGGTTGTTGGCGACGGCCAGCATCGCGGTTTCCGTCTCGTCCAGCCCATCACGCGGGTCGAAAACGTGGTGCGTCAGGTCCTGTACCGGCATACTCGCGACATCGACGTGCACGTCACCCGCCGCTGCGGCCCCAACCTGGGCCGGCAATGGGCGCGCCTGGAAAACGGCGCACCCCGAACTCGCAGACAGGACAGCAGCAGCTACAAAACAGGACCATCCATGGATGCCTTGCATCCTCATCAACCTTCGGCAAATAGCTTTAGCATGTTGGAGTTCGCGGCTTAATCCACAATTAAAGGGTCGCAGATCCCAACCATATCGTGGAGTGTGCATGCGCCTGCTGCTGGTCGAGGATGACGAAATGATCGGGCGCGCTGTGCTGCAGGCACTGCGCGCGGAAACCTACGTGGTGGACTGGGTGCGCGATGGCAACACGGCAGATACCGCCCTCGCCGTCGGCGGCCACGACCTGATGCTGCTGGACCTTGGCTTGCCCGGCCGCGACGGCATGGAGGTTCTGACACGGCTGCGCGCCCGGCGTTCACGGCTGCCGGTGCTGATCTTGACGGCACGGGATTCCGTCTCCAACCGCATTGCCGGGCTGGACGCTGGTGCGGACGACTACCTGCCGAAACCCTTCGATCTCGACGAATTGTCGGCCCGCATCCGCGCTTTGCTGCGGCGGCGTGCAGGCCATGCGCAAGCGCTGCTGGAGCATGGTGACGTCAGCCTCGACATGACGACCCGTGAAGTCTCCAGGGCCGGCCAGCCCGTGACGTTGACGATTCGTGAATTCGCGGTCCTTCAGGCCTTGATGGAACATCCACGGGCAGTACTGACGCGCGACCAGCTGTACCAGAAGCTGTATGGCTGGGGAGAGGAAGTGGGGAGCAACACGCTCGAGGTCTTCATCCACGGCCTGCGCCGCAAGCTCGGGGCATCATTCATCGTCACGATCCGCGGGATCGGTTACTGCCTGACAGCAGCGACATCGTGACGTCCATCCGGAAACGCTTGCTGTGGCGCCTGCTGGCCAGTATCGGCCTGCTGCTGTGTGTCGCGGCAGTGGCGGTCTATGCCCTCATCAGTGACGAGATCAACGAACAGTTCGACAGCCAGCTGGAGCAGGCCGCCTACACGTTTTCAGAGGCCCCGCTCGCCGGGCAAAGCGCGCTGCCGGCATGGATACACACGACGACGGCGGACAACCCGCTGCACGGGCTCGTCGTCGAGGTACGCCGGCGGGATACGGGGGAACTTGTCTACCACAGCCACGAGCCTGCGCTGCTGCCGGCCGATTCCGCGCCGGGGCCAGCGACGGTACACATCGGCCACCGGCACTGGCGGACCTTCACGCGGCTAACACAGGGAAGCCGGATCGTCGTTGGCCAGCCGATGAAGGTGCGCGAAATGGCGATCGCCGAGATCGCGATCAGCGTGCTGTTGTCGTTGCTGCCGGCCCTGCCGATTTCGGCAGGGCTGATCTGGTTTGGCGTCGGCCGGGGGCTGGAACCGCTGGATCGCTTCGCCACGGACGTACGGGGCCGATCATCGGACGACCTGTCTCCCCTGCTTAACCCGATGCCGAAGGAACTGACGCCGCTGGCGGAATCACTCAACGGCTTGATGGCGCGTCTCGAACACGCGCTGCAGGCGCGCAAGGATCTCGTTTCCGATGCTGCACATGAACTGCTGACGCCGCTAACGGCCATCCAGTTGCAGGCACAGTTGCTGGCGCGGGTGGAAACCCCCGAATTGCGCAAGCAGGCGCTTGCGGAACTGCGAGCCGGGTTGCAACGCAGCGTCCACCTGACACGGCAGCTGCTGACGCTGGCACGCCACGACCCCGAAGCGCCGCTGGCCATGACCGACGTGGATCTGCCGGCTCTGGTACGCGACACCGTTGCCACCCACATCACGGCTGCACAGGCGCGCAACATCAACCTCGGCGTCGCCCAGACCAGCCCGGTCACCCTCCACGGCGATGCCGAGGCACTGCGCACCCTGCTGTCGAACCTGATCGACAACGCCGTCAAGTACACACCAGCAAACGGGCAGGTCGACGTCAGCGTGTCGACAGATGGCGCTACGGCCATTCTGCGGGTGGAAGATTCAGGGCCTGGCATTCCGTTGGCAGACGTCCGGCGCGTGTTCGATCGCTTCTATCGTTCACCGGGGAGCGGAGCAACCGGCAGCGGGCTGGGGCTGTCGATCGTGCGCCGGATCGCAACCCGGCACGGGGCCGAAGTCACGCTGCACAACGGCGGCGCCCTCGGCGGCGCGGTTGCCGCATGCCGGTTTCACGTCTGATCCACCCGGCCCGTTGCGCCGCTACCACTGGGCGGACAGGATCACACCGCCACTGCGATAGCCGATCCACGGCGTCAATTGCACCTGGCCGTCGATCGGCCGCGTGAACAGCCACCCGGCCCCAATGCCGAAAGCCGCGCCGGCGGCGACATCCCACCAGTGGTGCTCATCCGCAAGGACGCGCGCCGCACCGACCAGTGTCGCAACGCCATAGGCGGGAAATCCGTATTGCCAGCCGTAACGGCGGTACAGCGTAGTGGCTGCCGCAAACGCCACCGTGCTGTGGCCGGACGGGAAACTCTTGTCGTCTGCATGATTGGGGCGTTCCTCGTGCACGACGGCCTTGCCCAGCAGCGCAATGCCCTCTGCACTCGCGTCAGACAAGCCCGCTTGCAGCAAACCTTGCCAGTCTTCGCCGGCCGCCGGCACCCCGAGGGATGCACCCATAAGCACCACCACACCCGCTGTGCTGACATCCTTCCAAGTCTGGATATCACGTGCCTGGACAGGCAGCGTGCAGGCCATCGCCAGGAACAGCACAACTACCAACCAGGCTTTCGCAATCACGTCGAAGTGTTTTCTCGTCCGGCTCGGCCCGTATCGCGGGTACCCGAGCTCAGCATGTCACCGCAGAACATGCCCTTGTCATCGAAATCGAGGTCGCGCCCCGCCCAGACCACCCGGCGGCGCACAAATCCCGCTCCCCACAGGATCAGATTCAAGGTGTCGCGCAACGGAACGAGCGGCAGTGTGGCAAGCGCGTGTCGCAACGCCTGCGAACGCGACCGTTCACCCCCACCCGCCGCGATGAAATGCAGGATGGCCCGGATGACCGCCACTCCAGCGAACAGGCCGAGCGCCGGCGCCGAGCCCGCGGTCAGAACGACGCCGAGCGCTGCAACGGGCAGGTCGAAGCTGACGACCATGAATGCGTAGCCCACGGGGTTGACGCTGCGGATGGTGCGCATCCAGCGCAGCTCGTGGCGTAACAGTGCGCGGGCGGAATCCTCCGTGACGTCGGTCGAAACGACGACTTCCGAAAGCACCGTTTTCAAGCCGATTTCCCGCACACGTTCGGCAAGACGGTAGTCGTCGGCAAGTTCATCAGCAATGGACCGGAAGCCGCCGATAGCATCCAGCGTCGCGCGCCGCAGGGCAAGGGTGGCGCCGAAGCCAAAGCTGTGCGACCCGAGCAGATTGCTCAGCCGCACGGACGGGGCAAACCATTCGTCGATGAACAGACACCCGAGCCGCGACCACAGCCCGCCCAATGCCCGCCCGCGATACAGGCAGGTGACAACGCCCGTATCCGGTTGCGCCAAAGGCGTGCACACGCGC
Source organism: Nevskiaceae bacterium (assembly GCA_004298465.1). Classification (GTDB taxonomy): domain Bacteria; phylum Pseudomonadota; class Gammaproteobacteria; order Nevskiales; family Nevskiaceae; genus SCRT01. Next base: position 292,291 of record SCRT01000001.1, on the reverse strand, counting down.
CGCAGATAGTCCGGCTGCACGCCAATATCACTGTCCGCGATGACGAGCCACGGATGACGGGCATCCGGCAACAGGTTGATGAGGTTGTTAACCTTGAAATTCTGGCCGTACAGCCGTGAGTCGGCGATCAACCCGATATCACGCGCCGGGAACTCCGCCCGCAGCCGCTCGACGACCGCAACCGCGGGATCAGCCGCATCGCGCACGCCGAACAGCAACTGGAAGCACGGGTAGTCCTGGACACAGAACGACCGCAGGTTCTCGTACAGGCGCGGTTCCCCGCCGTGCAGCGGCTTGAGGATGGTGACCGGAATTTCCGCCTCGGTAAACGGCAGGGCATCACGACGCCTGGATGCCCACAGCACCGCGATCAGCGATGCCAGCGCGTAGAACGCAGCCGCGCAACACAGCACCAAACCGAAAGCGGGGATCAACAAAAGAGACAACGCAGCCATTCGGCAGCCTTAATATGGAGAAATGCCCCAAACCCCGAGCATGCCGGTCACCGATTATCGGCACATCCTGCCCGCAATACCGGTTTGGCCACCTTGCAGGCGTCGAAAATGATTCTTACCCACAAGTATTAAGGAATTCTTAAGGAAATGCCGACCCGCAGTAGCGAAAAGCTGTCGCAACGCATTTCAACGTCGCGGAATCCAGTAGTCGAATCGAGGGAATACCGGTGTAATAAGGTGTCGACGGGATGCCGTCGCAGACCTCACCATCTATGAAAATGGTAGCGGGGGTAGGATTTGAACCTACGACCTTCGGGTTATGAGCCCGACGAGCTGCCAGGCTGCTCCACCCCGCACCGGCAAGCTGCACATTGTACTGGACCGCGTGCCCAACTGCAAAGTGGTGGAACCAATACAAACGGAATCAGCATGTTGCGTCAGGAGTCAGCGGAACCAACTGATGTTGGTGACCCCGACACCGAATTGATCTACTGCATCGACGAACTCCCACGGGACGACTTGATGTCCATTGGGGCGGCCTACGGTGTGCCCTTGGGCATCCTGAAGGATCCAGGATCCTGGCTGAACTGACCGTCGGCAGCCCCATGTTCAACGCTCACGGAATCCGTCCGCATCGTGGCGTTGACGCGCCAGCCGACGATATGTCTGGCGAATACGTCGATCACGAAGCCACATACCGCCAGCCCTGCAAGGTCGAGACGCAGGTGAAGTCCGGGATCCAGGGCAGGTCGGGCCGAACGACACGGAACTGCCGAACCTTGTGGATCGGCTCAACCCCGAAGGTGTCGCGATGGGTATCGACGAAGTTCCTCAGGTCAATCCGCTTCCTTCAGGCACCGCTGCGGAATTCATTCAAGTCGATGTGATGGCGGTTTATGAGCTTGTAAAGCTCCGTGCGGTTCCGCTGCGCCAGCTGTGCCGCGCGCGTCACGCTCCCGCCGGCGATTTTCAGGATCTGGACGAGATATTGCCGCTCCGCGCATTCGCGCACGTTGGCGAGCGAAGGGATGCTTTCCACCTTCTTGAGCGCCTGGCGGACCTGAGTGGCGGGGATGATGGTCGCGGGCGACAACACCATCGTCCGTTCCACGACGTTGCGCAACTGCCTCACGTTTCCGGGCCACTCCGCCGCCACCAGCGCTTCCATCGCTTCCGGCGAAAAGCGCTTTTGCTTGCCGGTCGATTGATCGACCGAGAATTCCTCAAGGAAATCGTTCGCGAGGAGCGGAATATCCTCGCGCCGCTCGCGCAGCGGGGGGATTCCGAGCTGTATCACGTCCAGGCGGTAATAGAGGTCTTCGCGAAAGCGCTTGTGGCCTACCTCATCCACCAGGTCGCGGTGGGTCGCCGCGAGGATCCTCACATCCACCTGCACACTGGCGGTCGAACCGATCGGACGCACCTCCTTTTCCTGGAGCGCGCGCAGCAGCTTGGCCTGGAACTCAATGGGCATGTCGCCGATCTCGTCCAGGAAGAGCGTCCCGCCGGAGGCCGCCTGGAACAGGCCCTTGTGTTCGTGGGCTGCGCCGGTGAACGCTCCCTTGGTATGTCCGAACAATTCGGATTCCAACAGTGCCTCGGGCACAGCACTGCAGTTCAATGCGATGAACGGCCGCTGCGCCCGAGAGCTGGCTCGATGGATCGCCTGGGCGAGCAACTCCTTGCCGGTGCCGCTTTCGCTCTGGATAAGAACGCTCACGTCGAACGCGGCCGCCTGCCGGGCCTGGACCAGCAGGGTCTGCATCGCCGGATTGCGCGTGACGATGGGTCGGCACCATCCATCGGCATCGTCGGCGCTGGGCGGGTGAAGCGGCGCAGCGGTGTACACCGTCAGCGCGCGGGCGACCTCGTCCAACAGTTTTGCGCTGTCGAACGGTTTCGTAAGGTAGCTGAATACGCCTTTTTGCGTGGCATCGACCGCATTCGGAATCGTGCCGTGTGCCGTCAGGACGATGACCGGCAACGACGGGTTCCCGATGTGCAACTGCGCGAACAGTTTCATGCCGTCCATGCCATCCATCAGCAGGTCGGTGATCACAAGCGCAGGCTGGAACGCGGATACGGTGATCAGCGCCTCTTCACCGCTCCGCGCCGTCCTGACCGTATAGCCGGTAGCCTTCAGGCGCATCGCGAGAAGCCGCAGCAGCGACGGATCGTCATCGACCAGCAATATCCGCGAAGTCTTCGTCACAGGCAAGCGCTCCGGCGCGGCGTGCACCGCATCAATGCGCATGTCCCGCCGCCTGTGAATCACCGACGACTTTCGTGACTTTCTGAATCTTTTCCTGCAAATCCGCGTTCTTGTCCCGCTCGGTTGCGAGGGCATTGTTAACGCTGTTACGCGACTGCAGCGTCAGCAGCAGGTATTGCGCCAGCGGACGCAGTGCCATCGGATCTTCGGCATCACTGTCATGGCGCACATAGGCGGACAGAAGCGAACGCGCCGCTGCGTCGTTCGTGATCGAGGTTCCTCGCGTCATCAGCAACAACGCAAGTTTCAACCGGTGGTAGGCGCTCGGGTCCGCCAGGAACTGGCGACGAACGCGATGCAGCTCCTGCTCCAGGCGATCGTTGTCATAACTGCCAAGGCCATCCGCATAGACCAGCAGTTCACGCTGCTGCATGGCGCCGCCAACCGACCACCAGCCGGTATTGGAAGATAGCGTGGAACAGGCGCCAAGCAGCATGCTAAACGCGAGCGCTACCACGCTTGCTCGCGACGGACAGCCACGTGCTATGGATCGGTAGGCGGATGCGCAAATGCGCTCCGCGGTCACTGCCAACCACATCGATGCTGCCTCCGTGGGCTCTCACGTACTCGCGCGCGATCGATAGCCCAAGTCCACTGCCCCCCACACTCTCGGTTTCTGCCCCTATTCCGGTACCTCGATAAAAAGGTTCGAAAATGCGCTCACGGTCCTGCGGTCCAATTCCAGGTCCCTGATCAAGCACATCCATCTGCGCCCAGTCCCGGTCATGCGAAACACTCACGACGATCGTGCTCTCGGGCGGTGCGTACTTCACGGCGTTGGACAGCAGGTTGTCCAGAACGATGCTGACCTTCTCGCGATCCGCTTCTATGGTGATGGGAACCAGCCGTGTTTCTATTCTAACCCTGCGGCCATCCGTTACCAGGGTGTATTGCGCAACGAGTTCTTCAACCAGCCAGCTAAGGCTGACTGCGACGATCTGCAATGCGGTGTCGCGGCTCTGCGCCGCACTGAAATCGAGCAGATCCTCGATACGCTTCTGCAGTTGCTGCGTACTTCTGGAAATGATGGTGGTGACCTCGCTTTGCTGGGCATTCAGCTGCCCGACCACGCCGTCGCTGAGGAGGCTTGCGCCTTCACGTACGCTGGCCAAGGGCGTCTTCAGCTCGTGAGACACATGCTGCAGGAACGTCTGTTTCTCGTTTTCGAGCTCGCTGAGCCTGCTGCGCAGCCACTCCAGCCGTTCACCGAGGCGTTCGATGTCGCGCGGACCATAGACCGTAAGCGGCCCGTCGAAATCACCGTTGCCCAGCTCCCGGATCTTTCCTTCAATACGGCGCAGGGGTCGAACGATCATCACAATCACCAGCAGACAGACCAACGCCACCGCCGGTATCACGGCTGCAGCCTCCCACAGGAGCACGCGACGCGTATGCGCCGACCGTTCCTGCATGCGCGCGAGCTTGGCTTCGACGGAACGACTGCTTTGAGTCAACACGTCCTGGGCCATGCGCCTCATCTGCTGCAACTCTGCCACCAGGGCCTGCTCCCCATCAGGGCTGAGGGGCGGCCCGTCGAGCTGGGCCGACAAGGCACGCTCGGCCGCATCCAGTTGGCCAAGCTGGCCGAGCTGCGCCCCCGCCAGAGGCTGCTGCTTCAATTTCCGAAGTGTCGCCTGAAACAACTCTCTGCTGTGTCGATACGACTCGAAGAACTTGGTGTCTCCGAGAATCTCGTAGATGCCAGCCGCGCGTTCCATGTCGCCCAGCTCGCCCAGAAGCTGGTGCCCATAGCGAACCACAGCGGTGGCGTGAATGATGGCCCTCTGGTTTTGCAGCGTCAGGCGCTCCAAGCCGACCGTCGCCGTGACGGTCGCAACAACCAGCGGTATCAGCAACACACAAAGCACCACGATCATCGCACGCATGATCGAGTGCGGATAGAAATGCGACCGCATGGCGCCAAGCACGCGCAAAGCCAGCCCGGTTCGCGCACGGCTGAACCAGCCGTCGTGCTGAGCCGCGCTGAACACTTCTTTCATACTCATCGCATACATCGGTCGCTTTGCACTACAGATTGTCTTCTAAATATTCCTGGTCGTGTGCGGTCGGCTCCGCGGGCGAAAATTGCATTCCGTCAGCCACGATAGCGCGACTCCAGGCCCATACCGCTGCCCCCAGGTAAAGCGGATTGGTAGCGGAATTGCTGGCCTTGATGGCGTCGACCGCAGCTTCGAGATAGTCGGATTGCGAACTGCCGGTATCGGCGCCGAGCCCGCACGACCGCCCCTTGCACATCGCATATTCGTGCGCGCTGGCGCTCGCCGGGATGGCCAGTTGATACGGGATGCCCCATCGCGCCGCGCCACGCGCGGCAGCGCGTGCCAGCGCCAGCGCTTTTCTGCGATAGCGGTCCGGGGGAACAGGATGACCCGCCGGCTCGTCACTCAGATCGTACAAAGCCCCGATGAAGAAACCATTGTGCTGCGCTGTCAGGATCTCCTGCAGGTTTCGCCCCGCGGCGCCTCGTGCACTCAGGCTGTGCGGTGACCCAAACACCGAGAAATAACGGCCCGCGGGATGCGTGGGATCACGACAGCCGAAAGCGTTGTGCCCGGCCCCGCCACTTGCGCCGCTGAAGTCTTCGGCGATACGGCGATAGAAATAATACTGGCCATTGCGCGTGCGTACATCAAAAGGCTCCAGATCGAACTGGACTGCTGAAATCTCGGCATCACTGCAGATCTGGCGGGCAACCTTGTCGGCAAACAGCCCGGCCATTTCCGGCGACAGCTGATTGAAGCCCTTCAAGCTCCCCGCGTAATTGGCCCGGATCGCTCCGTCCAGAATCGCAACCACGCGCACCGGCCGCCCATCCACCGGCTGCAGCTCGCGTGCATAGGCGGCAATCGACTGGTGCCCGGAGACCCCGAACGAGACCTTCAGATCCTGCGGGCGACAGGTGGCTCCGCTGCCTCGGCAATACATCTCGAGTGTTCCTCCATAGACGAATACGCGAGTGATCGCCGAACCGCGGCGCGCCCGGCGGTTATACCGATTCAGTGCCGCAGCGAAACTGCCAGGTGAGCTTCCCGAACGCCGGCCATCCTGATACAGGGCATCGTAAACCCACGCGCTGTTTCCGGCCGGAGGAACCGGGGGCGGAACAGCCGCATAAGCGCCCGTCATCGCGGCGACCAGCAGCGTGCCGCAAGCCCATGCACGCCCCCGCGCTCCAAGCTGTCGTGGATGCGCGATCGCCATCGTGCTACTCAACCGTCACCGATTTGGCGAGATTGCGCGGCTGATCTACGTTGGTCCCGCGCAGGACCGCCACGTGGTACGCCAGCAATTGCAGCGGCACGGTGTAGACGATGGGCGCGGACAATGCGGTGGTGTGCGGCATCTTGACGACGGTGGCCCCGACGCCGGAAGCGAGGCCGGCATCGCTGTCGGCAAAAATGTACAACCGACCATGGCGTGCCCTGACCTCCTGAAGGTTGGACCTGAGCTTGTCGAGCAGCGGATTCCTGGGCGCCAGGGCTACGACGGGCATGTGCGCATCGACGAGTGCCAGCGGCCCGTGCTTGAGCGCTCCGGCCGCGTATGCGTCAGCGTGAATGTAGGAGATCTCCTTGAGCTTGAGCGCCCCTTCCATGGCCACCGGGTACATGGCACCGCGACCGAGAAACAGGGTGTGCTCGTACTCGACGAATTCCTGCGCCAGCCGTTTGATGTCCGGGCTCAACTCCAGGATCAGGTCGACCAGCACGCAGGTGCGCGCCAACTCCGCAATGTGCTCGCCCTCGCGCACCGGGACCGGGTCGCATCCGCGATTGCGCGCCAACACGATCGCAAGCTGGGCTATCGTCATAAGCTGCGCGGTGAAGGACTTGGTCGACGCCACGCCGATCTCGGGGCCGACGGCGGTCATCAACGCGAAGTCGGCCTCCCGTACCAGTGAACTGTCCGCCACGTTGCATACCACCAGCGTGGCGCGATACCCAGCGCCGCGCGCGAAGCGCAGGGCTGCAAGCGTGTCTGCGGTTTCGCCGGATTGGGACATCGCCACGAACAAGCTGTCCTCGCGTACCACGGGTTGACGATAGCGATATTCACTGGCGAGCTCGACAGTGGCCGGAATCCCGGCCATTGCTTCGATCAGATATCCGGCTACTGCGCAGGCGTGGTAACTCGTGCCGCATGCGACGCAGTGGACGTGGCGGATTCCCTGCAGAACGCGATCGAGTTCCCCGCCGGCATCGAGCCGTATACGCCCCACATCGATCCGTGAAGCGAGCGTCGCACGCAACGCGCGGCCCTGTTCGAAGATCTCCTTGAGCATGAAATCCCGATAACCGCCCTTGTCGACGTGCGACGTGTCGAGATCCGAGTGTTCGAGGCCGCGCTGCACGAGACGTCCGTCGCGATCCAGGACCTTTGCACCGTCGCAACTCAATTCCGCGACATCGCCATCTTCGAGCCGGAAGAAGGTCTGAGTCATCGGCAGGATCGCCGCCACGTCCGATGCCGCGTAAAACTCGCCGTGTCCGACGCCCACGACCAGCGGACTGCCGCGACGCGCGACCACGACCCGATTACGGTCGGTGGTTCCCAGAACAGCCAGTGCGTAAGAGCCTTGCAGGCGCGCACAGATCGACTGCACCGCGACGCACAACGATTTCCCTTGAGTGAGCTGGTCGTGGATGCCGTGCGCAATGACTTCGGTATCCGTGTCCGATTGGAAATGGTAGCCACGCGCTTCGAGGCTCCTGCGCAACAGCAGGTAATTCTCGATGATCCCGTTATGAACGACGGCAACAAGCCCGCGCGAAATCTGTGGATGGGCGTTTCGTTCCGTGGCTTCGCCGTGAGTGGCCCATCGGGTGTGCGCAATACCCACTCGCGAAGCCGCCGGCGCATCGGCAAGGAGGCATTCCAGCTTCCCGACGTTGCCGACGGAACGCTTGACATAGAGCTGATCCTGCGGATCCAGGATTGCCATGCCCGCAGAGTCGTAGCCGCGGTATTCCACACGCCTCAAGCCGGACAAGAGTAGAGGAACGGGATTACGTTGCCGACATACCACAGCGATCAATCCACACATTAACCTTCTCCTAATGAACTTGGGACATGGGCGCCGCCACTTGGCCCGACAAGGGCACCACAGCGAACGGAATACAGCTCAAGCAATAGCCATGCCATTCCTGGGCCTTGCCCTACAGGCGCGCAATCCAGCGACATCGCGAGACGCGGATCCCTGATCGCGACACGGATTCCACGATCACGGCTGATATCTGCTCACGCTCGCCCGACAGCCCGCGCCGAGGGAGCAAATCTGCGTAGCCGGCCGGGAAGCGGCATTCCGCGCCGACCATTCGATGGAACGCGACGACACTTTAGGCAGCCGCGAGCCGGCCCACTGGCGCGACACGGGAAACCGTTGCAGATGTTGCGAATCACCACGTCTCCGCGTTCATGACCACATCGGGCCATGAGGTGCACACGCATCAAACGCATGGACGCACCGAGATCGCACGTCACCAATCTGCGACACGTTGTTTTCTTTCGTAAACAGCCGGTTAGCCGAGTACACCCAATTAAGTGTCACCTGCAGGCGACAGCGGAGCGGGGCAATGGACCACCGGAGCCGCATGCATCGACCGCCCATCGCTCGATACGCCTGATCGCGCCGGGGTCTGAACGACTTGGCACGGTGGTTGCTTAACCAGCTTCGCGATCAATCTGATCCTTATCTAACGCACTGCGAATGCCCAACCACAAAAATATTCACTCGCGAACGCGCGGCCCTGCCGGCTCACGCATCCTCGTCTTCGCCGCCTCGATCGGACTGATGGCCGGCGCTACCATTCCCTACGAACAAAGCCGGGCGGCGGAGCCGGGAACGGGGGCATCGTCGCTCCCCAACCCAGGACGCGGATCGGCCTTGCTCGGGCATTCCGATGTGGCCGGCGAGCGCTCTTCCGCTTCCACGGACAGCGTACCGAACTGGCCCGCCTATCTCGACAGGCTCCGCAAGTTCATCGACACCCAGGCCTCCGGTGCTGCGGCACGCGCGCTGGCAAACGCCGGCCAAGCGGATGTCGACGCCCAGAAAGGTGATCTCGGACTCAATTTCACCGGCGGTTTTACCGACTACCCCAGCGGAGCTGGATCTGGAACCGGCAATACCAGCAGCTTCACCGATCTGCAGCAGTATGGGGAGGCACGCATCAGTTGGGGTGTGCTCGGTTTTTTCGGGCGCCGCCCCGGGCGCATAGAGTTCGCCCGCGCGAATGCCAAGATGGCCGCGGCCCAAGGCCGGGTCGATAGCCTCCAAGCACAGCAGGATACGCTCGACGACGGGCTCGCCGCATGGGCGGCCGTGCACCAGCGGGATGCTCTAAGCCGCGCCCTGCACTACGCGGAAAAGGCAAACGATCAACTCACCGATGCCCGTCGGTCGGCAGCGGCATCCCTCACGGGCGCGACCGCAGAACAAGTCACCAGCGCCCTCCAGCTGTACAACACAATCAACAGCAGCCTGGCGAAACTGCCCCCTGCCGCGTCCGCCGGGCCGCGACTCCCGGCCGACTATTCAGTGCTGCCGCTCCAGGCCCCAAGCCCGGAGGACATCCAGCAGGCGGCAAATCTGTCGCCCACCGTCCAAACCCATCTTGCCGCCTCACGCGCTGATACCGCACAGGCCAGATCCCTGTGGGGAAACGGCGTCGACGTCACGATCTACGGCGGATACATCACCGAGAAGCGCCAAACGGCGAATAGCCTGCAAAGCGGCCCGGAAGCGGGGCTGACGATCGTGGTTCCCATCGGCAACAGCGACCACAAGAAACAGCTCGCTGCCCGGTGGCGTGCAAAAGCCGATCAACTGCAGGCCAGGGCTGCCACCATCAAGCAGACGCACGCCCTGCAGCAATTGCGACAACAGTGGACTACCGACGTGTCGGGGCTGCAAGTGAATGAAGCCGCGATGCAGCGCGAGGCCACCGTACTGCACACCATGCACGTGCGTGCTGGACACTCGGCGTCCGGGAAAGCACCGGAACCCTGGACCGTGAACCTGCAGGCTGCCGCATTCTGGCTCTCCGTCAGCAACGTCTGGAACGCACGCGCGGAGTGGATGCGCGACGTGCTGACGTGGGCGCTCTACGCTCCCGGTTATCTGCAACAGATCCGTCGGCCCGGCTCTCCCAACGCCCTCTCACTGTGCGCGCCGCTGGCTTCCTGCGACGACACAACAGGTTGATCGACATGCCACGTATCCCTCCATTGCACGGAAAGCCCAGAATGAAGCAGCGCTCTGCACCCGTGCCCCATCGGCCGGAAACCGTGCCACTCGAATACGAACTGGTGGAAATCGAACAGTTCGGCCACGGGACGCCAGAAGCAGCGGCGGTCACGGCCACACTCGGCAAGCCGAGCGATCTTCGGCACGCCGAGCGGTTCGCCATGCCGCTGGTGATCGTCGGCTACGACGCAATAAGCATTGCGGCGCTGTTGAGCGAGCAGCGCAGCGCAGCTGAAACGGACCTGAGACCTATCGCGGTCGTGGGGCTGGACAGCGCTCGCCTCGCTGACCCGCTGATCCGCCAGTTCGCGGACTTCCTGCTTCCGCCTCGCCCCGGTCGGGAAGAGCTGCTGGATACCGGCACCACGCTGCAAGCCCTGGGCCGCCGCATCGACGAAATCCCCGTCGCCATGCATGACGACACGCTGCGGCTTCTCCAGTTCCTGCACTGCCGCAACCAGACGCTTGAACCGATCATCGACGCCAGCTCTTCCCTCGCCTACGACTACCCGCTGGCCGATCGATTCATGGACACGGCGCCGCACAACACCCTGGCCGTCCTCAACGATCTGGGCCGGCACGGCATCGTCGAAAGCGCCTGCGTCGACCGGGTATTCATCTGCCCGGCATGCCACGACTACAGGATCGCCGTAAAGGAGCTGTGCCCGGAATGCCACTCGCCGAACCTGAGCATGGAGAGTTCGATCCATCATTTTCGCTGCGGCTACGTCGCCCCCGAATCGGAATTCATGATCGACGGGCGGCCCATCTGCCCGAAATGCCACTGTGGGCTTCGCCACATCGGTGTCGAATACAACCGTCCCGGCTACTTTGCCGTTTGCCACGACTGCGGCCACTGGGCATCCGAACCGGATCTGCGCGCCTGGTGCGTCGCCTGCAATACGTACCACCTGCCGGGAGAGCTGATCGCGGTCCCGGTCAGGCGCTTCCGATTGGCGCAAAACGGTATTCAGGTCGCCCGCGTCGGACGCTGGGATCGCATGGTCGCCGACGTTATCGGTTTCGAAGCCCGCGGTCAGGGATCGAAGAACCACGCCGCGCACGGGTCCGACTCCTACGCCGAAGAGCTCACACGGTTGCTGGCGCTGCTGGCGGCCGGAAACCGCGGGCCGATGGCCCTGTACCGCGTCGACCTCGCAGGCAACACGGCCAACAGAGCCCAAGCCGTCCAGAAGATAGGTTCGCTGTTGCACAGCCTCGCCCGCTATCCCGACCAGGTTGCGCGAGTGGGAACCGGAACCTTTCTCATCGCGTTGCCGCACGGCGCAGACGAGACGCTCGAATCAGACGATCTGCGGCACTACATCGTCAAACATCTCCACACCGAGGTGACCGTCAGCGTATTGAACAACATCGCCTCAGAAAAAGCGCAAGCCTGACTCTCCATATGTACACCTACACCGTCTATCAAAGCGTACTTCAATTCCTGCAGAACACCCTGAACCTGTACGCAGGGATGTCGTTGGGCCAACTTTTCCTGGCGTTCTGGCCTTTCCTTCTCATAGCGATACCCCGCTATATCCTCAGCGAGATCGTGATACTGGTGCTCTCCTTGCGTCGGGAACCGCCAGCCAAGGCCGCGTTCGTCGCGCGGATGCAAAACCATCCGCCGCTGGTCTCGGTACTTCTGCCCGGCTACAACGAGGCCAAGACCCTCGAAACCACCGTCGTGGCGCTGCGCGAGCAGAGCTACCCGAATCTCGAGATCATCGTCGTCAGCGACGGTTCGACCGATGGCATGGGCGAGATCGGCCGCAAGTTCGCGCGCCTCGGATGGGTGCGCTATTTCGAGCACCGGATACGCGGCGGGAAGTCGTCGGCCGCGAACTTTGCGCTCAATGCAGCACGCGGCGACTACATCGTGATCTGCGACGCCGATTCCACCTTCGACACCGATTCCGTGTGGTACCTCATGGCGGAGTTCTACCGGCCCAACGTCACGGCGGTCGCCGGCAACCTCCGTGTGCGCAACTTCGCCACCAACCTCCTGACGCGATGCCAGGCCATGCAATACCTGATGAGCATCGGTGTCGGCCGGCGCGTCACGGCCTGGTTCGGCATGCTTTTCATCGTTTCCGGCGCGTTCGGGGCCTTCCGTCGCGAAGCCTTGCTCAGCGTGGGCGGCTGGGATACCGGGCCCGGGGAAGACGCGGACCTGACGACCAAGTCGCGCGTCATCGGCGGGCAGGTCGCATTCGCGCCGAAGGCCATGTGCATGACGGATGCGCCCGACAAGTGGTATGCCTACTTTCGCCAACAGATGCGCTGGAATCGCAGCACCGTACGCTTCCGCCTGCGCCGCTATCGCTGGATGCTGTACCCCATGCACCGGCCCTTTGTATGGACCAACGTCCTCGGGATGCTGGACGTCGTGGTGTTCCAGATCATTTTCGCCGCGATCTTTCCGTTCTATCTGATCTGGCTCTACGACGCCTATCCCAACCTCTTCTGGTACATCGTTGCCAGCATCATGCTGCTGTACGTGGTGGTGAATTACATCCATTTCGCCATCGCCGTCGCGTTCTCGGAGCGCAAGCGCATGGATCTCCGACTCGCGATCTATATCCCTCTGTACGGTCTGTTCATGGGCTGGTGGCTGCGTACCGTGCGCCTGCTGGCCTATGCCGACGAATGGCTCTTCCAGAGCTCCTACAAGGAGCCCTATGTACCGTCCTACGTTCAAGAACAGTCGCGAGACATCAACCCATGGTAGAAAAAACAGCTACGCCGAACCAGCGTTATCCCGCCCTCCCCGACTTCGACACAGGACACGGCAAGCAACCCGAGGTGCCCACCGCACCCAGCCTGCGGCCCTGGCACCAATGGCACACGGCCATGCAGCCGGTACATACGCGTCCCCTGGAAGTCATCACATCCAAACGTCCCCAGTGGGGCCGCTTCATTTACCTCGCGATCATCCTGGCGATCACCATCGGCATCGTTCATCTGATCTTCGATCAGGTATTCTGGTACAACGCCAGCGGCATCGTTTCAGGCCAGCGCTACAACGTCTCGACCACCTACGCGGGCATCATCAAGAATGTCGCGGTCGGCGCATCGGACCAGGTTCAGGCCGGACAAGTGCTCGCCACCCTGGACTCTCCCCAGCTACGCAATGAGATCGCCCAGGCTGACACCAGCCTCGCGCAACTGCGGCAACAGGCGGTAACGCATTCGCCTGCCAACGAAATCGCCACGCTGCGCGCGCAGGAGCACTCCTACGCCGGACAGGCCGCGGCGCTGAACGACAGCCTCCAGCTTCAAACCCAAAGGATTGATGCCCTGCGCACGCTTGTAACTCAGGGCGCCGCCAACGGAGGCGATCTCATCCCGCTCCAGACACAGCTCGCTTCCACGCAATCCCAGTACGCCGAAGTCCACGCCGGGCTGGTTGGAGTCCATGCCCAGCTTCGCAACATCAAAAAGGATGAAAGATCGGCGAGGCGGAAAACCAATCCCAACCTCGTGGCCACGATCGAACGCCAACGCGATGGCCTGCGCGCAACGCTCGACAACCTGACGATCACCGCCCCGATCAGCGGCCGGGTCGCGCGCGTCGATGTCTCCAAGGGCGCCGTGCTGCGCCCCGGTGACAACGCATTCGTCATCGTCTCCAGTGCGGATTCCCAGACTTATCTGTTCTTCCCGCCCGCCGCGCAGAATCGTCTGTACGCCGGGAAGGATGTCGACGTCACTGGCCCCGACGGGCACCAGATCCGGATGCAGATCACGCGCATCTACCCATCGCTGCAGGATGCCCCGACGACGCTCGACCCTGGCCAGAACCTCCTGCAAACACCGAAAATCGTGGTCGCCGCCCAACCTGTACCGGGCACGAGCTGGCCCGAGCCGCTGCGTTCCGGCACGCCGGTCAACGCCAGGGTTCCACGCTGGTCCACACCGACTCTCTGGGTCACCCAGGCCAAGCGGCTGGCATCGGCCGTGGTCAGGGAGGCACGCAGGCTTATCGAGCAATACCGGGCACCGCAGAACACTTCGGCACCCGGCCCCCACCTCGACACATGAGTTCACGCTTTCTTGCTGCCGATGGACACCGTCCTCGACCGTCAGCTTCCCTTGAATCCAGTCCGGACACAGCTGGAGGCCACCGGGCACACCACGCCTCGGGGAATCGCCGATGCGCAAGCGCCGGTTAACGGAGAGCCGGATCGTTCTGCGGTTCCAATGAAGCTGGATGACGTGCAGCTGGCCGTCGCCGGCCTGGGTTATGTCGGGTTGCCGCTGGCGGTGGAATTCGGCCGGCAGCGCGACGTGGTCGGTTTCGACATCAAGCGCAGCCGCGTGGACGCCTTGCGCAAGGGCGTGGACGCGACGCTGGAAACAACGGCCGATGAACTGAAAGCTGCAACCGGGTTGCACTTCAGTTGCGACGCGGCAGACCTGGCCGACCGCAACTTCTTCATCGTGGCCGTGCCGACGCCGATCGACGCTGCCCGGCAACCGGATCTGTCGCCGCTGGTAGGTGCCAGCGAGTTCGTCGGCAAGGTGCTGAAGGCCGGCAGCGTGGTGGTGTTCGAATCCACCGTCTATCCGGGCTGCACGGAGGAGGTGTGCGTGCCGATCCTGGAACGCCTGTCGGGCTTGAAGTTCAACCGGGACTTCTTCTGCGGCTACAGCCCGGAGCGCATCAATCCCGGCGACAAGCAGCATCGCTTGCCGAACATCAGGAAGATCACGTCTGGCTCCACACCGGAGGTCGCCGACCTCGTCGATCGGCTGTACGGCTCCATCATCACGGCGGGCACGCACAAGGCGGAAAGCATCAAGGTGGCCGAAGCCGCGAAGGTGATCGAGAACACCCAGCGCGACGTGAACATTGCGCTGATGAATGAGTTGGCGTTGATCTTCAATCGCATGGGCATCGATACCGAAGCCGTGCTGAAGGCAGCCGGCAGCAAGTGGAACTTCCTGCCGTTTCGGCCGGGCCTGGTCGGCGGCCACTGCATCGGTGTGGACCCTTACTACCTCACCTACAAGGCGGAGATGGTTGGTTACCACCCGGAAGTCATCCTCGCCGGACGGCGCATCAATGACAGCATGGGCGTCTACGTGGTGGCGCAACTGATGAAAGCGATGATGCGCCGGCGCATCCAGGTGGAAGGCGCGAAGGTCCTGGTGCTGGGGTTGACGTTCAAGGAAAACTGCCCGGACATCCGCAATACCCGCGTGGTGGACATCATCGCCGAGCTGAAGGACTACCACTGCGACGTGGACGTCTACGACCCGTGGGTGGATGCGGACGAAGCGCAGCGTCAATACGGCATTGCGCTGGCCGCGAAGCCGCAGGCCGGCCATTACGACGCGGTGGTCATCGCCGTTGCCCATCAGCAGTTCAAGGACATGGGCGCGCAGGCGCTGCGGGCGCTGGGCAAGCCGGGGTCGGTGCTGTACGACTTGAAGTACGTGCTGGCGGCCAACGAGTCGGACTTGAGGCTCTAAATGACACGTTATGAAGACATGCAGCGGGAGCTGAAGGCCACCCTGCGTACCTGGCTGGTTACAGGCTGCGCGGGTTTCATCGGCAGCAACCTGCTGGAAGCGCTGTTGAAGCTGGACCAGACGGTGGTGGGGCTGGACAACTTCTCCACCGGCTTTCAGCACAACCTGGATGGCGTGCGGGCGCTGGTAACCCCTGCGCAATGGCAACGCTTTCGGTTCATCAAGGGTGATATCCGCGATCTGGACACCTGCCGGCAGGCGGTGAAAGGCGTGCGGCATGTGCTGCATCAGGCCGCGCTGGGCTCCGTGCCGCGCTCCATCGCCGACCCGCTGACGACGCACCAATCCAATGTGGACGGTTTCCTGAACCTGCTGCTTGCCGCGCGCGATGAACCCGTACAAAGCTTCACCTACGCTTCATCCAGCTCGGTCTACGGTGACCATCCCGACTTGCCGAAGTTCGAGGACAAGGTCGGCACGCCGCTTTCGCCCTACGCCGTCACCAAGAAAGTGGATGAGCTGTACATGGACGTGTTTGCGCGCAGCTACGGCTTCAAGGCCATCGGGTTGCGCTATTTCAACGTCTTCGGCCCGCGGCAAGACCCGGATGGTGCCTACGCGGCGGTGATTCCAAAATGGATCGCCGCATTGATAAAGAACCAGCCCGTATACGTGAACGGTGACGGTGAAACCAGCCGCGATTTCTGTTTTGTTGCCAATGCGGTGCAAGCCAATCTGCTGGCGGCCACGGTTAAAGATGATGCGGCCTTGAACCAAGCCTATAACGTGGCGGTGGGTGACCGCACCACGTTGAATGAGCTTTATGAGCACCTGCGCAGCAATCTCGCCCAGCAGTTCGCACATCTGCAGGGCGCCAAACCGCAATACCGTGACTTCCGTCCCGGCGACGTGCGCCATTCGCAGGCCGACATCAGCAAGGCGAGTCGTTTGCTGGGCTATGCCCCGACTCACCGAGTGGATGAAGGCCTTGCCCAAGCGATGGGCTGGTATGTGGCGCATACCCAGGTTTGAGGGCGTGGTTCGGGGGGCGGGGCTCATCCCGGGTTCTACCCCTTTTCCGCGGACAGTTGAGTTAAGGCCAAGAACTTCTGATCCTGGATGTCCAGCCTTTGTTGCATCCTTGGGTTGTGGAACCGTTCGATGTAGTCGAACACATCGGCACGGGCTTCGACAATGCTGCGGTAGTGCCACCGATTCACGTGTTCTCGTTTGAACATCCCGAAGAAGCCCTCGGCCGCGGCATTGTCACCGCAGTGACCCACGGCGCTCATGCTGCACACGAGGTTGTGGCCGGCCAGGAACTGCTGGTATTCCTCGCAGGTAAATTGGGTGGATTCAACCGGTGGAAGCAACACCTCAATCACGGAGGTGTTTATGGGAAGACCCGCGAAGTGGATGCAGGCATTGACCGGGCGCGGACCGATGCGCTCGCCGGGTGCGCCCTCGCATCGGCGAGCGGTCGAGCGGCGATTCTGGGCGCAGATTGCCACCGGGGTCACGAGCGAGAAGGCCGCTGTGGCCGTTGGCGTATCACAGGCCGTGGGCACCCGCTGGTTCAGGCATCGTGGCGGCATGCCCTTGTTCATGTCCAAGCCGATATCGGCCAGATACCTGTCTTTCGCCGAGCGGGAAGAGATTGCCCTGCTACGAGCCCAAGAGGTCGGGGTGCGCGAGATCGCTTACCGCCTGGGGCGCAGCCCCTCGACCGTCTCTCGCGAGCTCAAGCGCAATGCGGCCACGCGCGGCGGCCGTCTGGAGTCCCGAGCGTCGGTGGCGCAATGGAAGACCGGGCGAGTCGCACAGCGACCGAAAGCGGCGAAACTGGCTGCCCACACACGGCTGCGCGACTATGTCCAGGATCGTCTAGCCGGCAAGATTCGTGCGGCCGATGGACGTGAGATCGCCGGCCCTCGGCAAGCGCCGTTCAAGGGCCGAGGCAAACCGCATCGCAGTGACCGAAAATAGGTGAGCGGCTGGTCGCCGCAGCAGATCGCCAACCGGCTGCGGTTGGACGACCCGGATGACCCCTCCATGCGCATCTCGCACGAGGCCATCTATCAAGCGCTCTACATTCAGGGCCGAGGCTCGCTCAAACGCGAGCTGGTGAGTTACCTGTGCATCTGCCGCGCGAGAATGGCTATGGGCACCTTCCCCGAACGAAGAATGGCCCCGCGCTCGCGGGTTACGGTGCCGTCACGATGGCCAATGCGCTCAAGAAGACAGTCACCACGCTGCCCGCTCACAATATGGCAGTCATTGACCTGGGATCGGGGCAAGGAGCTCTCGGACCATGCCCGCTTCACCGTCGAATCGGGCGTGAAGGTCTTCTTCGCCGATCCCCATAGCCCCTGGCAGCGTGGCACGAACGAGAACACCAACGGGTTGCTGCGGCAGTACTTTCCCAAGGGCACCGACTTGTCGCGCTGGGGTGCCGAGGCGCTCCAGGCAGTCGCCCACACGCTGAATACCCGGCCTCGGAAGACGCTAGGCTGGAGGACACCTGCCGAAGCGCTGAACGCGTACCTACAATCGATCCAACAGTCCAGTGTTGCAACGACCGGTTGAATCCACCTTGACTGCCCTGGTCCGAATTGAAAATCTCGGGCATGCCGTACCGGGCCAGGGCCTCGGTCACCGCCTCGATGCAGAAGTCGAGGGTCATGGTGTTGGACAGTCGCCAGGCCAGCACGCGCCGCGAGTACCAGTCGACCACCGCCGCCAGGTAGACGAAGCCCCGGGCCATCGGGAGGTACGTGATGTCCGTCGACCAGACCTGATTGACGTGATCGACGGTGACGTCACGCAACAGGTAGGGGTAGACCTGACGGCCCTCGGCGGGCACCGTCGTGCGGGGCTTGCGGTACAAGGCGTGCAGGGCCCATGCGTCGCATCAGCGTGCGGACGTGCCGGCGGCCCGCCGGGTGGCCTGCGCTGCGCAACAGGCCGCGCAGCATCCGGCTGCCGGCGAATGGGTATTCGAGGTGCAGCGCGTCGATCCGGCGCATCAACGCCAGATCGTCCGCCGGGACGGGGCGCGGTGGGTAGTACGCCGTACTGCGGGCCAAACCCAACAACCTGGCTTAGCGCGCCACGGGCAACCGATGGTTACGGTCGATCACCGCCTTGCGCTCAGCAGGCCGGCTTTGCTGAGCGCACCGGACAAAAAATCGTTCTCCAATGTCAGCTCGCCGATCTTCGCGTGCAGCGCCTGCAGGTCGACCGGTGGCGCGGCGTTGCCTGGCGGACCGCCAAACGTCTCCGCCGCATGCTCCAGCAGCTGCTCCTTCCATTGTGTGATCTGGCTGGCGTGCACATCGAACTGCTCGGCAAATGTCTGGTCGCCTTTCAGGGCGGCCAGCGCCACCCGGGCCTTGAATGCCGGGGCGTGATTCCGGCGCGGTCTTCTGCTCATGGACGGACTCCTCTGACGAGGCCATCTTGCCTCGCGTGCCGGCCGTCGATCCACTTATCCCGCTGTCCGAATTTGCGGGACCACCTCATTTCGGTGTGCGGCTACGTCGGCGGTGAAACACCACACTGACCGTCACTTTCGGTTGCCCCTTGCCAATTCGTGGTGCGCCAATGTGAGCAAGGCACAGGCCTTGTTCGTAACTCGCGGCCCACGACCCCACACAATTACACGCCGAGTAATCAATCCGGCAGCAGGATGCTTGGCGCCGCGGCAGTGCTGGTGCCGAGGATCAGCGCATTCAGGTGCTTGACGAAGCCGGCAGAGTCCTCGAGCTGGCCGCCTTCGGCCAGCACGGCCTGGCCGTAGAGCACTTCAGCCAGATCGACAAATGCGGCGTCTTTTGCGTCCAGCAGGCGCTTGACAAGCGGGTGGCTGCCGTTGAGCTCCAGCACGGACTCGACCTTGCCGAGCTGCGTTTGTCCAGCATCGCGGAGGATGCGTTCCAGATGTCGGCTCATGCCGTCGTCCGACGAGACCAGGCAAGCTGGGGATTCGGTCAGGCGTTTGGACAGCCGTGCGGCACTGACACGTCCCAACAGGGTTTTCGGCAGACGCTCCAGAACATCCTTGAAATCACCTTCCAGCCGCGTTTGCTCCGCCGTTTCCACTACCGGCGCCAGATCGGCGGCGCCGCTTTCACAGGATACCAGCGGCTTGCCGGCATATTCGGGCAGGTGCATGACAAACCATTCGTCGATGCGGTCACCGAGCAGCAGCACTTCATAGTGGTGCGCCCGGTAGCCTTCGAGGTGCGGGCTGGCCAGTGCCGTCGTCACGCTGTCGGCATTGAGGTAGTAGATGCCTTTCTGCTCTGCCGGCATGCGGGCAACGTAGTCGTCCAGCCCGGTGACAGGTTTGTCGCTGTGCGTACTGGTGGTGAAACGACACAGCTTGGCAATGCGTTCCTTGTTTGTGGCGTCTTCGACAATGCCTTCCTTGAACACCGTGCCGAACAGCGACCAGAACTTTTCGTAGTCGTCCGGCTTGTCCTTGGCCAGCGTATCGAGCAGGTCGAGCACGCGCTTGACGAGCGCGGCGCGGATCTTCTCGACCGCACGGTTGCCCTGCAGCAGTTCGCGCGAGACGTTCAGCGGCAGGTCGGCGGAGTCCACCAGCCCGCGCACGAAGCGCAGGTAGTTGGGCAGCAATTCCGCCGCGCGGTCCATCACAAACACGCGTTTCACATACAGCTGCACACCGTGCTTCTGGTCACGGTCCCACAAGTCGAAGGGCGCAACGGCTGGGATGTAGAGCAGCGAGGTGTATTCCAGCGTACCTTCCACACGGTGGTGCGCCCATGCCAGCGGCGCCTCGTGGTCGTGCGTCAGGTGCGTGTAGAACTGCTGGTAGTCCTCATCCTTCAACTCCGTCTTCGGCCGCGTCCAGAACGCAGCCGCACGGTTGAGCGTGTCTGGCTCGTTGCCGCGCAGGCACAGCCGCACGGGCACACCGATATGGTCGGAATAGCGCTGCACGAGATGGCGCAGTCGCGTCGCGTCGAGAAATTCCTTCTCCTCGCTGCGCAGGTGGAGAATGACGTCCGTGCCGGGGGCGTCCCGCGCCGCGTCTTCAAGCGTGTAGCCACCTTCGCCGCTCGACACCCAGCGCACGGCGGTATCGGTACCTGCGCGGCGTGTCACGACTTCCACCTCGTCAGCGACGACAAACGCGGAATAGAAGCCGACGCCGAACTGGCCGATCTGCTCGCGTGCGCCGCGGTCCGTTTCCGGCAGGGATTCGAGGAACTTCTTCGTGCCGGAATGCGCGATGGTGCCGAGGTTTTCGATGACTTCCTCGCGCGACATGCCGATGCCGTTGTCGCGCAGCGTCAGGGTCCCCGCATCCGGGTCCGGTACAAGATCGACGCTCAGCACCGCCGTACCCAGCCACTCCGGATGCGTGATGGCCTCGAAACGGAGCTTGTCGACCGCATCCGAAGCATTCGAGATCAGCTCGCGCAGGAAGATTTCCTTGTTGGAATACAGCGAATGCGCCATCAGGCGCAGCAGCTGCTTCGTCTCGGCCTGGAATTCATGGGTTTGGGGGCCAGCCGCCGTGTCAGCTTGTGCATTCATGTGCATCACGTGTGTTCAGGGTACGGCTTGGACGATGAGGCCGGGTGCAAAAATATCAATAGAAGGCCCCGAACGACTCACACTTTTGCGAAGCAGCACGGATTTGCAGTAATGTTCGAGATGGGTCGTCGGCTTGAATCATGGCCGCCACGGCTCGCATCTGCCGCGCAAGCGGTCCGAGACATTCTGGAGAATTTCATGAAGCTGAAACGCAAGCTTGCCGTTTCCTTGCTGGCACTCGCGCCCCTGGCCATGCTGCCGCTGTCCGCACACGCCGACCCCGACGCCGGCTGTGGCGCCGGCTCCAAGATCTGGGCCGGCCAGCACGGCACCATCTACAAGGTCTTTGCGGCAACGACCAACGGAGTCTTCGGCAACCAGACTTTTGGCATGAGCTCCGGGACGCTGGGCTGCCACCAGGGCGGCACTGTCACCTCCGCGGCGGCCCGCATCCCGGTGTTCGCCCAGGCCAACATCGACCAGCTGGCCTCCGACATGGCAGCCGGCCACGGTGAAGCACTGACGGCACTGGCTTCCCTGTACGGCATCGACGCCCAGGATCGTGCAAGCTTCGACACGCTTGTCCAGACCCACTACCAGGATCTGTTCCCGAGCGCCGAGACGAACTCGAACGCGGTGATCGATTCCCTCAACGCCCTGATGAAGGCGGACACGCAGCTCTCACGCTACGCGGTTTGAAGCTGCGCGCTTTCCTGCGCCACACTCAGGCGGCAGCGGTCATCGCTGCCGCCTTTGTTGTGGGCGCGCCGCACGCCGCAGAGCCTCCCGCCATCGACGCCACTCTGGCGACACGCGCCCAGCGCCTGAAACTGGCCTCGGCGCCGACGTGGCGAAAACTGCTGCATATCCCGTCCGCCAACCCGCACCGGACGCGCAGTGAGATCGCCGACCCGGCATTTTTCCTTTCCCCCCGCGGCGACCGCGATCCGCAGGCCGAACTCGACGCCACGCTCGCGGCCTTTGCCAGCCACCAGCTGGTTGGCGGCGAACCGGCGCAGTGCCGGTTCCACGCCCGTTATGAATGGCTGAAGGCACAGCGGGCATTCACCGCTGAAGAGGTACACCCGGTCGCTTGCCCGAAACTCGATGCGTGGCTTAAAGCGATCGACCCCGGCCGCATCTACGTGGTGTTCGCGTCCAACGACCTCGACGCGCCAGCGACGATGTTCGGCCACACCCTGCTGCGCATCGACCAGAAAACCGAACAACCGGGCGCCCGCTACCTGGCCTATTCCGTGAACTACGCGGCCCAGACGCAAGGGGCTCAAAACGTGGGTTACGTCCTGCGCGGTCTGACCGGCCAGTACATCGGCTACTACTCCGTCGACCCATACTACGAGAAGATCCAGTCCTACCAGGGCTACCAGCACCGCGACCTGTGGGAATACCCGGTACGCCTGGATGCGGCGCAGAAACGCATGCTGCTGTGGCACCTGTGGGAATTGCGCAACATCGGCAGCCCGTATTACTTCTTCTCGCGCAATTGCTCGTATGCACTGTTGACCTTGTTGAACGTCGTGGAGCCGGATGCCGACCTCACGGCGCGATTTCGTTCCGGCCTGCCTTTCGCCCACGCCATTCCCATCGACACCATCCGCGCACTGCGCGATGCCGGGCTGCTCGACGCGCCGCTTTACGAACCGTCCATGGCACGCCGGCTGGGCGCGCATTACCGCCAGCTCGACCCAGCTCGACGCCAGTGGGTGCGCGACTACATCGAAGGCCACGCGCCGCTGCCGACCCCACCGACCAGCACAGCGGCACGCACCGCGCTCGCCGATGCCATGGATGTCGCGCACGACGCGCTGTATTACCGCTTTCAGGTGGATGCGCTGCCGCGCGCTGTCGGCCTACCGCGCGACCACGCGCTGCTCGTGGCGCGCAGCGAACTCGATGCACCAACCGATTTCCAGCCGCTGACACCACCCGCCACATCGCCGGACAACGGGCATGGCAGTGCCCGTCTCAGCATCGGCTGGCGCGCCTCCGACGGCGCGAATTCCGCAGTGTTGCGCTGGCGTCCGGCTTATCACGACACCCTCGACGCGGCACCGGGCTATCTGGTCGGCGGCGAACTGGAATTCTTCGACCTCGGCCTGCTCGTGAATCCGCACCGCGTCACGCTTGCCGACTTCACGCTGCTCAACGTCCAGCAACTCGGACTGCGCGATTCACTGTTCCATCCGTGGTCGTGGCAGATTGCAGCCGGGGCCAGACGCTACGGGCTGGACGGCGATCGCGCCCTGCCCCAAAGCGGCCTCGGGGGATACATCGAGGGTGGGCCGGGCCTCGCATGGCCCGTCACCGACGCCTCGCAGTTCTTCGTGTTCCCGATCGCAGCCTTCGACGGCAACCCCTCCGTGCGCGACAGCTACGCGCTGGGTGGCGGCCTGCGCACGGGCATTGCCGCGCAGGGGCCCCGGCTGAGCACGCAGATCGAAGGGGAATGGCTCGGCAAGGTGGCCGGCGGCGCCATCCCGCTATGGCGTTTCAAGGCCGGCCTGCAATTCGCCTTCACGCCCGACAACGGCGTCCGCCTGCAAACCAGCTACGGCCGCCAGGGTGGCCAGTCGCTAGCCACCGTGCAACTGCTATGGCAACACTACTATTGAAGCCCGGACAAAACGCCGAAGACTTAAAGGCGAGAACCCGATAAGCTGTGAGCGGAAAGCAGCGAAAAACGAGCGTGGCAGACTATTGATCGCTGACCGCTTTCAAATTCCTGATCTCGAGTCGCCAATCTCACAATGGCCACTTTGCGCTCCCCCCGCAGGGCAACAGAAAGCGTCTCAGGAAAACGCCTCGTCCGCAGCGCCTCACTACTGACCTCCGGGCCCCGTTCGACCCATTCCCATCACTGCAGCGGCTGCGCAAGAACACACCAGCACGGAGGGTAATCCGTGCCGATGTGTGCTATCACATGCTGTGGAATCAGCCGAGCTTTTCCTTGATGCGCGCGGCCTTGCCCTGCCGGTCGCGCAGGTAGTACAGCTTGCTGCGTGCCACATCGCCGCGCCGCTTCACGCTGATTTCGGCAACCATCGGGCTGTAGGTCTGGAACACACGCTCCACGCCTTCCCCATGGCTGACCTTGCGCACGGTAAACGCAGAGTTCAGGCCGCGGTTGCGCCGGGCGATGACCACGCCCTCGAAGGCCTGCAGGCGTTCGTTCTCGCCTTCCTTGACCTTGACCCGGACTTCCACCGTATCACCGGCACGAAATTCCGGAACCGTCTTGCCCTGCATCTGCTCGGCATCGAGCTGCTGGATGATCTTGCTCATGATTTCACCTCGTTTCCTGACTCTCGACACTGTGCGACGAATTCGCGTAGCAGTGCCTGCTGTTCCTCGTCCAAATCCACACCGGCCAGAAGCTCCGGCCGCTTCAACCACGTTGCACCCAACGCACGCTTCAGCCGCCAGCGGCGAATCGCCGCATGGTCGCCCGACAGCAGGACGTCCGGTACCGCACGCCCCTGCCACTCGCGGGGGCGCGTGAAATGCGGATGGTCCAACAGCCCGCCGCAAGAGAAGGAATCCTCCCGGGCCGACGCTGCATCACCCAGCACCCCAGGCAGCAGGCGCGCGACGGCATCCACAACCACCATCGCCGCAAGCTCGCCACCTGACAACACAAAATCACCCAGCGACAACTCGACATCAACCTGTCCAGCCAGCCGTTCGTCCATGCCCTCGTAACGGCCGCACAGCAGCACAACTGCCGGCTCTGCGGCCAGACGCTCGGCCCAGGCCTGCGTCAGCGGCGCGCCCTGCGGGCTGAGAAACACCACCTTCGCCCCCGGCGCACAACTGTGCGCTGCAGCCAGCGCACGGCTCACCGGCTCCGCCTGCAACACCATGCCCGGCCCACCGCCAAAGGTCCTCTCGTCGACCCGGCGATCGGCACGCTGCGCGAAATTCCGCAGATCCGTGGCAATCAGCTGCAGCGCACCGACCTCGACCGCCTTGCGCGCCATGCCGAATGCCCCGACCTGCTCGATGAGCTGCGGGAACAGGCTGATGACCTCGATGCGCATCGGTTGCTCAGTAATCGGCGGCCCAGTTCACGGTCACGACACCGCCGGGAAGGTCCACTTTCTCGACGATCGGTCCGGGAACGAAAGGAATCAACCTCCTGTCTGCAGAATCCACAACCACCATGACGTCCTGCGCACCGGTTTCCATCACCGACTCGACGCGCCCCAACGCCACACCTTCCTGCCCCACGACCTGCAGGCCGACCAGATCCGTCCAGTAGTACGAACCGGCGGGCAACGGCGGCAGCATGGAACGCGGAACCGCGATCCGCGCGCCGACCAGTTCCGCCGCGCGGTCGCAATCTTCCAGCGGCGTTTCATCCTCGCCCAGCGCAATCCGTACAACCAGCCCGCGTCCGTGCACGCGACCCTCAAGCAACCGGGCCTTGCGAGCTACCGACGAGTCCAGATCCCAATCCGGATAATCGAGCAGATTGTCGATCGGCCGGGTCCAGGATTCGACGCGCAACCAGCCGCGGACACCGAAAGTTCCGGCGACACGCCCCAGCCCGATCCTGGCGCCGGCGTCCACGCGGAGACTCCCGGCCCCGGCTTCAGGCCTGGGCAGTCGCTTCCACCGCGGCGCCACCCTGCTTGGCAAGGAAGGCGACACGAGACGACACCTGCGCGCCCTTCACCTGCCACGCCTGCAGGCGCTCGGTATCCAGCACGAGGCGCTGCTCGCCACCGCGGGCGCCCGGGTTGAAATAACCGAGGCGCTCAATGAACCGGCCATCACGCGGCGAACGGCGATCCGTCGCAACGATGTGATAGAACGGGCGTTTCTTGGCTCCCGTACGGGCCAGCCGGATCTTCACCATGACGTCATGCTCTCGAATGTCGGCGCACGGGGCGCGCTAAAGAGCGGAATTGTAGCGTCTCGCGCTGCAGAACAAAAGCCGTGCGCACAAAAGCACCGGATACACGACGCGATGGCGGCACCGCCATTCCCGTCGAACCCGCGATGCGCTCCTCTGCACCGACACGCCAAGCCGCCCGTCGGGCATGGCTCGACAGACCACGGTCCGCGTAAGATACGCACTTGCCTCGCGCTCCACGACGGCGCGACGCGCAACCGAACGCAGCAGCCACGACACGGGGCACGGCGGCAACCAGGGCAGACCATGGCGGACTCACGCGACGATCAGGGCGTACCCAGCGTACTGCTCAGCGAGCTGTCGAACGCGCCGCACGTCGAAAAAACGGTCTTCGCGCACCCTTACCTGGCACTGGACGGAAAATCGCGCAGCAACCTGCCGAACCGCTGGGATGCGATCGCGTTCCTGCTGCTGGCGGGAACGCTGGCTGCCATCGCCCTGGGAGCCCGACAGTTCAGCGAACCGCTGACGGCACTCCAGCACATCGGCATTTCCCTGGCCCCGGCTGCATTGCCGGAATACGCCCTGCGCACAACCTTGCGCATGTTGGCGGCAATGGCGGTTTCGCTCGTTTTCTCGCTGGGTTATGCCTATCTGGCCGCCAGAAGCCGGCGCGCGGAACGCGTGCTGGTGCCGTTGCTGGATATCCTGCAATCCGTGCCGATCCTCGGCTTTTTATCCTTCACCGTCACGTTCTTCCTGGGGCTGTTTCCCGGCAAGGTGATCGGCGCCGAACTTGCTGCGATCTTCGTCATCTTCACGAGCCAGGCGTGGAACATGACGTTCAGCGTCTACCAGTCGCTGCGCATGGTGCCGGCGGACCTTGCGGAAGCCTGCCGCTCCATGCGTTTTTCGGCGTGGCAGCGCTTCCGGCGGCTGGAGTTGCCGTTCGCGATGCCGGGGTTGATCTGGAACATGATGATGTCGATGTCCGGTGGCTGGTTCTTCGTCGTGGCCGCGGAAGCCATCACCGTCGGCAACCAGGAAGTGATGCTGCCCGGCATCGGGTCCTACGTGGCGACGGCCATCCAGCAACAGAACCTCGGTGCCATCGGCTGGGCGATCCTCGCCATGCTGATCGTCATCCTGCTCTACGACCAGTTGCTGTTCCGGCCGCTGATCGCATGGGGTGACCGCTTCCGCATGGATGATCAGCCGGGACCAACGCAGCCGGAATCGTGGATGCTGCGCATGCTGCAACGCTCCCGCTGGATCTCCGCCACGGAAGACATCTCCCGCGATCTGCGCCAGCGCTGGTTCCCGCCCCACCCGGTCGCCACCGGCGCCCGGCAGCGCCGCAGCCTGCCAGCCTGGACACCGCGTGCGCTCGACGGCGTGTGGTATTCCGCCATCGGCATCGTCGCCGTTTACGGCGGCTGGGTCGCCGTACGCTACGTCGGCACCGCGCTGGGCTGGAACGAAGTCCTGCACGTGCTTCTGCTCGGCGGGGCAACGGCTGTGCGCGTCGTCGTGCTGGTGGCACTCGCCAGCCTCGTGTGGGTTCCGATCGGCGTCGCCATCGGGCTGCGGCCGCGCGTGGCGGCCATCGCGCAGCCGATTGCGCAATTCCTCGCCGCCTTTCCTGCCAACCTGCTGTTCCCGGTGGCGGTCGTCCTCATCGTCCACTTCCACCTGTCACCGGACGTGTGGCTGAGCCCGCTGATGATCCTTGGTACGCAGTGGTACATCCTGTTCAATGTCGTGGCAGGCGCCAGCGTGTTCCCGCACGACCTGCGCGATGCCGCGGCCAATCTGCACCTGCGCGGCTGGCTGTGGTGGAAGCGCGCGATCCTGCCCGGCATCCTGCCGTATTACGTGACTGGCGCGATGACCGCCGCCGGCGGCTGCTGGAACGCCAGCATCGTGGCGGAGTTTGTCGACTGGGGCAACACACACCTGCAAGCCTACGGGCTCGGCGGCTACATCCAGGAAGCGACGATCGCCGGCGACTACCCCCGCATCGTGCTCGGCGTCATCGTCATGTCACTGTTCGTCGTCGGCTTCAATCGCGCTGTGTGGCGCCCGTTGTACCGCAAGGCCGAGCGCCAGACGGGGGCCGGCGTCGATCTAGGCTGACAAGGCAGCCCCTCAGAAAGTCGCCCGATAGACGGCTTCCATCTCTACCAGCAGTTCACGGCGGCAGACGTCACCCTGCAATACACGCAGCGGCAGGCTGCCGAAGGAGCGTGCGAAGTGCGGTTGGAGCGCCGCCAGATGGGCCGGGTTCCGGACGTAGACGATGGCAGATTCCAGTTCGAACCCGGGGTTTTTCCCGGCCATGGCCGCATGCTGCAGCGCCGCGTCGCGTACCGCTGCAATGTTGCCCATGCTGCATGCGAACTGCGCCACCGGGTCGCCAGGGTGAACGCTGGCGTGCCCGACGATGCTGGCGGTGCCGGACACCATGAGCCGGGCGCCATCGGCCCACGGCAGCAACGTGGCGCGTGAAAAGCTCGGGCTGCGCCGGCCATAGCGCGCCGGGTAGCGGAACGCACTAACCTGCTGCGGGTTCTCGATCGGGAAACCGGCCTGTCGGCCGTACAGGGCAAACAGTATCAGCCCGCTGCCGGCCCGGCTGCCGATGACCGTGGCCGCCGGGAACCCTTCCAGCGCCGCCAGCACCGGGTAGCGCCCGACGCAGAACCGCCGGTAGCGCTCGTCATCGCCTTGCCCTTCATTGATCGCGGACAGGTAGTTCCACATCCGCAGCGGTTCCGGGCAGCCGCAGGCCACAGCCGCTGCCTGCAGGCGGCGGTAAGCCGAGCCGATGGCGGCCTCGAAATCACGCTCCAGCTCGGCCTCCGGCACACGCAACTGCACGAAGGCGACGGAACCGTTCGTGGCCCAGCCCACGGCGTCTCGCCAGCCATGCCGCACCGGCTGTTCGCTCAGCCACAGAATCGAACTGTTGTTGCCAGAACCCGACAAGGCCACCTGCGGCACCCGCGCGCGGCGCGGATCGCGCACGGCCTGCGGGCCCTCTTCGCTATCGAAGTCACCGCCGAAATCGAGCACGCCCAGCGCACGGTCTGAAAGCGCTGCTCCGGTGTCGCGCGAACACGGCGTGTACGGGCACGCGGGCCACGCTCCAGCCCGGATCCCGTTCAAGGTTGTGGCCACTCGCCCTCCAACGGCCGCGGACAATGAAATGCTGTCACCGCCAAGCGGCAGGAAATTATATCGTGCAGAGGCTTCAACCCCGGCTCGTCGGTGCCGGGTTGCGTCGGCTGGGGTAAGCTGCGCGACGCAATCCTGAAGACCCGGCAGCGAGGCCAACATATATGGCTGACGATGCGCGCACAGCGCCCGCAAACGACGCCGCCGGCACGCCGGTCCTGCAGGTCGATGGCGTGCGCCGCATGTTCACACGGCCGCACGGCGACCCGCTCGTGGTGCTGGAATCCGTCAACCTTAGCTTGCGGCGTGGCGAGATCGTCGGGCTGCTGGGCCGTTCCGGATCCGGGAAATCCACCCTGCTGCGCATCGTCGCCGGGCTGATCCAGCCCTCCGACGGGCATGTCGTCTACCGCAACCAGCGCCTTGACGGGCCGGCCGACGGCATCGCCATGGTGTTCCAGTCCTTCGCGCTGTTTCCGTGGCTGACCGTGCTGGAAAACGTGGAAGCCGGGCTCGAGGCACAAGGCGTGGCACCGCATGAGATGCGCGAGCGCGCGCTCGCTGCCATCGACATCATCGGCCTCGACGGCTTTGCCAACGCCTACCCGCGCGAACTCTCGGGCGGCATGCGCCAGCGTGTCGGCTTCGCGCGCGCTCTGGTGATGGACCCGACCGTCCTGCTGATGGACGAGCCGTTTTCGGCGCTGGACGTGCTGACGGCGGAAACGCTGCGCACCGACTTCCTCGATTTGTGGACGGAAAATGCGCTGCCGATCCAGTCCGTGCTGCTGGTGACGCACAACATCGAGGAAGCGGTGTTCATGTGCGACCGCATCCTGCTGTTCTCGTCCAACCCCGGCCGGGTGATCGCGGAAATCGAGGTGCCTTTCAAGCACCCGCGCAACCGCCTGGACCCACGCTTCCGCTACCTCGTGGACGACATCTACGCGCGCATGACGGCACGTTCTCCGGTCGACCAGCCGGCCGCGGTGCCCACCATCGGCGAGCGGCTGACGGAAGTGTCCACGAACCTGCTTGCCGGCCTCATCGAATCACTCGCCGCTCCGCAGCACGGCGGGCGCGCGGACATGCCGGAGATCGCGCGCACGCTGGCGCTGGAAGTGGACGAACTGTTTCCCATCGCGGAAACGCTGCAACTGCTCGGCTATGCACACATCACGCACGGCGACCTGATCCTCACGCCGCTCGGACACGACTTTGCGCACGCCGACACGCAGGACCGCAAGGATAGCTTCGCGCGTCAGCTCATCAGCCGCATCCCGCTCGCCGCGCACATCAAGAACGTGCTGGACGAGCGCCCGAACCACCGGGCGCCCGCCGTCCGCTTCCTGTCCGAACTGGAGGACTACCTGTCCGACAGCGCGGCCGAGGAAACCCTGAGTGCCGTCACGCGCTGGGGCCGCTACGCCGAGCTGTTCAGCTACGACGATGACGCGGAAACCTTCAGCCTTGAACAGGATGCGGAATGAATCATGGCTGGAGGTCGCGCCGGAAAATGACGCAATCTCCTTCCTGGCCACTGACTGCTCACCATTCCCTGCCACGACTTAAGTCGTGGCGATCCGCTCCAGCTGGCAGATAGCCTGATGACTACAAGAATCATCTGGAGGAGAACCATGAACCTGCCTGCAGCGGGATTCGCGCAGGTCGTGAAGCCGTCCGGCAAGGTCGAGGCAACGGCGAAGACGTGCTCTCGCACCTTCACGCAACCTGCACCGCAAGGGTAAAACCCTGACTGCGACGCAGGCCGCAACCTGCATCGCCAACGGCTGGTTATGATGCTTGGAGAACATACCATCCCAGACAAGAGCACACCCGTGGAGTACGCGAAAGGATCGGCACCGCCGGTTGGTCACCCGGATCTTCCGGAGGTCCATGAAGCCGGCCCGCGCGACGCCGAAACGCTGGTGCTGCTGCACGGGCTCGGCGGCTCGTGGCAGATCTGGACGCCGTTGCTGCCGATTCTCGAACGTCATTTCCACGTCGTTGCACCGACGCTGCCCGGCCACGTCGGCGGCGAGGTACTGGCGAACGTAGCGGGCGTCACGCCTGCCACGCTCACTGACCAGCTCGTTGCGCAGCTGCGGCGTCTGGGCGTGGAATCGGCGCACGTCGCCGGGAATTCGCTCGGTGGCTGGCTGGCGCTGGAGCTCGCGCGGCGCGGCTTCGCGCGTTCCGTCACGGCGCTTTCCCCCGCCGGCGCATGGGCGACGGACCGGGACCTGAAAGCCTTGATCCGCGGCCTGCTCATCCCCCTGATGCTGATGCCGCTGCTGCGCGGCATCGCATGGCTGTTCGGGGGTCTGGCCAGCGTGCGCCGCGGCCTGACGGCGCAGATGATGCGGCATGGTGAACGCCTGTCGCGGTCAGCGCTGCTCAACCTGCTGCGGTGCTTCGCCGGCACCCGCATGATGCGGCCGTTGTTCGCGAACGCGGCAAAATCCGGCCCGATCGAACCGCTGGCTGCATCGCAAGTTCCCATCTCCATCGTCTGGGGCACGCATGACCGGGTGATCCCTTTCGCGCATTACGGCCAGCCGCTCATGAAGCGCATCGCCGGTGCCCACCTGACGATGGTCGATGCCGTGGGCCACGTCCCGATGTACGACGATCCCGAACGCATCGCACAAGCCATCGTGGCGAACTGCGCGCGTGCAGACAGACCTTCCGCAACAGGGAACGCCCGGGCATGATGAACCGCTTGGATGCCACGTTCCGTGAACTCGTTGCCGATCTGCCGATCGCGGCCCGGCTCGAAGCCCGTCGCGTGCTCTGCACGCCCTTGTTCGACGAGGCATTGGACGAACTCGCCCAGCACCTAGGGCAGCCGAAACAGAAACTGCGGCGCCAGGCCAGCCGCTGCCTGCTGGAGATGGTGGCTCTGGACAGCCGCGCTTACCGGTGGCTGTGGGACCACACCCTGTCGCCTCTGCATACGCGCGCATTTTCCATCGACGTCGATAGCCCGGCGCTCGTCGCGCTGAAGAAATTGAACGAGAAGGTGCCGCTGGTCTTCCTGCCTTCCCACCGTTCCTACGCCGACCCCTTCCTCACCACGAAGGTGATGCGGCAGCACGGCCTGCAGCGCGCGCACATCCTGGGCGGCGACAACCTCAAGTTCTTCCCCTTCGCGCAGATCGCACAGCACAGTGGCGGCATCTTCATCCGCCGCAGCTTCCACGGCGACGAGGTTTACAAGGCGGCTCTCCGGGCCTATCTGATGGTCCTGATCGGGCGCGGCGAAAACCTGGAGTGGTACATGGAAGGCGGGCGCTCGCGGACCGGCAAGCTGCGCCCGCCCAAATACGGCCTCATGACCTTCCTCGTGGATGCCGTCCGCACCGGCGTCACCCCGGACGTGATGCTGGTGCCGACGTCGATCACCTACGACCAGCTTCACGAAGTCGGCGCCATGGCCCATCAGGAAATGAGCGGCATCAAGCCCAAGGAAGGCCTGCCCTGGCTCGTCGAATACGCCCGCGCACAGCAAAAATGGATCGGACAGGTTCATGTCCGCTTTGGCGAGCCGATGTCGCTGGCCCGGCGGCTGGCGGACGACGCTGCGGCCCACGGCGAGGAACGGCCACGCTGGCAGGTCGAAAAAACGGCGTTTGAAGTGTTCCGCCGCATCAACGCCATCACCCCGGTGACGGCGCAGGCCGTCGTCACCCTGGCCTTGCTCGCCGCACGCAACCGCGCGCTGACATTGGGGGAAGTCCACGCCCAGCTCGGCCCGCTGCTCGACTACGCGCATGCGCGCAGCCTGCCGGTTTCCCACCTGGCCCCCCTGCACTACCACCACGGCATGCTCGCCACGCTCGACACCCTGGCCCGGACCCGGGTCGTGGAACGTTTCGATGGCGGCGAACAACCGGTGTTCCGCATCGCGCCGGGGCAGCACAGCGTCGCCGCCTTCTACCGCAACAGCGCTGTCCACTGGTTCGTGAACCGCGCGCTGCTGGAGCTCGCGATCTGGCAGAACGCCGACCGCAAGCTGCAGAACCTGCTGGAAGGCGACATGCCCGAACTCATGGAATTGCGCGATCTGTTCAAGTTCGAATTCTTCTTCGCCGACAAACAGGAATTCGGCGCCGAACTGCAACGCGAAGCGGCGCTGCTCGACCCGGCATGGCCGGGCCGCGACACGCAGCGCGAAAACCGCCTCGACGTGCTGCGCAAGGCACCGTTTCTGATCGCGCAGACCGTCCTGCCGACGTTCCTGGAAGCCTATTACGTGGTAGCCGACCGCCTTGCCGCCAGCGCGACAGGCCACGCCGTCGACCGTACCCGCCTGCTCGACGAGTGCATGACGGTAGGACGCCAGTACGTGCTGCAGCAGCGCATCCATCACCCGGAATGCCTGTCGCGCGAGTTGTTCAACAACGCCCTGCGCCTCGCCGATACGCGTTCGCTGCTTGGCCCGGGAGGCGAAGATTTGACCGATGCGCGCTCGGCATTCCTGACTGAATGCCGCAATCTCGTCGCCGGCGTCGAGGCGCTTGCGCAACTGCAACGCCAACCCCGCCGTGGAGACTCTGAACATGCCGCGAATTGACGCGAGCCTGCAGGCTCGGCTGCACGCCATCCACGACGCCCCGCAAGGGGCGCAGATCGCCGCCTGCTTCGATCTGGACGGAACGTTAATCGACGGCTTCTCGGCCATCGCCTACCTGCGCAACCGCATCCGCCACCGCCAGCTCGGGCTGCGCGAGCTTTCCGAACTGCTGACGTTTTCCCTGTCGCACGGCGGCAGCGACACGGATTTCCACGAAATCATGGAAGGCAGCGCGCGGCGCTGCCGCGGCATGACGGAGGAGGCGCTGGCGAAAACTTGGCAAGGGCTGTTCAACAAGGAACTCGCACGCACGCTGTACCCGGAAGCTTGCGCACTCGTGCGCGCTCATCTCCAGCGCGGCCACACCGTGGTGATCGCGACGTCTGCAACGCGCTACCAGGCCCTGCCATTCGCCCGGGAACTCGGCATCGAGCACATCCTGTGCAGCGAGCTGGAAGTGCACGACGGCGTACTGACCGGGGAGTTGGCAAACATTCCACCATGGGCGGCCGGCAAGGCGGAAATCGTCAAGCGCTTTGCCCGCGGCCACGCCATCGACCTGGCCACCAGCTACGCCTACAGCAACGGCGGAGAGGACGTGGCGTTCCTCGAAACAGTGGGACACCCCATGACGCTGAATGCAGACCGCCGCCTCGCCGCCGTCGCACGCGCCCGCAGCTGGCCGCAGGCCCGCTTCACGCCGCGCAAGCACGTCCCGCTGGTCGACAAGCTGCGCACGGCAGCCAGCTACGGTGCCATGGCGTCCGCGTTTGTCGGCGGGCTCGCGTGGTATGTAGGCGGTGGCAAGCGCCAGCAGGCCGTGAACCTCATCGCCGGCACGGCAACCGACTTCGGGCTCGCCGCCGCGCACATCGAACTGCACATCCTGGGCGAGGAAAACCTGTGGGCCTGGCGGCCTGCCGTGTTCATCATCAACCATCAGAGCCAGCTCGATTTCGTGATCGGCATGAACCTCATGCGCCGCGATGCCACCGGCGTCGCCAAGAAGGAAGCGGCGCACGTACCCGGCTTCGGACAATTCATGCAGTTTGCCGGGATGGCCTTCGTCGACCGCCACAACACCCGGGCCGCCATCAACGCGCTGGCGCCGGCGGTTGCGAAACTCAAGGCCGGCCTGTCGCTCGGCATCGCCCCGGAAGGTACGCGCTCCTACTCGGGGCGGCTCGGACCTTTCAAGAAAGGAGCCTTCCACATCGCCATGCAGGCCGGCGTACCCATCGTGCCCATCGTGATCCGCAACGCGTGGGAGCACATGCACCGCTCCTCGCAGTGGATGCGGCCGGGGGTGGTGGACATCGCCGTGCTGCCGGGCATCGACGTTTCATCCTGGAAGGTCCGGGATCTGGACCGCCACATCGCGGCCGTGCGGCAGCGCTATATCGACCTGCTCGACGATTGGCCCGACGACGAAGCAGCCTTGCGCGCGGTGACAGCATGACGGATTCACTGCAGACCTGGGGCGCTGGGACGCGGCTCGGCGCCTTCGAATCCTTGATGTGGCGGCTGGACGGCTTCCCCGGCCTGCGCGGCTCCGTCGTCGGCATCGAGATGCTGGCACACGCCCCGGATTGGGGTGCGCTCACCGCGCTCCACCGCCAGCTCATCGCCAGCACCCCGCGGCTGCATCAGCGACCGGCTGAAAATACCTTGCAGATCGGCCACCTGCACTGGGTCGATGCGCCACTGTGTACTCTCGAACACCACTTGCGCCGCATCACGCTGCCAACCCCGGCGACGCACCGCGCGCTGCTGGACTTCGCGCAATCGTTCGCGATGGAAGCTTTCGACGCCGACCATTCACCGTGGCAGGCAGTCCTCGTAGAGCATCTCGACAGCGGCCAAGCGGCCTACATCTTCAAGCTCCACCACTGCCTGTCCGACGGCATGGGCATCGTCCAGTTGCTGTCCGCCCTGAACCAGCCGCTGAAAACGGCCGCCCGCTCCACGCCGGCTGCAGCACAGCGGAAAACAACTCCCACGCCGGACGCACCGCCAGCGGTGCCCCCCGGCGCGCGGCTGGCGCGCTACGCAGCCTCGGCGCGGCGCGTGCTGGCGCCCTATTCAGCACCCCCTTCCGCGTTGCTGGCGCAGCGCAGCGGCCAATGGCACTTTGAAACCATGATGCTGCCATTCGCCAGCCTGCATGCCGCCGCCCGCGCCGCGCACGCCAGCCTCAACGACGCTTTTCTGGCCGGCGTGCTCGGTGGCTTCGGGCGCTATCACGCGCGCTACGGCACGGTGCCCGCCGCATTGCCGATCGCGATGCCGATCAGCATTCGCCGTGCGGATACCCCCACCGGCGGCAACCACTTCGCGGCGGGCATCTTCGCCGCCCCGCTCGCGGAACGCGACCCCGTGGCGCGCATGCGCCGGATCGCGTTGAAAGTCGCGCAGTGGCGCAACGAACCGGCCTTGGCGCTGCCGCTGAAATTGATGAACCTGATGACCTGCGTACCGGCCGCCACGGCGGCACGCGCCATGACCGAACGGCTGTCGCGCCAGGATCTGCAGATCAGCAACGTGCCCGGCTTTCGCGTCCCGGTGGCGCTGGCTGGCGCTCCGGTTACCGCGCTGTATCCCTTCGCTCCGCTGCCCGGCTGTGCGGGCATGCTGGCCATGGTGTCCTATGCCACCGACTGCGGCCTCGGCTTCAACTTAGATGCCGCAGCCGTCGCACATCCGGCGCAATTGATGCAGGACATGGGTGACGCCTTCACTGAAATTCTCGCACTCGGAACCTCTCATGCCGACTGACCAACCCATCGACCATCGCGAAGGCCACTTCACCGGAGCACGCGGCTGCCAGCTGTACTGGCAGGCGTGGCTGCCGGAGCGCCGTGCCGAACACCTCATCGTCATCGCCCACGGCATGTCCGAGCACAGCGGCCGCTACACACGCCTTGCCGAGCACCTGGTCCGCGACCGGCGCTGCGCGGTATACGCCATCGACCATCGCGGCCACGGCCGTTCCGCTGGCGTGCGCGCGCTGTTCGAACGCATCGCCTGGGTGGAAAACGACTTTCACCAGCTCGTGACCCAGGCCCGCAAGGATTTTCCTTACCTCAAACCGCTGGCGCTCGGCCACAGCCTGGGCGGGCTGATCGTGATCGGTTACGCGCTGCGCGAACAGGACAACCTGAAGGGGCTGATCGTCTCCGCCCCGGCCATCGCGCTGCCGAAGATTCCCTTCCTGCAGGTCATGGTCGCGCGCCTGCTGTCCACCGTGCGCCCGAACACGCCGATCTACCCGATCGACGCCAGCGCCATTTCGCACGATCCCGACGAAGTCCGGGACTACGAACAGGACCCGCTGAACTACCATGGCAAGGTACCTGCCCGCACCATGGTGCGCGTGCTCGACCGCCTGGCTTGGTTGCCCGCCACCTACCCGGTCCTGAAGCTGCCGGTCCTTGCCATGCACGGCACCAGCGACCTGCTCGCCCCGGTGGCCGGCAGCAAGGACTTCCACGCCCGCCTCGGCAGCAGCGACAAGACCCTGAAGCTTTACGAAGGCCTCTATCACGAGATCTTCAACGAGCGCCCGGCGGACCGCCAGCGGGTGATCGCCGACCTCGACGCCTGGCTCGATTCCCATTCCTGAACCATTCAAGGATCAAACGATGCAATTCACCCAAGGATTCCACCGCGCGGTGCAGCAGCGCCCGCAGCAGACCGCCACCCTCTGCAACGACCGCAGGCGCAGCTACGCGGAATTGAAGGACCGCGTCGCACGGCTGGCGGCCGGCCTGTGCCAGCTCGGCGTGCGCGACACGAACCGCGTCGCCATGCTCGCCCTGAATTCCGACCACTACCTTGAGTACTACCTCGCTGTGCCGTGGGCTGGGGCCCAGCTCGTGCCGCTGAACTTCCGCTGGAGCGTGGAGGAAATCGGTTATGCGCTGAACGACTGCGAAGCTGTCGCGCTGTTTGTCGACGACACCTTTGCGCCGCAGGCGGACGCCCTGCTGGATGCCTGCACCTATGTCCGCATACTCATCTACTGCGGCGACGGCAAATGTCCAGAGGGCATGGTGGCGATGGAAGACCTCATCGCCCAGAACGAGCCGATGGAAGACGCCTCCTTGAGCAATTCCCCGCTTGGGGAAGAAGTGCTCGGCGTGTTCTACACCGGCGGCACCACCGGCAAGTCCAAGGGCGTGCTGCTGAGCCACCGTGCCGTGACGAATTCCGCGCTCGCCTTCATCGCGGAAGGCGCGAATGTCTTCAGCAGCAATAGCGTCGGCCTGCATATCGCACCGATGTTCCACCTTGCCGACGCGATGCAGACCACCGCGCTCATCCTCAGCGGCGGCACGCACGTCATGTTGCCCGTCTTCCGGCCGGATGCCGTGCTGGACGCCATCCAGCGCCACCACGTGACGGACACCCTGCTGGTACCGGCCATGCTGCAGGCGCTGGTGGATTGCCCGGCGCTGGCCGCACACGACGTCTCCAGCGTGCGGAACGTGCTTTACGGCGCTTCACCGGCCTCGGAAAGCCTGCTGGATCGTGCGATGAAGGCCTTGCCGAACGCCTCGTTCTATCAAGGCTACGGCATGACGGAAGTTGCGGCCGTGGGCTGCATCCTGCCGGCGCACGAACATCTTGCGGAAGGCCGCGCCATGGGCCGGCTGCGCTCCGCCGGACACGCCGCGCAGCAGGTCATGGTCCGCATCGTCGACGATCAAGACCACGAAAAGGCGCGCGGCGAGATCGGCGAGATCGTCATTCGCGGGCCGAGCCTGATGGACGGCTACCTGAACCAGCCGGAAGCCACGGCTACCGCCCTGAAGAACGGCTGGATGCACACTGGCGACCTCGCGTACATGGACGACGAAGGCTTCGTCTACATCGTCGACCGGGCCAAGGACATGATCGTGTCCGGCGGCGAGAACGTGTATTGCGCAGAAGTAGAAAACGCTGTTGCCAGCCATCCAGCGGTTGCATCCTGCGCCGTCATCGGCGTGCCGGACGAACAGCTCGGCGAACGCGTCCATGCCGTCATCGTCCTCAAGCCGGGCACCACGCTCGACCAGGCCGCGCTCAACGCCCATTGCCGCACGCACATCGCCGGCTACAAATGCCCGCGCAGCCTGGAGCTGTGCGACGCCCTGCCGATGTCCGGAGCAGGCAAGGTGTTGAAAACCGAGCTGCGCAAGCCGTACTGGAGCAACCTCAAGCGCCAGGTGAACTGAAAATCGTCCACTTCCCCGCCATTCGGGCCTTTGCACCACGGCGCGGTATGGATTCTGCCGCGCGCTGTGTAGTGGGGATTGGGGAAACAGCAACGACACTGCGAACACCCCGCAGTGTCCCGCAAGCCTCACAGCCGCAACATTTCCCCCCTCAAATGGATTCCGCGCCGCACGCAGGATAACCTCCTGCTTTTCGTGACCGCGCCAGCGCAGCGGCTTTCACATCACGAGGCAGGCATCATTCCATCGCATACGAAAAAGCCGGCAGTTACCTGCCGGCTTTGTTTCCATCAACGACGTGCCATCATCGACCCGGCGTCGTGACAACATCCACGTCAACCCGCAACACCGAGCAAGCCGGTCAGCGAGCCAAGGATTCCGCCCAGCGCATTCGGCGATGACCCCAGCAACGCTTGCAGCGGATTGGAGAAACTACCGCTCGCGCCGCCCAGTACTTGATCCGTCAACAACGGCAGGAACTGCTGCATCCCGCTCTCTCCCGCACCGATCAGCTGGCTGAGCAGGACAACTGGGATCTCCTGGGGAGTAGTGCCCCCGCTGGCGATACCCTGCAGGCTCGCCGTGATGCTCGAGATCGCCGACGTCAGATCCGCATTCGACGTACCGCCATTGTCGGTCGGAATGAGCGGCAGCAGAAGCCCGGCGAACTGCTGGTTGCTTGTCACGGGATTGATGATCGTGGTCAGCAGGTCTTGGGTCGTGGTCGTCAGCGGCAGCGCCAGCGACGTCGGGTCCGATACCAGTGTTGAAAGCAGGTTCGGAGCTCCTCCCGTCGTGGTCCCGCCGATGTTGCCCAAGGCATCCGGCAACGCCGTCAGCAGCCCGCCAAGGACCGGCGTGTTCAGCACTTCGGGAGGAATCGACGCATTCGCGCCGGCCAGCGCGCTCTGCAATTGGGCCAACAGCCCCGTCACCGCAGTGAGCTGGTCGGTGCCTGTGCCGCCCATGCCCGGAATCAGGGAAGCCTGGGTCCCGATGCCCTGCAACTGTGGCAACAACGCACCCAGCGCATCGAGGGGCGTCCCGGCCAGCGGGTTGGCGCCTGTGGCTCCGACCGGAGCGAGCCCGGTGATGAGAGTCTGCAGGTTCTGTGTCAAAGCCTGAACCTGGCCCGCGATCTGATCCGCCGTGGCACCGTTGCGGTCATCCTGCCCGAACACTGCGCTCGGCCCCGAATTTGCCGATTGCGCAGCGTTCGTGACGGCGTTGAGGATGCTGAGCACGTTGCCGTTGACGATCTGGTTGGCGGAGTCCACCACCGGACCCAGCGGCGTGCCGTCTGCCGCGCCGCCCAACTGGGTAAACACACCACCCAGCGTGTTCTGAACGGAGTTGAGCGGGCCGGGGACGACGTTCTGGCTATCGAGTCCGGAGCTTTGCGTCACGGTGGAGCCGCCGACATTGCCCGAAACCGGGGTGTGGTCGCCGCTGCAGCCGGCCAGCAGAACCGGCACGGACAGCAGGGAGCATAGAAGGATCTTACTGAACACGTGTACACCTCTCTGAAATGACAATTGCATATTCACTGTTGGTCGTCGATCTCGAACGTACCTGACCGCTTACATGCTGAACTGGTACGTGACGCGCAGGAACGCTTCCTGGGCGAAATCCAACGACGACAGAAGGTTATCGTTCGGATTCCCGTACATATGGCCGTTGATGTAGTTGAAGGCGCCATACACCTCGATGTTGTGGCCAGGGTTCCAAACCAGGCCAGGCTGCACCAGGATGCCGCCGCGCGGATCGTAGAGACTGGCGAACTCGAACGTGAACAGCTTGTTCGCAAAGGGCTGCATGGCACCCAGCACCACGTAGTTCGCATTGCCGCTGATGCCCTGTGCCGGCTGTGTCGGCGTGCCGCCGTACCCGCACAGGCAGCGCCCGACCAGGTCGGCACGTTGCGAAGTCATGGCCTCGAGAACGACGAACGTGGAAGGCAGTTTCTCGAAGAAGCGGTACCACTTGTCGAGGTCGATCGCGATCTTGTAGTTGTTGCGGGCGTAATAGCTCGCGCTCGCATCCTGCGAGAGCAGGAAGTGGAACTTCGGCGTGTACTGCGCTTCCAGGTTGACGATGATCTGGTCGAGGAACGCGATGTTGCTGGAAGTGACGTAGGTCAGACCCGCGAGGAAATCATTTTCCTGGAAATAGCGCCGGTCCAGCGACCCCCGCAGGCTGCCACCCGCCGCGGCGAAAAAGGTGCTCAACTCGGCATCCCTGTCCACATTGTTCGTCACGGGGCTGCCATATGTATCACGAGCAGAAGGATACTCGTTGATGGCGGCATTCAGTGCGCCGATCGAGCTGACGCGCACGTTCGACGCATACCAATCCCATTCCTGGGCGGTGTACACGCCACCGGGACCGGACACGAACGGGCTATGGGTAAAGTTGGTAGCATTGTCGGGGTACAGACGACACGTGGATGGCGAGTACAGAGCTCCGCAATTCGGCAGCTTCGCCGCATACAGTGTATTGACCGTCTGGCCCACGCTGCCCGGCCCACCCTGCAGCCCTCGCGCTATCCCGGTCTCCGACCAGGCATAGGCGCCCATTGGGTTGTAACCGCGCACGAAACCGAGCTGCCAACCCC
This sequence comes from Nevskiaceae bacterium, assembly GCA_004298465.1. Taxonomy (GTDB): domain Bacteria; phylum Pseudomonadota; class Gammaproteobacteria; order Nevskiales; family Nevskiaceae; genus SCRT01. The sequence goes on along the minus strand of SCRT01000001.1, from coordinate 250,789 downwards.
AGTTGCCGTAGTCCGCCTTCAGGCGGAACCCGCCGTTCAGCGACGTCCAGCGGCTGTAGCCACCCGTGTAATACGTGTCGCGGATGGTGAACTGCGACGGAATCAGGTTGTACGGCGTGTTCGGGTTTGGCAGGTAGCTGGGCTGGAACTTCTCCACGAAGCTGTCCAGCAGCACGTTGTCCGTCACCTGGTACTGCAGGCGAATGCTGGGCGACGGGACGCGAATGTTGGAAAATTCCTCGAGCCCGCGATCCAACAGCAAATGCTGGCGCAGATCCAGCCCGTTGGGAACGTCGAACACGCGCAGGAAGATGGCCTGCCCCCACGCGATCTGCTGGTTGCCGATACGCAGGTTCATGCTGCCATGGGAATACTCCAGCACCAGTGCCGGAAAGTAGACGAGATAGTTCTTGCCGCTCCATTCCAGAGGGACGGGATGGTTGTCGCCATCCACAACGTACTGGAAGAAATTCGGGCCGCCGCCGTAAAGCTGGCTCGGCCCGACGTGCGAACCGGTCGCAATGCCGCCCTGATAGGCATCCAGGCTGCTGGCGTGGAAGCCGTCGTAGACGTCCGGCTGGAACATCGCGCGGACTTTCGCAGTCAGCGTGAAGCCGTGGCCAAAGCGCATCGTCGTATTGAAATCCGTGCGCAGGATCGCGTAGTTCAGTTCGGTATTCTGCGTCTGTACGAAATCGCCGCGCCGGACGTTTTCAGCCGCGTTGTTGAGGACGCCCGGAACGTTCGGCAACGGCACGGAGCTCCAGCGAATTGGCGGCGTGGTCGGTATGCCCAGCGCCCCGAGCTGGTCGAAGTTCGTAAACAGGTTCGGAGGAACATAGGCCTGACGAAACAGAGTCTGGTTGTTGAACGGGTTGCCGTTCTGGTTGTTCCAGTTGCGCGGCGCGTCGACGCGGCCTGCCACCTCGGCCCGAATGAAGCCGTCAATGGTCAGCTCGAAGCCCCCGTTGCCCATCCCGCCAAACACCGGAATGGCATTTGCGGGCAGCGAGCATGCCAGACCAGCAACTGCCGCGGCACTCAAAACACTTAACCGTAGCTTCATAAACTGTTTCCTCCTTTCCCTGTTTGTGCAGGTTGTAACCTGCTCGTTACCCGCAGTATTTCCAGATATTTGCCTAAATCCGGCGCAGCCGTCAATTCACCCGCAGGATCGTCGCACTCTGCCCCACGACGATCGTACCATCCGTCCGCGCATTTCCGGCCAGGTTGCTATACCACGCACTTGCGACCAACCCGCCCTTCTTCCCGATCGGCGTCCACTTCTCGCCGCCATCGTCACTCCACAACATCGAGTACGCACCGGTCACAAGTATGGTGCCGTCGCTTTTTGCCAAGGCTCCGAGCAGGATCGACGTCGTTCCCGAGTCCACCGGGTTCCAGGTCGCTCCGCCATCGGCGGTACGCACGATCAGCCCGTTCTGGCCGACCGCCACGCCCACGCCCTTGCTGTTCACGCTCAGCCCGAAGATCGACGCCCCCACGGAGCTCGTGCTGGCCTCGCCGGGCCGTACCACCTCCCACGTCGTGCCGTTGTCGGACGAGCGGATGATCGCCCCCAGCTCACCCGCCACGAACAGGTCACCCTTCCAGTCGTAATTCGCGACGTACAGGCTGGGCTCGAAATTGAAGCCCAGGCTGCCGTCCGCGATCTCCTGCTTGTACATCGCCTGCCAGTCGGGGCCGATCTTTGACCAGGTCCGGCCGCGATCCTGCGAGCGGATGAAGGCACCGAACGCTCCCACAGCAACGACATTGTCGCCGCGGATGGCGACCTTCATCAATCTTTCCTTGACGCCGGACGGCACCTGTTCCCAGGCGCCTTTGCCATCCTTGACCAGCACCGTCCCCATCTGCCCGACCGCCACGGCCAGCGAGCCGTTTACCGCCACCCCCAGAAGCGACAGCGGCGTCGGGGACTGCTCGGTTTTCCAGGTCTTGCCGCCGTCGGCGGTGTACTCGATCTGCCCACCGGCGCCCACGGCATAGCCGTTGCCGTGGCAAAACGCGACGTCGAACAATGCCTGATGGGCAATGCCGGTCGTGACCTGCGTTGGAACAGGCACCGCCCATACCGGATTCGTGCCGCACAAGGCCAGCCCAAGACATGCTGCAACCAGTCTCCCCTTCATTGATTTTCCACCTGATTCATGATGAGTCGTGAAGGATGAGGTGTGCGCATCCCACGGATGGCGCACACCCTCCTGTTTGACGGACTGCCGGCAAGCGTTGCGCACAAGCAGCCCATTGCATTTCCACATGGTTCGTCAACTACTTCGCCGGCGCCATTCCGGCTTCCGGAACGGCTGGGGCGAATTTCGAAAAATCGACGTTCTCGCCCAGTGCCAAATCCTCACGGCTGGCGAATTTCGGCTTGACAAACCACACCACGGTCGGCAGCACCACGAGCGCCAGCACCATGTTCAGAATCATGATCGTCAGGATCAGCAACCCCATGTCGGCCATGAACTTCAGGTCGGAGAGGAAATACCAGGGCGAGATGCCGATGAACATGACGGAGGCGGTGAACAGGATCGCCTTGCCCGTGGTTTCCAGCGCCTCATCGATCGCCTTGGCCCAGTCGCGACCCTGCGCACCGAATTCCTCGGCGATGCGGGACAGCAGGTAGATGCCGTAGTCGATGCCGATGCCAACCCCCAGCACGGCGACGATGAGCGCGTTCATATCGAAGCCGATGCCGATGAATCGCATGAGTGACAGCAGCATGAAGTTTGCGATATTGATCGGCACCATCAGGATCAGCGCTGCAACAAAAGACCGATAGGCATAGGCGGAAATGATGAGCAGCGCAAGATCCAGCAGACCCATGATGATCCAGTGGTAGCGCTCCACCACGTAGTTCATCGCGTGCTCCAGCGCCATGGTGCCCGACGCCAGGCGCACCCGATACTGGGCGTGGTCCTCGCCGACTGCCGCGACCGCCTCACGGATACCCTTCAGGGCGGCCGTGATCGTGACGTCCTTGTTGTCCTTGTAGAAGAACGTGACGGCGGAATTCTGGAACGTGTAGTCGCTGACCTGACCAAAGTTCATCGGGTCGGCACCGAACGTGATCGCCGTGCCCGCCGCCCGCACATCCGCGACGGTGGGGTCAAGCGGCAGCCATTTCGGATTGCCGCCGTTGAACAGGCGGTTGCCCTGCATCATGTAGTCCGCAAACGACAACGAAGCCGCTGGACGGCCCGGCCCTTTCAGGGATTCCATGATCGACTGGATCTTGATCGAATCGGCATACACACCGGGCGTACGCGCAACTCGCGTGGACAGGTTCTCCGGATCCTTCGACTCGAAGACGACGTCCAGCGTGTTCATGCCCGGAAACTGCTTGTCGATGGCCCGCACGGAAACGTTGTAAGGCGAATCCGGCCACAGGATGTTCGTGCCTTCCACCGGGTTGCCGATGGAAATGCCCAGACCGTAGACGACACTGATCACCGTCAGCACACCGACCACGACCGCGGTACCCACCGCCCGCCGCCCGTGTGTGAACTTGGCAACGCGCGACAGGAACACGGCCTCCATGCGGTGGATGCCAGACTGCTGGCCTTCGGCGCCGGCAATGCGTTCGACGTTGTGCGGCATCGGCAGCGCCGGCAGCAGCAGCGACAGCAGGAAAACGCCGCAGGGGATGATGAAGAATGCCCACATGCCACAGAACAGCGCGTGGTTGTAGAGCATCTCCGTCGGCGCCAGCGCGATGAACCCGATGCCGAAGACATCCGCCACGATGCCGAGGATCGACGGCGAAACCATGACCGCAAGGGTGATCTCCGCCGCCAGATGGCGTTCCTTTACGTGATGCAGCACTTCGTAGTAGCGCTCGATGTACTGGATACAGTGCGACATCGTGCGCGCCACCAACAGCAACGGGATGACCATGAGCAGCGGCTCGATCGGCCGGTGCATGAGGCCGATGAAGCCGAACGCCCACCACCCAGCGACGAACGCGCACACCAGCGGCGCCACGACGCCCGCGATGTTGCGCATGTACAGGATCATGCACAGGAAGATAAGGCCGACGGTGACGGCGAAGATGTAGTTCGTCTGCTTCTCGAGGGAATAGACCCAACCCACCTTGATCGGATCGCCGGCGAGGTAGATCTCGACACTCGGATCCTTCGCCCGCTGCTTCTGGATGAGGTCCTGGACAAAGTTGAATACATGCCCGTAGTCGAGCGTATCGAGGAACTGCGCAGTGATCAGCGTAGAACTCGCGTCAGGGGAGACAAAGAAGGTATGCGCCTCGGGCGACTGGTCAATACGCTGCCTGAACCCGGCCACCTCCTCCGGCGTCGTCGGCGGACTGTTGCCCATCAGCGGTCGCAGGATGATGCCTTCCGGTGTGGCCTGTGCAAACCGCAGCTTCGTGGTCGCCACCGACATGATCGTGTTGTGGTCGACTTCCGGCGCAAGGTCGATGCCGCGGCTCAGCTCGAAGACGTCGGTCAGGATGTTCTTCTTGTAGATATCCCCCTGTTTCGCCTTGACCATGATGGAAACGGTCAACGGGCTGCCGAAATTCGGATGGTCGAAATAGGTATGAACGAACGGATCATCCAGCGGCAGCATGTGGTTGAAGATCGTCTTGAGCTGGACATGCGGGATGCCAAAGCTGAATCCGATCGTGATCAACAGGAACAGTACGCCAAACCACCGCCGATGCTGGGTATACCAGTGGGCCATGCGGAAACGGAACGAATTCATCAGCCAGATACTCCCAGGTTGAAATTGCGGCGATTGAAGACCCGATCAAAAAACCAAGAAAAACAGCGGGGAAGAGACCGGCGAGGCGCAGCCGCGTGCCGGACCCCAAAACCGGGCCGGCAAAGTCAGAGCACAAAACACCCTGCACGCCATCCGCAAGTGAAGCCTCCTCCAAAGCTTCCCAACTTCTCCAAGGCTTCCATGATCGCCTTGGCGAGTGAGCGCCTGCCAATGGCAGCACGCCGTTTATGTCTGCCGTTTCATGACGGACAGTGGGCGTGAGAATAATCGCAGCTCGCGGATTGTGCAAACCGGATGTCGGGTGCGCCCGCCCGAACAGCGGACGGAGCATCGCATGTGATGATGAATCAGGCTAACGTATGCACCTGACGTGCAACCTGAGAACACCGCACGCTCGGCATGATCCTGGAGATCCCCATGCGCATTCGCCGTTATGACCCCGATTTCAGCCGCCGCAAGTTCCTGGCCGACGCCGCCCGTGGTGTGCTCGCCGGCGGCGTGCTCATGCCGCTGCACGCAGCCATCGCCGCGGACGGTGACGCTTCCAAGGCCTACCCGGCGGAACTGCTGTCCATCGACGTCTACACAAAGGGCAAACTCAAGCCCGGCGACACGATCGATGCATCGAACGTGGAACACGTCAAGGAGCTGCTGCAGCCCATCACCTACGAACAGATCCTGACGCAGGGCCGCAAGCTCAAGCTAAAGGCCGCCACCACCGACGTCATGAAACTGTCACCTTGGGAGTACATGGAAGCCACGGTGCGCAACAAGGGGCTCGCCAGCTGGGACAGCACCGGTAACGTCGTGGTGCAATCGAACGGCCAGCCATGGATCGGCGGCAACCCGTTCCCGGACTTCAAGACCGGCAAGGATTTGATGGCGGCACAGACGCTCGGCTGGGGCCGGCAAGACAATTCGCTGTACGTCGCACGGCTGACCGCGCTGCAGCCGGATGGCAGCATTGGCTACGTCTATACCGGCTGCTGGTCGACGCTGCAAACCACCGGGCGGGTGGCGATGGCTCCCATGCCCTACATCGACAAGTGGAAGGAATATTTGCGCTACCAGACGCTGTTCTTCCTGTCACCGCAGGATCAGCGCGGCACGTCGTTCCTCAACATCTGGTACTACGACCAGAACAAGTTTCCACTGCTGTACGGCTATCTGCCGCAGTTCCGTCGTGTGCGCCAGTTCCCCACCACGCAGCGCTTCGAGCCGCTCGTGCCGGGTGTTACCCTGTACCTGTCGGACGCCTGGGGGGCCGGCGACCCGATGAACACCTGGGGCAACTTCAAGATCGTCAGCCGCGGTCCGTTCCTCGCTGGTCTGTCCGACAACTGGGCGTGGGACAATCCGAACTGGGAACACAAGTTCCACGGTGGCCCGCAGGGCAAGAGCTTCTGGGACGTCACGGTGGAGCTCGTGCCGGAAGCCATCTGCGTGGAATGCCAGCCGGTGCGGTACCCGCGCGCGCCAATCGGCAAGAAACGCGTGTGGTTCGACGCCCGCACGCAGGCACTTATCAGCATGGTCACCTACGATCGCAACGACAAGCCGTTCCGTGCCTACGACGGCGGCGCTGGCCTGTACGAGCACGGCGATCAGAAAGTGATGGACGGCAAGCACCCGTACTACAGCTGGACGTCCATCATGGCATCGGACATCCAGACCCGACGCGTGACGCGCTTCGAGCAGGTGCGCGAGCTGGAAGGCTACCACAGCGGCGCCGGCCAGCCCACCGAGATGCTGTACGACAAGTACCTGACGCGCGCCGCGCTGTATTCGCTCGGCGCGATCTGAGCGGCCACAGGCGCCCTGCCCCGACGGCGACAGGGCACCCCATTCAGGGCGTGGGCGTCTCGTGGTGCAACGACAACCCGCGTGTTCCATGCGGGCGTGATTCCGTTTAACCTTCCCGCCCGATGAACGCAGCAACCGATATCCGCAGCCATACCCCGCTTGTGTAGCTAGAGTGATGCCTTGGCAACGCAAGTTGACGAACTAGCCGTTTTGATTCAATATGATACGTCATCTGCGCTGGTGTACGACGCTGTGCGAGATGGGCCTGAATTGGCATAGTTTGGCGGGCAAATTGCCCCAAATTTGCCCCACAAAACCGGCTCGGAAGCTAGTGCATACCTCATCGTGTGATGGCGTATTTTGCTGGTGCTCGCCAGTACTCTCTGCAACGCGATTGGACGTCTTTACCGCCAAAAATGGTCTTGCCGGAACCGCAGAATCGTAGCGACGCAAGCGACGTCGCATGCCTCCCACATGCCGCTCGGAGCCACCTTGTCGGTCAAGTTCCCCTTTGAACTGAACTGCCAATTTCGGCCAGGTTCGCCTGAAAGCACTTGTTGTCACATCCGCCCACCCACCAAGGTACGCAGATTGCCGCGGACAGTAGTCGCGACCTCGTTGGCTGATATCTGACGCAACGAAGCGAGCCCTTCCACGACCAATGCAACGTCGGACGGCTTTGACTCCCTGCCGTCGGTTCGTGTGAAAGGGCCGTCGGTTTCCGTAAGCAACCTATCCAATGGGATCTCTCGAACCATTGGCACATGGCGCTCATTGCTTAGCATTGCACTATTGATCGAGAAGTAACAACCTAGTTCAACGGCTCGTTTCGCATCGCTCTTAGTCCCGGTAAACCAGTGCAGAACAACCGTTCCCCGCTTGGGCGGCAGGTTCATCTCGACCAGATCGAGTACCGCCTTTGCCGATCTAACGCTGTGGACCGTAATGATCTTGCTTCCGGCCTGCGCGCAACACTGCAAGACGTGCTGGAACACGCGTTTCTGTGCATCGAGTGATTTGAAGAACCGTGGGCCGGCGTCCAAGCCGACCTCCCCGACATAGCGAGTTTCGGAAAGATACTGCTCCCACAGCTCGATCTCGTTTTCACGCTCCACAATCAACTGCGGATGAAGCCCAAGCGCCGCACGAACATGCTTCGTACGCCTTGCGAGTTCGTAATTGCGAGGCCAAGCGCGAGGCGTCGTGGTCACCGCCAATGTGAATACTCCCGCCGCCTCCGCATCCTTGACAGCCGCGGCGTGATCCGGATAAAGATCAAGATGGCAGTGGAAGTCCACTAGGCCGGCCGTCGCAATCATGCCCGCGTCCTTGGTTAGCCTGGGTTCGTCTTAACGCCATTGATGAACCGTGCGACTTCGCCAAGTCCGCGCCGATAGACATCGGCAAGTTCATCCAGATGAGCAGCTTCATCCGCAAGCGAGCCTGGCTTGTGGATCAAGAGATTCGCGAGCTGAGGCTTACCTTTCAGGCGCCCGATCGCGTACTGAAACGACCTAACCTGCACGCCGGTCGCTTCGCGCGTATCCAAGGGTTGAGCGTGGAGATCGGACACAGTGTACGTCGTCGGATCCTTGCCTGCACCCCACGCTGCCGTCAACGCCGCGCGCCGAATCAGACATGGCAGGCAATAACCACAGTGCTCAATGCCATGTCCTAGCCATCGGGCTTTGGCGGGGGACGAGCACGACAACGAATCTATCGCCAATTTCTTCAAGAGCGCTGGATTGCGACAGCCCTTGGCCATCTCGCCCTTGGTCTTGTTCCAGTAGGGATTCCGAATTTCCCCGTCCACGCCGAGCACACCGAGCAAGTCGTTCCACCTCGCTATGTAGTACGGATGTGTCGTGCGAGTGCTATTGGAGCCAAGCCGCAGAGGGTCCAAAGGCACATTCACAGCGATTAGACCATTCTCTGGTACACGCAAGACGAAAGAACGCCGCATCCCAGTGCCCGCGAATACGCCAAGCGCAAAAAACAGGAACGACCTCCCGCGCGTGCTGTTCTCCGAACCCACGCCTTCCACCAAGCCATCTTTGAAAGTCATTCCGACCCGCAGCCGCTCGAACGGTGGCTTGGTGTAGTTCTCCCTCAAACCCGCGAATAACTTGTTCTGAGCGTCGCTGGTGGCACCCTCACCGAAGTGACTCACCAATAGCGGCGTTGCCCCCTCCTCCAGCAGGTCGATGACACCAATCAGGCTATCCAACCCTCCCGAGAACAAACTGAGGGAATCAAAGGGCGAATCAATCAGGCTTGGAGGCGCCACCTCGGCGATCGTGGCAAATCGAGCCGGACGTGCCCTAAATCCGATCGTCCAACGGTCGCCCGTCAAGAAATCCAGCATTTTTTTCAACGTTGACACTGCCGAACCCCAACGAACTGGATCGCTGACTGGAACGACCAGCCGTATTTCACGCGTCCATGAATCCTGCGACTGCTCGGCACGGGAGATGCGCGTGTCGGCTGCATGGACATGGGCGGCCAGCACCACCAAGTCGATGCCGATTTCCGAAGGAAATACGCCGATCTTCTTCAGACTCGTGAGCGCACTACCGATGCCATGATCCAAGGACTTCTTGCCGGCAACGAGTTGCAGATAGGTTCTCTGTTCATCCGCGCCCACCTTCACATCGAAGTGGTCGTCGGGGCCGAACCGGCCTGCCAAGAGTTGTCGTCTCATTGGTTGGCCTCCGCTTCGCCCAAGGCATGCAAGATCGCAAATGCGGATTCGTATACAGCGTCCACGAAACCGCGAATCCGTTCGGGTGTGAGATCGGGTGTCTCCGTTCTCGCACGAGTGAGCGCGTCGCTTACTCCGCCTCGGATGAAATCGCGCAACTGCTGCTCGACATGGCGCGCCGCCTGCGCATCCGCCGGCATGGTCACTGCCTTGGTGCCGATGTCATTGCAGATACGCGCCTCGATTGCATGAGTGGCATATAACTCGAAAACCGTCTGCATTTGATCCTGAGTAAACGTGGCCAGGTCAGTGAGACCCTCGCCCGCCAGCTCAACAATGGTTTCGATGTAAGCCTCGCGGGCGATGCCTTCATCCACTGTGCCTGCACCGGGGCAGATGTAATCGGCCAAGCCCACGAAAATTTCAGTGATCGGGCGACCTGCCAGCGATTCCAAGTTCAGGGTGCGTAACGCTTCTCGCACACCTCGCGTTTGCGCGTCTGCTAGAAACCCGAGGAGCCGCGCGCCCGCCCTCCGAGAGGCACCCATGCGTTGGGCAGCGCGACGCGCACCCCCGGCAGACGTTGAGACGTATCTCGAAACAGCGCGACCCAAGTTGGCTCGATCGCTACCACCGGAACCAGCGAATCGTGTGAAGCTGTTGCGAGCGCCGGAGAATCGTTGTGGGTCCGCCGTATCGGGAATGGGCGGCCGATTCGGCGGCACCGGCGGCGTAGAGCCGTCCGCGGGCGGCTTGCCCTCTGATCCTGCAGCATCGTCGGGAGGGGAAGCGGGAGGATCACCACCATCGGTGTCACCCAGCCACGACGGAATAAGTGGTGTCCCGCCGCCCGGGCCACCGTAAGCTGTCGAGGTTCCCATCAACGACCTCCCTTCAGATCCTTGAGCGCTGCTTCGGCGCCGGCCTTGAGGCCCGCGTTGTTGGTGACTTTGCTCCAATTTCCAAGCAGCTTCGTCAGGCGATCAGCACACTCGGTGTCTTTAATGACACCTTGCCAACCGCTGACCGCCCAAGGGCCGCACTTGCTACTCGGCAGTGCCTCCAGGAAGTCCATCAATTGACCCTGAAGGCCGGGCTGCGCCTTCACAAGGACGGCGAGACCATCGACGCCCGCCGGTTTGGTGTCGAAGGACCCAGTGCCTATGACCTTGCTGCGCACGGCTTCGAACACTTTCTCGGCTTCGGGCAGCACGAGTTTCCTTAACTCGGCTCCGTAGCCTTGGACAGTCATCTTCCCGCCGAACAGCTTCTCGACCACACCGGCCAAATGACCCAACACCGACACCGGCCCGAAATAGTCCTTCTTGTCTTTTGTTACGAACAGGTAGGGACGCAGATCGACTCCGGACAGCTTCGGCGAGAGTCGAGCCCAGTCGCGAACCGACTCCGAAGACTTCCACTCGGTCAACAACGTGCTGTCGGGTGCAGGAGTGGATCCGGTGGCTTTCTGTCCCTTCGGCTTACGATCTTTGTCGTCAGCTGCTGCAAGGCTCCCCTCCAGCGCTTCGAGGTCCTCGCAGTGCCCTTGCGGATGGACCGCAGCAACGAACGCGATCTGCTCGAACAACCTGGGGATGAAGCGTTCCGCGAGCATTAGCTTTGCGAGCACTGGTAATTTGATGTCGTCGCCAAAGCCGCGCGCAGTTGCCGTGCGCTCGCGCAACAACAGCGTGTTGAGGAAGCGCTTGATCTGGCGCGGGTTGCCCTTGGTTCCGCTGGCCAGGATGGGTCCGATCTGGTCGCTGAGTGCAAGCGCATTGTTCGCCTTCTCGGCTTGCTCGCCGAGCGCCGCCTTGACTGTCGTGGCGTCGAGGCCGCCGCTGGTCCAAGGTCGTTTCAGCTTCTCCCGCGCTACGGCGATCAGCTTTCCATAGTCCGGGTTATTCTCGCCGACCTCGGCGCCGGTCAACAACAAGGTCACATAAATCCGTGTCTCGGTCTCCCCCAAGGCCGGGATACGGAACGGGACCTGGATGAGCTTTTCGAGATAGTTTCGGGCGTAGTCTCGCGGTCCAGTGCTGTCGGGTAGATCGGGAAAGTGCTTACGCACCGCGTATTCAATCATCGCCTCGTCGGCCGCGACAACGAATGCCGTCTGCGCTGTGAACACGAACAGCCGAATCGCTTCGAGCGTTTCGATGGCTGTGTCGGGCAGGCAGCGGTCGAGATCGTCGATCAGGACGACGAGCTGCTTGATGCCGGCATCTTTCAGGAGCTGGTCGAACGCCTTGCGGAAGGCTTCCACTTCCTCCGGCACATTCTTGGACTCGCCCAGCTTGAGCACGGCCTTCGCCTCGCCGATGGCCGTCGAAATATTCTCCTTCGTCACGAGTTTGGCAGGATCTGACACCAGCGCTTCGAGCGAGCCGACGATGGCTCCGATTTGCCCGGGGGTCGGAATACCCGTGAATGTGGTCAGCGCCAAACCACCGGCCCGCTTGGCGACCTTCAGCCAGTCGATACTCCGGAAGACATTCTTGACGGCTACCGCGGCCTTCTTTAGCGCAGGACGTTTCTCGACCAAGCCCGTGACGATGCCCTCGATCAACGCGATCTTCGCGTCCTCGAAGCCTTGGAAACGCCATCCGTTGAACTTCAGGCACAGGACATCGTCCTGGTCTGCGAAGCCAGCCTCGATCATTTCGAGCACGCTGGACTTGCCCGCGCCCCAGTCACCATGCACGCCAATCGTCACCGGATGGTCGGGCTGCTCGCGAAGCAACCTGGTGATCGTGGTAGCGATAGCCTCGTTGTTCAACAGATCAACTTTGGTTTCGTTGTCAGTCAGAATCATTGCGTCCCCTCCCCCCGTGTCTTCATCTCCAGCAACTTCGGATAACCCTTTGCGCGCAGTTCGGCGACTACCTTATCGGTCGATTTCCATGCGCCACCTTTGAGTCGTGCCACCAGCTCAAACCAAACACGCTCGAAAGCATCGATCGCATCGTCGTCGTTGAAACGCACTCCGGCAGGCAGCAACGGCGCAATGTCTTCCGTCAAACTGCGCGTCAGCTTCTCCAGCATGCGTTCCTCAGCAATAGCGCGTGTGATCGGCTTGCCTTCGAGCGCGAGGTAATGCTCGAAGCTGGCCACCAGCTTGTCGGCATCCAATGCCAGCTCTTTCAGCCCTTCGCCGAGATCGAACAAGTCTCGGTTCTTTCGCCGCTGCAGGAGTGCGCGGAGCTTGGTGCCGAACAGTTCTTCCGGCTCGAAGGAAGCGACTTCGGTCTTGCCTTGATACCAATCGCTCTCGACCACGAAAGGATAGGAGCGAATACCAAACAGGCTCCCATGTTCGCGCGTGTTGATCTCGACCTTCAACTTCAACGTCGATTGCGCGTCGGCTTCAGGCGTGAACTTGAACACCAAGTGCATCGAGTGCCCCGCCTGCTCCCGGCGGCATTCGCCCAACCACGCCAGCGCAGCGCGGATCGCATCGACCGTCGCACCGATCGGCCCGGGCCGGGCCTGTACCAGGTCGATATCTTCGGAGTAACGCAGCGGTCGCTGAAACAGCAACTTGTTGATCGCGGTACCACCACGAAACGCGATCTTGCCACGCAGCCCAGGCGCGTTGAACAGATCACATAGTGCGCGGCAAATGATGAGATCCTGCTCGACCTGCCGAAAATCCGGCCACGGCGCCTTCGCGCTCCACGCCTGGAGATAAGCTTGGGGGATCAAAAATCCACCTCCACGGGATCATTGAGGATCAGCCGCCATCGCGGCTCCTTCTCATGCAGGCCGGATAACCCTTCAATCAAAGGCTTCACGGAAGGATCGAGCGATACGTCTGTCTTGGCCTTCTTGGCGAAAGGTTGCAGGGCATCCGCCTGCCGCCTGTGCCGCATGCGTTCCAACAAGTAGCCGAGTCTTCGCACAGACGAGTTTTCATAATAGGCGGCGAGCTTCGACAGTTTCCCGGGACGCGCGCGCGCGCCCAAGTCTTTCACGATCTGAGCTACGCCACTGATGCCGCCCGCCTTGTGGAAGTAGCGCGCGCAGTCGAGCAGCGTCAGTTCGACACCCGACACTTTCGCGAAGCCCGCGTCGCTTTTCAGCGCGTCCAGCCAGTTGCCGCGATTGACTTTGGCGAAGGCGGCGGGACTTTGGTAGATGAACTCCAGGCGGTGCCGGCCGATTTCGAAACTTCGCAGCTGCTTGGGCACGATCACCTGGAACACCATGGCCGCCTGGTGCGAAGCGCCGTGGAAGGCTGCTGCGCGCAGCAGCGCGACGCGATAATCGACCTGCAGGTACTTCATCAGCGGGTCGATCCAACGCACTGGATCGGGTGCGCCGGTGGTCCGGTCTTCCGGACGCAGGATCAGGTAGAAGCCGTGCCGAGGGCGCGCCAGACGATGCTTGCGGGCCTGGCGCAGCAACGCCATGTTCAGCGTTTTGGGCAACACGCCAAGCGCCGCCAACGCCTCATCCCGCAGGAGATAGGCACGACCTTTGGCAAGGCGATCGTCTATGTATTGTTCGAGCGAGGCCATGCCTGGATCATATGCGAAAAACTACGTTTTTTGTAGAGTTTCGCATATGACTGGGGCCCCACCCCTACCCTGTTGCGCCGGCTGGCTTCGCCCTGGATGCCGACCCCGCTCGCCGAAAGCTGCGATCCCGCGCCATGAACGCCTCCAGCATCAGCGGAATCAGCGTCACCGCGTCGACCGCCTCCCCGTAGGTCTGCGCATGCAGCGTAGCGTAGCGGTCGAGGTCGGCTTTGAGCCGAGCCGGACACGTAAAGGCCAGCTTGACGGTCTGCGTATCAGGCAGCGGTCCCAGCCGCAGCTTGCGTGTCGCACTCATGGCATCGGCCCCTGTTGGAAGAAGAGCGGCTGGTACGGCCGCAGCACCAGATCCTTGTTCACCATCACGTTCACCCGGAATCCCGGCCGCACCGTCAGCGTCGGCTGGATGCTCAGGTTGCGGCGCGTGATCTCCTGGCCGACCTGGTTGACCGTGTCCTGCGCACTGTCACGCAGCGCCAGCACCGTGTTGCCGTTGATGTCGCCCTCGTTGGAAACCGACAGCTCGGAGCTGACGCCCAGCAGCGTGGACAATGCGGCGCCCGCCAGGATGCGGCTCCAGTGCCAGTCCACGCCATCCTCCAGGCCGGCATAACCCGCCGGGTCGATGCCGGGCAGCTTGTCCAAGGCAATTGACGAGGTATCGGGCAGCACCAGCCGCAGCCACACCAGCAGCACGCGGCGTTGCCCGAACGCCACCTGGCTGTCGTAGCGGCCAATGAGCCGCGAACCCTGCGGGATCAGCAGATAGCGACCCGTCGCGGTGTCGTACACCGACTGCGTCACCTCGGCGATGATCTGCCCCGGCAGGTCGGAGTTGATGCCGGTGACCAGCGCGGCCGGGATGATGGTGCCGGCCATCACGGTGTAGGGCGAAGCCGGCGCCTGCAAGGTGCCCGTGTTGCGCGTGGCGACATCGCCGCCTTTGGCGAGGAACGCCTCTTTCTGGTTCTGCCGGTTCTGGATGGCCGTGGGATCGTTGGGTTGTGCTGACGTGGCCGGCTCCGTACCCATTGGATTGAAGGCACTCGCCAGGGCGCCGGCTGGAGTTGTTGCGGCTGGCACAGCCGCCGTCGCGGTGCGCTGGCCAACATCGCTGCCGGTGCGGAAGAACACCCCCGAGCGCGCGACCTGTTCGGCTTGGTGCTGCGCGTCGACCGTCGCGGCTGACGGCCCGGGTGGCGTCGCATCGGGTGGCAACGGTGTCGCAGCCGACGCTGTTCCAAAAGCACCAGGCAGTGGCGGCCCGAGCTGCGGCACGCTGGCGGCCGGGGCCGGCGCCGGTTTTCTGGGCAGCTTCGAGTAGTTGGCAGGCAGTTGCTCCAGATCGTCGGCCTTGGCGACCCGATCGACGTTGTACAGGTTGCTTTGATCGGCCGGCCCACGGCGACCCTTCGATTGCAACGCCCACATGGAGGCGCCCGCGATGGTGATCGCCAGCAGCGCGGCGGATACGGCCAACGTGCGGCGATTGAGCCGCGTCACGGGGCGCGGGGCCGCGCGGAGCGCCATGCGCTCGGGTGCGACCTTTGGCTCGGGCGCGACCTTCGGCGCGGGCGGCGTTTCGCGGTCAGTCGTGTCCATGCCCGGCTCCCGCGGCCACGCCATCGGTGCGCTCGATGCGTACCACGGCGGCCTTCTTACCTCCCAGGCGCAGTTCGGCCGCGCCGAACAGTCGGTCCACAATGTCGTAGGGCGCGTGGAACCGGTAGTTCACGAGCTCGCCCTTGCCATCCGACCCGACCACGAACAGCGGCGGCAATTCGCCCTGCGCGATGCCCGCCGGAAACTGGATGTAGACGTGCCGGCCATCGTCGAAGGCCCGCACCGGCCGCCATGGCGGATCGTCGCCCGTGATCGCATAGCGGAAGTGCAACTGGTCGAGTGAAACCCCATCGGCCACCGGCGCCTGTGCGGCGGCGGTTCGCGCCTGGGCCTGCAACGCCAGCATCTGATCCTTCGGGTATTCCCACGAGACCGAGGCCATCCAGGCCTTCGGGGTGGACGTGAGTTCCAGCAGGTAAGTGCGCCGGTTGGTGGTGATGACGAGGTTCGTCTTGATGCCCGCGCGCACCGGCTTGACCATCACGGCGACGCGTCGGCTTGCGCCGCTGCCGCTGGCGGTGTCGCCCACGATCCACTGCACGGTGTCGCCGGCGGCGACCGTCACCAGTTCCTCGCCCGGCTGCAGGCGGATCATCGTCACGCGACCGGGACTCGTGTAGACCTGATACAGCGCGCCATCGGAGAACGGCCAGACCTGGATCGCGTTGATGTAGCCCGCGCGCGTGGGCGCCACGCTCGCCTCGGCGTTGGCCTGCTCGACCCGCGCCTTCGCGTCGGCGGGCTCTGGGGCTGGCTTCGCGTCCGTCTTCTGGTCGGGCAATGGCTTCATCTGGCCGGGCAGCGGCAGGAGCTTGGGCACCTCCACTACCGCGACCGGCTTGGCCGGTTCTGGCAGCGGCTCGGCCTGTACCGGTGCATCCAGCGAAATGACCGGCGGCGGTTTGCCGGTGGTTGCACAACCGGCAAGCGCGCCCAATGCGCCGAAGATGCCCAGGACAGCGATCGCGTGTTTCATGGCTTGACTCCTTGCGGTGCGTCCAGGTCGCGGCTCCAGGACAGCCCGTTGATGTAGATCCCGAGGGGATTGCGCCGCACCTGTTGTTCGGTACGCGGCGTCTGCATGACCAGCGTGAGCATCGCGGTCCAGTGCTCGCTGTCGGTGGGGGTACCCTGGTGGTAGTGCTGCTCGACCCAGCGCACCTGGAACGAGGCGTCGCTCACGCGCACCACGCTGGTGATGTTGACCGACACCGAGTCCTGCCCGACGTGGGCGAACGGATCGTGGGCGCGGGCATAGGCATTCAGCGTTGCCGCACCGTGGTCGGTGGTGTAGCCATAGGCTTCGAGCCAGTTCCGCCGCACCACCACCGGGTCGATGGACAGCGAACGCACATCGGTGATGAAGCGCGCGAGATACCACGCGATCTGCGCGTCGGTTGGCTTATAGGGCGTGACCGCCGCACCGACTGCGCGCACCTGCCCGGCGTGATCGACCTCGACCACGTAGGGTGTGACGCGCGACTCGCCGGACTGCCACACCAAGCCCGCGGCCATCAGCAGTGCAAGCCCCAGGCAACCGAACGCCATCAGCCGCCAGTTCTTCGCCTGCACGCGGGCGCTGCCCAGCCGCTGGTCCCACATCTGCGCCGCCGCCTGGTAGGGCGTTGCCGGCGCGGGCGTCGTGCTGTAGCGGACACCGGCTCGTTTGAAGCGCATCGTTCGCCTCCGTCACTCGTTCGAGGAATCCCGCAGCTCCGGTGCAGCCCCGCCACCGCCACGATCGGCCATGCGCACGACGTGCGCTGCGGTCGAAGCGCCTTGCGAGATACGCTGACGACGCTGCAAGCGCTGCGCCCAGTCCGGTGCTCGGTTATTGGCTGGGGAGTCGTTCCCGGCTACAGCCGCTGCTGCGGGCGCAGGCGTTGCCCCCGCACCGCCGCGCGGACGCGGCCCGGCCGCCGAAGCGACGCGTTCGCGCACCGCGCGGGCACCGGCAGCGACCCGCGCGCCGGCCGCCTGAGCACCACTCCGCGCGGCGCTGGCCAAGCCCGCACCAAAGGCGCGCGCTCCGCTCGCTCCGGAAGCGGCTGCGCCGGTGCGGTAGGCTGACGCAGCGCCGCGGGCCGTGCGCGCAGCCCCCACCGCACCGCGTGCGGCCAAGCGCGTACCCGCCGCGACCGCGGTACCGCCCGCCGCCACGGCGGCACCGCCGGCCACCGCGAGGCCTGCAGCACCCAGCGCCGTGCCGGCGGCGGCGCCCGCGCCCAGCTGCGGCGCGCCCGATACCAACCCGGTCGCAATGCCCGGCCCGAAGATCCCCAGGCCCAGCATGGTGAGGGAGGCCAGCATCAGGGCCAGTGCCTGGTTCAACGATGGCCCAGCGCCCACCGGCGTCTGGAACTGCCCGAAGAGCGTCGAGCCGATGCCGACGATCACGGCGAGCACCAGCACCTTGACCCCGGAGGACACGACGTTGCCGAGCACCTTCTCGGCCAGGAAGGAGGTCTTGTTCCAGAGTGCGAACGGCACCAGCACGAAGCCGGCGAGCGTCGTCAACTTGAACTCCACCAGCGTCACGAACAGCTGCACCGCCAGCACGAAGAAGCTGATGATCACGATGACCCAGGCGAGCAGCAGCACCACGATCATGTCGAGGTTGCTGAACACTCCGGTGAGGCCGTGCGACAGCGTGCCGACCTGTTGCAGGATCGGCTGGCCGGCCCGCACGCCGATGGCCGCCAGCCGTCCGGGCTGCAGGAAGTCACCGACGCTCACGGTCGAACCGGATGCCAGCAGCCCGAGGCCGACGAACGAGCGGAACACGATGCCGGCCAGCGTGTTGAAGTTGCCGATGATGTAGGCGAAGGCGCCGACGTAGAGCGTCTTGCGGATGAGCTTCGCCAACACTTCCTCGCCGCCCATCGCCCAGAACAGGCCCGCGAGCGTCATGTCGATGACGATCAGCGTGGCCGAGAGATACATGACCTCGCCGTGCAGCAGCCCGAACCCCGAGTCGATGTACTGCGAGAAGACCGCGAGAAAGCGGTCGATGACAGAGAGGTCATTCATGGCCGTGCCCCACCACAGACTCGAAGCTCTCCGGGATCGGCGGCAGCGAGCGCAGCGTCTGGTATTCGTCGGGACCGCCGAGCCCAAGGAAGAAGCGTTTCGCGTAGGCCTTGTCCGCGATCCCGCAGGTCGCACGGTCCACGCGTGGCTGCGGGAGCGCGCAGCGATGGCGCAGCGCGTAGAGCTGCCGCGGATCGTGCGCGAGCGCATCCACCGTAAGCGCCGGCGAATGCCGGGTGCACGCACCCAGCACCACGGCCAGCGACAGGGCAAGTGCGCGTCGCACGCGATCAATTCCCGTAGAAGTCCACCGGCTGCGGCGTGTACTGGGGGCCGTTGCCGAGGAAACGCGCGCGCACCTGTTCCGCCTGGGCCTCATCGGCCGCCGCGCGCGCTTCGTCCAATGCCGTCGCCCTCCCCTGCGACACCGCGAGCTGCTGCGCCTGGATCACCTGGCGCGCGATGAGCGCAAGCAACTGGTTCGTCGCCTGGCTCGCCTGCAGGGCACCGACCGCGCCCTGGCTGCGCGTCACCAGGTTGCTCAGCACGCTTTGGTCCGACAGCAGGTTCTGCGCCGCCTGTGACTGCACCTGCGTTGCGGTCTGCAGCGCCTGCACCGAGGTCTGCCAGCGCGTCTGCGCGTCCTGGACCATCTGCGCGTTGGTCGCGCTCGCGCCGTAGGACGCGGGGTACAGCCGGTTGAAGGTCGCCTGCGACTGCGCGACGTTGAAGGACAGCCCCTGTGCCTGCGCGAGCAACTGGTTGGTGCTGGCCAACGTCGCCTGCAACTGCGACAGCACGCTGTAGGGCAGGCTCGTCAGGTTGCGGCCCTGGTTCACCAGCATCGTCGCTTCGTTCTGCAGCTGCTGGATCTGGTTGTCGATCTGCTGCAGCTCGCGCGCCGCAGTGAGCAGGTTCTGCGCGTAGTTGGCGGCATCGAACACCGCCCACTGGGCGACGCTCGTGGCCGATACCGACAGCAGCAGGGCCGTGACGACGGCCAGCCAGATCTTCTTCATGGCGGAATCTCCGCAGGTGGGGGAAACGTTGGGATGAGGTCGGCGGCCCAGTCGAGCCCGCAATGCCGTAGCCAAGCCGCGGTGAAGTCGCCCGCCGCCGCGCCAGCGACCGCGTCGATGTCGCGCTGGTCCTGCGGCATGGAGGCACCGGCAAACGCGAGCGCGACCGGCCCCAGGTCGAGATCGAACAGGCGATTGCCGAGGCGCGACTGGTAGTAGTAGTCGCGCTTGGGTTCGGCGGTGGCGACGATCTCGATCTGCCGGCTGTTGAGTCCGAACCCCTCGTAGATGGTGCGGATCTGCGGTTCGGTCGCCTGTGGGTTGGGCAGGAAGATGCGGCTCGCGCAGCTCTCGATGATTGCCGGCGCGATGCTCGATTCCTTGATGTCGGCCAGCGACTGGGTGGCGAAGATGACGCTGACGTTCTTCTTGCGCAGCGTCTTCAACCACTGGCGGATGCGGGACGCAAACACCGGGTCGTCGAGGAACAGCCAGGACTCATCGAGGATCAGCAGCGTCGGCGCCCCGTCGAACCGCTCCTCGAAGCGCGCAAAGAGATACCCCAGGACGGCGAGCACCGCCGCGCGGCTCGCCATCAGCTCTTCCATCTCGAAGCCCTGCACGTCGGCGCCGCCAAGCTCGTCGTGGTCGGCATCGAGCAGGCGGCCATGGGCGCCGCCCAGCACGTAGGGCGCGAGCGCCTGGCGCAGCGCGTTGGACTGCAGCAGCACCGAGAGACCGGTCAGCGTGCGCTGCTCGACCGGTGCTCCGGCGAGACTCGCGAGAGCCGACCACGCGGCCGCCTTCTCGTCGGGGCCAACCGCAACGCCCTCCTGCAGCAGACGGCCTTCGATCCATTCCGCCGCCCAGGTGAGGTAGCCTTCGCGGTCGATGCGCGCGAGCGGCTGGAACGCGATCGCGCCATCCGAGCCCAGGTCGTAGTGCTCGCCGCCCAGTCCCAGGATCGTCGCGCGCATCGACCGGCCCATGTCGAACGCGAAGATGCGCGAGCCGGGGTAGCGGCGAAACTGCAGCGCCAGCACCGCGAGCAATACCGACTTGCCCATGCCGGTCGGCCCGACCACCAGCGTATGGCCGACATCGCCAACGTGCGTCACCAGCCGGAACGGCGTGTCGCCGTCGGTGCGGGTGACGATCAGCGGCGGCCCGTCGAGATGGCGGTTGCGCTCTGGCCCAGCCCAAACCGCCGACACCGGCATCAGGTGTGCGAGGTTCAGCGTGGAGATGCTCGGCTGGCGCACGTTCGCGTAGGCATGGCCGGGAATCGAGGACAGCCATGCCTCCACGGCATTGAGGGTTTCCGGGATCGTGACGAAGCCGCGACCCTGGATGGCACGCTCGACCTGGCGCCGCTTCTCGTCGGCCGCCGTCGCGTCGGTATCCATGACCGTCACCGTCGCGGTCACATAGCCGAACGCCACCTGGTCGCTGCCAAGTTCCTGCAGGGCGGCATCGGCATCCGTCGCCTTGTTGCTCGCGTCGGTATCGACCAGCGGTGATTCCTGCTGGAAGATCGTCTCGCGCAGGAGCGCGACGACGTTCTTGCGCTTGGCGAACCACTGCCGACGCAATCGCGTCAGCTCCTTCTCCGCCTCGGCCTTGTCCAGACACAGGAAGCGGGTGGACCAGCGGTAGGCGAAGCCCAGGCGATTCAGGTCGTCGAGCAGGCCCGGCCAGGTCGAGGTCGGGAAGCCGCGCACTGTCACGACGCGCAGGTGCTGGTCGCCCAGCCTGGGCGCCAGGCCTCCCGCCAGCGGCACGTCGGCCAGCAGCGCATCGAGATGGAACGGCACTTCGGGCACGGCGACCGCAAAGCGCCGCGTCGAGATGGTCGCATGCAGGTAGGTCAGCGTCTCGCCGTCGTCCAGCCAGACGATCTCGGGCATCACGCCATCGAGCAGGTCGAGCACCCGGTCGGTCTCGGCGACGAACGCGGCCAGCCGCTCGCGCCAGTCCACGCCGGCCGTGGGCGTGTGCTCGTACAGGAGCTTCGCCGCGCGGGCGCGCGACTCCTCCGGCGGCAGGTACGCCAGCGTCAGGTGATAGCCGCTCTCGTAGTGGCTGCCGGCCTGCTCGAACGCCGCCCGGCGTTCCTCGTCCACCAGCCAGGACAGTGGCTCCGGAAACGCCGAATGCGGATAGTCGGCGGCGGTGCGGCGCTCGGCCTCGACGAACAGTGCCCAGCCCGATCCCAAACGGCGCAGCGCGTTGTTGAGGCGCGCGGTCGTGGCGATGAGTTCGCCCTGCGTCGCACTGGCGAGGTCCGGCCCACGAAAGCGCGCGCTGCGCTGGAAGCTGCCGTCCTTGTTCAGCACCACGCCCGGCGCGACCAGTCCTGCCCACGGCAGCCAGTCGGCGAGCAACGCGGGACGCTGGCGGTATTCGGCGAGGTTCAACACGGCAGCGCCCTCACACGTCCAGCAGCGATGGGTGCTTCAGGTGTCGCGCGAACACCGGCATGAACTGCGGATCGACCTTCGCGCCCCACACCGCGAGTGAATGGCCGACGAGCCACAGCGCGATGCCGGGCAGCCACAGTTGCAGGCCGAGCCCGACGGCGGCCGCCAGCGTGCCGTTGGCGATCGCCACCGTGCGCGGTGCACCGCCCAGCAGGATCGGTTCGGTGAGCGCGCGGTGCAGCGGCACCTCGAACCCCGGCAGATCGCTCGCCGTACTCATACGACGGCCCCGCCGGAGAAGCTGAAGAACGACAGGAAGAACGAGGACGCGGCAAACGCGATGGACAGCCCGAACACGATCTGGATCAGCCGCCGAAACCCGCCACTGGTGTCGCCGAAGGCGAGCGTGAGGCCCGTCACGATGATGATGATGACGGCAATGATCTTGGCAACCGGCCCCTGGATTGAATCGAGGATGGACTGCAGCGGCGCTTCCCACGGCATGTTCGAGCCGGCCGCCCGCGCCGTCCCGGCCAGCGCCAACAACGCAATGGCCGTTGCCACACTTCGGCCAACGATCTGGATCGAACCGCGCAGACACACCAGCGGATTTACAGAAAAGCGCAGATCAGGAACGTGGCTCATGCGGATTCTCCAGAAGGAAGCTCGGATGGCGGCGGTACGGCATCGCACAGTTGGTAGCCGGTGGCGTCGAAGCCGGTCACCCGGGCGATGCACTCGATGCGGCGGTGCCGGCCGCGACCGGCCAGGTGGATGACGACGTTGACCGCCTCGGCGATCAGCGCACGCGGTGGGTTCACAGCCACTTCGAGGATCAGCTGCTCCAGGCGCAGCAGCGCGCCGTGCGCCGAGCCGGCATGCACGGTCGCGATACCGCCCGGGTGGCCGGTGCCCCACACCTTGATGAGGTCCAGCGCTTCGCCACCGCGCACCTCGCCGACGATCACGCGATCGGGGCGGAGGCGCATCGTGGCCCGCACCAGCTCCGTCATCGAGACGACGCCGGCACGCGTGCGCAGCGGCACGTGGTCGCGCGCCACGCATTGCAGTTCCACGGTGTCCTCAAGCACCAGCACGCGGTCGCCCGTGGCGGCAATCTCCCCGAGCAGCGCATTGGCAAGCGTGGTCTTGCCGGTGCTGGTGCCGCCTGCAACGAGGATGTTCTGCCGCGCGCGCACCGCGTCGCGCAGGAACGCGGCCTGCTCAGGAGTCATCATCCCGTCGGTGACGTAGCGCTCCAGGGGAATGACGCCGACGGCGCGCTTGCGCAGCGCGAAGGCCGGCGCCGGCGCCGCGGGCGGCAGGATGCCCTCGAAGCGCTCGCCGGTCTCCGGCAGCTCGGCGCTCAGCAATGGCTGGCCGCGATGCACTTCCGCGCCGACGTGCGCCGCAACCAGCCGGATGATGCGCTCGCCGTCCTCGGCGGACAGCTCCGCGCCCAGCGGCGCGCGCCCTGACGACAGGCGGTCGATCCAGAGCGTGTGGTCGGGATTGAGCATGATCTCGACCACGTCCGGGTCGTCCAGCGCGGCAGCGATCAGCGGCCCCATCGCCGTGCGCAGCATGCGCACACGGCGATCGAGTGCCACGGTGGCCGATGGTTGCAGGACGGCGCTCATGCGTCGTGCTCCCGGGACCCGGCCAACGCCGCCGCCTCGTCCAACCGCGTGGCGTCGGGATTCAGCTCCTCCACCACGTCGCGCACCAGGCTGTGCCCACGCAGCAGGCGGCGGCCGAGCTGTTCGATGAACTGCTCGAAGCGCGCCCGGCCCTGCGCCCGCGCGGCGTCCTGATGCGCTTCCGGCACCGGTGTGCTCACCGTCAGGAAGTAGCGCACGAACAGCGCCAGCGCCTCGATCTCGATGTTCTGGTCGCGTTCCAGCTTCTCGAACTGGCGCGACAGCCGGTCCAGCCGTTTCGCGATGGCCGCCTCGCGCTGGTCGCCAGCATCGGGCGAGAGCCACGACGCGAGCGCCGCGGCGACGATGGACGACTTCGAGACACCCTTCTTCGCCGCCAGCTCGTCGAGGCGCTTGGCGTGTTCATGCGGAATGAACAGGTTCAGGCGGTACTGGCTCATAACTCGATCCCATCGTGCTGGTCGAGGGAAGCCATGCGCGACGTGCGTTGCATGGCCGGGTCCAGCTGGCGCGGCAGCGGCAGCGGTGGATCGTCGTCATCCAGCAGCGCCAGGTCGCTTTCGCCGGCTGATTGTTCCAGGCTGTATTCCGCGACGTCGGAGAGTTCCGGTTGCCGGCGCAGGCCGCCGTCATCGGTGGCGCTGAAACCGGCGCCGCTTTCGGCGAGACTTTCTGTGGCCGGTGTCATCGGGGCTGCTGGGATCGCCAGCCCGCTCCAGTCGTCGGGTTGAGCGGGCGGCACATCGGCGTAGCGCCCGGTGGCAAGCGCCGGTGGCGGCAGCACTCGCCGCTTGAAGTTGGCATCGGCGTAGTAGCGCAGCTTCTTCGCCTTGATCGGCGGGCGGCTGCTTACCATCACCACGGCTTCGTCGGGCGGGAGCTGCATCACCTCACCCGGTGTCAGCAGCGGGCGCGCCGTCTCCTGGCGCGACACCATCAGGTGCCCCAGCCACGGTGCGAGCCGGTGGCCCGCATAGTTGCGCTGCGCGCGCAGTTCGGTCGCGGTGCCCAGCGTCTCGGAGATACGCTTGGCAGTGCGCTCGTCGTTGGTGGCGAACGTCACGCGCACGTGGCAGTTGTCCAGGATCGAATGGTTCGGGCCGTAGGCCTTGTCGATCTGGTTGAGTGACTGCGCGATGAGAAAGCTGCGGATGCCGTAGCCCGCCATGAACGCGAGCGCCGTCTCGAAGAAGTCCAGGCGCCCCAGCGCCGGAAACTCGTCGAGCATCAGCAACAGCTGGTGGCGGCGCGCGATGCCGTCGCTGCCGTCGAGCGATTCGGTCAGGCGCCGGCCGATCTGGTTGAGGATCAGGCGGATGAGCGGTTTGGTCCGCGAGATATCCGAAGGCGGCACGACCAGGTACAGCGAAACGGGATGCTCGGATGCGATCAGGTCGGCGATACGCCAGTCACACCGCGAGGTGACTTCGGCGACCGTCGGATCGCGGTACAGGCCGAGGAACGACATCGCCGTCGAGAGCACGCCCGAGCGCTCGTTCTCCGCCTTGTTCAACACCTCGCGTGCAGCGGAGGCGACGACAGGATGCGGCGCATCGCCCAGGTGGCGCGTTGTCATCATCCGGTGCAGCGTCAGCTCGAATGGGCACGCGGGATCGGAGAGGAAGTTGGCGACGCCACGCAGCGTCTTGTCCGCGCCCGCGTAGAGCACGTGCAGGATGGCGCCGACCAGCAGCGCGTGCGAGGTCTTCTCCCAATGGTTGCGCCGCTCCAGCGCGCCTTCCGGGTCGACCAGGATGTCGGCGATGTTCTGCACGTCGCGGACCTCGCAGGCGCCGCGCCGCACCTCCAGCAGCGGGTTATAAGCGGCCGAGCGGGCATCGGTCGGGTTGAACAGCAGGCAGTGCGAAAAGCGCGCACGCCAGCCGGCGGTGATGGCCCAGTTCTCGCCCTTGATGTCGTGGATGACGGCCGACGCCGGCCACGAAAGGAGCGTGGGGATCACCAAGCCCACGCCTTTGCCGGAACGTGTCGGCGCGAAGGTCAGGACGTGTTCCGGACCGGCGTGGCGCAGGTACCGCCGGTCGTAAAGACCCAGGAAAACGCCCGCCGGCTTGTCCAGCCCCGCCCTATGAATGTCGTGGGCATCGGCCCAGCGCGCGGAGCCGTACGTCGTGACGAGCCGCGACTGGCGCGCGCGCCACACCGACATGCCGATCGCGACGCAGGCGGCAGAGACACCGCTGGTCGCCGCGATGGCGCCACCCACCAGGAACAGGTGCGGCGCATAGGCGCTGTACCAGTACCACCACTCGAACAGCCGCCACGGGTGGTAGAACGGGATACCGAGCCAGTCGAACCAGGGCGGGCCAAGGCGTAGCTGATAGCCCAGGTGTGCGGCGGTCCATTGGGTGGCACCCCAAGTTCCCGCGACCACGATGCCGAATACCGCCAGCACCTGGCCGAACAGCACACTCGTACCGTTCACGCCGGCCTCCGACCCGCTCCTGTTGTGTCATGCGACAAAAAGGTGCCGCATTGCCACGAGCATCGGTGCCAGTTCAGGGCCGGTCAAAGACCGTTATGGCGACGAAAGTGATCGAAAAAGCAAGATTGCAAGCCCCATCGTCACGCGGCGCACCGAGGCGCAGCCGCGCGCAAGTGGGCGCAGCAAGCAACAAGTCGACGTGACGTGTTGCGCAACCGCGACCGCGGCTCAGAACTTCGGCGGGGTTTTAGAGGGGGTGTACTGCACACCGTTGCCGTAGAACAGTCGACGCCGCGCTTCGGATACGACCTCGCACTCCGCTACGGACACCTGCCCGTCGTTCTTCGCGCATTTCTGTTCCATGGCATGCAGGTGGTCCGGGTGCGCCACCAGCGAATCCACCGTGTCGGTGGGTGCAGCCTTGCTACAGGCGACCAGCGCCATGGCAACGAAAAGCAATACGACTATTTTCATGGCTCGACGTCCTCCGAGGCGTTGGAACCGAATGACCTTACGTCCGCACCTTTGGGAGGCGCCTTGACACTTCCGGCCCTCGCAATGAAGCGGATAAGCGCATCAGCAGGGTCGTTATCCAAGCGAAGCAGGTAGGTCGTGAGCATGGGTACGCGCCCGGCCAGCGGGCGGGCCACCACGCGGGATTCACGGTTGACGGTGATGTGTGAAGCGCCTGCGAGGCCCAAGGCGAACCCCGCCGCCACCAGTGCCATCATCAGGTCGATGGACGCCACCCGCTCCGCAATGAGCGGCTCCTGATCGACTTGCCGCAATACCCGTTCGACCTGTCGAGCACAGCCTTCACAAACATGAGGGTCTCCAAGCACCAATGGATAGCGCAACACTTCCTCCAACGGGATACGTTTGTAGGCCAGCAGTGGATGCCGGGCCGGTACAGCCACCATTAACGGATCGGTCCAGGCTACTTCAGCGATGATGCCATCGCCAACTTCGTTCGACCGGGCAAAGCCGACGTCGTATAGATCCTCATGGAGTCCTTTGATTTGTTGCGACAGAGGAACCTCGAACAGGCGTATCTCTATCTCCGGCTCCTCCTGACGGCACAAGGCCAAGAAGGCAGAGAACTCCGACGGGACGACGCAATCCGAGATAGCCACGCGCAACTGGTTGCGAAAACCGTTGGCGGCGGCTCTCACGCTGTCGCGCGCCTGCTCCAGAGCCGTGAAAATGCGTGGCACATTTTCCAGGAACAGCTTGCCAGCATGTGTCAGCCGGGTGCTGCGCGTAGTGCGGGCGAAAAGCTGCACGCCCAAATCCGCTTCTAGCTCCTTGATTGCACGCGACAATGGCGACTGTTCAATGTGCAGTCGTTCGGCGGCACGAGCGAAGTGCAGCTCATCGGCGACAGCCAAGAAACAGCGCAAGTGACGTAGTTCCATGACGGTACTCCCTTTGCTGGTGGATTCCGTTGATGCTGTAGCGTGGGAATCACTGGTTTCCCGTCGCACCAAGTGCTTGTCAAACTATTCAGTTAGGCAATCCGGTGGTCGGTAAGCCTATGAGCCTCCGTTGATCGCGTCGTGGTACGAAGCGATTGACGGCACCACCGCAACTCGTCCGGATCGGCGCATTGGAATCCACAATCCCGTTGCCTTAACACTGCTCTGGACCACCCCCGAGGCCGGCGTTTGAAGTCAATGCATCAATGGTCCGGCATGCGTAGCCTGCACTGCTCGTAGGCCTGCGCACATCGGGCCGAACGCATCACCAGACCGAGGTTTGATAATGGGCCCACCGGGCGACATGATTAATGTGCGATCCTCGAAATGGTGATAACGACCCAAAGCCGAGTTGTGGGTCAAAACACCAACGTCCATGTACATCGGCATTGCTGACTATCCACCGCGCGTTTTGCTTCAGGCCCGCCAACCAATGCGCTCACATAACTGCATCTGCCGCGTGGCCTCGTCGCGCACCCAGTCGCGAAACCATGCCAGCGCGGGCTCTTGTGACCGGATTGGTCGATACGCGAGATACCACGATTCGTAGCGTTGCCGGGGGACACCAAACGGCGCAATCAGCCGCCTCGCAGCCAGCGCGTCGCTCACATAGTGAATCTGCGCGATCGCCACACCGACGCCATCCAGCGCTGCCTGAACGGCCATCGAGGAACTCCCGAAGGTCACCTCGTTGCCGCAGCGCAGTGAGTTCTTGCTGCCCGTCGCGCGTGACCACCACGTCCACTGTTCGCCGAGGTGGGCAACGACGATTCCGGAAACCTTGCGCAGGTCCTGCATTCGCCGCAGTTGTTTGGCAACCCCGGGCGTACACACGGCCACGAGTGTTGATGGAAACAGCTCCTCCGCTTCGTAGCCTGGCCAGTTGCCTTCGCCGCGCCGGACCGTACACGTCCAGTCGTCGCGCAAGGGATTCATCAGCCCGCCTGTTGCAATCCGGACCTCTGTGTCGGCGTGCAGTTGGTTGAAGCCCGGCAGGCGCGGAATCAACCAGTGCAGCGCAAGCGCGGGTGCTACGCCGACGGTTAACACGGGGCCGGCACGCATTGCGCGCACCTGATCCGTCAGTCTGGCAATAGCTGCAAACGCATCCTGAAGGCCGGGTTGGTAGGCCCGGCCCTGCTCCGTCAGTTCAAGGTTGTTCGCATGCCGGCGGAACAGCTTGAAGCCGAGTCCTTCTTCCAGCAGCCGCACTTTCTGGCTGATGGCCGCTGGCGTCACATGCAACTCGGCGGCGGCAGCGGCAAAGCTGCCGAGGCGCGCCGCACATTCAAATGCACGCAAGCGGTTGAGCGAGGGAGGGCGATGGCTCACAATTGTACCAATATATTTTCTTATGGTTACCAGTCCGAGATTTTAGTCACGTTACCTGGTTCATAGCGTTACATTACGCTATATTTTAGATCATGGTGGTGTCAGGTGCATACGTTATGCTATCGGAAAAACTATCGCTTAGTTAGTTATTCGGTCCGTCTAGCCCTAGCTCGATGCGTATGCCAGCGGTGCTCGGCGTTCGCCGTGGGCTCCGCATGAGATGAACCTTTCCGCGCCGTTCATCCGACGCCCTGTCGCGACGTTGTTGCTGGCGGGCGCGCTCGGATTGCTGGGCCTTATCGCCTATGCACGCTTGCCGGTGGCGCCGCTGCCGCAGGTCGACTTCCCGACGATTCAGGTGACGGCGACGCTGCCCGGCGCGAGCGCCACAACGATGGCGGCGTCGGTAGCGACACCGCTCGAAAGCCAACTCGGGCAGATAGCAGGCGTCACGGACCTGACCTCGTTCAGTGCGCAGGGCGCGACCTCCATCACCATCCAGTTCAGCCTCGCGACTGACATCAACGCCGATGCGCAGGCGGTGCAGGAGGCGCTGACCGCCGCGAGCAAGCTGCTGCCCACCACGATGACCACGCCGCCGACGTGGAAGAAGCTCAATCCCGCCGATGCACCGATTCTGGTTCTGGCCGCAACGTCAGATTCGCTGCCCCTGACGACTGTCGACAACTATGTCCAGAACGTGCTGGCACGCGACATCGCACAGGTAGACGGAGTCGCGCAGGTGTCGATCGGGGGCGAACAAAAGCCGGCGATCCGCGTGCAGGTCGACCCGGCGGAGCTGGCAGGCATGGGCCTGACCCTCGAACAGATCCGGCCGGCGCTGGTGGCCGCAACGACCGACGCCGCGAAGGGCTCGCTCGATACCCCGGAAACCGGGTTCACTATTGCGGCGAACGATCAGGTCACGACGGCAGCGGCGTTCGACCATGTGGTGGTTGCGCATCGGAATGGCGCATCGGTACTGGTAAGCGGCATCGGCCGCGCCGTGACGGCAGCTGCCGACCGGACCGCGGCCGCGTACTACAACGGCAAACCCGCGATCCTGCTGACGATCTATCGGCAGCCCGGCGCGAACGTCATCGACACGGTGCGAAGCATTGAAACCAAGCTGCCCGAGCTGGCCGCGGACCTGCCGGCCGCGATCAACCTCGCTACGGTGCTGAATCGTACGACGACGATCCGCGCATCGGTGAATGACGTCGAGTTCACGCTGGCTCTAACCATCGCCCTGGTCGTGCTGATCGTCGGCCTGTTCCTGCGCAACCTCCGCGCGACGCTGGTACCAGGTGGCACTCTTGTACTGGTGGTGCTCGGCACGTTCGCAGTCATGGCTACGCTGGGCTTTAGCCTCGACAACCTATCGTTGATGGGCCTCACGATCGCGGTCGGTTTCGTCGTGGATGATGCAATCGTGGTGGTCGAGAACACCTACCGCCACGTCGAAGCCGGTGCGCCTCCGTTGCAGGCGGCGCTCTCAGGCTCGCGCGAGATCGCATTCACCGTACTCGCGATGAGTCTGTCGCTGATGATGGTACTGCTGCCGATCGGGTTCATGAGCGGAATCGTCGGGCGGCTGTTCCGCGAGCTCGCCTTCACAGTTATTGCCGCGGTCGTCGTCTCGCTAGTGGCGTCGCTGACGTTCGGGCCGATGCTGTGCCGACTCGTGGCCAGGCAACCGGAAAAAGGGGCGGACGACGCACTACCCACCAGCACGGACTGGTTCGAGCCCGTGGCGACGTTCTACGCGCGGACGCTGGACGTCGCACTTCGCCACACCCGTCTGGTGCTGGTGGTGCTCGGCGCGACCGTGGCCGTGACGCTGGTACTGATCGTCGCGATTCCGAAAGGGTTCTTCCCAGTGCAGGATACCGGCCTGATCCAGGCGCTGGCCGATGCCTCGCAAAGCGTGTCGCCGCAGCGGATGCAACACCTTGAACGCCAGATTGACGCCATTGTGCGCAGGGACCCGGCGGTGGAGGGTGTCGCATCGTGGACCGGCAGCACGGGTGGCAATGGCTTCGCGCAGACCGCCAACACGGCCCGTTACTTCATCGTCCTGAAGCCCCGTTCAGAACGGAAAGTCTCAGCTCAGCAGGTCATCAAGCGGCTGCAAAGGCACCTCGATGGTATTTCCGACGCTGTACTGCACATGCACGCGACGCAGGACATTACGGTCGGCGGCCGCAACGCGCGCGGCAATTTCGAATACACGCTGCAGGATCCGGACCCCGCGGAGCTGCACACATGGGCACGCCGCGTGCTCACCGCGATGCGCAAACTACCGCAGATCGAAGGCGTCGCGAGCGACCTTCAGGACAACGCGCCGCAGCTCGGCATCGACATCAACCGCGCCAAGACAGCGGCGCTCGGCGTTAGCATCCAATCGATCGACGACACGCTGGACGATGCCTATGGCCAGCGCCAGATCACGCAGTATTTCACGGAGGCCGGCACCTATCCGATCATTTTGGAAATCACTCCGAACCAACTGCACCGCCTGACATCGATCAGCGACTTGTACGTCAAGTCATCGCTCACGGACTCGCTGGTGCCCCTGTCCACGATGGTCACCGTTGATACCCACAAGGTCGGTCCCCTGTCGGTGACGCACCAAGGTCAGTTCCCGGCGGTGACACTGTCGTTCAACCTGCGGCCCGGTGTGTCGTTGGGCGAAGCGGTAAACGCGATTCACCGCACGGTGGCAGCAATCCACATGCCGGCCAGCGTCCTCGGAAAGTTTCAGGGCAACGCCGACGCGTTCCAGAAATCGCTCGGCAGCATGCCGTGGCTCATCGTGCTCTCGCTCCTCGCCGTGTACGTGATCCTGGGCGTCCTGTACGAGAGTTTCATCGATCCGCTGGTGATCCTGTCGGCGCTGCCCGCCGCTGGGCTTGGCGCACTGCTGGCGCTCTACGCTGCGCAGCTGGACCTGTCGACCATCGGGATCATCGGGATCATCCTGTTAATCGGGATCGTGGAAAAAAACGGCATCATGCTGGTGGACTTCGCGCTCAAGGCCGAGCGCGGGACCGGAGCCGGCGCGCTGGACTCCATACGCGAGGCATGCCTGCTGCGTTTGCGACCGATCTTGATGACGACCACCGCCGCGATGGTGGCTGGCGTCGCGCTGGCCGCGGCCCACGGCACCGGATCGGCGTTCCAGAGGCCACTCGGCTTTGCGATCGTGGGCGGCCTGCTGCTGAGCCAGTTGCTGACGCTGTACACAACGCCGGTCGTGTACGTTTGTCTGAGCGGGATTCGCCGCCGATCCAACAGATGGAATGCCGAGAACGACGCACAGGCGATCGAGCGCTGACACGCCACTCGCATTTTCGGTCAGTCAGACGATGAGTGTCCCACGGAGCGGACGTCCGGTTTCGACGTCGAAGCAGTCACTTGTCAAGCAAGCTCGATAGGCAGCAAACAGCCAAAAGTACCCGTTGCTCGTTCATCCAGGCGTTATCTCTTTGGCCGAATTCCAAATTTGATCAGCCTTCCGGTAAGCCGATCACAGTTGCTTGGTGCGGGTGACCGAGTGCAACGGTCTGCGTATAGCAGCGATACGGTCGTCGGCAATCCTTCGCCGTCGTGAGGATGCGTGAGTCAGATGCGTACAGCGTGCCGTTGGTCACCCAATGGACGGACTTCGCGCCCGGCCGATATCCCAGGACACGCCGTTGCCGCGCATCGTGGCTGCCATCTGCTGGCCCACGCGCCGCTCGATCACAGGCTTCCATGGCACCAAGCTGAACCCCATGCCGTCGTCTAGCATCGCGTAGCGCCCGCTGGCAAGCATGACGCTGCGTCGGTAGATGCCGGCCACACGCTGCCCGTCGGCCACCGGCCGATACTCCAGGCCGGTTTCAGTGGCGATGTTCCTGGCAGCCTGCACCAGCTCCCGATTGCGCAGCGTATCCAGCAGGTTGCGCGCCAGGATCACACGCTGCCCTCGCCGCTCAGCCAGCCCTTGCTCAACCAGGAAGTCGGCCCGCCTCTGCAGCGCATCCTTAACCTCACTGCCGAAGCCCAGGTCGCCCAGCCCGCGGCCACCAGCAATTAACTGCTGGTCGAGCCAGGTGGCGCCGATCACGCGGGCCTGCCGCTCGATGGGCGGGTACGATTTCAGCTCCACAACCACGTTCCCGCCGAGGCGCTGCACGTCGTAGCGGTGACCGCGTTCGGCCAAGTCGGAGGGAACGCGCCAGACGCCTTCCGCCTCACGTTCCACGATGCCGGCGCGGCGCAGGGCTTCGAGCCGGCGCACATGAGCGGCCACCACTTCACGCGGGTCGCGGTCGGGCTTGGCCTGCCCCCGTGCCACGGCCAGGTGATGATCGGTGCGATACACGTCATCGACCGCCAGCGCGGCGATGTTCCGATCGGCTGCGCGCATGCCGGGCGATCCCTTCACTTCCACCACGGCACCAATCGGATACTGCTCCAGCTCCGACGGCAGCGGCAGCGCGACGTAGTGGGCCTTGCCGCCGATACCATCGACGATCAGGTAGCCCCGGTCGTACAGCTCGTCGGCAAGTCCCTTGCCGACAACGCGGCCCACGATGGCGATGCGACCTTCGCCGGGCTGGAACACGGCCAGCTCATGCTGCCGGCCACCCATGGCCCGCTGCATGGTGCGGATGATGTCGCCGCGTTCGCCCATCGCCCGCAAGGTCGATTCCACGTCGGCATGGATGGCCCAGACGCCTAGCTGTGGCTCGGTTGCCAGCCCCATGCGCTGCAGACGTTGCAGGCGCCCGATCAGCATTTGCCGCTGGCGTTGCAGCCGCGGCTCGGCGAAGCGTTCGGTACGCACCAGACCGTCGTCGCCAGCTATACGCTGCAAGGTGCGATCCAGGCCCGTCCACCGCTCCTGCTCGACTTCGCGCAACGTGGCGCGCTGCATCTCCAGCTCGGTGCGTGGCCCCAGCCATTCGGTCGCCAGCGCCGATGCGCGACGACGCATCCCCTCGGCAATGTAGTCGCGGGCGATGATGAGGTCCTTGCCGGTATCGTCCTTGCCGCGCAGGACGACATGCGTGTGCGGATTGTCGGTGTTCCAGTGATCGACTGCGACCCACTCCAACCGCGTGCCGAGATCAGCTTCCATGCGCGCCATCAGGTGCCGGGTATAGGTGCGCAGGTCGTCGAGCTCTTCCGCATCCTCCGCGGAAACGATGAACCGGAACTGGTGGCGATCCCCGGCGCCGCGTTCCTTGAATGCTTCGAGGTCGGCCGCATCGGTCGTCGGCCCGTAGGCGTGGCCCGGCCCGCCCTGCCGATCGACGCCTTCGCGCTCGATGTAGCGCAGGTGCGCCGCGGTCGAACGCGGCCCGGCTTTCGCCAAGTTGACCAGCCGCGTCTTGATCGTCACGCGCCGGGCGTTCGCACCGAGTCTCTGCCCCGCAAAACGCGCCGCGACGTGCCCCCGCCCGAGCCGGGCGCCGGGCCAGTGGCCGGCTTTCCCTACGGCCTTGCCAAACCCGGTGCCCGCCTTGCTGGTCTGGCGCAGCACTTGGTTGACGAAGGCATCGCCGCGCCGCTTCGGTGCGCCAGGGCGGACGCGAAAATGGTCGTCGTCGCGCTTGCTCATGGGACGCGCCCAGCCAAGGCCAGCGCAGTCCGGCGGGCGAAGCACGCGCTTTCCCCAAAGCGAACGCGGTATTGCGCTTCCTCACGGCACACTGCTACCCCCGCGCGCGTGCCGCGCCACCCCCACGTGCAGACCCGTCTTTCGCGGGCCGGAGTGCCGCGACCTTTTATCTTGCCCTGCGCCTTGGACCTGCGCTGTCGCTCCGGTCTCTGGCGCACCGGCGGCGCCGTGCAGCAGGCTGCATGGCCGCCGGCGAGCGCTGGCCATGCCCTCGGCATGGCGTGCCCGGGGCAAGCGGTCTGCACGTGGGGAAACGCCGCGGGATGTTGTGCGACGTGCAGCGCGCAAGCACACGCACGGCACACGCAGCGGCGTGGCGATAGCCACCGACCGAACGCGTCGGATGACATACCGAAGCGCAGCGAGTCGGCAGCGATCATTGGCGCGCCTCCAGCCAGACCGGATGCGCAATGCCGAGCACGGCGGATGCTCGCACCGGTCCAAAATAGCGGCTGTCGAACGACGCCGGATTGGACGTACTCAACAGGAACAGTTCACCGGGGTGGAGGCGGCGGCACTGCCGCCAGGCGTGCAGCGGCCGGCCCCTGCTGTCGGTGCGCAATGCGGTGGCCACCGGCACGCCATCGATGCGCACGCGATCGTTGGTCACGCACACCCGTTGCGGCGCGACGGCGGCGACCGGCTTGAGGAGCGGGATGCCCAGTGGCAGGTACCCGCGCCACGCGCCCAGCGCCGCGGCGGCGGGCGGCACCGGCACCACCACCAGACTGCCGCGGTGCAACGCGGACACACGCGGTACTTGCGGATCGACCCAATACCAGCCCACCGCGACGCTGTCGGACGGGTTGTAGATCAAGCGCGGCAACGGCGACACGAAGGACGCCCACGCCAGCGCTGCGAGGCCCGCGGCGGACAGGGCCGCAAGTACGCCACGGGTGCGCCCGCGCAAGCGAGGATGCAACACCGCCGCGGAAGTGGGCGCGACCGTCACGGCAACATCCTCCCGGCCAGCCAGGCGGCATGCCGGGCAGCGCCGTATTCCGGCAACGGCAGCCGTGCAGCCAGGCGGTTGCCGAGCGTGTGCCAGTACGCAGGCGATACGTCGGTGGCAGCAATGTCGCGCGCTTCGATGGCATCGATGCGTTCCAGCACGGCCCGCACCCGGCGTTCGCCCTCCGCGTGCAGCAGCAGGCGTGCGCCGGGCTGCACGCCGGGGATGCGCTGCGCAACGTCCCATGGCGTGCACGCCTGCATCACCATGAGCTGCCAGCGCGTCGTCCCGTAGTCGTTGGCTTCCCACCGGATGCGGCAGAACACCGCGCTGGGCACGAACAGCGCGACGCGGCGCCGGCGGTCGATCGGTACGACGCGCACGGGCGTGCCAAAGCGCAGATACAGGTTGATGCGTTGGGCAACGAACGCCAGCGACACGCGCGTGAGCGCAGCCTGACCGGCCAACTCGGCAACGGACGGTGACGGCGCGTCCCTTGCCGATTGCATGGACGCATTCATGGCGTGGACTCCGGGAATTCGCGTTCCAGCAGCGCGCGCAGCAGTTCGGCCACGGTCACGCCTTGCGTGAACGCCAACACCTTGATGCGTGCGCGCAGTGCGGGCGTGACGTCGAGGGTCAGGCGCGCGGTGTAGAGCTCGCCCTTCTGGATGCTGTCGGCATCGCCCTGCCGTACCCATGCCTCGGCGTGCGGATTTGCCGGCGGGCGCGCGCCGATGGCAATCCGCTTGCCGTGTGCCGTATTCATGCCGGCCATCGCAGCAACTCGTCGGTGAGCGCGGTGATCTCGTGGGCGGCGGCACTGTCGGGCGCCGTCTCGCAGGCGAGCCGACCGGCCGCCACGCTGTCGGCGAACACGATGCGCTGATGCACTTCCGCGCTCAGCGCCGGCAGCGGCTGGTCGGCAAGCGCCTGGCGAGCTTCGCGGCCGATGATGGTCGTACTGACGCGTCGGTTGATGATGAAGGCCGCACGCAGTGCGGGCCGGAACACCTGCGCTTCGCGGATCAGTGCCACCATCTCGGCCGATGCCCATACGTCGTAGGGGCTGGGCTGCACTGGGATCAGCACGCGTTCGGCAGCAAGCAAAGCCGAGCGCGCCAGCGCTGCAATGCGTGGTGGGCCGTCGATGACGACATGATCGGCGCGACGGGCAAGCTCCGGTGCCTCCTGGTGCAGCGTCTCCCGGGCGAGGCCCACGGCGCTGAACAGCCGCGGCAGGCCTTGCTGGCTTCGACGTTGCGTCCAGTCCAGGGCTGAGCCCTGTGGGTCGGCATCGAGCAGGATGACCTGCTGACCGCGCAGTGCGAGCTCGCCGGCGACGTGGGTGGCGAGCGTGGTCTTGCCGACACCGCCCTTCTGGTTGAGGAACGCGACGATCACCGCGCAGCCCTCCGTACCCGTGGACTGTGCTGTTGTGGCGGCGGCGCGTGCCGTGCGGCGGTTGTCCACCGCGATGGCGTGTGCCTACCAAAAGTTAGGGCTTTGACGTTAGGTAAGTTAGAGGACGCCGAAACCCGCGCCACCATTGGGTTTCCAGCGATTTGGCACGCCTGATAGCACGATAGGGACACGCCCGATAGCACGATACCCGGCACGCCTGATAGCACGAGGCCGTTCACACGTTCTTCCCGGGTTATCCCCGTGCCGCGGGCGGCACGGGCCGGAAAGTCAGCAGCTCGGCGCCCGTCCCCGCCAGCCGCTCGATGCCGAGCACGTAGCCGGGCAGCGACTGCCGCGCGACCAGCGCCCGCAGGTCGCAGGCGAAGTCGTAGGGTTTCGCGGTGCTGCCGGATTTCCGGTGCAGGTGGCGGAAGTCGAACTGCCAGCCGTCGGGCTGCCGGCCCGCGTGCTTGCGGACCAGGCGATAGAGCCAGCGCTCGATACCACCCGTGAGCCGGAAATACGCGGGATCGATGGTCAGTACCAGCGCGGCGTCGAGCACCCCGGCGTAGAACCAGTCCGGCAGGATCAGCTCGATGCCCAGCGGCGTGCCGCCGGCATCGGCCCGTTCCTTCCATTCGTTGATCCAAGAGAAACGATGTAGCCGTCGCCCGGTCGTCGCGCGGATCGACGTCGCGACGGTGGTCGATTGCAGGCGATCGAGCGCCGCCTTGAGGCGCTGGTAGTCGCGCGCACTGGTGCCCCGCCCAATGAAGCGCAGGATCTCGTAGGGCGTGGCCCGCATCAGGCGCGAGGGCTGCAGGCCCGCGTC
Organism: Nevskiaceae bacterium; assembly: GCA_004298465.1. Classification (GTDB taxonomy): domain Bacteria; phylum Pseudomonadota; class Gammaproteobacteria; order Nevskiales; family Nevskiaceae; genus SCRT01. The sequence goes on along the minus strand of SCRT01000001.1, from coordinate 213,115 downwards.
GCGCGCTTCCACGATCTGCGAGGCGGCCCAGATCAGCACGTCCGCATCCCAGATCGTCGCGATGCCATGTTCCGCCGCGCCTTCCACGCGGATCGTGACGTTGCCGCTGCGAAAGTCGATCGGCACGGTGCGCCGCGACTTCGCCAGCGAGAAGAACGGAAAGGCCATCAAGTCCTGGCTGTCGCGCGGCGCCAAGCCATCGCCCGGCAGCGCGCGGAACAGGTCGAGCTGCTCCCGCTCCTGCGACAGGCCGATTACCGGAGCTGCCATTGGTTGGCTGCACGTCAGCGTGCACGGTTGTCGGCCGAATGGCGCTCGGCGTATTCGGGATCGGATGTGGTCTCGAAGCTGCGATCAGCCGCCCAGGCGTCGAGGTCGGCGACGGCGTACATGACGCGCCGGCCGAACTTGCGAAACTTCGGCCCGCCGCCGATCACGCGCTGCTTTTCGAGCGTGCGCGGTGACAGCCGCAAGTAGCCGGCAGCCTCGTCGTTGGTCAGGTAACGCTGCGGCGATACGGGCGTAGCTGCGGGGGGCGCGGCGGGCCGCATGGGAAGAGGATGCATAAGATGAATCTCCATCTGGCGAGGGCGTCGGCGGCACGAGCGCAGCCGGATGGGGACAGTGTCAAGACAGCAAGGCGTTGCGCGGAGGGCCGTTCTGCCACGCGGGCAAAACGGCCCTGCCCCGGTCATTCGAGTCGTGCCAGGCGGCGGTAGTCGCCGTGCATCAGCGAGCGGCCGCGCCGCACCAGGCGGCGCACGCGCGAGCGCAAGCCACCATCGACGTACCAGCCCGCGGCCACCGCGGCGGATCCGAATAGTCCCACGGCGACCTCGCGCAGGGAGGCGCCCGCGAGCGTCGCATCGAGTGCCTGCAGCGTACGCAGTTCAAACAACGCACCTGACGTCGGCCGCGGGCCGGTCATCGCTACAGGGGCGTCGTCCTCCGCGGCCATCAGCGTGTCCAACTGCATCGCGATTGCACGATGGCGTCGGCAGCGCGCTGTGCGCGCGCGGATGGCATACACGTAGGCCATGCCATCTTCCAGGCCCGGCGCCAGCGCGAGCCGCACGCGGTGACCGGGCCAGTCGGACACCAGCACCAGACGCGTGCCGTCATGGATCAGGCGCTTGCGGCCGGGGATGTGCCAGAACTCGAACACCTCCGCGTCGGGCGGCGGATCGGCATCCGGGTAGAGCTGGAGCACGTCGTCCGGGTCGGGAAACCAGACCGGGTGCGCATCGCGCGCGTCCAACGTGGGGTCTTCCAGCAGGCGCAGGCCCCACGCCTGTCCTGCCTCCGGTTCCCGACGGCGGCGCAGCCAGGCGCGTCCATAGTCCGGATTCCTGCGCAGGTACTCCCAGGCCAACGCGGGACCGTCCAGGTGCAGCACGTACAGATACGCGGCGGTGGGATACCAGGCTGCGCTGCTTCGAGCGGCCATCGCGCGACCTCCTGTCGGACAGGAACGTCGCCAACGGGCGTCGAGTGCGGGCGCTACGGCATCAGCGTCAAAAGATCATCCAGTGGAAGTAGGCTCAGGCCGTAACGTGGCGTGTCAAGACTGAAGGGCTCCGAAGCCTTGCGTGGAGCGTCCGAATGCGGCGGCTGCGTCGTTCGGAAGGAGTGCGCAGCAACGGCCACCTTGCCGCAAGCCGCGCCACGCATCCTGTCTTTTTTGGTCAGGCTCGCGGCAGCCTGGTGCAACGGTGCCGATTCAGACCGAAACCGTCTGGCACTGGACCGAGAAAGACACAGTGCGCTCCAGTCAGTCGGGGATGGAACCGTCGCGCTGCGCAAGCCTGACATACTCCGACAGCGGCCGCGCCGCGTGGAAATACGGATCGCGCAGGACGGGCTGGCGCCGCGGTCCAACGATCCCGGCCAGGTCGGACAGCTTGACCGTCCCCAGCGCCGGCATCCCGATGCCGAGGTCGATCAACCCCCAGGCAGTATCGCCGTCGACCGGGTCGAGCGCCGCGAGCAGCCAGGTCGCGTGCGCGTCGGGGGTGAACAGCCGCACCACCGGCCATGGGTCGGTGCCGTCCCCTTGCGCGCGCGCCGTGCCGTTCGCGAGCAGTTGGGTACGTTCGCTGGCGGTGGTCAGCAGTTGGGCCATCACCCGGAATCCCGCAAAACCGAACATGCACGGACGCGCTTTTGCGCCGACGCGTGGAACTGCAGAGCCGACTCCGTGCTTCCGCGCACAGGCACCGAATCGCAAGCGGTCGAATCCGCTCCCGAGCGGTAACACAAAAGCAGGATTGCGCGGATCAGGTAAGACACAGTCCAGGCTCTCCGGCTTGGTTGGAATCCGCGGAGGCGGATTGCCGCATGAACACAAGTACGGAAAGCTACACCGCCAAATGAACACTATAGATTGTAGTCCTATAGAGCGCAATCGGCTGTCATCTTGGTTTTCTAAGGGAAACCTTTGGTGGCGGCGAAACACTCATTGGCCACGGCGATACGGACCGTTAGGAAAGCGCGCGGCTTGAACCAGGAAGCGTTCTCCGATGTATCGAGCCGTACCTACATGAGTTCGCTGGAGCGTGGCTTGAAAAGCCCGACCCTGCACAAGTTGGTCGAGCTGTGCGGGGTGATGGAGATTCACCCACTCACCCTGCTGACGCTGGCTTATGCTGGCAACAGCCCGAGTAAGGCCGACGAGCTACTGGCGCAGATACGCCGGGAGCTGGAGGCGGTGTTGAGCGGACGCGACGAGACGAAGTCGCGTACATGATGCGGTGACGTGCTGCGATCAGCAGCACTGCGCCCCGCCGCAATGTGCGGGGCGCAGTGGGTGGCGTCAGGCCACCTGTGGCTTGCTGCGTGACCAAATCAGGTCGTGCGTGCCGTTCGTGCCTTCGATCAGGCGGGCATACACCGCGGTCGGGAACGAAGGATCGTCGAGGGTCACGGACAGGTACTCCCGCCCGGCCTCGCTGGTCTTCTTCCATGCCGCGCCGATGTCGTGGCCGGCCGCCTGCAGGCGGAAGTCCGGCGCGTGCTCCTTGCCGCCTTTGTCGTTGGGAACCAGCTTGACCTTGACGTTCAGCGTCAGGGTGCGGAGCGTGCCGGTGAAGCCGTCTTTTTCTGCGGTGAAGGTGCCGATGTTAGCCATGAGGTTTTCTCCTTTCGGGTTGAACAAGGTCGCGCCAGTGCGTCCTTGTTGTGATCCGGTCGGCGGGGGCTGGGCGGGCCGCACCGCGCAGCGGTCGCAACAGCGTGGAGAACCTGGAGGCGCAAAGAATTTGCTGCGCGAGGAAGCCGCGCAGCGGCGGGGAAATTGTTTGCGCCGGAAGGTTGCGGCCACGACGCCCAAGGCGCAGCCGTGCCTACGCCAGGATTCACAACGAGACAAGGACGTACAGGCCGCCTGTCCCGAAAGGGGACATGGCCGACTCGGCATCCCCGCGCGACGGCAGCACCGGCTCGTGCCCTGACGCAGGCAAGGCCAGCGCTCCAACGACGGGCGAGGACGCCACCTCGGGCAGACTGTGGCGACCGGCTTGCGGCGTGGCGTGGAGACTCCATAAGCGAGGCCGCGCGGCGTGTCGGTGAACCGCCCTTCGTGACGAGGAAGCAGCGAACCGCCAGCATCGAGAACGGCACGCATTGGAACAACCTGCCGCAGCAAGCCGGGGCGTAGCCCCACAAGTCCCGCCCATTGCGGCGGGGCGCGATCAAAACCTCGCCCGCGCCAGCGGGCACCGATCGCCGTGCCGCGCGCATGTTGCGCGCCCGCCCCGTCGCCGCCTGACCGCAGGCGGCGACGGGGCGATTTTGCAGGTGGACGTTGCAATTGGGTGTGGCGGACTTGCCGCGCCAGACTCGGGGAAGGCCCCGGCGCACTGCGCCGGGGCCGTGCCGCAGGTTCATGCAGGCTACGACCTTAGATCAAACCGCGTGCGGCCATCGAAGTCGGTTCACCCGATCCGATCACCAAGTGATCCAGGACCCGCACGCCGATCAGCTGCAGCGCGTCGCGTAGCTGCCGAGTGATGTTGCGATCAGCGGCCGATGGCTCGGCGACACCGCTCGGGTGGTTGTGGGCAAAGATGACGGCCGCTGCGTTGTGTTCCAGTGCCGACCGCACCACTTCGCGCGGATGCACCGATGCGCCATCCAACGTGCCCCGGAACATTTCCTCGTATGCCATCACGCGGTGGCGGTTGTCCAAAAACAGCACGCTGAAAACTTCGTACGGCCGGGAATTCATGCGCGCCCTCAGAAACGCGGCGGACTCGCGCGGACTGGTGAGCGCCGGCCGCGCGGTGAGCTCTTCCCAGGCTGCCCGCCGTGCCAGTTCCAACGCCGCCACCAGCCGCGCCGCCTTGGCACCCGTGAATCCCGCGCCGCTTGCCATCGCTTCCCGCAGGCTGCCAGCCTCGGTTACGGCGCGCCGGATCGTGTCGAGCGTCGCATCATCGGTTGCCCCCATCGCCACCGCCAGCAGTTCCACCGCCGTCAGGCTCTCCGCACCCAAGCGCAGAATCCGCTGCGTCAACGTCAACCCCTCACCGTCACGCACCATCGAAGTCAGCATTGCCGTCTCTCCTTCTGAAGCACAGCGGCCGGGGTGGCCGCGTGGATGCTTCAGAACGGGAACCGGTCAGCCGGCGGGAGCGGCGGCGTCAAAGGCGAGCGCAGCGAGGCAGCCAGAGGGATAAATGGAGGGGACCCGCGCGCGGGGCGCAGGCCGTTTATGCTCGGGCAGCCACCCTTTGACGCGGCAAGCCGCGAGCAGAGGCACAGAGGGAGCCGCGCGCAGCGCGGGGGAAAGCGCCGCACCCGCAGCGCGATCCACCCTGGACGTGCACACACGCGGCGTAGGCGTCGCAGCCCGCAGCAGGCGGGCGAGACGTCACTATCGACGCAGCAGCCCCGGTAAAACCGGGGCGCTGTCCAGGGCGCTTCGCCTTTGCCGTCATCGACAATCGATCGTTGGGATCAAAGCGACGCCGGCGACCCGTGGGAGCGTTCGAAGCAACGGGTAGACGTATGTCGCGCGCGTCTGTGCGCTGCAGCCAGACGCAACGCTGAACGGGCGTGCGTTGCTTGGAGCGCGTGTAGCCTCCGTCTGCGCGGCCCGATCCGTCGATGATCAGTACACCACAGCACGGCGATGAGAATGGCACCACACCTCGTCTTCGAGGCCTCCGCACGAGCAAGCGGAGCGCGCAGGCCCGCGAGGGCCGGAGGCGTCAGGGATCAAAGCCGAATGGCCGCGACTCGGTAAGAGGCGCGGGGCGCAAGCCCGCGAGCCCGACGGCGGTGCGCCGGGACGCCATCGGTCTGATCGCTCTGCTAATCACTGACCACGAAGCCGGTGTTGACCAAACCATGCAGCAACCGGCAATCGCCGGCTGTGAGCAGCCGGGCAAGTGCGAGCGCTCCAACGTCCCGACGATGCTGGGTTGGAATAGTAAGGTAGCTGTACGCTTCTTCCGGCCAGGGGCCGTTGGCCACCCGCCGTGCCAGTGCATATAGGGGACGAAAGATGTCGGAAATCGCGAAAGAGCTTCGATACGACAACATCCTGAAGGTAAGAGATGATCATCTCCCAACAGCTTTCGGGGAATCCGAGCCAGGCAAGTTTCGGTTTCGGGAGAAAACCGAAATCTCTTGGTTCTCGGGGGAAGAATTCGGACTCAAGGAACTGCGCGGCCGCATCGAGCCGTGGCTGACATCTCTATTTCAATCGGAACATCTCTCGCTTCTCGCAGGCTCCGGCCTGACCCATGCCGTGCATAACCTCGCGACGGAGAAGCCCGCCGCTGGAATGGGCACCGTTACGTTCTCGTGCCACGCAGCCGAGATCAACAAGGCCGCAGAAAAAACCGCCAAGGACGCAGGCCGCAGCAAAGGCAACTTCGAGGATCAGCTTCGCAGCGCAACCGAACTGCTGCGCGGGCTTGAAATACTGGAAAACGCGGACGCCACTACGCTACGCATGGATCTGAAAGTGATCCTGGCGCAATTTTCAGCCTCCATCCTTGCCTGCGAATCGCATATTGCCTCCGCAGATGAGGCGAAACGCGAATTGGCGTTTAACACGCTCGTGACATTCCTAATGAGTTTTGCCAGCCGGACTGGCACGCGCGATCGGCTGAGCATTTTTACTACCAACTACGACCGCCTGGTCGAAGCGGGCGCCGAACTAGCGGGTTTGCATCTGTTGGATCGTTTCGTCGGCAGCCTGATGCCGATCTTCCGCTCTTCCCGGCTCGATCTGGACATGCACTACAACCCACCCGGTATCCGTGGTGAGCCTCGCTATCTGGAAGGGGTTGCGCGCTTTACCAAGCTGCACGGGTCAGTCGATTGGGTCCACGCTGGCGCCGATATCCGACGCATCGGCCTGCCATTCGGCGCCGGTAAGATTGATGCATATCTCGACATACCGGGGGTGAAGGGCGTCGACGCGGACCGGCTCTTGATCTACCCGAACTCGGCGAAGGATCGGGAAACATCCGACTACCCGTACGTGGAACTGTTCCGGGATTTAGCCGCTGCAATCTGCCGCCCCAACAGCACGTTGGTGACTTACGGCTACAGCTTCGGAGACGAACATATCAACCGCGTGATTCGCGACATGCTCACCATTCCCTCCACCCATCTGGTGGTGGCGTCCTATGACGACCCGTTGGATCGAATCATGAAGTCATACCGGGAATTCGGGCGTCCGTCACAGATCAGCCTCTTGATCGGACCGGCCCTATCAAACATCCGCACGCTGACCGAAAACTTCCTGCCCAAGGCCGCGATCGATAAGACCACTTTCCGCATGAGTGAGCTGCTGAAGCAGCGGTTCGGTACCTCCATGTTCGATAAGAAGGCGGCTGAGCCTACAATCGACGGGCCCGCGACATGAGCACGATGTCTCCGCTGGCTTATGCCGATTCCCTGCGCATCGGCAGTATTGACTTCGTCTCGCCCGACGAAATCAAGGTGCTGCTCGACATCGAAGCGCCGGACGCGGTTGCGCTGAACACGGGGTTTCCGAGGTCCTTTCCGCGTATCAATGGCTATGTGCTTATTCCCAGCGACGACGGTTACCTGGTAGCACAAGCCGCATGGATCACCGTCGAACGTTCGCAGTACCCCAAACGCAAGGGTATGCAGGACTTCGGGCTGATAGACATGCCCTACCCGCTACGCAAGATGAGCCTAAGTCCGCTGGGCTGCCTCAAGCACGAGGGCCAGAACGGCACGGAGGCCTACAGCTTTCGGCGCGGCGTCGGCGCTTATCCGACTGTCGGTGACCCGGTGCTGTTGCCCACGCAGATCCAGCTGCATGCCATCGTCGAGTCCGGAGAAAACCGCAGAGTCAAGATCGGCGTCAGCCCACTGGCAGCCAATGCCGAGGTGTGCATCGATCCAGATCGCCTCTTCGGACGCCACCTGGCCGTACTTGGCAACACCGGTAGCGGCAAGTCGTGCACCGTCGCCGGCCTGATCCGCTGGTCGTTGGAAGCCGCACGCAAGGCCTCTTCTACGGATCGCGATCCGAACGCGCGCTTCATCATCCTCGATCCAAATGGAGAGTACGCCAACACGTTCCGCGACATGGACAAGGTGCGCGTTTTCGCAGTCGATCCAAGCCCGGGAAGCGGCGTCGGCCAGTTGCAGGTCCCGTTGTGGTTCTGGAACAGCGCCGAATGGAGTGCGTTTACCCAAGCCAGCACTAGAGCTCAGCGCCCTGTATTGATCCAAGCACTTCGCTCGGTTCGTGATGGGGGCGGTGACTCACCCCCCACGCCGAGCCACTCCATGCGTAGATATCTGCGTACGCTCGTCAGCATCATTCAAATCGAACGGAATACTGGAAGTCCATGGGGAAGATTCCCACACCCAAAGAACTTCTTCGAAAAAGTAAAGGTTTGGCAAGTGGGACTGGGTAGCAATGATTCGTTCAACGACGATGAAAATGATGCGCTTACAGCCCTAAGAACCAAGATAAGCGGATTCATCAGCGCGCGAAGTGCGCAGTATCCAACGTATGAATTCACCCGCACAGAGATCGAGGAGTTCCTTGAGCTTGCCAAGCAAGCCCATTTCGCATTTGGTGGGAGCGATGACGATGTGCTTCCGATCGATGCGGATATCCCCAGGGAATTCACGGGAGACCAGTTGCTTCGCAGCGTAGAGGCAAACGCGGAGCTTCTGAATGTATCCGAGTACGTAGAAACGATGCTGATGCGGATCCGAACGATCCTTTCGGATAGTCGCATGAAGTCCGTAACGTCCAACACTGACGGCGTGACGCTGGATGGGTGGCTCACCGACTATATCGGAAACAACAAGGCCTCCAACGGCTCGATCACGATCATCGACCTTTCCTTGGTGCCGGCTGAGGTTGTGCATGTCATCACTGCAGTGATCGCGCGCATGACATTGGAGGCGTTGCAACGCTATCGCAAATTGAACAAGGGCAAGACCCTACCTACCGTCCTGGTCATGGAAGAGGCGCACACCTTCGTCAAGCACTACCGGGACGATTCGGAGGATCAGAACGCCACCGCTATCTGCTGCCAAGTCTTCGAAAAGATCGCGCGTGAAGGCCGGAAGTTCGGCTTGGGTTTGGTGTTGTCCTCGCAACGGCCAAGCGAGCTGTCGCCTACCGTCCTTTCGCAATGCAACACCTATCTCCTCCATCGTATCAGCAATGATCGTGACCAGGAGCTTGTGCGCAAGCTGGTACCTGACAACTTGCAGGGACTACTGCGCGATTTGCCTTCCTTGCCTTCACGTCACGCTATTTTGCTTGGCTGGGCGTCAGAGCTTCCCATTTTGGTACAAATGAACGCATTGCCTGAAACCCAGCGGCCGAAGTCGGATGACCCGGATTTCTGGGCGGTCTGGTGCGGCAAGACTGTGAACGACGAAGGAAAGGAGGTAGACGTCGAGCGGGAGGTCGATTGGCCAGCGATTGCTGCTGACTGGCAACAACTGCCAAACGCTGGTGATCATTGATCGATCTCGTGAAAAGTAATCGTTCGCAGGCAAAGCCGCCTATTAATTGAACAACTGCTTCGGGTCGGGTCCTGCTCGTCGGGCAACGCCGCAGGTTGACGGGATGGTCAGCACCATCGGCCCGGTCAACGCTTACCGGTCCTTTGGTCGACGTTCACCGGAACAACGGCCATTGAACGCCAGCCGGAAAACTCGCCGAGCGTTGGTCCCGCTGTCCCTAACCACACCGACTCGGGTAGCCTACTCAGACGCTCATCACGAGAACGCCATGAACTTGCGACGTACGCCACCGGCACTCGCTTTTGGGCTGTTGGCAATGCTGGCCGTGTCAGCCAGCGCGGTGGAGTTACCGCCAGCAGATGGCGCATCACTCTCCACGATTCTCAAATCGGTGGAAGGCCAGCACCTCGGTGCGATCGCGGAGGCGGAATTCGACGACGGCCTCTGGGAGATCAAGGCCTGCCAGACCATCGGTTGTGACAAGCTGTACGTCAACCCTTCAACCGGCAAGAAGGTCCGCCGCAGGAAGGTCGGCCCGGAAGCGCTGCCACCCGCAAATGCAATGGCGCTCTCGGCCATCATTCAGCACGTCGAGGCAAGTCAGCCTGGCCGTGTCACCGAAGTCGAGTTCGACAATGGACACTGGGAAGTGGAACTCCGGAATGGGATCCACAAGACCAAGCTGCTGCTCAATCCCACAACCGGCCAGGAACTGCGATAGCACGCAAGGTGCCTCGTGCGCCGGCGATGGCGTTCGCGAGGTGCAACGCCCAGCGCGTCCGGGTGATCGCGCTATCACCAGTCGGCCGATGATGACCACGGCGCGATTTTGCGGTGGACGTTGAAACCGGGCGCGGCAGACTTGCCGCGCCCGGTTCGGGAAAAGGCCCCGGCGCGACGCCCCGTGGCCTTGCTGCTGGGATCACGCGGCCAGCGCGTGAGCCTCCCTCTCGTCGGCGGCATCTTCCTGCGCGCCGTCATCGCCTGCCGCGTCCGGCATGTTCTCCGGCTCCGTGTGCTGCCTGGTCTGGAACACGGCTGGCATCCAGCCGCTGCCCTCGGCCAACCGTTCGGCTTCGCGGGCCATGTCGCCCTTCTTGAGCTTCGACAGGCGAGTGACGTGCTCCGGGGCGTACTGTCCGACGGCTTCCAGGATCGCGGCCTTCGATACGTGTTGGAAATACCCTTCCGCAGTCGGCTTCCACCATGCGGCCATGTCGAGGCCCACGGCCTGCGCCAGTTCCGCGCCGGGCTGGTGCGGTGTGGCGCGAGGCGTCACCACGTCCACCGTGGCCGCGACGCAGACGGCCAGCAGCCGCACCAGCTCGTCTTGCGGCTTCGCCAGCATCACGGCGAACAGTTCGGCGCTGTCCTGCGGCAACGCTTCGCCCGCAACTTCTCGCAAGGCACGCAACGCCACGGCGGCAGGCGATTCCGACACGTCCGCGGCAAGGCCTTCCAGCCGGTCTTTCACGGTCAGGCGCACGCCAAGCGGCAGGCCGTCGCCGTAGGCGTCGGGCTGCAAGACGGTCTGCACCATGCCATGCACCAGCGCGGCCAGCGCAGCGTGCGGATGCTGCGCGACTTCGATTTGCAGCGCCGCCGTGCGGTGGGCGCTCAACCGCTGCGCCAGCCGGTCGGAGACGTTTGCCGCCTTGGGGGCCTCGTCGGTATCGCCTTCTTCCTCGTTCGCAGCACCCTCCGCGAAACCCTCCCGCAGCCGGTGCAGCGTTCGCAGCGCCTTGGCCTCGGCCTCGCGCAGCAGCCCGCGATAGACCACGGTTTCACCTTCGCGGTCGATGGTGGCGATGGCACCGGCCACGGCACGCACGTCCGGCGCGTAGTCCTGCAAGGCGTCCTCGCTCGCTTGCAGTTCCCTGGCCACCTGCTCGCGCCGTTCTTCCAGCGTCGCCACCTTGTCCTCGTCCTCGGCGTCGTAGGCTTCTTCCAGCGTCGTGTCGATCTTGTCGAGACGGGCTTGCAGCGAAGCGATGCGGCGGGCTTCGCGTGCGCTCGGCTCGCGGCGCTGGCGCGGCGCGTTCTGGAACGTCTGCCGGTCGGCATGGCTCATGTGCGGCACAGCCTCCACCCATGCCCAACCCTCGGCGCGCACTTCCTCGGCTTGCGCATCCAGCTTGCCACGCACCAGCGTTTCCAGCAGCGCGGCGTCGGTTAGGTAGGTTCCGGCATCGCCTTCTGCGAACAGGTCGCGGCGGATGCCACCGCCTGCCTCGGTGTAGGCGTCCATCCCGACGAAGCGCACCAGCGGATGGCTGGCGCTGATTTCGCGCTCGGTCAGGCGCTCGCGCAGCGCGGACGCGCCGCGCTGCCATTCCGGCGCTGCGTAGAACGCGGCTTCCTGCGCGGCGTGGTCGTCGGTGATGGTCAAGGCCATCAACTGCTCCAGCGTCACCGCGCCCGGATTGCCGCTGCGGTAGTCGGCCAGCAGGCGCGGCGAAACGTTGGCGAGCTTCAAGCGGCGTTGCACCACCAGCGGGGACACGCCGAAGTCGGCGGCAATGTCCTCGATGGATCGGCCTTCCTTCACCAGCGCGGCGAACGCCTCGAACTGGTCAGCGGGGTGCATCTGCTCGCGCAGCAGGTTTTCCGCGAGGCTGACGGTGCGCGCCGACGCATCGGGCACCAGCAGGCACGGCACTTCGTAGTCGGCGGGGATGCGGTGCTTCTTGGCCAGCAGCTTCAAGGCGGTCAAGCGGCGATCACCGGCCACCACCTCGTAACGCTCGCCATCAGCGGCGGCGATCACGATCAGGTTTTGCAGCAGGCCGACGCGGGCAATGCTTGCTGCAAGTTCCGGGATGGACAGGCGCGGCGTCGTGCGGGCGTTGCGCTTTGAGCGGCGCGGCTGTAACTGCGAGAGCGCAACCAAGATCAGGTTCTTGGTCGGGTCGGCGGCTTCCAGCGGCGCGGCGGTTTCGATGGCGCGAACTTCGGTTTGGGTTACAGCGTTCATGATGATGACTCCTAGCGGTTGGGATGCAGCGGCGAGAGAAGCGGCAAGGGCTGCTGCCTGCCCCTGCCGCGTGGGGATTCAGGCTTTCAACTGGCGCAGCCCATCGGCCAGCAGCCACAAGGCGCGATTCAGGCGTACGCTCTGGTCGATGCCCTGCACGGGTCGGGTGGTCCGGCGGCGGCCGTTGGTGGTGCGGGCAGGCAGGCCGCCCTTGATGAGGTTTTCCTGCGTGCGGTTGAACACGCTCCACAGGTCGCGGCGGTCGTCGTAGCGGCGTGGCGCGAGCACCTGCGATTCGGTGATGGGTGCGGGCTTGTCCTCGTCGTACTTCAAGGCCAGCGCGGCGCGGGCGAACACTTCCGATTCGCCGTCGTTCAGCGTGACGGCTTGCATCGCCTCGCGGGATGCCTGCACGCGCTCGAAGCCGTGCAAGACCTCGTACGCACCTTCGATCACCTGCCCTGCCACGTTGCCCTTGTGGGGTACGCGCACGTCGGCCACGGTGTCGCCGCAAACAAGACCGTTCTGACACACGAAGCGGAACATGCCAGCGAGCATCTGGTAGCTGCTCGTGCCGTCGTGCGAGTTCAGCAGGATGATCTCGTTGGCTTCGCGCCCGTTGATCTGGCTCGCGTGGCGCAGCCGGATCATGTGCTTGGTGTATTCGCGGCGGTCGTCGTGGCGCACGCGGGTCTGGCACACCATGAAAGGCTCGAAACCTTCTCCGCGCAGTTCCTGCAGCACGGTCGCGGTGGGGATGTAGCTGTACCGCTCGGAGCGGCTTTCGTGCGGGGCGTCCGCGAAGATGGACGGGGCCACCCTGCGGATTTGGTCGTCGGACAGCGGGTAGTCGCTGCGCAGTGCCGGGGAACGGGAAGCGAAACGGGATGCGAGTTGCATGGTCTTTCTCCTGACGAAAGAAGTGGTTTGCTGTTCACCGCACACCGGATTCCAAGATTCGGAGCCCGCCTTTCGGCTGTTCGGTGCGGTCGGCACGAGGAACCCGGTTGGCCCTGTTGCCACCGTCTTTCCTGAGTTCATCGCCCGCGACGGTCAGGAGCGCGCGGACGGGTGCCGTCAAGGAAGCAAGCGCGGGGTTGGTGCGGCCCGCAGGCGCAGCCGAGGACACGGCCTCGCGCGCCTTGACGGCACACGGCAGCGGGCTACAGTCGCGGATAAGGTGATGAAGTCAGGGGAGACGGCTGGACATGGCAACGGCCGCCCCCGTGTGTCGATCGCACGCAAGCGAAGCGCGCAGGCCCGGATCTGGAAGACGGGCCGTAGGCGTCAGCGATGGAAGCCCGAAGGGGCGAAACTCGTGGGGGTTCGATGCGGAGCACGACAGCGCGACCCGGCCACGCCGCTACGGCCGGGAGACGCACGCGTGGAAGCGAAGAAACGGCATGGGACTCGCACACCGAACGATGAACCGGCAACACCTCCGAGCGGCCGCGCCGGCGCAGCCGGGGCAGCAGCTCTACAGGGGCGCCAAGCGCAGCGCGGCGGGGAGGCGCCAAAGGCACCTCCCCTGGAGTGCAAGCAAGGCGTGCCGCGCCGAAGACGTGAAGGCATGATCCACAGGCACAGCAGAAAAAAGCGCATCGTCTCGAAGGACGACGCGCCGGATGGTATCGCGCAATCAGTTCGCCGCCGGCGTGACCATCGACTGCAACTGCTCAATCACGCCAGGTTCGACGAAGACACACGGCTGGTCGTCCGCGACCGATACGTTGAATACCTGCGCGAACACCGCGCGCCGCAGATGGGCCAGCCGGCCCGTGCGATACGCCTGCTCAGGCTTCATGCGACCACCGGCCTGCGAGCCGCTACGCTGCGGATCGCATTCGACCAGTGCGACAAAGCCGTCGTCGGACAGCTTCTGATGCTCGGGGCACAGACCCCAGCCAGTGACCGTCTGGTGCTCCATGCTGGCACGCAGATGGCGGTCCAGCAGGATCGCGCCGGTGTCGAAGCGAGCACCGCAGACAAGGCAAACGTGTTGTTCGAAGGAAACGTGCGATTTATTGTTCATGACGATCTCCGGTTGCACGGGCGGAATTGCCCGGAACCGTGGCCAGCACGGCGCAGCGCAAGCGGTCAGGGGTCGAAGACGGCCGCCAGGACGCAAGCGCCAGGGGCGCGTAGCCCTTGACGGCGAGCACGCCGTGATACGGTGAAGGGCACAGCAAGACCGCCCACACCCGCCCATTGCACATAGCTGCTTTCGGCAAGCGGAGCGCGCAGGCGCAGCTCATGAGCGGGGCCGAAGGCGTCAGGGGTCAAAGCCGGATGGCCGCGACTCGACACGAGGCGCGGGGCGCAGCCCGCGAACCCGACGGCGGTACGCCGGGACGCCCCAATGGGTTGCGTCTACAGATACCGAGGGAAAGTATCGATATCCAGGTCAAGCCGTTCGATGGCTTTCCTTGGTGCAACCTGCTCGAAGTGGTGTGCGGCTTGATTGAATACGCCAACCCATCCCATTCCCGCATCGGGTTCTATCGGACGCGGACACCAGCGACCACGCACGGCCTACCTACGCCCACACGCGCCCACATGGGTTTCGTGCATCGAAGTCGAGACCGACAATCCCCTGATCAACGCGACACGGTTCCCGATCGTGATCGCACATGGAGACCGTCATGGGTAACGCCAGCCGGTGGGTGTTGGTCAGGCGCTTTGCTGAGGTTACGGGCTACAGCGAAAACGCTGTGCGCCACAAGGTCAAGAATGGCACCTGGGTGCAAGGCCGCATCTGGCGCAAGGCACCGGATGGGCGCATCTTTCTGAACCTGGCTGAATTCGAGCGCTGGGTCGAGAGCGAGCCTCGGGCAACCTGCTTCTAGGTGCTCGCGGGCCTCCGGCGGCTGGCCCGGTGGCCGAAGAGATACGGGGTCGTCAATACGCGCATTGCGCGTACAATGACCAGCGCAATCCCGTGTGCGTAAACGCGCGTTTCCGTCACGACACCCATGACCCGCCCGAAAAAGCCATCCAGCCCCACACCAGCCGCCGTCCGCAACGCTCGCGTCGCTGCGGGCCTTACCCAAACGGAAGCAGCGAAGACCGTGCGGGCTTCATTGCGCGGCTGGCAGCAATGGGAAGCTGGTGATCGGGCGATGCCTCCCGGCTTGTTCGAGCTGTTCATGCTCAAAACCGGGCAATGGCCGCTCGATGACGACGCAAAGTGAGCTGCGAGGGCAAACAGATGGCTAGCGACGAAGTCAGAAAGACCGGGTTCACCGGCATCGAGATACACGGCCACTCGATTCGCGTGGACTTCATGTACAAGGGCGTGCGGTACCGGCACACCCTTGGCATCGAACCGACCAGGGCCAACATCAAGCATGCCGCGGGACTACGTAGCGCTGCCCTGTTTGCCCTGAAGTCCGGCCACTACAACGAGGCCGATTTCTTTCCCCATTCCCGATCTGCCGAGAGCAGCCCGCAGACCAGCAAGCGGCTTGGCGATTTATGCGACCGTTACAAACCGCTCAAGGCGGTCGACATCACCCCAGAAACCGAGCTGCGCTACGGGAACGCACTGAACGTCTGCTTGAAGACGATCGGCCGCAATCGTCTGATCGATACCCTGCTGCCTGCGGACATCCAGCAGTTGCGCGCGGACCTGATCGCCACGCGCGCGGTTTCGACCACCAACCATTACCTCGCGACCTTTGCCGGCTTCCTGTACTGGTGCGAGAACAACGGCTATTGCGGTGAACTGGGCAAGCACTGCGTACGGTTCACCAAGAGCAGCAAGGACCCGGACCCGCTGACTTTCGCCGAGTACCAGGCTCTGCTCGACAAAGGCTGTCTGCATCCGATCGATCGGGCGACGGTCACCCTGGCTGTATACACCGGCCTGCGGCCCGGCGAACTGCTCGCCCTCGCCATCGAGGATGTGGCACCCGATCTCAGCAAGATCACCGTGCAGCGCTCGATCACGCAGTCGGTCACGTTCAAGGTGCCCAAGACGAACAAGGCGCGGACCGTGCTGCTGTATCCGCCGGCGCGTGAGGCGTTGAAGGTGCTGATTGCCGACGCCGAGCAGCGCGAAGCGGCTGATCTGCAAGTCTGGCTCAATCGTCACGAGTCACGTACCGACCACGTGCGTGTGCTGCTGTCACCGAAGACGCAAGCTCGCAAGAAAGTGGTCAACGACTACTTCGTGCCCAGCGCCTGGAACACGAAGTGGGCCAACCTGACCCGGCGTGCGGAGATCCGCCATCGGCCACCCTACCAGACCCGGCACACCTACGCGTGCTGGAACCTGACGGCACGCGGCAACCTGGCGTTCATTGCCAACCAACTGGGTCACAGCGACTATTCGATGCTCGTGAAGGTCTACGGCCGCTGGATAGATTCAGAGTCCCCCAGAGAGCTGGAGCGCATCTGGGAAGGCATGCAGAACATGGCGAGAAATGTCCCAAATTTGCCCCAAAAATTGGCCGCTTAGGCAGTAACTAGCTGATTCTAATGGACAATAAAGACCTTTCCTCGCACACCCCGTTGATGCAGCAGTACCTTGCCATCAAGGGCGACTACCCGGACACACTGCTGCTGTTCCGCATGGGGGATTTCTACGAGCTGTTCTACGACGACGCGCGCAAGGCCGCACGGCTGCTGAACATCACGCTCACCACGCGCGGTGCATCCGCCGGCGCACCAGTGGTCATGGCGGGCGTGCCGTTCCACGCGCTCGAACAGTATCTGGCGCGCCTGCTGCGCGCCGGCGAGTCCGTCGTCATCGCCGAGCAGATCGGCGATCCGTCCGCCAAGGGGCTGATGCAGCGTGAGGTTGTGCGCATCGTCACACCCGGCACGGCAACGGAGGACGCACTGCTCGACCCGCGCGCGCAGAACCTGATCGCTGCCGCCCACGTTTTCCAAACCAGCCGCGCGCCAGCCCGCTACGGCCTGGCATGGATGGAGCTTTCCACCGGGCGTTTCACGGTGCTGGAAACGCCGCGCCACGCGGACTGGATCGCGCAGTTGCGCCGTCTGGCGCCAACGGAATGGCTGGCGCCGGAAAACCAGGTGCTGCACGCCATCGACCTGCCGCCGCGCCTGCGCCCCGACTGGCAGTTCGACCCGGCGCGCGCCCGGCGCCTGCTGATCGAACAATTCGCGGTGCACGACTTGTCGGGCTTCGGCGTCGAGCATCTGGACGCCGCGCTCGGCGCCGCCGGCGCGCTGCTGCAGTTCGTGCAGGAAACCCAGAAAGCACACCTCGGCCACCTGCGCGGGCTGCGGGTGGAAAACATCGATGACACCGTCATTCTCGACCCTGCCACACTGCGCAACCTGGAACTCGACCAGTCGCTTGCCGGCCACCGCGAAGACAGCCTGCTGGGCGTACTCGACACCTGCATCACGCCGATGGGCAGCCGCGAGCTGCACCGCCGGCTGCTGCGCCCTTTGCGTAACCATGGCCCCATCGCCGCCCGCCACGCCGCCATTGCCGCGCTGATCGAAGGCGACGCACAGGACCACGGCTACCGCGCCGTGCGCGAGGCGCTGGCGGATGCAAACGATCTGGAACGCATCCTCACACGCATCGCCCTGCGCAGCGCCCGCCCGCGCGACCTCGGCGGGCTGCGGGACACGCTCGGCTGCCTGCCACGGCTCGGCATCCCGCTGCAGGGTCACGCCGACCCCATGCTGCAAGCGCTGGCCATGCGGCTGGCCGGGCATGAGAGCAGTCACGCACTGCTTGCCACGGCACTTGCCGCCGACCTGCCCGCCGTCGTGAGCGACGGCGGCATATTTGCCAGCGGCCACGACACCGCGCTCGACGAACTGCGCGACCTGTCGCGCAATGCGGACCGCTTTCTCGTCGAACTGGAGCAGCGCGAGCGCACGCGCACCGGCATCGACACGCTCAAGGTCGGCTACAACCGCGTGCAGGGCTACTACATCGAGGTCTCCAAGGCGCGCGCTGCCGCCGTACCCGCAGACTACGCGCGACGCCAGACGCTGACCAACGCCGAACGCTACATCACCGACGAGCTCAAGGACTTCGAGCACCGCGTGCTGTCCGCCCGCGACCGGGCGCTGGCGCGCGAGCGCGAACTCTATGACGCGCTGCTCGACACGCTAAGCACCCAGCTCGCGCCGCTGCAGCAGACGGCCGCCGCCATCGCGGAACTCGATGCACTGGCCACGCTCGCGGAACGTGCCGTGGCGCTGCGCTGGACACGCCCGGCATTCTCGGAAACCCCGCTGGTGGACATCGGCGAAGGCCGCCACCCGGTGGTCGAGGCCAAGCTGCGGAAGGACTTCGTGCCCAACGACCTCCACCTTGACACCGACCGTCGCCTGCTGATCGTCACCGGCCCCAACATGGGCGGCAAATCCACGTACATGCGCCAGACCGCGCTCATCGTCATCCTCGCCTGCGCCGGCAGCTTCGTTCCCGCCACCCACGCCCGCATCGGCCCCGTGGACCGCATCTTCACGCGCATCGGTGCATCCGACGACCTGTCCCATGCGCAGTCCACGTTCATGGTGGAAATGACGGAAACGGCGAACATCCTCAACAACGCCACCGCCCACAGCCTGGTGCTGATGGACGAGATCGGGCGCGGCACGTCCACCTACGACGGCCTGGCCCTCGCCCGCGCCTGCGCGGAAACGCTCGCCGCGCACATCCACGCGCTCACGCTGTTCGCCACGCATTACTTCGAGCTCACGGCGCTGCCGGACGCGCTGGACGGCATCGCCAACGTCCATCTGGACGCCGCGGAATACCGCCGTGGCACGCGCGACGAGCTCGTGTTCCTGCACCGCGTGCAGGACGGTGCAGCGAATCGCAGCTACGGCCTGCAGGTGGCCGCCCTGGCCGGCGTGCCGCGCCCGGTCATTGACCGCGCCCGGCAGGTGCTGGATGACCTCGAAAAGCGCTCGCAGGACACCCGGCCCCATCCGACCGGCACGCCGCAGGCGCAGTTGTCGCTGTTCGCCCCACCCGCCACCAGCGCCGTGGAAACCGCGCTCGCCGCCATCGACCCGGACCAGCTCGCCCCGCGCGATGCGCTGCAGGCCCTTTACCGGCTGAAGGAACTGCTCATGGCTGGTTCATGAAGCGACGCGGCCAAGGAAACTCTGAATAACCGTCGCGAGCGAAGACAGGTCGCGCGAGGACGGAGCGCAGGAACCGGAGTGTACGTGGGGGTACATGAGGATTGCGCCCGCGACACGGTGCCCGGAACGGTGGGTGCGGGAGCGGGCGCACTCAGCCTTGCTTGCGCCAACATCTGTCACGCACCCACCGACCTGGCAAGGCTGAAGCACCGCCCTCGCGCGGGATGTCGAGCGCAGCAGGTTATTCAGAGTTTCCCTACAACCCTTCGCGGTGGATCAGGTAGATCAGCAGGAACTGCACGAAGATCCACAGCGCAGCAATGAACAGGCAGAACAGGATGAAGCCGATGAGGATGAAGAACACCGGGTTGCCGTAGGTCAGGTCACGCCGGAAGCCTTCGCGGCTGCGCACGCCGAAGAGGGCCGACAGCACGGCCACCACACTCTGCCAGAACGTCAGCCGCTGGTGCGGCGGAATCCCGCCCGGCTTCCATTCCTCCACGGACGACAGTTCACGGGGTGGGAAATCACGGTCACGGGAAGGATCGGACATGGCGCAGCTCGAACCGGAAACGGGAAGGCTGGAATGATACGCAATGCGCACCGCGCCCGTACCCCCGCCGCCTTGCGCGCACCCTGGCCCACGCACAAAAAAACCGCCGGTGCGGACACCGGCGGTCTGGCAGCTTCAACCACGCTTCAACGCAACGTGCGCTTCTGCACGGCGGCCGGCGTGAAGTAGTCCGGCGCGAAGGTGATGGAAAAGTCGTTCGGCTTGGAGTCGTTCGTGGCCGCCGTCACGAAGTAGCGGCCGCTGTCGAAGTCGTAGATGACCTGCGGCACGGCGCCGACCGTCTGCACACTCGGCAGGAACGTCGAAAAGCCCTCGTTGTACTTGTAGAGCTGGCCGCGGTTGTCGTAGTCGTCTTCCGCGCAGATGTTCCAGGAGTCCTCGTCGACATACATCACGCGCTTCTTGAACACATGGCTCTTGCCCGGCTTCAGGTCGGCCTCGACCACCCACACGCGGTGGATCTCGTAGCGCGGCAGCGCCTGGTTCAGGTGGTGCGGACGCACGAGATCGTTGAGCGAGACGTTCTTCTCGCTCATCGCGTAGTCGTTGTAGCCGACGATCATTTCGCGCTTGCCAACGAGCTTCCAGTTGTACTGGGTCAGCGCACCGTTGAACATGTCGACCTGGTCGTAGAACTGGTTGCCGTCCGTGCCCTGGTAGGGGTTGTCGAACTGCACGTTCGGCGCCCGGCGGATACGCCGCAGGCCGGGGCTGTACAGCCACGCCACGCGGCCCTGGTTGCCCTCGCCGGTGCGGTCATGCACGAGAATGAACGTGCCTGCCGTGCGCGGCGGCGCCACGGTTTCCGACAGGTAGTTCAGGTAGTCGTGGTCATTGGCGTTCAGCGTGCCGGGATGTTCCTTGTTTGCGTACATGAAGCGCACGTCCTCGATCAGCGTGGTGCGCTGGTAGGAACCGTCCGGCTGCACGATCAGCTGGTTGTTGTAGCGGCGCACGTTGTCGCCGCGCCATTTCAGCTTGTGGTTCCAGACCACTTCCGCACCGTTCGTGGGAATCGGGAACGGGAAACCTTGCGTGCAGTTGATGAGATCGTCCGTGCCCTGCAGCTGGCAGGTGGTGGCGTTCTTCTTCGTGGATTCGTAGATGAAGGCCGGCCACGACACGGTACGGCGCGCCGGATAGACGTTGAGCACGTAGTCCGGATAGCGCTTGAGCAGCTCCTTGGAACCCTCGCTCAGATATTGCGCATATTTCGTGTAGTTTTCGTGGTTGACGACGAACAGCACCTTGTCGCTCATCAACGGCTCGGGGTGCGGGTAGAAGTCCTTGAGCGGTCCGTTCTTCGGCAACCCGCCGTCCCACGCCGGCACCGTGCCATCCTTGCTCGCCGCTTTCGTCGCGCCTACCGGCGTCAGTTCACCGCCCAGCTTTGCCGCCTGGTCCGCGCCGACGTTGGCGGAAAGCTGCGGCGCCGCCACGGCCAGCGTCAGCGCAGCTGCCAGCAATGAAAGCTTCATCATCTGTTGCCCCTTTGATTGACCGGTTTCCCTCGTGCATCCGCCACCGGAGACCGTCCCCGCCAGCGCCGCGAGAGGTCTAGATATTACTGGCTTCGCCGTCCGCCCGCCAGACTTGCGAGCCCGGCCTCAACGCGCCTTGTCGAGCGCCGCCAGCAGCATGTCGCGGGCATTGAACTCGGCGTTCAGCACCGTACACAGCACGAACACACCCGCCAGGCGGCGATGCAGGAAGATGATTTCGCGCGGCGGGATGCGGAAGTAGCGCGACAGCGCGTTGCGTGCCGCGACGTTGCCGACACGCACGACGAGATCGGAGCGCCCCCAGCAGTACTCGCCTTTTGCGTTCAGCAGTTCCGGCGGCGTGCCATCACGCGCGTGGTCGTTGAACGGCTCGACGATCAGCTCGCACATCCGCACGAAGCCGTCGAGCACATCGGCCGGGAAGTTCTCGTGCATCAATCCGATGCCGGCCGCGCCATCGAGGATGCGGCCCCTGTCGCGCGCCACCGCACCACTCACGATACCCGCATAACGACGCACGAATTCCGGTTTGAACGTGCGCGTGGCACCGAAATCCAGCAACACGATGCGGTCTTCCGAGCCATCCTTCGCCATGCCGAGGCGGAAGCGGTAATTGCCGAAATGCGGGTCGGACTGCACCTGGTGCCAGACCAGGAATTCAGTCAGGAACAGCTCCACCATCGTGCGCCCCAATCGGTCGCGGCGCGCCTGCGGCAAGGCCTGCACGCTAGGGTCGCGGACGCTGACGCCTTCCTCGAACGTTGTGGTCAGAACCTCCGGGCCACTGTATCGTTCCAGCACGCGCGGCACCACGAAGCGCAGATCCGGCCCCAGCCGGCGGCAGTAGTCCTGCGTGAAGTGCCGCTCCGCGACGTAGTCGACTTCGCGGTGCAGCATCTCGCGCACCTCGGAGAACACCGGAATAAGGTTCAACCCTTTCGGCGCGATGCGCGTGAACATCACGACCTTGGAGAGTGAATTCACGTCGCTGTCGATTGCCGCGGCCACGCCGGGGTACTGGATCTTCACCGCCAGCTTCAATCCGTCGGACTTACGGTACGCGCAGTGGACCTGGCCAAGCGATGCCGCCCCGATCGGCGCCGGATCGATGTCGAGCTCCGCCATCCGCGCGCGGCCGATGGCGCGCTCCAGCACCGGCTCCACGACCGCCCAGTCCACCGGCTGCGTGGAATCCTGCAGCTCGGAAAGCACCGCCACCGCTTCCGGCGGCAGGAAATACTGCCCGTACAGCGACAGCATCTGCCCAGCCTTCATCACGCCGCCCTTGAGCTGCCCGAGCTGGTCGGCCAGCACGCGCGCCTGGCGCTCGTAGAAGTCGCGGTTCGCGGCCTCGCGCCCCGCCGCGCTGCGGAAGACGTTGAAGAAGGAATGCGCCGCGATCTGCGTGCCGGCTCCGAGCCCCAGCCGCGTCAGTGCGATGTCGCGCTCGATCGCCCCCGTTTTCAGGCGGCTCATGCTAGGCTTTGCCGGTTTTCTTCCATCCTGATCGGTCACGTGGCTTCCTCGAAAACAGTCCCTTCGCTCGCAGCCCGGATCCTGACGCCGGAAAATACCGCTCAACTCAGCGCGGAATTCGTCAACCTCGTCCAGGAGCGTATCGACGGCAGCCCCGGGCTCAAAGGCATCGCGCTCCGCACCAGTGTCAGCATGCTGACCGCAACGCGACCCGACATCCTGACCCATGGCATGACGCGCCTGCTGCCGGAATTCATTGCCGCCCTGCAACCCCTTTACGATGATTATCGCCGAAGCGGCGGTAACGGTGCTGCGAGTTTCGGCGCCTTCCTCATCGCCCGCCGCGAGTCAGCGACAGCGGCCATGATGCGGGTGGCGGACGCTCGCGCAGCAGGTTCGAAACACGCCCTCTACCAGCGCTTCTACAAGTCGATGCGCGGCACGATCGAGCTGGAAGCGGAGCGTTTCATTCCCATCCTCGCCGCGCGCATCGACGAAACGCTGCAGTCCGACACTGCGACGGTCTGACGGAGCGATTCATGAAATTCCTGTCCCGCATCGCCAGCGCCGCGTTCATCGCTTGCTGGGTGTTCGGCGCCCACGCTCAAATTTCACCCCAGCCTGTGCCGCCGCCCGCCCTTCACGTGGAAAACGCCTGGGTGCGCCTGTTGCCCGGCACGCTGCCCGCCGCCGGCTATTTCACGCTCGTCAACGACAGCGCTCGCTCGGCGACGCTGACCGCTGCCACTTCGCCGTCATGGCACATGGTGATGATGCACCGCAGCCGCGGCGAACACGGCGAGGCCACGATGTCGATGGTGGGCAGCGTCACGGTCCCGCCCCACGGGCAAGTCGCGTTTGCCCCCGGTGGCTACCACCTGATGCTGGAAGGCGCGCACGCGCCGTTGGCGGCCGGCGGGCAGGCCACCATCACGCTGCACTTCGCGGATACCACGACATTGCCGGTGGAATTCGCGCTCAAGCCAGCAGACGCGACGGGGCCCTAAGGAAACTCTGAATAACCGTCGCGAGCGAAGGCAGATCGCGCGAGATGTCGAGCGCAGCAGGTTATTCAGAGTTTCAGTTTCCCTAAGCCTCAGCCCACCGGCTTGCCGGCCTGGAATGCCTTCAGCCACGCCGGTGGAGGAAAACCAATGTGGGCGGCCCATTTGCCGTTCGCGCCCTTGTAGAGCAGCGTCGGCGTACCGTTGCCTTCCACGTCGTTCATCACCTTGAGGTGGGTCTTGAGCAGCGCCAGCGTTGCGGCGTCGGGCTTGGTGGGCGGTGTACCGCCTTCCTCGTGCGGCGCATCGAAGTTCTCGTAATTCTTCTTCAGCGCCGCCAGCGGATCGGACGCATCGAGAATTGCAGCCGCCCGGCCGGCGCTCGACGACTTCAGAAACCCCACCACCACCCATTCCATGCGCAGCGTGCCAGCTGCCACCGGCGCGCGCGTCGCATCAAAGAGGTGGTGGCAGAAGATGCAGTCGGGGTCGACGATCGCGTACAGCGTCGGGGCCTTCGCCGCGCCTTCCGAAACCAGATGCCCGGCCGCGTTCAGCGCCTTCACCGCCGCCGCGTAATCCGGCTTCGGCAGATACTGGCTGCCATAGCTCGCCGTCAGGTCCGTACCTTGCGCGGAAATGAGCTGGCCGACAATCAGGTGGTCGTCGATGCCATAGATGATTTCCGCCTTCCCGCCATGCTTGACGACATACCCCGTGAGGTTTGGGACTTCCGTCGCAAACTGCTGCAACACCTCGACACGGCCGTTGCTCACAAGTTCCTGCAGCGCCGCCGGCAGTTTCGTCGGCGTCGCCTCGCTGGTCCCTGAAGCACAGGCGGACAGCGACACCATCGACAGACAACACGCGGCAACGAGGGTACGCAAGCGGAATTGCTGATTCATGAAGAACTCTCGACAAGCTTGGAATGGGTTCGCGGCGCATAGAAACGTGCAGCGCGGCGGCGGCCGTTGATGTGCGACAGCACGACGAGCATGCCGATCACGCTCATCATGCTGCCGGGGCCCCAGATCAGCAGGCCGCCGATCTGCTGGTCGGTCACCGGGCTCAGGGGATACAGGCGACCGCAGATGCCGTAGACATTGTAGAGGTCGTGGCGCGACAGGCTGAGGATGGCGCCGATGACGATCTGCGGAAAGATCACGGCGACGAGCACGAGGATACGCTGACCGTAGCCGATGCGCGCAGGCGGCGCGGGTTCCGGGTCCAGCACCAGCGCCCAGAACAGCAGGCCGGTGGCCACCACACTCAGGTTCATGAAGTCATAGAGCTGCCAGCTCAGCATCGCGTAGTAGTGCACGGTCGGTTCCAGCCACACTGCGATCCCGGCGATGAACAGCAGGGGTAGCCGCCACGGGCTGAGCAGGAAACGCCGCAGGCTGGCAAACCCGGTGCTGTCCAGCAGCGCATCCGCGCCATGCTCGCGCAAGCGGTGCGGCAGGCCGTCGCGCAGCACGCGCCCCGGCACCGACAAGGCCACGAGGAACGGCCCGAGGTGCAGCAGCACGAGGTGCTGCAGGCGGTGGAAATAGAACATGTGCTGCGCCCAGTAGTCGAAGCGCGTCTGCAGCACGCCGTAGATCAGCAACACGCCGAGGATGAACATGAACGGGCGCGCGATGCCGCAGCGCCGCCCGGCCACCACGCGCACGCGCAGGCCATTCACATACACGCCGAGCGCCAGCGCGACGCAACCGAAGACGATGGGGGAGAACTGCCACGGCAGCAGGATGCCCGGCCCGAGGTCGGCAGGCGTGGAAGCGGCGGCAGACAGCGGCAGCAGCATCGCCGACAGGCCGGACCACAGCGCAAAAAAGCGGGTAAAACGGGAAGCAGGCATTGCCAGGCTGAGGACAGGCGCCGCAAGCGGCAGGTGCAGAAATCGGTGCGGAACGATAGCATCCGGCCACAGTCAAAGCCAGCGCATGCCGCTTTCCATTCCGATGCTCCACACCTGCTCCCGTTTTTCCAACCTCCTCCGGCGCTTGCCGCTCCTCGTAGCGGCGCTCGTTGCCGCCGCTACGCTCGGCGCCTGCCAGCAACAAGCGAAATGGCAACTGTCGAACGTGACGCACATCGTCGAACCACTGAAGTTCTCGCTGGAGAGCACAAACGGTGGCACGGAAACCGCAGCGGATCTACGCGGCAAGATCGTGCTCGTCTACTTCGGCTACACCCACTGCCCGGACGTCTGCCCCACGACGTTGGCCGAACTTGCCGGCGTCATCCGCAAGCTTGGCGACAAGGCCCGCGATGTGCGCGTGCTGTTCATCACCGTGGACCCGGCCCGCGATACCCTGCCGGTGCTCAAGACCTACGTCGCAGCCTTCGACAAGGATCATTTCATCGGGTTGCGCGGCACATCGGCACAGACCACGGCGCTCGCGAAACGCTACCGCGTGGGTTACGGCTACGAAAAACCAGAGGCGAACGGCGACTATATCGTCAACCACTCCAGCGCCGTGTTCATCTTTGGGCCGGACGGCAACGCCCGACTGCTCGGCACCGGCGCCAACACGCCTGCGGAATACGAGGCCGACCTGAAGCGCCTCATCAACGCCGGCTGACAGCCTGTCGCGCGGCGGCGGTGAACGGGTCGCGTGCAGGCACACTCCTACGACGGGGCGTTTCGGTTGTAGGAGCCGGCCTGCCGGCGACCGTTTTCCACTGTGGTTGTCGCGTGCGGGCGCGCTCCTACAACCATCGGGGTTCGTGCTTCGACGGGTCGCGTGCGGGCACGCGCCTGCGAAGGCGGCGTTGTCGTAGGAGCCGGCCTGCCGGCGACATCCTCCTGCGGCTGCCGCGCGTCAGTGCCTTGCGTCCGGCAGCGGCCACAACTGGCCGAGTTCCGCGGCCGTCAGACGGCCGCTGACGGCCGAGCGCCGGCCATCTGCCAGCACGACGAGCGTGCGCGGCGTCTCGCCACCCCACTCCGGGTCGATGAGGAAATTCAGCCGCTGCGGCGTGGCCTCGGTATACGCCCACGCCGGGTAGCCGGCCATGCCGGCGTCTTGCAGGCGCTGGTCGATGTCCGCGCCGTAATGCCGGATGTCGTCCGTCGCGACAGTGACGAATTCGATGTCCTGCGCGTGGGTGCGCTGCAGCTTCGCCAGCGCTTCCATGTTCGGTTCGCAGTAGGCGCAGGACAGCGCCCAGAACATGATGATGCGTTCACCGTGGGCCGGCGGCGC
Organism: Nevskiaceae bacterium; assembly: GCA_004298465.1. GTDB lineage: Bacteria > Pseudomonadota > Gammaproteobacteria > Nevskiales > Nevskiaceae > SCRT01. Next base: position 186,305 of record SCRT01000001.1, on the reverse strand, counting down.
CACGAGCTGCGCTACCTGCTGTGCACCAAGCGGCTGCACGCCCGCCCCAGCTGCGAGCGCGGGGCCGCCGGCAGCCAGCAACAGCGCGACAAGGATCTGTTTCATGCGGGTCATCGTTGCGGCTCCACAGCCACGAGCCGGAAGCCTTCAGCCGTGTTCCACGCCACGTAGGCACGCCCATCGCGGACCAGCAGTTGCGGCGAATACACCGCGGCCGCGGACTGTGCGAGCGCCTCGGGCGCGGCGAAGTTCACGCCGCCATCGTGGGAAACGCGCAGCTTCAGCTCATAGCCGGCCGCACTGACCTGGTTCCACGTAAGCCATACCGTCCGTCCGTCCGCTGCGACGTCGGCATGGCCTGCACCCGGCCCGCCGATCTGCAGGACATGCTGCGGCGCATGGCCAGGGTCGAGCTGGCCGTACCAGATATGCGGGCCGCCCTTGCCTTCATACCACACGGCGTGGCGCACGCCATCGGCGCCGATCGCCAGCCCCGGGCCCTGCTCCGGGCAGGCCGCCACCTGCCAGCCATTGAAGGTTGCGCGCTGCGGCTGCGGCGCGGCACCATCCGTCGGCAGCACCGCGAAGGCATGGTCGCGGATGTTGTCGCCGTACACGCCGCGGAAGAACAACGCGACGGAGCCGCCCGGTTCCCGCGCGGCGGCAAGCCGGCAACATTCGCAACTGTGATCCATCAGCTTGCGTTCCGGCGCGAATGTCCGGCCGCCATCCGCGGACCATGTGTAATACACTGCCAGCCCCTTGTAGGCGCGCGGATCGTCCATCTTGTAGTGCTTCATGGAAGCCACGTGGTCGCGTGCATCAATCCACGCGACGACCGGCTGGCCTGTGCCATCCACCGCCAGCACGTCGAAGCTGTGGGTGAGCGCCCGGGTATCGCGATGTACCTGAATCGGTGATGAAAAGTGCCGGCCGCCGTCCGTGGAGCGCACGAACCAGATGCGGCTGGCCCACTTCTGCGGCAACTTCTCGACCCACGTCACGTACAGCACGCCATCCCTGCCGACCGCGACGTCCGGGTGGTTCTCACCGAAGCTGTCGATGTCCTGGCGCTGCGCGGCCACCGCGACCGGCGCGGAAAGGGTCTTCCCGTAGTCGACGGAATGGCGCAGCACCACGCGGCCATCGGCAACCGTCGCCACCCACAACGTACCGTCGGCGGCAAAGGCGGCGCTTGCCCCCAGCGCTGCAGCCGTCGTATCCGCCGCTGCCATGTGCCCCTCCATGTTCATATCGCCGGCGTGGGCAGCCGCCACGATTGGGGCACAGCACAGCAGCACCCAGCCACCACGCCACAGAGTACGCAAGGACATCTCGACAACCTCCAACCCGCATCTACTTTCAATAATGCATGCGCATGCCCACGAACACCGCGCGCGGGGCGCCAGCGTACAGCAGCGCATCGTTCGGGCCCGGCGCATCGAGACGCACGTTGACGGCGCTGACATAGTTCTGGTCCGCCAGATTCGTGGCCTCGGCAAACAGGGTCCAGCGGCCGCGCTCAATGCCGGCGCGGAAACCGACGAGCGCATGGCCGGTGACGCCAAACGTGTTGTTCATGTCGGCCCAGCGCGCACCCACCCAGTCGAACGTCGGCCCGGCGTAGAGGCCGAGGTTGCGCTGCCGCATCAGCACTTCACCGTGCAGCGTGTAGTCCGGCGCATAGGGCAGATGATTGTTGTGGTAGACCGGGTCGCCATCGAAGCGGAAATGGTTGTACGTGAAACTCAGCAGTGGGTCCACCTGCCACGGCGTCTTCGGAACGGCAAAGCTTGCCGCCAGCAGCGCCTCCATGCCGGCGTGCACGGTCCGCCCAGCATTCGCGGCAATCGTGTTGCCGAGCCGGGCGGGGTCCTCGGCCGCCAGCACCTCGTTGCGGATCTGCGCGTAGTACAAGGCCAGGCTGCCGCGCACGCTGGAGGCGTCGAACGGCAGCGCGTGGTTCCCGCGCAGGCCGACTTCGTAGGACATGCCCTGCATCGCCTTGAGCGTGCCATTGCCCAACGCTGGCGCCTGGTTGTCGATGATGAAGTTGTTTGGCGCCTCATACAGCCGGCTGATGTTGGCGTAGGCTTCGCTATCCTTGGTCAGCGCGTGGATCAGGCCGATGCGCGGGTTGACGGATGAATAGGTCTGCTGGCGGTCGTAGCTGTCCAGCGGCCCCGGCGTGCCGGTTTCCGCCGTCGCCAGCGCAACGTTGCGCACGGCGCGGCTCGTGACCACGCCCTGCGTGCCGTAGACGAGCGTCCAGCGCGGCGCAAATTCCCAGCGATCCATGGCGAACAACGTGATGTTGTTCGCGCGCCGGTCGACGGTATCGGTACGCGGGCCGGGTTCGCCGCGATGGTTGCGGAAATTGCCGCCGGCGTCGCTCGTATAGGCAAAATTGATGCCGACCAGCAGCTTGTGATCGGCAAGATCGAGGTGATAGCGCAGCATCGTGCCCGCCGTGCGCTGCACGGTCTTAATCAGCAGGCTGAAGAATTCATCCTGCGGTGAAGTGGGCGCGAACGGCGCGATCACGTCCACGATCGGGTGGTACAGCGCCTGGCCTTCGTAGGACACGCCAAAATCCAGGCCGCTGACGGCATTGATGTCCCAGGAGCCGATGAGCGCCCCACGACCCGTCTTCACATTCAGCTGGTGATCGCCGAACGCATACGTCGGATTCGCCTGGCGTGGGTCGGCGGCAAACTGGTCACGCGTGAGCGCACCCGAAAGCTGCTGGCGGTTGTCGAGGTAGCTGGTAAACAGCCGCAGCTTGAAGTCCGATGCCAGCTTCCAGCCGATGTTGCCGTAGACGCCGAAGCGGTTCTGGCGGCTCTGCGCCTGATACCCGTCGAGATGCTTGACGTCCACCGTCAGCATGCCGTCGAGATCGTCCGCCACGCCGCCGGTACTGAAGCGCCCACCGCCCAGCCCGTCGCTGCCGCCGTAGAGGTAGATCTGGTTCGGGTTGCTGTTCAGCGCGGTGCGGGAAACGAAGTCGATCGCGCCCCCGAGCTGGCTGGCGCCGTAGGTGAGCGCGTTCGCGCCGTTGGCCACTACGATGTCGCGCGCTTCCAGCGGGTCCGGCAGACGGTTGTGGTTCGCCCCGTCCGCGGTGGTGATCGGCAGGCCATCCTGCAGCAGCATCACGCCGCTGTTGTCGTAGTTGATGTTCGTGAGGTTCGTGCCACGGATCGACAGCACGCCGCTGTCGGCACCGCTGTCGCTGACCATCGACACGCCCGGTGTGTAGCGGAAGGTGTCGGCCAGGTTGTCCACGCCGCGCTCGTAAAGCTTTTCACCGTCGATGATCTGCAGGGCACCGGGCGTCAGTTTCTGTTCGATGCGGATCGCGTGGTCCACGGGTGTGGCAACGATTTCCACGCTCTGCAACTGGGTGGCCGCGGAATCGTCATCACCGGCGGCGGCATCCCGGGCGTAGGCGGCAGGTACCACACACAAAGTCGCACACACGCAAACCGTCGCCATCCGCAACATCACCAACCTCCCCGTCGATCAATGCAGACAAGCATAGGGACGCCGCATTGGAAGGCAATGTGGCAAATCGTCGCAGGGTGGGTGAAGCACCAAGGGTGAGGGGTGAAGTATCAGCGGTTCCTGCGACCACGCGCCTGCCGCAGAAGCGGCCTGTACGCGACCAACATCGCAGGGAACCAGTCGCCGGCAGGCCGGCTCCTACAGGCGCCAAACCAGGCGCATCCTCTTCTCGTGAAGTCCGGTCGCCACACAGAGTGACGGGAATGTGGGTGGTACGAACCATTCAATATCCAGCCCCTCATGCTTCACGCCTCACCAACGTCTCCCCTTTCATGCACCGGCCGCTTGGCGAGCTTGCGTTGCAGCGTGCGGCGGTGCATGCCAAGCCGGCGTGCGGTTTCGGAGATGTTGCCGTCGCATTCCACCAGCGTGCGCTGGATGTGTTCCCATTCAACGCGGCGCAAGGCCAGCGGTGTATCGGGGATTCCCAGTGTCACTTCGGGCTGCGTGCCGCCTTCGTCGAGCAGGGCGTGCACCACGGCGTCGGCATCCACGGGCTTGGCGAGGTAGTCGTGCGCGCCGCGCTTGATGGCTTCCACCGCGGTGGCGATGGAGGCATAGCCGGTGAGCAGCAGGATGCGGATGTCCGGCACCCGCTGGCGCAGCTCCGGGATCAGTTCCAGACCGTTGTCGGCGCCGAGCTTGAGGTCCACGACCGCGTAGGCCGGCTGTGTGCGTCGGGCGTCCTGCAATGCAGCAGCCGCATCCGCAGCCCGCGTGACGACAAAACCGCGGCGCTCCAGTGCTCGGCCCAGCGCGGCGGAGAACACCGCGTCGTCCTCCACCAGCAGCAGCTCGCCTGCCATGTTCGGCGGCAGGCGGTTCACGGGTTCTCCACGAGCGGAACGCGCACGCTGACGTGCGTGCCGTCGCGACCGCTGGTGGTATGCAGCTCGCCATGCAGCCGCTCCACGGTGGAGCGCGCCAGCGCCAGGCCGATGCCGAGCCCATGCGCTTTCGAGCTTTCCCCCGGCAGCGCCCCGGCGTGGCGGGCACCGAACCCGCGGCCGTGGTCGCCGATGGCGAATTCGACAATCCCGGCATCGACCGTCACCGTGAGTTCCACGGCTTCCTGTGCAGCGGCCTGCAGCGAGGCTTCCAGCGCGTTCTGCATCAGGTTGAGCAATGCGTGCGCCAGCCCCGGCGGGCTGACGATGCGCAACGCCCGGAGCCGGCCCTCGAAACGCAGCGCCAGCTGGGCATCGGGATGCAGCAAGCGGAAGCGGTCGACATGGCTGTCCACGTATTCACCGAGCGTGGTGTGCTGCGGCGCGCCGTCGAGCCGGTGGCGGCCGTAGTCCACCATGCTGCGCAGGATGCCGCGGCAGCGTTCCACCTCCTGCGCCATCACGTCGAGGTCGGCGCATAAATCGACATCCGTTTCGCGCCCGTCACGGATTTCCGGCAGCAGCGTGCGCAAAGTCGACAATGGTGTGTTCAGGTGGTGTGCGGCTTCCGCCGCCTGGGTGGCGATGGCGAGGATGCCTTCGTCGCGCAGCGCCCTCTCGCGCAGTTCCGCCGTCAGCCGACGTTGGGCACCCATCGCGGCGCTCATGCGCCCGACAAACACCGCCAGCAGCACCACGGCGACGAAGAAGTTCACCGTCATGCCAACCAGATGCAGGCGGAATTCCGCCGCCCCCATGGACATTTCGCCCAACGGCACATTGCGAAACGTGAGCAGCCCGTAGGCCGCCATCGCCAGCAGCGTCACAACCGCGATGCCACGCCCCGACAGGGTCGCCGCCACCAGGGCCACCGGCACCAGCAACAGCGTGATGAAGGGATTCGCGGCGCCGCCCGTGAAATACAGCACGGCGGCCAGGACCAGGATGTCGAAGCACACGTGCAGCACGGCTTCCGTCTCGCCCACCGGGCGCGCCTTGCGCAACCGCCACAGCGCCGCCACCACGGCCAGTGCCGACACCGACAGCACGCTGGCGAGCGGCACGAGCGGCAGCACCAGATGCAGGCCAAAGACGGCAAACAGCACTGCCAACGCCTGCCCCAGCAGTGCAATGGGGCGCAGGCGGGCCAGCGTCGCCACGAGTTCGTAGGCGTCACCGAACAGGGTCGGCGGCTTGGCAGTCGGGGTGCGAATCATGTCGCGCGCAGTGTGCCGCATGCGCCGTCAGCGGCCAAAGCGCGCCTGCACCACGGCCGGCTGGAACTGGCGTTCGCTCAAGCCTTTGAGGCCGAATCGCCCCGGCGGTTCGTGGCCGATGAGGTGGTTGACGAAATAGCTGCTGCCCTTCAGGTCGTAGGTCACGACCGGCTCGCACACTGCCGCCTGCACACCGTAGAGCGGCAGCAGGTGCCCTTCCTGGATCCGCCACAGCTGGCCGGACGGGTCGTAGTTGTCCACCAGCACGACGTTCCACGAGTCCTCGTCGACGTAGAACACACGGCGCCCGAAGGCATGGTGGGCACCCCCGCGCAACGTGGCGTCGATCTGCCAGACACGGTGCATCTCGTAGCGCACCGCGTCCTGGTTGAAGTGGTGCGGCGTGAGCAGGGCATCGTAGCTGTCGCGGCCGGAGGCCAGCCGGTAGGCGTTGTAGGGAATCAGCAGCTCGCGCTTGCCGACCAGCTTCCACACGTAGCGGTCGAACGGCCCGTTGTACATGTCCACCATGTCGAGGAAATACAGGCCGCCGGAACCGGGAAACGGCTGGTCGTAACCGACCGGCGGCACGCGGAACATGCGCCCGAGCTTCGGCGGCAGCACCCACACGGCGCGCTGCGACCTCTGCGAATTCGCGGTTTCGTGCACGAGCGCAGCGAAGTCAAAGCCGCCGGTGGGGCGCTCGAACCACGTCAGGTAGTCGAGCAGGATGTTGTCACGGTCGATGTCCACCGGATCCTTGAGGTTCGCATAGCGCGAATACACGAGTTCCGTCTGGCGCAGCATCACGCGCCGGCCATCGGCAAACACCACGGCCTGCGCGGACTGCTGCTGGGACGAGCCGCCGCGATAGCGCACACGGTGGTTCCACATCACTTCCACGCCGTTTGCGGGGCGCGGAAACGGGAAGCCGAGGCGCGCGCCAGACAGTGCGTCCGGGCCCAGCAGCTTCGCGCGCCCGATATTCGCCTGCGTCGCGTCGTAGATCGCCTGCGGGTACGCCACCGTGCGCCGCGCCGGGTAGACGACCATCCGGTAATCCGGGAACTTGCGGAACAGCGCCTGCTGGCCGGGCGACAGGTATTTCGCATAGCGCGCCACATTTTCTGCCGTCACCGTGAACAAAGGCTGGTCCGCCGCGAACGGATCGACGAGGCGCTGGCCGGGTTGCCAGCCGGCCGGCCAGTGCGCCCGCGTCAGCCCGCCCACCCATGCCGGCACCGCGCCGTCCGCGCTGCCCGCGCGTTCCGCACCCACCGGCGTGTAGCGGCGCAGATCCAGCGCCGCGGTCGACGAGGCCGCTTGCGGGGCACTGGGGGCAGGTATCGCAGCTACCGTGCCGGAGACGACGACAGGGCGCTGCGCTGCAGACAGCTTGATCGCTGCTCCAGCCAGCGGATCACGCGGCTGCAGCGCCGCAAGCTGCGGCAGCGAGCGATGTGCGGCATTGTCCGCCGACTGCCGCGCGCCGGCAGCCTGCACAAACGCCAGCCACTGCCCAGCCTGCGTCCCGACCTTGCCGCCGCCTTGCGCCGCCTGCGTGAACGCGGCACGGGCGGCTTGCACGTCGCCGGCATGAAACTGCGCGATGCCGAGGTTCAGCCGCAGCGCCGGCGTCGCTCCCGCAGCGGCGAAGGCCGTCGCGGCCGTGGCGTAGTCCTGCTGCTGCAGGGCCAGCGCACCGATCTGCGCATTCAGCGCCGCGCCGCCGCCGAGTGCGATGGCGCGCCGCCATGCGGCGATCGCCAGCGCCCGTTCGCGGGCCTGCGTCCACAGCACGGCGAGCCATTGCCAGTTCTGATGCGTGGCATCGACACGCCCGGCCTGCAGATCGGTTTGCAGGATCGCCGCCGCGCGGTACGGCAGCCCGGCCCGCGACGCGACGCCGACGAGTTCCAGCCGCTGCGCGGAAGTGGCGAGGTAGCCGAGCCGGGCCGCAAGCTCCAGCGTTGCCAGGGCCTGCGGCGCCTGGTCCAGCTTCACCTGCACGGCAGCCAGTTGCAGCCAGCCTTGGGGTGCGTCCGGCGCAGCGGCCACGACACGCTGCAACGTCGGTTCCGCTTGTGCCACGTGGCCGATGCCAAGCTGCGCGGCGGCCAGCGCTTCAAGCCACGCGACCGGCGTCGGGGCTGGCTGCGCGGCCACGGCCTTTTCCAGCAGCGGCAAGCCGTCCGCATAGCGCTTCTGGCGCACGTAGGCCGCCCCCAGCGCCGCCTGCTGGCCCGGTGCAAGTGCGCCGCCCTTGCGATAGGCCGGTTCCAGCGCCTTGATGACCTGCGCCGGGTCGCCGCTGGCGGTGAGCAGCGCGGTGAGCTGCTGCTGCATCAACGCCTGCGCCGGCGCCGACAGGGCGTTCTGCGCCAGCGCCTGCTGCAGGTACGCCACCGCCTTCACGTAGTCCTTGCCCGCCACCGCGCGCGCCGCGAGGTCACGCAGCAGCAGGGCACGTTCATAACCGGTCTTCGCCGCCGCCAGCATCTGCTGCGGCGTCTGCTGAACGCTGGCTTGCGGCGTGCCCGGCGCAGTCATTTCCTCGCTGCGGTACTGGGCCGCGCGCGCCGTGCCGAGCACGCAGGCAACGGCCACCGCCGCAAGCACTGCGGCGCCAAGCGCCCTCAATCCGTGCTCCAGTTGTACTGGTAATCGCTAAGCTTGAATTCCACGCGCTGCTTGACCTCTACCGGCTCCCGGCGCGACGCGTAGATCCAGTGCGCCACGCTTTTCACGGCGGCGACCTCGAACACGCCTTTCGGCTGCGCGTTGATGATTCGCACGTTCGACACGTGGCCGTTCTTCATCACCGTGAACGCGACTTCCACCCAGCCCTCGATCTTGTGGTCATAGGCCCATTTCGAAATCTCCGGCCGTGCCGTGGACAGCGGAATCAATTCCTTACCGCTGAAATCCGCCGCCCCGCCCAGCCCGCTGCCGCCCGCGCCTCCCCCTCCGCCACCTCCACTGCCACCGCCGCCCGCACCACCGCCGGCAAAGCCTGCAAACGCGCCGGAACCGAACAGGTCGGCGCTGGTACCGACATCCACTGGCACGCCGACGGCCGCAACGTCCAGCGCCGGTGTAGCAGGGGCAGGCATCGCCAGCGCAGGCAGGGCCGGCACGCCCGGTGCGGGCCCTGCCGGGGCCGGGTGCGGCAAGGCTTTCGCCGCCGGGCTCAGCATGGGCGGCAGCACGAGGCGCGGTTGCTGCGGCGTCGGTGTGGCGGTCACCACCTTCACGTTCTTGATCACCTGCGTATCGGACGGCGGCGGCAGCGCCGGCGCCACGATGAGTTGCTGCACGAGCGAGAACAGCAGCCACGACAGCAGCACCGCGCCCGCTGCCGCGAGGCTCCAGCGTCCGACCGCCGCCACGCGGGACGGTTCACGCCAGATCGGCGCGGCAGTCGTCACCGGAGTTGTCACGGAGCCCGCACCGCCGCCAGCGCGACGTTGTCCACACCTGCCTGACGCGCCGCGTCCATCGCGGCGACAATCAGCCCGGCACGCGCGTCGCGGTCGGCCTGCACCAGCACCGGCGACTTGGGGTGCTGCTGGCGCAGCGCGGCGATGGCGGCGCGCAGCAGGCGGATATCGGAATGCTGCTGGTTGACGTAAACCTCGCCGTCCGCGCTGATCGCCACGATGATGCTGGGGTTGTCCAGAGGCTGTGCGGTGTGTGCGGCCGGCGGCTGCACATGGATGCCGGCCTGCGTCACGAAGGCCGCGGAAATGATGAAGAAGATCATCAGGTTGGTGAAGAAGTCCAGCATCGGGGCGAGATCGATGCGAGCATCCTCGACCGGACTGGAATGGCGGCGCAGGCGCATGGTCAACCCACCCTGAAGCGTGTGCCGAGCTGCTGCTCGCAGCGCGCGATGCGCGCCCGCAGCTGGGTGTGGAACAGCATCGCCACGAGGCTGACGACGAGCCCGGCAAGCGTCGACACCATGGCGTGCGATACGCCGGCGGACAAGGCACGCACGTCCACGTCGCCGTGCTGGGTGAGGGCATCGAACACTTCCAGCATGCCGACCACGGTGCCGAGCAGCCCCATGAGCGGCGCCAGCGGCACGACGACGCGGATCAAGGGCAGCGGGGCGTCCAGGCCCAGCTTCAACTCCGAAATCCACTGTTCGCGGATGCGGCGTGCCGTCCACGAGGCATGATCGCTGCGCTGCCGCCACGCCGCGAAACGCTGCGCCAGGCGCTGCGGGTACACGCGCCACAGGTACCAGTAGCGTTCCAGCACCAGCGTCCACAGCACCAGCGCCACGGCCAGGATCCAGCGCAGCACCCAGCCGCCGGACGCCAGGAAATCGTCGAGCGACGCAAACGGTGCGCGCAGCGCTTCCTGCAGCCATGCGGCGTGCGCCCACCCCGCCACGACACCGGTCACCAGTGTTTCAGCGTCCATGCAGCTGCTCCAGCCGGTGCGCCAGCAAGCCGGCGCTTTGTTCGTCGAGAATCTGCACCAGCACCCGCGAACGCGCCGCTAGGATGCTGTTGACGAACAGCAACGGCAGCGCCACGAGCAGGCCGAGCACCGTGGCGACCATGGCCTGCGAGATGCCTCCTGCCATCAGCTTCGGATCGCCGGCGCCGGCTTCCGTCATCACCTGGAAGATGATGATCATGCCGGCGACGGTGCCCAGCAGCCCGAGCAGCGGCCCGGCCGCCACCACCATGCGCAGGAAGCCCTGGAAGCGTTCCAGCGGCGGCGTTTCGTGCAGCACGGCTTCGGCAATGCGGGTTTCCAGCACTTCCACGTCCTCGTCCGGCCGGGTTTCGTCCAGGCAGGCCAGCACGCGGCCCAGCGGGTTGTCGGCCCGCGGCGTGTCCGGCCGGCGCAGCTGCGCGCGCACTTTCCGCCCCACGCGCCACAGGTAGACGAGCTGCCACAGGGCCAGCCCGGCACCGACCAGACCCAGCGCGATGATCACGCGGCCGATCCAGCCCGCCTGCTCGACCCGCTCCAGCAGCGAAGGCCGCTGCGCCTGCTGGCGCAGCAGCGCGCCGCGCGACGGGTCGACGAGCACCGGCGCCATCGCCCCCGTGGCAGCGGCCTCGAATGTGCGGGCCGCCGCCACGAAACCCGGCTGGCGCGGCAGCACGGCCAGCTGCGTGGTGCCCGGCATCAGCGCCAGGTAGCGCCCGGCGCCGATGGCCGTGAACGGGCCGACGCGCACGACGCCCATCGCCTGTGGTGCGCCGTTCGCATCCATCACCGTCGCCGGAAAACGCATCACCCCAGCTTCGTCCGTGATCTCCTGCTGCATCAACAGCCACAGCGTGCGCAGATTGGCCAGTGACGGCACGTGCGTGCCGTCTGCCAGTTGCGCCAGTGCCGTGCCCCGCTCGGGGTGCTGGGCGCTGATGAGCGAGCCGTCCGCAAGAGCCTGGAAGTTGTGCGCCGCCTCGCGCACGGCGCTGAACAGCTGCCCGCGGTCACCCAGCGCGTTCTGCAGGCTCTGCTGCAGCGTGTCGATCTGCTTCTGGTTGGCCTCGAACTGCGCCCGTATCGCATCCACGTGCGCTTGCGCCGTGGTTTGCGCCTGTTTTGCCTGCGCCAGCAGTGCGGCCTGGGCATCGCGTCGCTGCTGGAAGCGCTGGATGCGCACCGCCTGTTCCTGCGCATCGGACTGGCTGGCCTGCTGCACCTGTTGCAGCAGCGCCGCCAACCCGGTGTCCGCCGCGAACGCGGGCAGGGCAAGCAGGCCCGCCAGCAGCACTGCGCACCGCGCCGCGGCCTTCACTTCGCCGCTCCCGGTGCGGTTGGCATCGGCAACAGCAAGGGGGTGGCGGCAAGGTCGCCACGGGCGATGCGCACGCCCTCGCGGATTTCACGCGCATAGTCGCCGCCGAGCGACACCCAGCGTTTCGCAGCGGCATCCCAATAGCCGGTGTCGCTGCCGTCCGCCGTCACGTACAGCAGCGCCACGCGCCCGACGCGCAGCACATTCACGGCACGCTGGTGACCACCGACTTCGAGCGTTTGGGAAGTCGTGCCGAAGCTGCGACCGTAGCCGGCTTCCACCTGATAAGCCTGGGCCAGGCGCTGGAACTGGTCGGCCAGCGACAGCTTGCCGTCGGCCAGCGCCGCCCGCAGATGGGCGATGCGTGTGGCGCGCTCGTCAACCAGAAACGGCAGGTCGAGCTTCACGAACTGCGCCAGGCTGTCGGTCATCTGCAGCATCAGCGGCAGAAGCTGCCGACCGAGGTCGCCCTGGCTGGCGATCTGCTTCTTCAGGGCAGCAAGCTGTTGCGCCTGCTGCTGCAAAAGCGGTTGCACTTGCGCGGCGTAGGCGTCGAGTTCCGCTGTGTTGCGCAGCACGGCGCGGTAATCCGCAACGAGCTTTCCCGTTTCGTCATCCAGCGCCACGACGCGCCGCTGGCTGGCCTGCGCCGCTGTCACGTTTCGCAGGGCAAGCTGGCGCGCCTGCGCCACACCGTTGTCCGAAAGAGCAACCTCGACGGGGGCTGCCGTGGCCGTACCCCAGGCCACCAGCACCACACTGAACGCTGCCATCACGGCCCATGTGTTCCGCGCTCCGTACATGCAAGATGCCTCGCGTTGCTGGTGCGACCCGTGTCGCGCCATGTGCACGGATAGTGGCTCAAATCGTGATCGTGGATAAAGTCAGCGAGCCACGCCGGGTTGCATCGGCCAGTTGCATTCCCCAGGGCAGATTCATTAGACTTGCCCGCCGACCGACCGGTCAGTCAGTTATCGATTACCGGCAACGGCCCTGTCCAGCGCTTCGCCATCACCTGGAATTCCCGTACTTTTCGCAATGCCCAGCCCCACCCCACACGCCACCTGCGAAGGTGCACGCCAGATTCTCGACGCCGCGCTGGAAGCCTTCGCGACGCACGGCTACAGCGGCGCGTCCATGCACGCCATCGCGCAGCAGGCCGGCGTGAGCAAGGCGAATGTATTCCATCACTTCGCCTCCAAGGAACTGCTTTACCTCGCCGTGCTGCGTACCGCCGCCCAGCGCTGGCGGGAGAATCTCGTGCCCATCGCGCAAAGCAATGCGTGCTTTGCCGACCAGCTCAAGCTGCTGGTGCAGCGCGTCCTCGACCATCTCGTCAGCGAAAGCGCCCAGTCGCGCGTCGTGCTGCGCGAGATGCTGGAAAACGGCGCCCTGCGCGGTCGCGAGCTGAGCGAAGAAATTTTCAACGACAACTTCCGGATCGAAACCGGGGTCTTCAGGCGCGCGCAGGCCAACGGCGAACTGCGCGCCGGTGTCGACCCGATCCTGGCCTGGGCTGCCACGCTGGCCGCCTGCCTGTTCTTCTTCCAGACGCGCGATGTGCTGCGCTTCAATCCCGATTTTCCCTATGCCGAAGCACCGGAACGTTTCGCCCAGGGTATTCGTGACGTTCTGCTCAACGGTATCGCTGCTCACCCCGATCTCTCATGACGATGACCTCCACTTCGCGTTTTACCCGCCGCACGGCGTGGTTCGGCCTCTGCATCGGCAGCAGCCTTCTCCTCGCCGCCTGCGGCAGCAAGGACGGCCCGAAACCCGCCCCGCCGCCGCCTACCGTCGGCGTCGTGACGCTCGCGCCGGAAACCGTCACGCTCACCTCCGAGCTGCCGGCCCGCACCGTGGCCTACCGCATCGCGGAAGTCCGCCCGCAGGTGAGCGGCGTCATCCTCAAGCGCAGCTTCAAGGAAGGCGGCATGGTCGAAAAGGGCCAGCCGCTCTACCAGATCGACCCTGCGCCCTACCAGGCAGCCTATGACAGCGCGAAGGCGGCGCTGGAGAACGCGCAGGCCGCGCTCGCGATCGCCACGCTCAAGGTCGAGCGCTACCAGCCGCTGGTAGCGACGAATGCCGTCAGCAAGCTGGATTTCGCCACCATGCAAGCGACGGAAAAGCAGGCACGCGCCGGCGTCTCATCGGCCCGCGCGGCACTGGAGACGGCACGCATCAACCTGCGCTACACAAAAGTCCTGTCGCCCATCAAGGGCCGTAGCAGCCGTTCGCTCGTGACCGAGGGCGCGCTGGTGACGGCCAACCAGGCCACGCCGCTGACCACCGTCCAGCAGCTTGACCCGATCTACGTCGATGCCACGCAGCCCAGCACCACCCTGCTGCGCCTGCAGCGCGAGTACGCGGATGGTGCGCTGGAACACAGCGGCGACAACGCGGCGAAAGTGGGCTTGCGGCTCGGCGACGGGTCAATCTACGGCGCCACCGGCCAGTTGCAGTTTTCTGAAGTCACGGTCGATCCGAACACGAATTCCATCACACTGCGATCCGTGTTTCCGAACCCCAAGCACCAGCTCCTGCCGGGCATGTTCACGCACGTGAGCATCACGGAAGGCACGCGCCGGGACACGCTGCTCGTCCCCCAGCAGGGCATTACCCATGACCCGGCGGGCAACGCCACCGCGTTCGTGGTCGACCCGGACGACACGGTGAAACTGGTCAGCGTCACGGCCGCCCGCGCCATCGGTGACAAGTGGCTGGTGACGCAGGGTTTGAAGGCGGGCGACCGGGTGGTCGTCTCCGGCCTGCAGTTCGTGCACCCCGGGGCGAAGGTGAAAGTCGAGGAAGTGAAGCTGGATGCAACGGTCGCACCGGGCACCGCTCCGGCCCAGCCAGCGCAGGACGGCGACGGCAAGGAAAGCTGATGAACCCCGCCACCCCCACCGCATTCGGGCCGCGTCTACAGGCCCGGGACTCCACTTCGCAGGCGAGCTGATCCATGGTCAACTTCTTCATCGACCGGCCCAAGTTCGCTTGGGTCATCGCCATCGTCATCATGCTGGCGGGCCTCATCTCAATGCTGCAGATGCCGATCGCCCAGTACCCGGCCATCGCCCCGCCGTCGGTTTCCATCCGCGCCATGTACCCTGGCGCATCGGCGGAGACCGTGCAGAACACGGTGACGCAGATCATCGAGCAGCAGCTCACCGGCATTGACCATCTGCTGTACTTCTCGTCGGAGAGCAACAGCAACGGGTCGGTGCAGATCACGCTGTATTTCGACCAGGGCACGAATCCCGACATCGCCCAGGTGCAGGTGCAGAACAAGCTGCAGCTGGCCACGCCGTCCCTGCCGGTGGAAGTGCAGCGCCAGGGCATCGTGGTGGCGAAGGCCACGAAGAACTTCCTGATCGTCGCGGGTTTCCTGTCGGAAGACGGCAAGATGGACCGCGCCGACATCGCGGACTACATCGCCTCGCACGTCCAGGACCCGATCGCCCGCACCCCCGGCGTGGGCGACATCCGCATCTTCGGCGCCCAGCACGCCATGCGCATCTGGCTCGACCCCGGCAAGCTGAATGCCTACGGCATGACGCCGAACGACGTCGTCACCGCCATCGGCGCCCAGAACGTGCAGATCGCATCCGGCGAACTGGGCGGCCTGCCCGCCATCGACGGCCAGCAGTTGAATGCCACCATCATCGGCCCGGAGCTGTATCAGAGCGTCGACCAGTTCCGCAACATCCTGCTGCGCGTCGAGCCGGATGGCTCGCAGGTGCGCCTGAAGGACGTGGCGCGCGTTGAAATCGGGGCGGAAAACTACAACAGCTACGGCGAATACAACGGCAAGCCGGCGTCCGGCATCGCGATCAGCCTGTCACCCGGCGCCAACGCGCTGGAAACAGCGGACAACGTGCGCGCCACGATCAAGCGCATCGAGCCTTTCTTCCCGGCCGGGCTGAAGGTCTTCTACCCCTACGACACCACGCCGTTCGTGAAGGTGTCGATCGAGGAAGTCGTCCAGACGTTGTTCGAGGCGGTCGGGCTCGTCGTGCTCGTCATGCTGCTGTTCCTGCACAACCTGCGCGCCACCTTCATCCCCACCATCGCGGTGCCGGTGGTGCTGCTCGGCACCTTCGGCATCCTGCACGCGCTCGGCTATTCCGTAAATACGTTGACCATGTTCGCCATGGTGCTGTCCATCGGCCTGCTGGTGGACGACGCCATCGTGGTCATCGAGAACGTCGAACGCATCATGAGTGAGGAAGGGCTGTCGCCGAAGGAGGCCACGCGCAAGTCGATGAAGGAGATCGTCGGCGCCATGGTCGGCATCGGCGTGGTACTGACCGCCGTGCTGCTGCCGATGGCGTTCTTCGCCGGCTCCACCGGCGTGATCTACCGCCAGTTCTCCGTGACCATGGTGGCGTCGGTCACGCTGTCGCTCTTGATGGCGCTGATCTTCACGCCGTCGCTGTGCGCCACACTGCTCAAGCCAGCGAACGAGGAAAAGGAGAAACGCGGCTTCGCGGGCTGGTTCAACCGCAATTTCGACCGCTTCAACCGCGCCTACGAAAGAAGCGTGGCACACGTCACCGGCAAGCTCGTGCTGTATTCCATCGCCTTCATCGGCATCGTCGGCCTGATGGTCGTCATGTTCGCGCGCCTGCCCACCGGCTTCCTGCCGCAGGAAGACCAGGGCATCATGTTCGTGCAGGTCACGGCACCTCCGGGTGCGACGTTGTCGCGCACGCAGGCGGCGCTGGAGGAAGTACAGCACTATTTCCTGACCCAGGAGAAAGCCAACGTGGCCGGCGTGTTCACGGTGGCCGGCTTCAGCTTCGGTGGCCAGGGCCAGAATTCCGGCCTGGCGTTCGTGAACATGAAACCCTGGGCCGACCGGCCGGGGGCAAAGAACTCCACGATGGCCGTCGCCGAGCGCGCGAACCGCAATTTCTCCCACTTCCGGGATGCGCAGATCATCACGTTCGCTCCGCCGGCGGTCCTGGAGCTCGGTAACGCCACCGGCTTCGACTTCGAGTTGATGAACCAGTCCGGCATGTCGCACGCCGACCTGCTGAAGGCCCGCAACCAGTTGCTCGGCATGGCGAGAAAGAGCCCGGTACTCGCGAACGTGCGGCCCAACGGCCTCGACGACACGCCGATGTACCAGCTCGACATCGACTGGTTGAAGGCGGACGCCCTCGGCGTCACGCCGACGGCGATCAACGACGCCCTCCAGGATGCCTACGGATCCACGTACGTCAACCAGTTCATCGAAGGCGGTCGCGTGAAGAAGGTCTACGTGCAGGGCGACGCGCCGTTCCGCATGCTGCCGCACCAGCTCGGCGACTGGTACGTGCGCAACACCACGGGCGGCATGGTGCCGTTTTCCGCCTTCGCCGGCGGCCATTGGACCTACGGCTCGCCGAAGCTGGAGCGCTACAACGGCCAGCCGTCCATCGAGATCCTGGGCGAACCCGCGCCGGGCTACAGCTCCGGGCAGGCGATGCAGGAAATGGAAAAGCTCGCCGCGAAACTGCCGCGCGGCGCCGGCTATCAGTGGACGGGCCTGTCCTTCGAGCAGGCGCGCGTCGGCTCACAGACGCTGGTGCTGTACCTGATCTCGGTGTTCGTGGTGTTCCTGGCGCTGGCGGCCCTGTATGAAAGCTGGTCGATTCCGCTGGCGGTCATCCTGGTCGTGCCGCTGGGCGTGATTGGCGCCATCGTGTTCGTCACGCTGCGCGGCCTGGACAACAGCGTGTTCTTCCAGGTCGGGTTGCTGACCACCGTCGGACTGGCGGTGAAGAACGCCATCCTGATCGTGGAATTCGCCGTGCAGAACATGAGAAGCGGCATGGACCTGATCCCGGCCACGATCGCCGCCTCGCGCCAGCGCCTGCGCCCGATCCTGATGACCTCCATCGCCTTCATGTTCGGCGTGCTGCCGCTGGCCGTCGCCACCGGCGCCGGTTCCGGCGGCCGCATCGATATCGGTACCGGCGTGCTGGGCGGCATGTTCTCGGGCACGGTGCTGGCGATCTTCCTGGTCCCGGTGTTCTTCGTCGGCATCCAGCACCTTGTCCTGCGCCGAAAAGCCCGCCACGCACCGGCAGGAGAACATTGATGCGCACCCCGCACTTCGTCCTCGCTGCAGCCGCACTGCTGCTCGGTGCCTGCACGCTGGTCCCGCACTACGAGCGCCCAGCCAGCGGGCTGGGCACCGCAGGCACGGCATGGCCGACCGGGCCGGCCTATGCCGCGAACGGCCAGCCCCACGCCGATGCGCCGCTCGCCGCCGATATCGGCTGGCGGGACTTCTTCCTCGACCCGCAGCTGCGCGCAGCCATCGCTCTGGCCCTCGAAAACAACCGCGACCTGCGCATCGCAGTGCTCAACGTGGAAGCCGCGCAGGCGCGTTTCCGCATTCAGCGCGGGGCCCTGTTCCCCGCCATCGGCGCCAATGCCGCCGATAATGTCCAGCACGTCTCCGCCCGCGCCCGCAATGGTTTTGGCGTCGGCAGCAGTGGTGGCGGTGGCGGCCGCACGTTCCGCACGTTCAGCGCTGGGATCGGCTTCACGTCCTACGAGATCGACTTCTTCGGGCGCATCCGCAGCCTCGACGAGGCCGCGTTCCAGCGTTATCTGGAGCAGGACGAGAACCGCCGCACGGCACAGATCACGCTGGTGGCGGAAGTGGCGAACGACTACGTCGCCTACCTGGCGCAAATGGAGCTTCTGCAACTCGCGCAGGAGACGGTGGCAAACCAGCAGAAGGCCTACGACCTCACGCATCAGAGCTTCGCCGCCGGCGTGGCGACGGCACTGGACCTGAGCCAGGCGCAGCAGGCGCTGGACACTGCGCAGGCCGACGTGGCGCACTTCACACGCAACGTGGCACAAGCAGCCAACCTGCTGGTTCCGCTGCTCGGCACGCCGCCCCCTGCCGCGCTGCTGCGCGCGAAGACCCTGCTGGCGGACGAGCACTTCCTCGACGTGCTGCCAGCCGACCTGCCCTCCAGCCTGCTTGCACAGCGTCCCGACATCCGCGCCGCGGAAAATGAACTGCGCGCTGCAAACGCCAACATCGGCGCCGCGCGTGCAGCGTTCTTCCCGAGCATTTCCCTCACCGGCAGCTTCGGCACCGCCAGCAGCCAGCTTTCGGGCCTGTTCGGCAACCACTCCGAGCAATGGACGTTCGCGCCATCCATCAGCATCCCGATCTTTGCCGGTGGCGCGAACAAGGCAAACCTGGATCTCGCGCACATCGGCAAGAACGTCGCGATCGCGCAATACCAGAAGGCCATCCAGTCCGCGTTCCGTGAAGTGGCCGACGCGCTCGCCGCGCGCGGCACGCTGAACGCCGAGCTGGCGGCCCAGCAGAGGCTGGTGGCCGCCGCACAGACGAGCTACGACCTGTCGCTGCAGCGTTTCCGCCAGGGCGTGGACAACTACCTGAATGTGCTCGATGCCCAACGCACCCTGTATCAGGCACAGCAGAGCGTCATCAACACGCGCGTGGCAAGCCTGCAGAGCCGGATCACGCTGTACACGGCGCTGGGCGGCGGGTGGCAGGCGCAGTCGGTGGCGGACGATTCCACGGCTGGCAACGCAATCCAGGGTTCTGCCGGGGCAGGAGCGGTGGCGACGAAATAGGAGATCCAAGCGCCATCGCTGGCAGGCAAATCCATAGCACGTGGCAATCGCGCCGTGCGATGCCCGCACAAACTCCCAATAGGGGTGATGGCCGAAGATTCCCCACGGATCTAGCTGCTAGGATGCTTGACCTCGTTCCCCACCACGCCCCGCAGCCGGAGATCAAGACATGAGCCCCATTGACACCGTGCAGTCCTTCGTCGCGTCCTGGCGGCAAAACCGTGCTGCCATCAACGACTCCGTGCGACGCTATCTGGCACCGGACTGCATCTACGAAAACGTCGGCCTATCCAGGACCTGTGGCCCGGAGGAAGCCATCGCCTTCTTCGATCAGTTCGCGACGCAAATTCCGTTCGAGTCGATCGACGTCACGATGCTCGCCATCGCCACGCAAGGGGATACCGTTCTCACCGAGCGCATCGACGACATCAAGGCCGCTGACGGGACCACGCTGGTGTCGCTGCGCGTCATGGGCATCTTCAAGCTCCACGATGGCAAGATCCACGCGTGGCGCGATTACTTCGACACGGCGCCTTTCGCAACGCGCTGAATCACCCAACCGGCGGCGATCTGACGCCACTCGCTGCAAGCTCTGCCGCAGGTACCCGCGGTGGCAATGGTATATCCCGCGCATACTCGACCCAAGCAAAATTCAATGCCCAGCTCCTTGCCCAGGCTTGTCGCCATGTTCGCGGTCACGCTTGCCGGGTGTGTCGTCGGCCCGGACTATCACCCGCCGAACGCGCCGTCGGTGGAACGCTACACGGCGCAGCCGCTGCCGGCGACCACCGGTGCCATCTCGGGTATCACGGCCGGCCACGCTCAGCACTTTGCGCCGGGTGCCGACCTGCCCGCCGAATGGTGGGCGCTGTTCCACTCCGAAGCACTGAACCACCTCGTTGCCGCCGCACTCAAGGCCAACCCCGACCTGGCGGCGGCACAGGCGGCACTGCGCGTGGCGCAGGAAAACTACCGCGCCGCAGGCGGTGCGCTGTGGCCTGCGTTGAATGGCGTGCTGCAGGCGCAACGGCAGCGGACCCCTGGCGCGCTGTTCGGGCAACCCCGCTTCCCCGGCAGCATCTACACGCTGTATCAGGCCCAGGCGCAGGTGTCGTATGTGCCCGACGTGTTCGGCGGCACGCACCGCACCATCGAACGCGAAGGGGCGACGGTGGACTACGCCCGCATGGAGCTGGAAGCCGCGCGCCTGAGCCTGACGGCCAACGTGGTGGCGACGGCCGTGCAGGTTGCCGCACTGAACCAGCAGATCGCCGCCCAGCACGCCATCATCGACGCCTATGTGGAAAGCGCCGGCATCCTGCGCCGGCAGGTGGAACTTGGCGGTGCGTCGCAGGCGGCACGACAGCAGCTGCTGACGCTGCTGGCGCAGGCGCGAGCCGGGTTGCCGCCCATGCAGCGCCAGCGGGCCGCCGCACAGAACCTGCTGGCCACGCTTACCGGCCACTTCCCGAGCGAGATGCCGGCACTCGACATCCAGCTCGACAACCTGGCGCTGCCCAACACGCTGCCCGTCAGCCTGCCGTCGCGCCTCGTGGAACAACGCCCGGACATCCAGGCCGCCAGCGCCCGGCTCCACGAAGCCAGCGCCGCCGTCGGCATCGCCATCGCGAATCGGCTGCCGCAGATCACCCTGACCGCGAACCTCGGCACGCTTGCCACTCACCCCGAAGATCTGTTCTCCCCCGGCGGCGGGCTGTGGAATTTCGGCGCTGCGCTGACTCAACCGATCTTCAAGGGCGGCGAGCTGCTGCACAGGCAGCGGGCCGCACAGGCCTCGTTCGAGCAGGCCAAGGCCCAGTACCGGAGCACGGTGCTGACGGCGTTCCGCGACGTGGCGGACACGCTGCAGGCCTTGCAGACGGATGCCGACGCCCTGCGCACGCAGCGCGCCGCTCAGCAGGCGGCCGGACAACTGCTGGAAATCGCCAAGGGGCAGTACCAGGCGGGAGGACTGACGTATCCCGGTGTGCTGGAGGCCGGGCTGGCCTGGCAGCGTGCGCGCATCGCCACGATCCAGGCGCAGGCGGCACGTTACAGTGACACTGCGGCATTGTTCCAGGCCCTCGGTGGCGGCTGGTGGAACCGCGCCGACACCGCCGTCGCCAGCACGGCACAAGTTGCCCAACCCATCTCAACCACACCATAAGGCCCGGGTGTCGCACGACACCCGCAAGAAGGGGGAATCTGATGGTCAAGCGCATGTTCATCATGCTCGTCGCCGCCGGCATCGTCTTCGGCGGCGTGTGGTTCATGCACCGCATGAGCGCCGGCTTCATCCAAAAATACATCTCGGCGTTGACGTCCCAGCCGCAGACCGTGGCGTCGACCACCGCCGCGCTGTCCGACTGGACGCGCTCGATGGACGCCGTCGGCACGCTGCGCGCCGTGCGCGGCGCCACACTCAGCCTGCAGGTAGCCGGCACGGTGGAGCGCATCGCGTTCAAGTCCGGTGAAACGGTTGCGACGGGGCAAACCCTGCTGCAGCTCGACGCCAGCGAGGACCGCGCACGGCTGCAGGCCCTGAAAGCCGCCGCGCAGCTTGCCGAGATCACTTTCGAACGCGACCGCAAGCAGTTCGCGGCGCGCGCCGTCAGCCAGCAGACCGTCGACAGTGACCGCGCCACACTCGCCCAGGCCCGCGCGAACGTCGCCCAGCAACAGGCGATGGTGGATCACAAATCACTGCGCGCACCGTTCGCCGGGCGCCTCGGCCTGCGCCAGGTCGACCTTGGGCAATATCTGAAAGCCGGCGACCCGGTCGTCACGCTGCAGTCCTTCACCCCCATCTACGTCGACTTCCACCTGCCGCAGCAGGCACTTGCGGAATTGCGGGTGGGCCAGAGAATCACGGCGACGAACGACACCTTTGCCGACCAGACCTTCACTGGCACCCTCACCGCCATCACCCCGCAGGTGGACCCCGCGACGCGCACGGTCCAGGTGCGCGCGGAACTGCCCAACCCGGACGGCAAGCTGATTCCCGGCATGTACGCCGCCGTGAAGATCACCACCGGCACCCCGCAGCCATTCCTGACGCTGCCACAGACCGCCGTGACCTACCATCCTTACGGTGACACGGTGTTCGTCATCACCCCTGACCCGGGCGCCGCCACCGTGGACAACGGTGAGAAAGACGGAAACCCCGGGAAGAAACAGGGCGACAAGCCGGCAACCCCGACCTTCGTGGTCCACGAGCAGTTCGTCACCACCGGTGCCACGCGTGGCGATCAGGTCCAGATATTGAAGGGCCTGAAGGCTGGCGACGTGGTCGTCAGCGCCGGCCAGCTCAAGCTGCGCAACGGCAGCAAGGTCGTCATCAACAACGAGTTGCAGCCGTTGAACAACCCGCATCCGACTCCCCAGGAACAGTGAAGCGGGCGCCATGAAACACTTCACCGATCTGTTCATCCGCCGGCCGGTGCTGGCGATGGTCGTCAGCCTGTTCATCCTGGTGCTGGGCCTGCGCTCACTGGTGTCGCTGCCGGTGCAGCAATATCCGCACCTGGAGAACGCCGTCGTCACCGTCACCACCGTGTACTACGGCGCTTCCAACGAGACCGTGGCCGGCTTCATCACCACGCCGCTGGAAAACGCCATCGCTCAGGCCAACGGCATCGACTACATGACGTCCTCCAGCGCGGACGGCGTAAGCCAGATCACCGTGAACCTGCAGCTGAACTACGACGCCGACAAGGCGCTGACGGAAATCAGCGCGAAAGTCGATTCCGTCCTCAACCAGCTACCGGCCGAGACCCAGAAACCGACCATCACCACGGCCATCGGCCAGACCGTGGATGCCATGTACCTCGGTTTCCGCAGTGATGTGCTGGACGCGAACCAGATCACCGACTATCTCGTCCGTGTCGTGCAGCCCCGCCTGCAGGCGGTGCCGGGCGTGCAGACGGCGGAATTCCTCGGGGCCCGCAACTTCGCGCTGCGCGCGTGGCTGGACCCGCAGAAGATGGCCGCGCTGAACGTGACGGCGGCGGACGTCGCGCAGGCGATGCGCAGCAACGACGCGATCACCGGCCTGGGCAGCACGAAAGGCCAGATGGTGCAGATCAACCTCACCAGCTCCACGAACCTGACTACGCTGAATCAATTCCGCGCACTCATCATCAAGCAGCAGGGCGGCGCCATCGTGCGGCTCAAGGACGTGGCAAACGTCACGCTCGGTGCGGACGATTACAACTCCGCCGTCACCTTCGACGGCAAGGAAGCGGTGTTCATCGGCATCCAGATCGCGCCCAGCGCGAACCTGCTGGACGTCGTGGACGCCGTGCGCAAGGCGACGCCCGACATCTTCGCGCAGATGCCGCGCGGGCTGCACGGCCGGATCGTCTACGACTCCACGATCTTCGTGCACGGCGCCATCGCGGAAGTCATCCGCACGCTGGCCGAGGCCCTTGTCATCGTCATGCTCGTGGTATTCGCCTTCATCGGCTCGCCGCGCGCCGTCATCATCCCGGTGGTGGCGATTCCGCTGTCGCTCGTCGGCACGTTCACGCTGATGCTGGCCTTTGGCTTTTCCATCAACCTGCTCACGCTGCTGGCGCTGGTGCTGGCCATCGGGCTGGTGGTGGACGACGCCATCATCGTGGTGGAGAACGTCAACCGCCATCTCGAGGAAGGCAAGAAGCCGCTGCAGGCGGCGCTGCTCGGCGCTGCGGAACTCGGCTCCGCCATCATCGCCATGACGGCCGTGCTGGTCGCCGTGTACCTGCCCATCGGTTTCCAGAGCGGGCTGACCGGCACGCTGTTCACGGAATTCGCATTCACGCTCGCGGGGGCCGTCGTGGTGTCCGGCGTGGTGGCGCTGACGCTGTCGCCGATGATGTGCGCGAAGCTGCTCAAGGCCCAGTCGGAAGAACGCCAGGGTTGGGACGAACGCCTCACCGCCTTCATCGACCGCCGCTTCGAGCGGCTGCGCCTGCGCTACGAGCACTGGCTTGCAGGCAGCCTGGACTACCGCCCCGTCACCTACGTGTTCGCCGCGCTCGTGCTCGGCAGCATCTTCGTGCTGTACACGCACACCAGCCACGAGCTCGCACCGCAGGAAGACATGGGCGCGCTCTTCACCATGGGCATCCCGTCCTCCGACGCCACGGTGTTCCAGCGCCACCGCGACACCGCCCTGCTGTACAAGAAAGCCCTCGAGTTCCCGGAAGTAGAACACGCGTTCCAGTTCGACATTCCGCACATGTCGATGTCCGGCCTGATCCTGTCGCCGTGGAACGAGCGCAAGCGCACCTCCAACCAGCTCCAGCCGCTGGTGCAGAACGTCATGAACACCATCGCCGGCCAGAAAGTCGCGGTGTTCCAGCTGCCGCCGCTGCCCGGTTCCAGCGGCCTGCCGATCCAGTTCGCCATCGGCGGCGGCACTTCCCTGCAACAGCTCAACGACGTGTCCCAGGCATTCCTGCAGCGCATGGAAAAAACCGGGCTGATGGTGTTCGTGGAAAGCGACCTGAAGCTCGACCGCCCGCAGGACCGCATCGTCATCAACCGCGACAAGGCCGCGCAGATGGGGCTGACGATGGCGCAGATCGGCAACGGCCTGGCGGCCATGCTCGGCGGTGGCTACATCAACTACTTCGACCTTTCCGGGCGTTCCTACAAGGTCATTCCGCAGGTGTTGCAGCGCTATCGCCTGAATTCCGACCAATTGCTGAACTACCATCTGACGACGGGCAATGGCACGTCCGTGCCATTGTCGACGGTGGCCACCATCAAGCATGAAGTCGTGGCGCAGACCATCAAGCATTTCCAGCAGGCGAACGCGGCGACCATCCAGGGCGTGCCGATGCCCGGCATCAGCATGGGCGAAGTGCTGCAGAAGATGCGCGAGATCGCGGCGGACGTGCTGCCGCCCGGCTATTCCGTCGACTACGGCGGCGCCTCGCGCCAGTTCATGCAGGAGTCGAGCGGTTTCGTGACGACCTTCGCCTTCGCGCTCATCATCATCTTCCTCGCCCTCGCCGCCCTGTTCGAGAGTTTCCGCGATCCGCTCATCATCCTCGTATCGGTGCCGATGTCGATCGCCGGCGCGCTGATCTTCATCAACCTGTTCAGCGACTTCGGCGTCGTCGGGTCCACCATCAACATCTACAC
Source organism: Nevskiaceae bacterium (assembly GCA_004298465.1). Lineage (GTDB taxonomy): Bacteria > Pseudomonadota > Gammaproteobacteria > Nevskiales > Nevskiaceae > SCRT01. Next base: position 161,112 of record SCRT01000001.1, on the reverse strand, counting down.
GCAGGTCGGGCTGGTGACGCTCATGGGCCTCATCAGCAAGCACGGCATCCTGATCGTGGATTTCGCGAACGACGCGCAGCGCCAGGGCAAGACGAAGCTGCAGGCCGTCCAGGAAGCCGCCGGCATCCGCCTGCGGCCGATCCTGATGACCACCGCCGCCATGGTGCTCGGCACACTGCCGCTGGTGTTCGCCTCCGGCGCAGGCGCCGTGTCGCGCTTCAGCATGGGGCTGTGCATCACCGCCGGCCTGTCGATCGGCACGCTGTTCACGCTGTTCGTCGTGCCCGCGGTGTATATGCTGGTGGCTTCCGACCACCATGCGCAGGACGCGGATGGGGCCGCCTGACACGAGGACGCAACATGGCTGGACCGCTACACGGAATCAGGATCGTCGAAATGGCGGGGCTCGGCCCGGCGCCGTTCTGCGCCATGCTGCTGTCGGACATGGGTGCAGAGATCATCCGCATCGAGCAGAAGCCGGACTCGAAGCGCGCGCCGCTGCGCCTGTTTCCGGACCCGAAGTTCGACGTGATGGCGCGCGGGCGTCGCTCGCTGGCCATCGACCTGAAGGCGCCCGGCGCCACCGCCGCCGTGCTCGACCTCGTCGCGCAGGCGGACGCGCTGATCGAGGGCTTCCGCCCCGGCGTGATGGAAAAGCTCGGTCTCGGCCCGGACGCATGCCTGGCCCGCAAACCCGGCCTCGTCTACGGCCGCATGACCGGCTGGGGGCAGACCGGCCCGCTCGCGAATGCCGTCGGACACGACCTCAACTACATCGCCATCACCGGCGCGCTCGGCGCCATCGGCCCGAAGGAGCAGCCGTCGATCCCGCTGAACCTGGTCGGCGACTTCGGCGGCGGCGGCCTGCTGCTGGCCTTCGGCATCGCCTGCGCGCTGACGGAAGCGCAGCGCTCCGGCAAGGGGCAGGTCGTCGACACCGCCATGAGCGACGGCGCCGCCCTGCTCACCTCGATGATGTACGGGCTGCGCGCCGCGAAGCTGTGGAACAACGCACGCGAATCGAACCTGCTGGACGGCGCCGCGCCCTTCTACGGCACCTACGCGTGCGCGGACGGCAAGTTCGTCGCCCTCGGCGCGATCGAGCCGCGTTTCTACAACGACTTCCTGGCGCGCGCCGGCATCACCGACCCGGCCTTCAAGGCGCAGATGAACCTCCGCGCCTGGCCGGAGCTGAAGGAAAAACTCGCCGCCCTGTTCAAGACGAGGACACGCGCCGAATGGTGTGCGCTGCTGGAAGGCACGGACGCCTGCTTCGCCCCGGTGCTCGACTGGGACGAAGCCCCGCAGCACCCGCACAACCGGGCGCGCAACACCTTCATCGACATCGCGGGCGTCACCCAGCCCGCGCCGGCGCCGCGCTTCTCCCGTACCGCCTGCGACACGCCCGCCCCGCCCCGCAAGACCGGCGCCGATACGCTCGACATCCTGAAGGATTGGGGCATCGACGGCACGCGCATCGAAAAACTGCGGGCCGACGGCGCGATCTGAATCCAGCCGCCCGCCCGGCCTGCCAGCCACCGCATCCGGGCCGGCGTCCAGGCCACGGGATGGTGGCTCGCCCGCACCTGACGACAGGCTGCCGGGTGTCCGTCGCTGGACAGGGTTCGCGGCGGCGCACCGGCCGCATCAGCCGTTTTGCCCGGCCCTCATTCGAAAGGCGACTGTCGCTGCACGCAGTACAGCCTGACAGCCGCCAAACCGCCAGATGCCGGCAGCAGGATTCAAGCTTCCCCTGTGCCTTTCCCGCTGATCGCGTGGATACCGCGCCAGCCGATGATCGCGAACACCACGATGGCAATTGCGCCAAATACGTAGGCCGGCCCCAGGCCGATCACGTTCCACCAGGAACCTGGCCCGAACTGGTTTGGGCCGAAGCTCAGCGAGCGATTCGGCATGAAGTTCTCGAACCAGTAGAAAATCACGTTGCCCCAGCCGTCGGCGACGATCAACCAGCCCATGATCTTGGCTGCCCGCTCGGAAAAATCGAGCGCCGGCAACACCAGCGCCACTCCAATCACCATCAAGCCGTTCATGACGGGCGCGGCATGAATACGATGCCAGCCCTCCACGCTTCCGGGCAGCTGGAAATGCAGCATGTAGCCCGGCACGATCTCGAACCCGCCGAGAAGGAACATCCACAGCCCGACCCCGCCGATCAATGCCGCCAGCAACATCAGTATTCCGTGCCCGAACCACTGCTTCTGCACCTGCTTCAACATAGGGACTCCTCCACATCGATGGTCGTGCGAAACACGTTTCCAACCCCTCGCTTTCGCGTCAACGAAGCACGCGCTCCGTTTCCACGATCTTGTCGCTCGACTCTAGCCAAACGTAAACCCGTACACGTGACCGTGTGAGCACGAAGCTTGTCGGTCCGCGCAGCAAACGGCCAGGATTCGCCGCGGCGCAATGCAATGCTCCGTCCTGGAACCCGTGGAAAGCAACCGTGATCCATCAAAAAGAACGGTGACGGAAAGGAGATATTCCGCACCGTTAACTCACGCCATCGAGCGATTGATGAAGCGTGAGAGGGATCGTCACCCGATTCATTGAAAACCCCGGTGACAGGAAGGGTTCTTCCTGCCACCGGAAAACACACGCGCGGTTGCGTGTGCGGAGGATCGTCATCAGTTGGAGAGGCATGATGCGAAATGAACAACTGTCTCCTTGGAAAATCAACCATCTGGATCGATGCCACAACCTGTCCCATGCGCAGTCGATACCGCCATGCCGATTCCATCCTGGCAACACATTCACATGTGCCAACTCCAGCCCAGATAAATCGTATCCACGAAAGCCCGCATCGACTCCATTGCGGCGGGACCGATGCCTGGAAGTGTCGCAAGCGACGACGGCCCTTTATAGGTCGCCGCCAGGTAACGGCCATAGGCAAAATTCAGGTCGTTCTTGTCGTTCATGGACCAACTGAACCCCAGCGTGACATTTACGATCGGATTCGGAGTCATCATGTTGAGGGTCGTCGAATTGCTGCTCTCGTCATCCGGGCGGCGCCCATAAGCGTAGCCTGCCCGCAACGTGAAGCGTGGCGAAACCATATATTCCACGCCGAGGCGATAGTTGGTCTGATTACGCCAATTGAGGCCGCTGCCATTCTTGCTGCCGAGAGGATTGACCTCCGGATCTTTCAGGGAATTCAGTACTCCATTTCCAAGAGCCGGAACCTCGTGATAATCGATACGCTGGATGTCGATGGCCACTACCCAGCCATCCCATGGCTTGACGGCGGCCCCTATACTGTAATTCTCCGGGACGTTGAATCGCCCATGGTTTGCCAGCAGGCCCTGATAGCGGTCGAATTTCTGCATGTAGATCTGGCTTGCGTAAGCTGCCCCCAGGTCCAGCCAAGGCGTCACATGGGCATACCAGCCAATCCGCACTCCGCCGCCAAAAGCCTGGTCATAGCCGCGATTGGTCACGTCATCCGGACGCTCGGAATAAGGCACGAACGCCTGAAAACCATATATCCTGATCCGTTGGTAGGCCAGCAACGGGGCAATACCGATACTTTGTCCCGGCGCAAACTTCCAGGACAGGGCAGGAGCAAATATGACCTGATTCAGGTCGAGGCCGAATTTATCGCATCCGAAAATAAAGTTGCCGGGCTTGTGGCCGCACAGGCCAGGATTCGCATTGGTGTCAGGAACACCGGTACTCCTGTCATAGGATGTGTTCAACCCTCCATTCGCATAGACCGTCAACCCCAGGGAGAAACGGTTGCTGATCCGGTGTGCGAAACCGAAATCCGGCATATAGAAACTTCCATTCTTGCTCGTAATGCTGAAGTTGTTGAAACCGTCCGTGGCTCCGCTGCGCTCTATCCGTCGATACACCAGGAAGGTAAGCACCCCAAGGTCAAGCCGATTCCCGGCGTCGAACAGTTTGCCCGGGTTCGAAGCTCCCGCAGAACCATCCGCCCCCACTGCAGTGGAGGTACCTGCCATCTGTTCGGCATAAGGTCCATAGCCAAGAATGAAATAACCACCCCCCGCCCAGGCAGGCTTCGGCCCCACCAGGCACAGGGCTGTCGAGAGCAACAGATACAGCCCCAATGCGCTGGTGGAGGGTTTCATGACGGAAGCACCATGCCAATTTGAAGAATTGCCCGACGAATCCTGGCACATAAGACCTTCCTTACTGGAACCCGTAAGTCACACGGAGCGTGATCTCGTTATCGTTGTTGATATCGCTTACAACGTTCTTCGTGGGGTTGCCGTAAAGGTTGCCATTCACGTAGTTGTAGAACAGATCCACGTTGATGTTGTGACCAGGGGCGTAGCGGACGTTGGGCTGGAACAGCATGCCGCCCTGGATGTCCCACAGCACGGCCCATTCGAACACGAACAAGCGGCTTGGCGTCGGCTGGAATCCCGCGAATACAAGATAGTTCGCGCTGGAAATGCCAGTCGGGACAATGGGATCGGTAGTGCCGGTATTTCCACGATAGCCCTTGAGGCTCAAGCCCACCAGATCGCTCGCGCTGCGGCGCTGGTATTCAAAGACGAGATAGGCCGCCGGATAGGCATCCGACCACCGCGTCCATTTCTCGGCATCGAACCCGATGACGTATTCACTGGTCTTGAGTCCGCCATGCGCCAGACCGGGGTCGGTGAGCCTTTCGTACGGTGTATAGGTCGCTTCGAGATTCAGGATGATCGAATCCAGCAGCGAGTGCTCGCTCGCAGTGACGTACGACAGGCCCGCGCCGAAGTTATTCTCGGCATAGTAATCACGCTGCACGGTGCCACGCAGGCTGCCGCCAGACCCCATGAAGAACGTGTTCAGTTCGCGCTCCACACCGGCCACAGTGGACTGATTGTCTGCGTACAGGTCGCGCAAGCTAGCGTATTCGTTGATCGCGTTGTTGAACGCGGCCAGGCCGTTCAGATGGGCACTGCCGGCGGTTGCAAACCATTCCTTGCCGCTGTAGACGCCACCCGGGCCGACCGTAAGAGGCGACGATGCCAATGCTGCGCCCGTACTCGGGAACAACCGGCATGTAGTCGGGTTGTAGGCCGCTCCACACCCCTCGAGTTTAAGATTGTAGGCTGTGGTGACCAGATTACCCAGGGTCGTGACCGGGCTGGTCGGAAGCCCCTTGTTGATGCCGCTGGTTCCCCAGCTGTAGACGCCATTCGGGTTGTAGCGGCGAACAGCCATCAGGGTCCATCCCCAGGTCCCGTAGTCCGCCTTTATGCGGAATCCGTAGTTCAATTTGGTGTCGTAGCCTCCCACATAGTAATTGTCGAGCGGCGTGTAAAAAGCACTGGGAATGACGTTGTAAGGCGTATTGCTGTTCGGCAGGATCGTGGGCTGGAATTTCTCGACAAAGCCATCGATCAGGATGTCGTTTGTCACCTGATTCATGACCCGGAGCGCGGGGGAGGATACGCGCTTGTCCTGATATTCCTCGATCGCGCGATCAAGTATGAGGTGGCGGCGGAAGTCCAGTCCGTTCGGAACATCCAGCGTGCGCAGGAAAATCCCCTGTCCCCAGGCAATCGTCTGGTTCCCCAGGCTGGCGCTGAACGGTCCGTTCCGGTAATTCAATACCAGCGTCGGCAGGTCGGCCATGTAATTGCTGCTCGACAGTTCCAGCGGATTCAGGCGCTTGCCGTTCCGACCCTTCGCATCGAAGTAATTTACATTTCCGGTATCCGGCCCGTTGTAGTAATCACCGCCGGTTATGCCTCCCTGGGTGTCGCCGAAGGCAGTGGCGTTATAGCGATTGGAAAACAGTGTCGGAACATACGCGACCCGCAACTCAGAAACAAAAGTCAGGTTGTGGCCCAGCGGCGTGTTTACACGGCCGTTGAAGCGCAGCATGTTGTTGTTGAATGGCAGATGATTCTTCGGGGCATAGTCGCCACGTCTGACGGTGTCGGCGTATCCAGGAATGGGAATCGTGAAATCAGAGGCCCCGGCAGCAGGCAAGCTCCCTGGCGCCAACCCCAGGAGGTTCCCTACGGCATTCAGGGCTCCGGTAGACAAGGCATTGGGCAAATAAGCTTGGCGCGGAACTGCGACATCCTGGAATGGCAGGTTTGACTGGTTGTACTGATTCTGGTCTCCATCGGTACGCACCGAGAGATTGTATTGCAGAGAACCGGTAAAAACCGTGTTGCTCCACAGGTCAGAAAAATATCCATCCGCACTCGCCAGGGCAGGAAGGCCGAGAAAAACCAACCCGGCCACACAGCCTGCAACTTCACGCATTCTCTTTCTCATGGCTACCCCTCATTCGATTTGTGATCCCAATCAACCCATTCCTGCACAACCGTCCCCGCTACTCCGCCAACTGGATGATCCTTGCGCGGTTGCCAACCGCGATGAATGTTCCCGGAGGATCCGAGGACGCATGGGATACATCGCTGTACCAGGCCATCGCCAGATCAAGTCCGTCCATGCGCTTCCAGGTGGCGCCTCCATCGGTACTGCGAAATGCAGCCCGCATGCCGACAACGAGCACATTCCCTTGCGCATCGGAATCAACCGCGAAAAACTCGGACTGGCCGTCTGCCGAGCTCTTAAGGGGGGTCCACGTGGACCCGCCATCAGTCGTCTTGAGCATCAGGTCCGCCTGCCCAACCGCGTAGCCCGTACCCCCGGGACCGATCTGCATCCCGAAAACGGTCGGCGCAACCTCGCCGCTGGCCACGGGGTAACGCCAGGCAACATCCCACGTCGCGCCCTGGTCCGGGGAGCGGAGGATCTGCCCATTTTCACCACCGATTAAGACGCTGCCGTCATCACTGACCTTCACCGCATAGAGTGTCGGGTTCGTGATCTGGATGAACGAATCCGACCCGGCGGGGTTGTACAGCGGCACCCAGTCCGGAGCGACAGACGTCCAGCTCTCTCCGCCGTCCGTCGACTTCAGCAATGTGCCGAACGCACCGACCGCAAAGGCCAGCCCGTTGTCATTGATGCTGACATTCAACAGCCGCTGCGTGGTGCCACTGACCGCCTTGTGCCAGGGGCCGTTCTCGCCCCCGACCAGGATGTGTCCCATCTCTCCGACCATGATGGTGCGCTTGCCGTTGGTCGCCACACCCACCATCTCGCGGGCGTACGGCAGATACTTCATCTGCAGGCATCGTGGAACCGGGGACTTCGTCCAGGTCTTGCCACCATCCTGGGTTGTCATGATCCTGCCGGCTTCGCCTACGCTGATGCCGAAATCGCCATGGAAGGCGATCGCCAGCAGCCTGTCGTGCGGCGTTGCCTGGGCCAGCACCGTATCCGCATCCCGGGCCACGGGTGCGGCGGTCCCTGGTGCATCTGAAGACGTCGCATGCACGGGCCCGCAGGCCAGCGCCAGACATGCCAATGCACTCGCTGCAAAACGCTTTTTCATGTTCCCTGAACCTGTCTGGAAAGGTGAGGATCGCGCGGCCGGCGACACGTCCATGTCGCCGGCCGCCTCATCCGGCCCCTGATTTACCGGGATTCGTGATGCATCACGAGCTACCCAGAATCTGCAGCGCCTGCGGCGTGCAGTAGGTGTTCCACGCCCAGTCGGCGTCAGCCTGGAAGCGGGACTTCACGCCCGCGGCCTCACTGACGTGATAGCACAGGGACATGCGCTTGGTCTGGAAGTCGTAGATGTGCACGTAGGTCCATGACCAGGCCGGATCCTTTCCGTCCGGACCTGGGTACATCTTCTTCTGTGGTCCCACCTTGTCCCACAATCCATGCGCCATCTCGAAGTTCGACCACATCTTTCCCTGGCGGTCGTAGCGGATGTTGCTGGTCGCGACGCTGACACGCGCGTCGACGTATGCAACACGCTTGGACACCGGAGAACGCGGATAACCCGTCGGTTCGCAACTGGTGACGATGACGTCCGGGCAGAGCTCGAACGGCACGTTGAAGAACTTCGGATTCTTTTGCATCGGAGGCTGCCAGGTGGTCTGGTTCCATGTGGAAGAGTCGGAACTCCACGGCCCCAGCATCGGCTTGCGCTCAACGATCTTGTGATTGCCCCAGGTGTTCGTGGGGTCGCCCGCAGCCCAGGGATCGCTCAAGAACCACACCGCGCCGGGAACCAGCGGTTCGAAGCGCTGGTTGGCGGGGAACTGGCGCACGCGCTTGAACTGCGGCAGGTAGCCGTAGAGATCCGGGATCTTGCGCATGTCGTAAGCCCAGATGCTGAGGAACGTCGTGCCTCGCACGTCGGGATTCGCCGCAAAGTACACGCTCTGACGGCGCAGCTCGTCGGTGAGGTTCTTGTATGGCGTGCGGGCCGTGCGCGCCATGGTGTTCATCTCGACCCACTGGAAGTTGTAGTGGTACTGCTGTTTTCCGGCGGGATCAAGGTCAGTCTGGTCGATCACGTAGCAAGCGACATCTTCACGGCCGATGTTCAGGCCCATGTTCATCCAGACTTCTTCGGCGGTCTTGGGGCTGGGGAACGGCAACCCCCCTTGCCACTTGTTGCCCTTTTCATCGACGACGTTCTTGTTGGCGTCGAGATGGGCCGTATGACCGTTCTTGATGTCGGCCGACGTCGCGTCGTAGTAACTTGCCGTGGTGAGGTTGCGTGGATTGGTTTCGGGCGCCTTGATGTAGATCGTACGGCCCTCCGGACCGCTGATCTGCTCGTAAATTCCGGGGTCCAGGAGATGCTTCACCGATTCGACGTTGCTCTTGTCGATAACGTCACCTGGTTTGATCTTGCCCTTGCTCTGGATCTCGATGGACAACAGCTCGTCCGGATAAACCTTGCGGATGTCGTCGCCCTGGCTGGCGAACAATTTCTCGATCGGCATCAGGACGCCGGTCCCCAGACCGAGTGCCGCAGTCTGCATCAGATGTCTACGAAAATAGTCGACATCGTATTTCTTGATACGCATCTCAGATACCTCCTTTCAGTTGTGGGACCGCAACATCTCCCCCGGAAACATCGAGGAAGGGAAAAGATTCTAAAAAGGCAATCACGGAGTACTCTCAGCAGTGCCCTGGTATGTTTGATAGATGGACAAATCCAATGCCTCGCCCATCACGTTATCCTCACGGCTGATGAATTTCGGCTTGAGCAACCAGACCATCAGCGGCAATACAACCAGCGCCAGCAGCATGTTGATGAGCATGATCGCAGCCAGCAGCAAGCCCATTTGCGCCATGAACTTCAGGTCGGACAAGAAGTACCACGGCAGGATGCCGATCAGCATGATCAAAGCCGTAAACATGATCGCCTTGCCCGTCGTGACCAATGCCTCGCTGATGGCACGGCCCCAGTCACGGCCCTGCGCCGCATATTCCTCGATGATGCGGGACAGCAGATAAATGCCATAGTCGATGCCGACGCCAACACCCAGCACCGTCACCATGACCGCATTGATATCCAGGCCGATACCCAGCAGGTTCATGGTCCCGACCAGGTAATAGTTGGACAGGATCACGGGAACCAGCAGGATCACCGGCGCCATCAATGCGCGGTAGGCAAACCAGGTCAGGAAAAAGATGGCCACGCAGCACAGGCTGAACAGGATCATGTGGTAACGCTCGACCACATGATTTGTAGCCTGCTGCAGTGCGATCGTCCCTGATGCCAGACGTACCCTCAGGTACTTATGGTCTGCACCCACTGCCTTCACGGCTTTCTTGGCCAGTGCCAGGGCCCCATCCACAGTGGCCTGCTTGTTGTCGCGGTAATAGAGGGAGATCGTGGAATTCTGGAATGTCAGATCCGTCACGTCTGCATAGTTCAGCGGGTTCTGGCCGAATGAAATCGTGTTCCCGACCCCCTTGACGTCCTTGTCGGCCGGCGCAACACCAAACCATTTCGGGCTGCCCCCCGAGAACAGAGAATTACCGGCTTCCATGTAATCCGTAAAGGATCGCGTGGCCATCACCGGCGTCGTCTTGTCCTCTTCGGCCATGCGCTGGATCTTCTGCGAGATCGCGTAGGCTTCCGCCGTCATTGCCGCACGTACCGTTTGGCTGTTGGAATTCTTGGACTCAAGGATGATTTCCAGCGAATTAATGCCAGGGAAATGATCGTTGATGTCCCGCACGCTGGTGTTGTAATCCGAGTTGTTCCACAGCAGATTGCTGCCTTCTGTGGGATTGCCGACCGGAATCTCCAGTGCCAGCATGACGGCCGCAACCGAGATCGCAACCATGAAAGCGGATGTGTAGCGTGCCGGGCGTCCGGTGACCAGATAGGCGATCTTTTCCAGTGCCAGCTTTTGCAGTTTGTGGATGCCTCTCTCACCCCCTGCCTTGCCCGCGATCGCCGCGATGTTCCGCGGGCGCGGGAGATAGGACAGCAGGACCGTACTCAGAACGACACCCGTCGGGATAATGAAAATGGCCCAGCATCCGCAGAACAATGCAAAGCGCTGCATCGCAGGAATCGGTGCCACGCCAATGGCAAAGATCGCAATGACGTCCGTGAGAATGCCCGTGACGCTGGGCGCCATCATGACGGTCAGCGTGGCTTCGGCGGCCGTACGTTTGTTGCCGAGCACTTCAAGCAGTTCGTAATAACGCTCGGTGTACTGGATACAGTGCGAGAAAGTTCGCGCCACGAGCAGCAGCGGCACCACCATCAGCAACGGCTCGATGGCAATCCCCAGCCAGCCCACCAGGCCGAACCCCCAGATGGCCGCCACCCCCGCACAGACGACCGGCACGGTGACACCGGTCACGTTGCGCATGTAGAAGATCAGCGCCAGGCTGAGCAGCAGCAGCGTCACGCCGAAGATGATGTAGGTCTGCTTCTGCAGCTCGTAGACCCACCCGGTGAGTATCGGCTCGCCGACCATCTCGACCACGGTGTTCTGGTCCTGGGCCTCATGGACGAGCTTGCGTACATCCTTGAAGACCACCCCGTAATCGAGGTTGTCCATGAAGGTCGCCCGGATCAACGTGGCCTTCTTGTCCGGCGAGACCATGAATGCCCGGACGATCGGGGAGTGGTCGACGTGGGTACTCAACTGTGCCAGCTGTGCCGGGCTGCTGGGCACCTCGTTGCCCATGACCGGCGCCATTTCCACGCCATTCGGAGTCGCCGCTGCGTAGGTTGCCTTCGGCGAAGTGATGGATGTGATCAGGTCGTGGTTGATGCCGGGAATCAGATCAAGCCCGACCGTGATCTTCTTGATTTTTTCCAGCGTGTCGTGATTGAAGATGTTCTGGCCATCAGTCCGCTTCACCATGACGGTGACCGTCAGGGGATTGCCGAACTGCGGATGCGCGAAATAAGTCTGGACGTACGGGTCGTCCGCCGGCAGCAAGTCATTGAAAATAGTGCGGATATTGACGCTGGGCAGTCCGGCAATGAAGCCCGCGGTAATCGCAATGAAAACGATTCCGACCAGCAGACGGTTGGCAACCACCACCCGTGCAATGTGTGAGCGTATGTTCTTCATGGTGCTTGGTTCGCGGCCTTCAGCAGTCATTCAGGGAATCGAGGAGAGAAAGCCCGTGCAGCAAAGGGCACGCGGCTGTATCCCCGTTGCCGGGGCTCGCAAATTCATCAGATGACATCGCTCTTCCTTTTTCTTCGTTGGCACGTGGCGGATTTTTCAAAACGGGCGCCGTGCTGTACGCCAGCGTGCATGGCGCTCTTGAAATACTCATGACCTGCAGTGCGATTTCCTTGCAGACCCGTGCAAGCGTCCGGCCCAGTCGTTGATTTCCTGCCCCAGGGTCACGGCCCGGGGCTGCCGCCATGCAATGCTGGCAACCGGGTGGGGGGGCAGGATCTTCACTGGGCAGGGGCACGGCAAAGCAGATGGCAGGTCATTTCGATTCGCTCAAAAGAAACGATCAAAGTGGATCTGTTGAAACGGAACATGATGGTTCAGCATCAGCATTTCCTGGAGCGCGTTGGTCATCGGTGGAGGACCCGCAAAATAGAATTCGTATTCAGGCATCGTATCCGGGAAACTGTGGCATACCAGATCATGTACAAATCCCGTTTCCCCATTCCACGCCATTGTTCCGTCGTCAGGCGACGAGACTATGGGATGATAATAAATGCGGCTTCCGAATTCTGGCAATTCTCTAAGCATGGTTTCCCCGCATATATCCCGAGGGGTACGCGCCCCATAGAAGAAATGCAACTTTCTTTGCTTCAGCAACCCGGCATCGGAAGCACCACGCGTGATCGACACCATCGGGGCCAAACCCGATCCACCCGCTATGCAGATAATGTCCCTGTGGACATCCCTACGCAAATACGCCATTCCATACGGACCGTCTATCTCTATCTCGTCACCGGGATTAAGGCGATGGAAAAGAACATTCGTCGCCTTCCCATTGGGGACATGGCGAATCTGGAATTCCCAGTTTCCATCTTGCATCGGATTCGCGATATTCGACATCGAATATGCCCGACGTGTCGTCACGCCCGGAATCGAAAGGAGGGCATATTGGCCCGGCTGAAATGCAACCCGCTCGTCAGTATGGAAACGGAACTCGCGAATATCGTGGGTGATATCGTGTACAGCCACGAGCCGGGCTTTCATCCGCCGTGGAACAACCATAGGCCGAAGATCTGCCTGGACGCGAACCCGTATACAGAGATCTGTCTTTGCACGACTTTGGCAAGCCAGAAGATTCCCCTTTCTCCGGTCACGCGCGGTCAGGGCTGGAGCGTCCGGCCAAAGGTTTTCCACTTCACCCGATACAATCTGATATTTGCAGCTTCCACATCCGCCGGAATTGCATTCGTAAGGAAAACCGATACCTTTGCGCAATGCAGCGCCCAGGAGGGTATCCGAGATTTCCTGGGAGAATGCTTCCGCTTCCATCCCTTCGACCGTCACATTGAAATGAGTCATTTTGTCAGTGCTTGTGAACGTAATACACTCGAATGTCATCTACAAATAACGACTCGATGTATAAGGGACCCTTATTCACGCGCAGATTTATTGATCGAAGAGCGAGTGCTGGAACGAAAGCGTTGAACGTTTCGCTTTTTCTGCCGCATCCGGAACGTCCGGCAATGCAGTGCAAAAAGCATCAATCGCATGATCAGCAAGTGGCTGCCATTTTGCGATCCACTCCTTTATGACATTCGCATTGTCAGGAACATCCAGAGCCAACTTGACCAGCGCTGAAGCCCAGCGCCGATGACGCACACCATCAGCGAGCTCGGCATCTGCCACCAATCCGAACAGCGTATCTCCATTATGGCTGGCCGCTTCTCCAAGCTTGCGGAGTACCGTTTCTTCAATTGCAGGCTTGGCCACAAGATTCAAGGCGACGAAACACTCTGCCCAATCATAGGCAGTCAAGGTCCTTTCCATAAGCTCACGAAAGCCTTGCCAGGCGATATCATTTTCCCAGTAATGTCGCTCATCAACTCCAAAGCCCTTTCCTTCAATCGCGAGAGACAATTCCTTGGTTCGATAGGCGGTGTGGCTCAGCCAGCGGAAAGAATCTGCCCCCTGGAACGATGCACATAGGGATATAGTGCTCGCCGGGGCCATCTGCGCAAGGTATGCCGAGCACATCTGCAGCGTGTGAAACAGATATCGGCTCGGCGTGTAAAGACGAGCCAGCGTGCCTGCCCAATACGGGCTCAAGCCCTTGTCGTGCTCGCGTTCATTGAATTGATCGAACAAACCTCTTACATAGGTTTCACCGCCGTCCTGCATCATGTTGTAGGTACGGTAGATCAATCCATCCGGGTCCCGGAAGCTGTTCCAGTCCGGGTGCTTCAGTGGACTGGCATCGCAATTCTTCTTGTACCATTGGCTCAGGAAGACGTTTGGATCGAGCTCGAACGGTTCGCCATTGGCTCTGATATGGAGATTCGTCGAAACCACTTCGTATTCACTGGGTTTGCGTCGACGGGCTGAAAGATGGCTCCAGGTTTTCAGCGGCTTCAAGACTTCTGTATTGTCCACTACTCAACTCCTCATCGATTCTTGAAAATCAAACTCGATTGATGAAGTAGAAACGCACACTGTTCGCTTCAGTACTGATACGGCCGGCGAAAGAAGCCATTTCCACTTCAAGTTCGCTCATCTTGAACGGCTTGCCCAGCATTTCCTCAATCGTTTCGCGCTGCAGGACCATCTCCCCTTCAGCCTGGATACGAACGTAAGCCACCTGATCCTCCACCAAGATATCCCTGTCTGGATTGTCTATCTCCGCCGCCTCCATCACTGCCTTGGCCAAGGCGCCTTGACGCATGATCGGCCCGACCAGATTCTTACCATCCAGTTTTCTTTCTTCAGTCATGAACCATGAACTCCGAATTCTTCAAGGCAGCAGAACTACTGATATTCACAAAACTAACTGTGCGCGAACATCGGCTTGACTCCATCGATATCCACCAGAACATCGTTTCCTACAACCTTTATCGGATATCTGGCGAGACAGCAATCAGATGGATTTATGCCCACCCCCGAGCAGCCATCGAATGTCCACGAATGAGCCCGGCAGATGAGTGTCTTGCCGTCGAACTTGCCTTCCGCCAAAGGAATATCCTGATGTGGGCACAACCCCTGATAGGCAATGATTTCGCCATCGGTAGGCCAGACCACAAGGATTTCCACGCCTCTGATCTCGAAGGATTCCATCTCCCCTTCCCAGAGGTCATCCAGCTCGCACAATTTCTCAAATGCCATGAGTTCGCCCCTGCTTCCGGGTCAGTGAATAGCCGCCGGAGCTTCCCAGACCACTTCAATGCATTCCATGGGCTCGAGGCCTGATTCACTGACTTTCATGGTTCGCGGAAAAGGCTTCTTGTCACCCTGCCGACGCACGCGGAGACCCTGTCCTGGACGATCGGCGACTCGCCGATTCACCGAGTGATGTGCGGCTGTCGCCGCAACTTGATCCATCGTGTTTTCGGTATCTATGGCGATGAGCTGGAGGACGAAATCCCCCTCGAAATTTGATGTCAATGGGAAAAGCGCCACTGTCGAACCTCCCTTGGATTCGCTTTATCGAACCCGGCACCGAGCCATCGGCACCAGGACCTTCACAACCTAGATTTCAGCCGGCCTTCTTGATGCGTTCGGCACGGGCCGCGTCGGCCCACGCATATTGATGGGCGTCGTCGCCTATTTCGCCCGGGGCGAGGCCCATGTATTTCAGCGCACCGCCAAGATCCATCGGCTGTACCTGCCCCGCGAGGAAGCGGTCAACCAGCGTCTGATGACCTTCATAGCGCGACGGCTCCTGCTCGAACACCCATTTGCAGACTTCGGAGCAGAAGTGGTAACGGCGGTTGTTGTGAATGAGTGGAACATCGCGGGCACGCCATGCCGGGCCCGGCGTGGCATTGATCGGGAGCTGGCACATATTGCAGATCACCGGCAGCGTCTCCGGATAGGTCTGCTCCATGCGGCCCTCGACAACGTTTTCGGTGATGACGTCCCAGACCGTCCCGAAAGTCTCGTTCCACCCCGGGTATTTCTCTTCAAGCCAGGCGCGCTCTTCAGGCGTGACACCAGCTGCGGAGTTCCACCAGATCGTTGACCGCCAGAACCACGTGCCGATATGCATGCCGTGGTGCTGCCAATCGATCTCATCAAGCAACTGATCCCAGTACCACGGCCTTTCCAGCCCCACCTCGATCAACGACCGCTCGAACTGCTTGACGATCCACTCGTGCATGAACTCCTTGAACGACTGCTTGCGGTCCTTCAGCGGGGTGTAGTAATCCATGATCGGCCCGGTGAGTACGGAGAACAGTTTCCAGCTCCGCCACAGGGCTATATCGATGAATTTCTGCGCTTCGGCCTTCTTGCCGTTCGCGATCAGGATTGGAATCATCGGCCCACCGATCTGCGCATGGCGAGCCTCGTCTGTCTGGATACTCGAAATCAGGCTTGAGAACGTCCAGTCACCCGCCTGCGCAGCATCTGCCGCAAGACCCAGGAACTGCATGTTCGTGAAACCGGTCTCGAACGCGAAAGTCAGCATCAGTGCGATCTCGGTCGCACTCCGGCAAGCAAAGATGTCGTCAAACATGTGCCGTGCAGCGATTGCGGCCCACTCGTTGGTGTCCATCGCTTTGTGCGCCCAGTCGAACTGGCGGTTCTTCGAAACATGCTCGTGCGCGAAGAACAACTGAATCTGGCCGTGGCGGATCTCATCCATCATGCCGAGCGTCGCCATATTGCGCTGGCCCGGTGCCTTGCCGAACCGCGCCATGCGCGCCTCCGACAGGGACGCGTGGTATTCCTGACGCGCAATGGCACCGTAATGTGATGCCAACACGCTGATCCAGCCCGGGTCAGCGTTTTCGTAGAGCTTGGAACGCTCCAGCGCGGCCTTGACGGAATAGGCTCCTGCGTCCTTTTGACGCTGGATGTTCACATACTCCGGATAGCTCTGTTTGAAAGGTTCGTCATAGGATTCCCACTTCTCAAGGGTGATACCCATCGAACCCGAAAGCTCGGGGGGAAATAATTCATCTTCCTGGACGTATTTCGGCGTCCAATTCGTGGTGCGCGCCAAATCGTACCAATCCATTCTCTCAAGCATTGCCATAACTATTTCTCCTACAGTAATCAAAAATCCTGTTGGGTACACCAAATCCACAAAAAGCCTGTTTGTAAATGGTCCAGATATTTCCACAAATTACGCCAGTATCTCCTCCGGTAACCATAACGCCCCCAACTGAAGAGGCGGGACAACATCTGCCGCGAACATCATGGGAGAATACTTACCTTCATTGCCCCATCACTCTTTTTGTGAAATGTGGCGAATGCCTTATCTATACCGGACAATGCGAACGTATGGGTAAAATATTCCTGCGGGTGGATAATTCCAGACTCCAGCAACCGCAGACTTTCCCACATGGCCGGTTGCACATTGGCGAAACCCTGCATGTGCAGCGTGATATCGCGCAAAAAAACATCCGCGAGATTGAGGTTGAAGTTCGTCTCGCAAAATACCCCCATCGCAGCAATGACCCCACCAGGCCGCACAAGATCAAGCGCTATCTGCAAGGCTTCACCGGAACCGACGACCTCGATAACCTTGTCGAACCACCGCCCTTCGGTTATCTCCAGCGCCTGTTCTTTCCAGCTTTCCAAATTGACGTTGATCCCCACCGCGCCCTTGCTGCGCGCCACAGCGAGGCGATCATCGAGCTTATCCAGCGCCACGACTGTCGCCGGCCCCTTGAGGAGCGCGACGTCCAGGGTCATCAGCCCGGTCGGGCCGCAGCCGATCAGCGCCACGCGCTCACCCGGCTCAATCGCCGCAAGCTGGTTCGCAATCACGGCCGTTGGCAGGTTGCATGAAAGGGTGATTGCCGCCAGATCACCAACCGTTGCCGGTATTTTCATCGCGTTCTGATCCGCGTATGGAATCACCAACGCCTCGGCGTGCGTACCATTTAGATTGCCAAACGGCACACCAAATCCATATACAGCCTTATGGGTGGCTTCGCAATGGGCAGTCTGTCCGGCCTGGCACATGTAGCAGTGCCCGCAAGACACCGAGTAACCCATACTGATCCGGTCCTTGGGCCGAAACCGGTCTACGGACTTGCCCACTTCAAGCACTTCGCCAATCAGTTCATGCCCTGTCTGCGAGTGCCCCTTGTCCATGATCGGATCAAGGGCGCCGCGGTAGATATGCAGATCGGAGCCGCAGATCGAGGTGGCCGTCACCTTGACCAGCATGTCGTGGTCATTATGCAGGGCTACATCTGCGATGTTGGTGCACCTAATGTCACCGGGGCCGAAATAGATGGCGGCTTTCATGGAGAAACTCGATCATTTTTAATGGCGAGTCTCAGGAAAAACGATTGAACTGAATCCCCCTGGAAAGCATTATCTGCAAACCGGCACGCGTCGGGCGAACAGACCGCAGCGGGACAATCGATGTCGCGCAATAATCCCTGGCGCATGCCTGCAATGCCCATGTCGCGGGTCTCCTCTACTGGCCCTATGTGCGACAACCTTACATGCCGTATCCGGCACCAACAATTATCCTTTGGTTTATCCACGGGCAGCCCCCAAGAAATTGCGGCACACATTCCCAAGCGACCTTCCCCCCAAGAAGTGCATCCCTTGCAGTACGATTGAACACGCAAGGAATGACGGCATGACAGCCGAACCATTCGCAAGACGGTTCGCCCTTCCATGCATCGATTGTCTGGAAGCAACACCGGAAAATCACCCATCGAAAAGGATGGATTTCAACTGCCGAGGACTGGCTCGGGCACGGCGGCGCATCAGGTGTCACCGCCTCTATGACCTGCTGCACTTGGAGTTTTCCGCCGTCAACCACCAACGCGTCTACTGGCTGTACCGCGAAGCCAGCCTGGCCGTCTGCTGCCGACGGCGGAAGGCGGTGTCCACCGGGCTGCGCCAGCCCTTGGTACTGGCCTCGATGCCCAACGCGGCATGGCGCATGGATTTTTCGTATCCACCGATCTGGTCAGCGGCCACAAGCTCCGGGGCCTGCCCCACGCCGATGGCTCCACCCACGAGCGCGTCGACATCGTCATTGATCACGGCATCTGCGGCGCGGCAAGTACGTCATCTGCGTTCTGGATCAAGCCACGTGCTTCCGCGGCTACACACCCCCATCGAGATCCGCACCGACAACGGCCCCCAGCCCGACGCAGTTCGGCCAGCAAAGACCAACCTGGAGCCCATGACTTCGGCCATGAGAGGGGCGGATATTGCCGGGCAAACCCGGTCAGAGGAAGCTCTATCTCACCATTTTATGGCGGATTTTTTCCCACATGCGGACCAGTTCGGGGACAGATTTCGTCCCCATCTTGTGCATGATGTTGTGGCGATGGACCTTGACCGTTGCCTCGGAGATCCCGAGTTCCGCTGCAATCTGCTTGTTGAGCAGGCCGTCGTCGATGAACGGAAGCACTTCCCGCTCACGAGCGGTCAGGCTGTCGTATCGCCTGATCGACTCGGCAGCCTCCTTCCGCTCCTCCGGCTCCTGCAGATTGGTCGCCAACGCTTCCGAAATCGCGCCCAGCAAACTCTCGTCGGTGAAAGGCTTGACCAGGACTTCAATCGCGCCCCGTTTGGTTGCGCGGACTGCCATTGGAATGTCGCCGTGCCCGGTGATGAAAATGACGGGGATCGGGTCCCCCGCCCGGATCAGCTCGCAGTGAAGGTCCGTGCCACTGAATCCAGGCATGCGCTCGTCCAATACCAGACAGGCCGGCGCATCCGAACGCGGATAGCGGAGAAATTCCGTGGCCGACGAAAAAACCTGCACCCGCAAACCGGCGGAGCCGACCAGACTGCATAGTGCCTCCCTGACCGATTCGTCGTCATCGACAACGTAGACAATCGCCGAGCTGCTTTCGTTATTCACGTTTCCTGCCTCGCCATGGCCGGCAAGATGAGGTGAAAGCTCAGCCCTGCGTCATCGTTAAGGCTGGCCCACAACCGCCCCCCATGCCCTTCGGCAATCGACCGGCAGATCGCCAGGCCCATTCCCATCCCTTCCGGCTTGGTCGTGAAGAACGCATCGAACAGACTTTCCAGAGCCGCGCCCGCCACGCCGCAGCCCGTATCGCGAACGTCCACAGCGAGATCTCCGCTTGCCGTGCAGCTGGCGCCGATTCGCAGAACACGTGGCCGGCCAGAATTTCCGTTCATGGCTTCAATCGCGTTGACTGCAAGGTTGAGCACGAGCTGCTGCAGCCTGATTTCGTCACCGACAACGATCGGCAAGTCATCGTCGATGTGCAGCCGAAGGCTGACGTCCGCTGCACGCGCCGAGTCTCGCACGAAGTCGAGCACCGCATGCAGTATCTTCCGAATGTGCAACGGGTGGCGGCTCTCGGTTCCACGCCGTAGAAACTGGCGAACCCTCAGAACCACTTCACTCGCGCGCGTTACATCGCGGATGATGCGCTTCAGGGCTTCACGCACCGCGTCATCGTTTCTAGGCTTCGCCGCCAACCAGCGCAAACCCGCCTGCGCGTTCGACAAAACACCCGTCAACGGTTGATTGACCTCGTGTGCTATGGAAGCGGCCAGCTCACCCATGGTGGTGACCCGCGTCACCTGCGCCAACTCGGCTTTCGTCTTGGCCAGCGCCGTCTGGACACGCATGCGCTCGGTGATGTCCTGAACGATGGTGACGAACATCATTGGCATCGCTTCTTGACCTGTCTCATTCGCGGCGATGAAGGACTCGCTCGTCTCCGCGCAAATCTCGACGCCATCTGCGCGTAAATATCGGCGCTGCGCGTGGATTTCGCGAGCGCTGCCCTGCTGCAACAGGATGGCATCGCGCTCGACCGCAGCACGTTCTGCCGGCGTCAGATAAAACAGCGGCCTCAACGCTCGCAGCTCGCGCTCGGAGTACCCAAGCATCGCCTGAAGCGCAGGATTGGCGCCAGTCACCTTGTGGTTGGCATCCGACAAGCACACGCCCACTGCAGTGTTCTCGTAGATGGCACGCCAACGTCGCTGTGAGTGGCGCAGCGCGTCACGGCTGCGTCGCATCGCGCGGCGACTCGCCACCAACTGATGCGCGAGCTGGGCCAGATCTGCGTTCTGCGTGGCGAGTTCCGTCTGCAAGGCTTCGCGCGCCAGCTTGATCGTCACCAGGTTGCGCACCCGCACCCGCAGCTCATGCGCGGTAAACGGTTTCACCACGTAGTCCTGCACGGTCTCGGCGAGCAATTCCAGACGCAGCGCGTCATCCGCCTTGGCCGACACCACCAGCACCGGAACCTGCGCGAACGCCGGTCGAGCACGCAGCTCCTTAATCAGCTGATCACCGCCGAGCTTGGGCATCATCAGATCGGTGACAACCAGATCCGGCACTTCCGCTACGGCTTTGGCAAGCGCATCAGCACCGTCGCTGGCAGCGACCACGCGGTACCCCCCGCCGAGCACTTCGACGAGGTAGCGCTGCATGTCCGCGTTGTCTTCCGCAACCAGCACGACGGGGGCTCCGCGCTCGTACGGTACACGCGGTTCCGCATAATCAACGCGCCGCAACTCTTCAATGATTGCCGTCGCCGGATCATTCGCACGCTCGCTGACGGGTGGGGAGTCGGAGTCGCGCAAGACACGCGAACGCACTCCAGCAGGGGCGTACTGTGGCAGCTCAACCTGAAACAATGCACCGCCATGTGGTGCGTCGGAAACGGAAATGTTGCCACCGTGCAGATCGACAAATTCGCGGGCGATCGACAAACCCAGACCGGTGCCACCAAACTCGCGCGTGGTGCCGTCCTGCCCCTGGCGAAAGCGCTCGAAAATCTCCTTGCGCATCTCCGGCTTCACACCGCAGCCACTGTCCTGCACGCTGAGCCGGATGCGCGCCCCCCGCTCGGCGCGCAGCAGGCAGCGGATACGACCACCGTCCGGCGTGAACTTAAAGGCATTCGACAGCAAATTTAGGAGGACACGTCCAAACTTCGCCGGGTCGAGGTCAGCTTCCAGTGCCTCCGGCGCGTCGATCACGTAGCGGATCGTCCGCTGCCGGGCCAGAACGTCGAAATTGGCAGCGATACTGTGCACAAGTTGCGCGACGTCGCTGCTTATATAGTCCAGGCTCATGCGGCCGGCGTCGAGCTTGGCCAGGTCAAGAAGGTCATTGACCTGCTTGAGCAACATCTCGGCATTGCGCTGCACCACTGCCAGATCCCGACGCTGCCGCTCGTCGAGGTTGTCGGCACGCGCCAGATCTTCAACCGGACCAAGGATGAGCGTCAGCGGCGTGCGCAATTCGTGGCTGATATTGGCAAAGAAATCGTTCTTGGCATCGTTCAGCTGCTTGAGCCTGTCCAGCAGGCGTTGCAACTGCTCGTTCTTCAGCGCCAGTTCGGCCTCGGCGCGTTTCTTGTCGGTGATGTTGCGGCCTTCAGCGAGCAGGAACACGATCGCACCGCTTTTATCCCGGATCGGCTGCAGGGAGTAGTCGACGATGATCGTGTCTTCGCCGGACGACTGCCCATAGATCTCCACGTCGCAGCGCACGAACTCACCCTCGCGGGCACGCCACACCAACTCGCGCTGCATGTCCATGGTCTGCCTGGATATTGCCCACCAGCGCGCCTCCCAGAATGGTCGCCCGCGAATGGATGCAAGCGTGATGCCGGCACCCCGCAGCGCGGCCCGATTGATCTCCAGCACGTTACCGTCGATATCGAGCAAGCCAACAAACTCGTACATCGCGCTCAGCAGGATGCGGGCGAGTTTCTCGCGTTGGGTTTGATAATCGTCTTCCGCATGGAGCGTAACGTCACGGACTCGCAGCACCCGCGAGCGATCGAACAGATGGCGGTTGATGGTAGTCATAGCGTGGGCTCCAACGTACACGAACGTGGTGCAGAATACGGCAACTCCCGCGCCGGACAACTACCTAGACACTGCTGCCCGGCTCCGAGGCCAGGGACCCAGCGATGCTCGCGCGCAAACTTGATCACGTCGGAACGACGCCTGACGTCGAGCTTGTCAAAGATCCTTTGCCAGTACCACTTGACCGTACTCACTGCAAGGAACCAAGGATCCCGCGATATCGAGATTCTGCAAACCCTTGGATGCCAGATCAAGGATCTGGATTTCACGCTGGCTCAGCGGTCCTTGCACCGTAATTCCCGGCGTTGAACTCGATGCGCCCCCGGTGGGCGAACACCCACACGTCGATGTCACACAATTCTTTGGAAAAAAGTACGCCAGGCCCGCACGTTTCAACGAGCTCACCTAGCAGCTCCCGAACTTCAGGGCCTCCATCGACGAATGAACGAATGAAACCGCCCGGCTCTCCCATTTCTAGGCAGCTCGTCAGTTGTCGCAGCGCCGCGCGTCGATCCCCTGAGGCGAGCAGTGCCTGCGTCAACAAGAGTCCCACACGGATGGCTGAACGGAAGCAGTGTCGGCTGCCAACAAACATGAACCACGGTTTCAGCGACGCAATCGCATCTCGTGCGTTCCCGTCACTGATTGCGATGCGCGCCGCCGCCAAGGCCGGAAACAGTTCCGGTCGAGTCACCCTGTCACCAGGCCCCGGCGCAAGGTTCCGCGAACAGGGACTTGCGTGGAATAACGCTTTAGCATCCTTGCTGCGGCCCAGGTGGATCAACAGGCGCACGCGTTCGGAGTCCTGCCGCCTGCATCCGAACAAAATGGTAGCGGGTGGCTAGCCAATCTCCTTCTTCAAGCAGCGTTTCTGCCTCTGCATACCGCTCGTGCAACATGAGCAGGCGTCCACGTATCAAGAAACCGGCGATCAGGTTATCGACGAAACCCAGTTCCGACTGGACAGTTACGTCGTGCAGGGCTTCTTCCGCCTGATATATCTGATTCCGTTCGTAGTACAGTTCAGCGAACATCAGGGAAGGCATGTTGTAGCGTGTCGAGCGTTCACCCTGCAGTTCGACCGCCATCTGCAGCGCTTTTTCGCAAGCCTCTTGCTGTCATACGATGTCCGACCCGTGGAAATACTAGAAGCTGCCAGCTATCGGTCGAATTCCGGCCAAACCAAGCGCGTTGGCCCAATTCGCCCCACGGCTCTGCGCAGCTTCCACGACGACCACACACCGAACAGGCGTGGAAACGGCGCAAAACGGTGGTGGCGATCAAGCGGGCTCTAGTACCGGTCGTATCTCGTTTTCTTTCTTGATCAGGGTATTCAACACCCGAAGTATCATGCTCGGCCCGGCATCGTGGAGAATGCGGGTCATCTTGAAGTCGGGCATCTCCTTGCGACGGAGGTGCTGAGCTTCGAGCATGACCTTGTCTTCGTTGAACGCGATGTCCAGTGTCCCGCCCAGCAAATCGCTCAACCCCGGCATTCGAGCCTCACTCGCATTGTCTGCACCCCACGAATAGTAATAATCCACTGAGTCATCATCACAGGGCGTTACAGACTGGCAGGTCCACGTATCCGCCATCAATTCACCATTTGACGGTCCTTCGGTCTCGGTACCGGGGGTAAAAAACCGCACACGCATATTCCAATTACAGGGCACAGTCTGGTCGATTTCCCAATTGCTATCGATTCTGGCATCTTCTGGAAACAGATGTCGTATCGCGCCCAGTGGCCTATGTGAATAAACCCAAAACGACGTATGGGTGCCGCGTGCCGTAGTCGTATGTTTGGGCTTGATCCGGCTGAAAGCCAGATCGCCACCTACCGTGTCGTTATGCACCCAAGCAATGTGGGAAAGATCGGCAAGATTCTCGATTTCCCATAAGTAATTGGTCTCGACGTGCATCTTGGAAATCTTCATGTTCCAGTTTGGATTCTCCGGCCCCACCGAGAAGCAGATCAGACCCGGGTCTGCTTGAGCTGGATCTCCCATCCACACCCAAACCCAACTGTTTTTCTCAATCACCGGATAAGTGCGTACGCGACAGTCAGTCGGGATATTGTCCTGCCCGGGAATTTCCTCGCAGATCCCTTCACTGTTGAATTTCAAACCGTGATACATGCAGCGCAGTGAATCGCCTTCCTTGCGCCCGAGAGACAGCGCCGCCTGACGGTGCGGACAGCGATCCTGAAATGCGACGACATGACCCGTCCGCGTGCGATAAAGCACCAGGCGTTCGCCAGCGATCTTGCGCGCTATAACAGCACCTGCACCTTGATGAAACTCGTGGTTCCAACCTGCGCAATACCACGCATTTTTCAGGAATATCTCGGCCATTTCCATTCTCCAGTATTAATTTGTTCTTTCGCGTCGCTGAACTCAATCCGCCACGACACCGATCTCCGGCCTTCGCCGTGGATATCAAGGTAAGCGCGCGTTACAAAAGAATCACCCATCGAAAAGGATGGAAATGCCCGAAACGACCGAAAGTCGCTCGCTCAATAGGCCGCGATGCGGCGGTAGCACTGCTCGCTGGGCTAAACGCGGCTCAAGCAATCCACTGGTTGTGCCGCGCGCGTTTGATCGCATCAGGCCTGCGCCGAACGTCAAGCTTGTCGAAAATACGTTGCCAATACCATTTGACCGTGCTCTCGGTCAGGCACAGCAACGCCGCGATGTCACGATTTTGATTGCCGCGGGCCGCGAGGGTCAGAATCTGGATTTCACGCTGACTCAGCAATTCCTGATTGGCGATGCCCGAAGAGTCCGGCGACGCCTGCCGCGCACGATCGACCTGATCCGGGTCTTCGCTGGCACCGAGAATTGCCCGCAGATACTCCGGCGAAAACGCTGCGCCACGTTGTGTCGGCGTGGTTTCCAGTTCTCGGAGCAGGGTCAAAAGCTCGTGTCCCTCGTCGACGAACGAGCGCACGAACCATCCAGGTTCTCCAATTCGCAGGCATTCAATCAGCACGCGCTGCGCAGCCCGGCGGTCGCCAGCTCTGGCCTGCGCATGAGCCAGCAAAACTCCCACACGAATCGCCGCCCGATAGACGTGACGCTGCACGGTGAACTCGAACCAGGGCTGGAGCTGTTTGGCCGCGCCCTGGGCTTCTCCGGCAGCGATCATCAATCGCCCGACTACCATGGCGAACAGCTGATCTATCGTGGTGGCGCCTTCGCGAGGGTCTGGTGGCGCATGAATCGGCCCGCACAGCGGGCTCGCGCCCACCAAAGCCTGTGCTTCCTCCAAGCGGCCACTCAGAAGATACAGACGAACGCGTTCGTCGAGAAGGTTCATGTGCATGCGCTGGAATCGATACCGTCTCGCCAACCAGTCCCCCTCTTCGAGTACCGTCTCCGCTTCCATGGCTCGGCCGCGCAGCACAAGCAGGCGTGCGGACGTCAGGAATCCCGCGATGAGATTGTCAACAAAACCCAGTTCCGACGTGATGTCGCGTTGAGCCAATGCATCCTCAGCAGGCTGAATCCGGTTCTGCTCGTAATACAATTCCGCGAGCATTAGCGCCGGCATGTTGTACAGCGCCGACCGTTCTCCCTGCAGCTCGATCGCGGTCTGGAGCGCCGTCTCGTAGGCTTCTCGTGCATGCACGAGGTCGCCCCGCGCGAAAAACGTCGCGCCCGCAATGGACTCGTGGAAGACGATCCCGTAGTAAGCGCCCCCTTCAATGAAGCGGTCATGCAGCATTCGTGTCGAAGTCGCCACACCTTCGCAACGGAACATCTCCCGATGCGCAAGCATGACTGCGGAACCGGCTGACGCGCACATGAATGGATCCTGCGTCCGGTCATTCCGCAGCCACTGCTGCGCGAGTTCCGCCGTCGTCGGAATATCGTCCGACAACAATGCCAACATCATCACCCGATGCGCAAACTTGGTTTCCAGGAACGCCGTGTCCGGATCATATGCACCGTTCGTGGCTCGCGCGCGCTCGTCTAGCGCCGCTCGTACGTGTTTCAGTGCCGTCCCGGCCTTGGGGAACTTCCAGGACAACTCGTTGTGCCAAGCAAGCTCCAACTGCAGCCGGGGAAGGCTATGCAACAAACGTAGCGGAAGTCGCGATGAGAGTGACATGAGGGTCGCAGTCTGGCCCGCCGCAAACAAATCGCCGCAAACCAGATCGAGCAACTCGCCCGCCCGCTCTACCTCGAACGCACGGAACGCATGCTCAATGGCATCGATCATCAATTCATGCTCCGCAAGCCACGCGGATGCACGACGGTGATAGCTGGAGATCCGCTCAGGGTGCCTATCTCCTAGACGTCTGCGCAAAAAATCCGAGAACAGATGGTGGTAGCGATACCAATGGCGCTCCGGATCCAGCGAGAACATCGGCAAGTTGCGCCGCTCGATTTCATCGATCATGCGCCGACCATCACGACGTTCCATCAATGCATCGGTCAAACTACTGCAGAAGCGCTCCAGGAGCGACGTCACCATCAGAAAATTCTGCAGGTCAACGGACTGCCGCTGGAATACTTCCTCGCTGAGAAAATCGCTGATACTCTCATGCTCGCCCGAAAAATGGTCAAGAAACTGGTCCACGTCACCAACGCCACCAAGCGCTACACCAGCCATCTGCAGGATCGCGGCCCAGCCTTCGGTTCTTTCGCGCAACTGGAGCACCTGATCGTGGGTCAACTGCACGCCGCTCACCTTGCCGACGAACTCGGCAACCTCGGTTTCGGAAAACATCAGGTCCGGGGCCGCCAGCTCATGGAGCTGGCCAAGCGCGCGCAGCCGGCTGACCGGCAGTTCGTTCCGCATCCGGGTGGCAATCAGAAAGTGAATCCGGCCAATCGGCGACAACAGGATCGAATTCACCAAATCCCTGATTTCCGCGTCGGTGACCAGGTGGTAGTCGTCCAGAAATAGAAAAAGATCCTCGTCCAGTGTCGACAGCTCATTCAGCAGCGTGGTTTTCAAGCCGTCGGGTGGCAGCGCCACATGTGCGTCCAGCAGCGGAGCGATCGTCTGGCCTAAACGCAAGCCAGTCCCACGGACTGTCTCGATGAGGTATGACACGAAACAGCTGAGATCCTTATCACTTTCGTCCAGGCTGATCCAGCCAACATGGCGTCCGGAATCCCTCAGTTGCGTGAATTCCTGACCCAGCAGGCTGGTTTTGCCGTAGCCGGCCGGCGCGCAAACGAGCAGCAATCTCTGCCCCAGGACGTGTTTGATCCGCGAGCTTAGATGCGGTCGCTCGATCTCGCCGCTATGCCGAGTGGGCGGAATCAGCTTGGTGGTCCGCGTCGTGGCAAATGTGATCATCAAGGCCTCATCTTCACTGGCCCGCCGGATACGGGCTGAACAGATCGATCAGCAACTCGTCAATCCCCTTTGACCGCAGCCAATCCGGAGGTACGGTAACGGCCTCCTTGCCGGTCTACAAGCCGCACTCTGCGTTCTATACGGCTGCTTCGTACCCGCCCCGGAGCAGGCGTCGATCAATCCGATCTCGGCGGGTAACACCGATCGGATCGTCTTTGATCTCCGCCGCAACTGTATGGAAAGATCCCAAGCTCCGGGCTCACCCGGTCGTCGTCAAACCATGGATGCGGCGGTAATCCCAAAACGGTTGAAGTCAGAACCTACCGAGGAAACCGCCGACAAAAAATGTAGCGGAACCACCTCGGCGCTGGGAGATGGCCGCATGCGGGTGGATTACGGGGGAACGGGCACCTGGTACGCCAGCCAAGATGAGTGATGGCACAGGGATTGCGGGTATGGCCGACCACGGCCTACCGTGCTGGAGTTTGGCTCATGCTTCTGCGCTCGTGCAACGTGAAGGGTGTGCTATCGAAAGTCGGCATTGAATTTTCTAGAGCAGGCCCGGAAACACATCACCCGACAACGTCCCAGACTCTTGACCGTTCCAACGGCCATCAACCACACCGGATCGATAGCCTGGACGCACGGCCAGTGGAACGACGGGCGCAGTCTCCGGCTGTTCAATGTGATCGCCCCCTACAACCGCGAAGGCCCAAGCAGAGTGCTTGCCTTCATGCGGGGAAAGGCCCGGATTGCATCACACCACTTCTGGCCCCATTGAACGAGGAATTACCGACATTCCGGTGCCCTTCACACGGAGGAATGTTTAGGCAGCGATGAGTTCATCGTCTTCCAGTAACTGCTGCAATTTCGGGACTGCCTGCTTGATCAGTCCGCACATCGCCTCGATGCCGGCAGCGCACTGAGGGTCATCGAAGTAGAGGTACGGGCTGAACAGGTCGATGCGCGATTCATTGATCCACTTGACCACGGCGGGCTCCGTCAGCCAGGTCAGCATGTTCTCGCTGTTCTGGATCGCGCAGCGCAGGTAGTCCCTGGCAAGATAGGGATGCGGAACGGGGCGGCACAGTTCATTCTTCCGCGCCTCGCCCGGTACGTTGATCTCGACGTTGGCGATGAAGCCGGCGCTGTAGACCTGCTGGCACATGCGTACCGACTGCAGCGTGATGTGGGTCCCGTCAAAAACCTTCTTGGCAGGGACTTTCGTCAAACCGTCCGCTGCGCAGTCGATGAAAACCGAACTCTCGGGAACCCGATGAACACCTTTTTCGAGCCGAATCACGCCTGGGGCCACCGATTCGACGTGCCCCATCCTCACGACGTTCTTGATCTTGCGGATCTGCTCGAGCTCCATCGGCGTGACTGTTGCGCAACGCCAGCGGGTTGGTTTCACGGCCGGATCAAACGCCATGACATGACCGGCTGCCAGCAGCCGCTGGAAATAATCGTCGACGGATGTCGCCGCGAGTGCTTCGTTCAACACCCCGATCTGAGTCGCGATGCAGATGTCGGTGAATTTCCGGCCCAGGTTGACCGTGAAGCGGTCGAACAGCCACGCATCATTCGGCATGATCCATGTGATCCGCTCGACCGGGACGCCCATCGTCAACAGGAACAGGCAAGCATCTATACCGGTCTTTCCCGACCCGACGATGACGAAATGCTGCCCCGGCGTCAGCGCACGCGGCAGTTCGTTTGGCGGAACGGCCACCGCCCCACCTTCCACCCCGAACTTCGGCGGTCTCTGCGAAGGCACGGTCACGTTCAGGTAAGTGGCGTCAACAATCTTCTTCACTGCGAATTCGTATTCGGTACCGCAGGACCGTGATACCGCCCGCCGGTCTCCCTTGTAATCCGTCGCCGGGAGAAAGGTGACACGGCCGGAAGGCAGGAAGCGATCGCGCATGACGGTATCAAAATAGGCAACTACTTCACTGCCACTGGCAAGCTCATAGCAGCCCTTGTTCAAACCGACTTCGTCCACGCGTTCCTTGCCGAGAGGGGTTGAATTGACGCCGTAGCAGGCTGAAGGCTGATGCAGGCGTACATGTGGATACGCGTCGTTCCAGTGCCCGCCTGGCCGATGCTTGCGGTCGACGATGGTTACCGTCGCGTCCGTCTGCGTCAGGATTTCATCGACGAACGCCATGCCCATTCCACCAGCGCCCGTTACCAGATAATCGCTTTCAATTCGTTGTGTCATGGCTCCTCACCCACATCCGCGCCAATTCAAAGACCAGTTTCGGCATTGCGCTGCACCCGGTCTCCGCAACAGGCCACTGGAGTGCAGTCCCTCAAGAACCATGCACACGAAGACGAGTACCCTTTCATCCGGTTCAGCACGACGAGGATTTCGCACTCGTGATGCCCTTGCCCATGGAGTACCGCAACGCCTCAATGCCCGTTCTTGTGTGCTTCCAGTGTCGGCAGAGGTGCAAGAGAGGACATGATTGTCAGTGCAATCTTCTTGCAGTCCCGTGCAGGCATGATCGGAACGGTTTACACCCGTCCCACCTGCATCTGGCTCGGGGAAACGTCGTATCGAGCCTTGAACTGGCGGCTGAAGGTTGCGGGGTCCTTGAAGCCATGCTCGACCGCGACATCTATGATCTTCCGGTGCCGTTGCGAAGGGTCTGAAAGAATGCGGCGACACTCCTGCAGCCGGATGTTCCGGATCATGTTGCGGGGCGTCAGGTGGTATGCCTCGAACAACATGTAGAGCGCGCGCCTCGACATGCACAATACACGTGCCAGATCGGCGGCATCCAGACCTGGATTTCCGATATTTTGCAGGACATAACCCTGTGCCTTGCTCAGGCGCGCCTCGCCATCCATCCCGCTGCCTTTCATCGTCGTGGCGGACTGGTGGAGGGAACTTGACAGCATCCAGTGAATCGCCCGCAGTGCAGTGGCATTGCTGCCGGGCCTTGCGCTGCCCCCGCTCCCGGTCAAGGCCATCAGCGCCCCCAGGGCGGCACGCGCCGTGGTTGCATCCCGCAGCGGAGAACCGCACAGACGCTGGCTGATCCGCTCCCACCCCGAGCACGCGCCATAGGGCAGAACAAGGACCGTGAAACGCGAATTCCTTGAAAGCTTGATCTTGTACGGTCTCGCGGTGTCACAGACCGTCGCCTGGCCTGCACTGATGACGCAGCGCCGGCCGTCCTGCTCAAGCTCCAGTTGTCCCGCCATCTGCCACATCAGTTTTATGAAGCCCTCCTCAGCCGCTTCGGCGAGGCGCTTGGTCCTGTGGACTTCACTGGGGTCCGCGCTGATGGTGGACAGCGCGCTGTCACCAAAACTGCACGATCCAACTTCAGCGTGGAATTCCCGGCCTTCGAGATTCCGCATCTCCAGCCACGGGAAATTCTCGTGCACGAAGTCCTGCCATAGCATGAATCCCCGGATCGTGTGCGTGGAAACGCTGTGCTCAATCGGCCCGATGCCGTTTGCGCCACCCTGGCCACTTCGGTCGGCGGCATCCCATCCTGTTTCTGGCATCTCTTCCTCCTCCTCGGCTGCGCCTGCCCTATGTGGGCTTCCCATCAAACTCTCGACTCCTCCGCCATACGTCGAACACGGCAAAACCGTTGCTTGCGTCATACACCGTCAACGGGAGCGGACCCTCGGCCCGTATCGGGCTTGTGATACCGGCCCGCAAAAAGTATCAGGGGGGATCCGGGCATATGACCGCAAGCCGTAACTCCGGCAATAAACAATGTGTGATCGCGTACCTGCACGCGCTCGGAAAGCTCGCATTCGAACCACCCCAGACACACCCCGAGCGTCGGTACCCGGCGCCGGAACCGGAAATCAGGCTCGACCGCTGCTTGCGGCTGCCCGTCGAAATGCCATGCAAGCCGTTCCTGTTCCCGGCTCAGGACACTGACTCCAAACTGCCCTGATCTCGAAATCAGGCGGTGCGCCTTGCCCGGCCTAAGTGCAACCAAGATCGTCGCTGGGTCGAAGCTGAAGGAAGTGAAGTCACTGGCCATGACTCCATGAACCCGCCCCTCATCCCCTATGCAGGTCACGATCGCAACTCCGGTCGCAAACGCGGACACCGCTTTCCGGAATTCCGCCGGGTCGACTTCCAGACCTGCGGAACTACTGCCAGGAAGCGCCTTCACCGGCCGCCCCTCGAAGCCCTGGACAGGTTCGCTTCGCGTCGGTTGGTGCATGGCGGGCGCGTCATCCGGCTCGGGCACCCGCGGCCCGGCCAAGGTCGGGTTCCGCCGCCGGGTGGCCTGGCGGCGCGTGGCGATCGCCGTCATCCGCCCGGGACTCTCTTCCCACCGTTTCCCCGAGCCACGACTCGCACCATGCGTGCATCCGTTCAACGCTTGCGAAGCAGTCCCACTGGCGCTCCGGATAGTTGAAATTGTCGGTAAATACATCCGCCAGTTCCCGATGCTGCGCGACTTTTTTCAGGAGCAGCGACAGTTCAGGCTCCAGCGCCTCCAGGTGCGTCAGCATGAAATTCGTCCAGAGATGCGCGCCAAGTACCCGATCGTTGCGGCGGCGGTCGACATGCTCCATGAAGCGTTCGTCGTACACGTCCTGGCGAACGATTTCTTCGCCGAGAATGACGGCGGCATGCGATGCCAGATTGGCACCCTGCCCGAGTACCGGGTCCACTGTG
Source organism: Nevskiaceae bacterium (assembly GCA_004298465.1). Taxonomy (GTDB): domain Bacteria; phylum Pseudomonadota; class Gammaproteobacteria; order Nevskiales; family Nevskiaceae; genus SCRT01. The sequence goes on along the minus strand of SCRT01000001.1, from coordinate 128,880 downwards.
ACGTGCAGGTCACCCAGTGCGACGGCCAGCTTCCCGTCGGCCAGTTTCACATGGGATTTGCGCACCGTCGGCGTCACGCCACCCTGCAGGATGTCGAGAGGGCCGTTGGCCAGATCGAATTCCCTTTCGTCGATGCGTTCGGCGCAATCGGGGTAGTGCTTCCGCAGCTTCCCCAGCAGCAGATCAAGGAATGCGCGCGGGTCGTCGTCGTACCGCACCTGCGCCAGGATTTCCAGATCGCCGCCGATGATGTTCTCGATGACGAGCGCGCTCTGCATCCCGTTGAAGGTCGTCGTCGGGATCTCGATCATCTCTCCCGCGCCCGGCGACGCATACCATGTCACGGCCCGCCGGGGTTCACGCTGTGCGATCCCCTTGAAGATGCCCACGCAAAGCGCCCGCTGCGGACGATCGAATGGCGTGTACGCCGGCTCGACCGGGAACAGCTGGCCGAACGCCCCTTTCCCCGTGCAGACCACCATCAGGTCGAAGCGCTGGCTGAGTGCCAGAATGTCGCTGCTTTTGACCAGCCGGTACTCGACCTTTCCGCCACGTTCCAGGAAATCCTCGGCAAGGCGAGGCAGATAGATCCGGTAATCGACCGCCCGGCTGGGCGCGTGGTAATCCCCGTAGCAACGCAGCGGTTCGGGCTTTGCACCCACGTAGTAGTAATGCCCGAAGTAGCCGAACGCATCGGTCGGCCAGTGATCCACTCCGAGGGCGATTTCACGATCGACGGTCACTGCGTGATGCGCAACCGTGTTGAGTAGCCGCAGGCCGCGGTACTCCGCCGGCCTGCGATCGGTGAAGAGGGTGACGTCGACGTCGTGCTGGCGCAGATACAGCCCGAGGTGTAGGCCGGCGGTCCCAGCGCCAATGATCCCAATCCGCTTTCTCAACCCAACCCTCCTCCAGAGCGGCTCGTCAGATGCGAGCCCGATTATGTTGACCACCCATCCATTCGTAAATGGTTCGGATAGAATAACTTTCATTCTTGTACGGAATGAATACGTTGGATCCACTCAAGCCTTACCTCGTCTTCATCCGCGTCCTCGAAGTCGGCAGTTTTTCCGCCGTCGCACGTGAAACCGGAACCACGCAATCCACCATCAGCAAGCAGATCGCTGCTCTCGAACGCAGTCTCAGGGTGACGCTCTTTGCAAGAACCACGCGGCGGCTCCAACCAACCGACGAGGCACTCCGGCTGTACGAGCACGTCCGCCAGCTGCTTGATGCGGTAGAGGCGCTGCGGGCGACCGACCATCCGAATGCGACGGCTGCCACAGGCACCCTGCGCGTGACGGTGCCGGGATCCTACGGCCGGCGTCGCATCCTTCCCCTCATCCCCCGATTCATCGAATGCTACCCGAAGGTACAGCTCGACATCACGCTCACCGACCAGGTCGCCGACCTGATCGCCGAGGGTTTCGAACTCGGCATCCGCATCGGCGTCCCTTCATCGAATACGCTGATCGCCCGCCCGCTCGACGTCGTCGACCAGTTCCCCGTCGCGACGTCCGAATATCTCGACCGGCACGGCTCGCCGAACACACCTGCGGATCTGTCGCGGCATGCCTGCATCGTCTACAACAGCAGCAGCCGGTGGGCGAAGTGGGAATTCGAATCGGATGAGAGCGGACACCATGCCGTCGAGGTCCGCGGCCCGATCTGCGCGAACGATCCGGACGCCATGTACGAAATGGTACGGGCGCACATGGGAATCGCGCTGATCCCCGGCTGGGTGGTGGCGGAAGACCTCGCACTCGGCCACATCAACAGCCTGCTGCCCGACTACTATCCGATCCCCCTGCCGGTGAACATCGTCTACCCGCACACGCGGTTCCTTTCGAGGCGCGCACGGTGCTTCGTCGATTTCCTCATCGAGGAAATACGGCACCCCGGCCCGGCAGCTACTTCAGCAGCACAGTGACAACTTTTTCCTCGGTATAGGCCAGGATACCGGCAAGCCCGCATTCCCGGCCGATGCCGCTGCTCTTGAACCCGCCCCACGGCAGTCGGGGGTCGATCGGCGCCCAGCAGTTGATGCCGATGGCGCCAGCCTTCACGGCATGGGCGACCCTGTGGGCGCGGGCGACATCGGAAGTCCACACCGTCGCCGCCAGGCCGTAACGGCTGTCGTTGGCGATTGCGATGGCATCGTCTTCCGCGTCGAACGGAATCACCGTACCGACCGGGCCGAAGATCTCCTCGCGCGCGATGCTCATGTGGTTCGTCGCGTCGGCAAAGACCGTGGGCTTCACGAACCAGCCCTTCCGGTGCCGCGTCTCACCTCCGGCCAGCAGCCGGGCGCCCTCGTCGATGCCTTGGCGGATATAGCGGTTGACACGCTCGAACTGGCTTTTCTTGGAAACCGCGCCCATCTGCACCCCAGGTTGTGCCGGATCTCCCACCGTGATGGATGAGGCCGCTTCCGCCAGCCTGTTCGCAAAGGCTTCGGCGATCGCCCTCTCGACCAGCAGCCGGGTGCCTGCCGCACAGACCTGCCCCTGGTTGAAAAACAGCCCCATGGAACAACCCTGTACGGCTGCATCGAGATCGGCATCGGCGAACACGATTTGCGGGCTCTTGCCGCCCAGCTCCAACGCGATCCGCTTGAACAACGGCCCCGCCGTGCGCTGAATCTCGGCACCGACCAGCGGGCTGCCGGTAAACGTGATCTTGTCCACGCCCGGATGCACGCACAGGGCGGCCCCGACTACCGTGCCACAGCCCGTCACGACGTTGACCACTCCGTCCGGAATTCCCACCTCCTTGCACAGCTGGGCAAGGTGCAGCGCCGACAGCGGCGTCTCCTCCGACGGCTTGAGCACCACCGTGCAACCGGCGGCCAGCAACGGCCCCAGTTTCCAGCACGTGATCATGAACGGCGTATTCCACGGCACGATGGCCGCGACGACGCCCACTGGCTCGCGGATGGTGTACGACAACGTCCGAGCCCCCATGTAGCCGGGCGTGGGAATGGCCCGCCCCTCGATCTTGTCGGCCCAACCCGCAGACGTGCGCAGCGTGCCGATCGCGTTTGGAAGATCAAGCAGCCGGGGTTCGACAGGCGGCCGGCCGATGCAGGTTGCATCGAAGTCGGCAATCAGCTCCGCATCCCGCTCGACCAGATCCGCCAGGCGTGAAATCAGCAGTCCCCGCTCGGCGCCGGAAAGACGGCTCCAGGAGCCCCCGTCAAACTGGGCGCGCGCCGCACTTACGGCAGCGTCCACATCCTCGGCGGTACCGAGAGCCGCAGTGGCGATTACTTCCTCAGTGGCCGGATTCTCGATCCGCATTGTCGCCCCACCGGACGCCTCGCGCTCAACGCCACCGATGAAATGGCACAGGCGCGGAACCGTCGGAGGAACCTCCGAACCGATCTTGTTGGCGGCTTCCATGGTTGTAACCTCCGGAACGGATATGGGATCGAAATAGGGCGCGCCCACGGCGGCAAAGACCGTCCGGAACCGGAGCGCCTCCACTACCATCAACTACGGTGCGATTATCGACCGGGGAAGGCCGCTCGCTTGATGATCCGCGCAAGAAAAATGGTCGTTTGCGCACCAGGTCCGAGACATCGCCAACTTTACCGGATGATCGATTAGGACGAGGTCGATCTGCTCTGCGCAAGGTCCATACACGGTGTGGCTCGACCTCGCCAAGGCCCGGAAACAATAAGGTCCGGTGAGGATCACCGGGCCGGTACAGCCTGACAGGAGATCACCCTTGCGAGGGGTAGGCCACGCACACGGACTTCGTCTCGGTGTAGTTGTTCAGGACGTCTGCGCCGTGCTCGCAATGCCAGCCGGACTGCTTGAACCCGCCAAAGGGCATCGCCGGATCGAACACGTTGTAGGTGTTCACCCATATCGTGCCGGCCTTGAGCCTGGCGGCAATGCGGTGCGCACGGCCCACGTTGCTCGTCCAGACGGCAGCCGCCAGGCCATATTCGGTATCGTTGGCTTGCGCGATGACGCCGTCTTCCTCGCTCCTGAAGGGAATCGCGGCCACGACCGGGCCGAAGATTTCCTCGCGGACCACGCTCATGTGGGGCTGGGTGTCCACCAGCACGGTCGGTTCCACGAACCAGCCTTGGCCGTCTACCGCCTTGCCGCCAACCGCGGCACGTGCGCCTTCCTTGGCGCCGGCCTTGAGGTAGCCCGTTACGCGCTCGAATTGAACCTTGGAGACCAGCGGGCCCATCTGCGTGTCGGTGCACATGCCGGGGCCGACCTTCATGGAAGCGGCAATGGCGGAGACGCCTTCCACGACCCGGTCGTAGACCTTTTCGTGGACGAACAGGCGCGACCCTGCGGTGCACACTTCACCTTGGTTGAAGAAGATCGCGTGGGCGGCGCCGGCAATCGCGGCGTCGATGTCCGCGTCGTCGCAGATCACGTTCGGGGACTTGCCGCCGAGTTCAAGCGACAGCCGTTTCAGGTTGCCTGCTGCGGCATTCAGCAACAGCTTACCCGCCAGGGTCGAATCCGTGAACGCAACCTTGTTGATGCCGGGGTGGCTGGCGATGGCAGCCCTGCCGTTTCGCCAAAGCCAGTGACGATGTTGACGACGCCATCCGGCAGGCCGGCCTCGGCCATCAGCTCGCCCAGCAGCAATGCGGACAACGGCGTTTCCTCCGCCGGTTTGAGCACCAGCGTGCAACCCGTTGCCAGCGCCGGTGCGAGTTTCCACGCCGCCATCAACAGCGGAAAATTCCAGGGGATGATCTGCCCGCAAACCCCCACCGGCTCGCGGGACATGGTAGCTGGTGCCGGGCGTCATGGCGCCGATGGAAGTGGAGATGCTGGCGCCGTTGATCTTCGTGGCCCAGCCCGCCATGTAGCGGAATTCCTCGGCGGACAGCGGCACGTCGGCGGCGCGCGCAACGTTGATGGGCTTGCCGTTGTCCAGTGATTCGAGCTGGGCGAACTCCTCGCCATGCGCCATGCGCCATGATCAGATCGCCGATCTTCCAGATGATGTGCGAGCGTTCGGCAGGCGTCATCCGGGACCACGGGCCGTGCTCGAAAGCCTGGCGCGCAGCCCTGACGGCACGATCGACATCCTCCTTGTCACTTTCAGCCGCCTGACACAGCACTTCCCCCGTCGCCGGATTGAAGACGTCGAACGACCGGCCGGACGCGGCATCGACCCATCAGCCATCGATCAGGTTTTTCTGCTTCCTGCCCAGGAACGCACGGACTTTCGGGTCGATCGCGACCACGTTCGCACTCACTTCTTTCGCCACGGCATCCATTACGCTTTCTCCTCGTTGAACCTGCATGTATCCAGTCGTTATATATTACACAACATAGCGAAAAACAAACGAAGATCGGGTTGTGCGAGGATGAAACGCAGGAGCCGCGGTGAACGCAGGGGTCCATGAGGATTCCCGACACCACGTCCGCATTCTCGGCAGGCATCCACTGCGGAGGGTCGTCTACGTGCGATACCTCAAGGCGGCATCAGCGCCCCGCCCTGCGAACAGACAACCGCAGTTCCGTGCCGCAGACAGGCAAGGGCAGGCCCGCTCCTTCTGGGGCCGCGCCCGAGATGTCGAGTGCAGCAGACTCTTCAGCGTCGCCTTAGGAGGAAGGCTTTTTCGGCGCGCCCTGCGGACCCAAGAGGAAATTGCGGGCAAAGGCAGCAAATTGCCCGGCTTCGATCGCTTTTCGAACGGCGTGCATCAGCCCCAGGTAGTAATGCAGGTTGTGCAGGGTGTTGAGGCGCGCACCGAGCATTTCATTGCAGCGATCGAGATGGTGCAGGTAGGCCCGCGAATAGTGCTGGCAAGTCGGGCAGCTGCAGGCTGGGTCCAGGGCGGTGTCGTCGTCACGGTAGCGGGCATTGCGGATACGCACCACGCCCTGCGATGTAAACAAGTGGCCGTTGCGGGCATTGCGGGTAGGCATGACGCAGTCGAACAAATCCACGCCGCGTGCCACGCCTTCTACCAGATCACGCGGCGTGCCAACGCCCATGAGGTAGCGCGGGCGGTCGGTTGGCAGCAGGGCATTGACGGTTTCGAGCATGGCCAGGCGTGCTGGCGCCGGTTCGCCAACGGCCAGCCCGCCGATGGCGTAACCGGGAAAATCGATTTCCGTCAGGCGTTGTACCGATTCGCGCCGCAGCTCGGGCCAAGTCCCGCCCTGCACAATGCCGAACAGCGCACCGGGATGCCCGGCGTGCGCGTCCTTGCAGCGCTGCGCCCAGCGTGCGGAGCGTCGCATGGAGTCGGCAGCGACTTCTTCCGTGGCTGGCCACGCGGTGCATTCGTCAAACTGCATGATGATGTCGGAACCCAGCGCGTGCTGGACTTCCGTGGCACGTTCCGGGCTCAGGAAGACACGGCTGCCATCGATCGGTGAGGCGAAGGTCACGCCCTCTTCCGTGAGCTTGCGCAGCTTGGCGAGGCTCCACACCTGGAAACCACCGGAATCCGTGAGAATCGGCCGCTCCCAGTGCATGAAGCGGTGCAACCCGCCGAGCCGTTGCATGATCTCCGACCCCGGCCGCAGCATCAGATGAAACGTGTTGCCGAGGATGATCTGCGCGCCGGCCGCTTCCAGTTCTTCCGGCGTGATGCCTTTCACGCTGCCATACGTGCCTACCGGCATGAACTGCGGCGTGTCGATGATGCCGCGCGGCAAGTGCACGCGGCCACGGCGCGCGTCGCCGTCCGTCGCAACGCATTCATAGCGAGCGGCAGAGAGAAGTTCGGGAATCGGCATGGCGCAGATTATCCCCGATCCGCGAGGAGGCTTCAGGACACGCCGAGACTCATTCCACTGTGAACTTCAGGGAATCGCTGAGCTTCTCGTTGTCGTGCCACCGCGCTTCGAGCGTGTCGCCAGCTTTCGCGCCATCGAACTTGAAGGACAGGAAAGGATCCTTCGATACGGCCGGCCCCCAGTTGCAGTGGAACACCATGCGCCCCCGATGCCAGAACGTGAGCGTCTCGATGTAATGCGGGGGAATCGGCACGAAATCGCGCGTGAACTCAAAGCCGGAGTCCATCGGGTGGCGAATCAGCACCTTGACGAGTGTGCTGCCATCCGCTTCCACCCGGGCGCGCGCCTTGATCGTGCCGACCGGTTTCCAGATCTCCTTGTCATCCGCCATCACCCGCCCTCACGTTTAGAAAAAACCCGATGCGCAGGGCACATCGGGTCCAGAGCTACCCACTGCACACACGAGAAGCAGGGTGCGCGATCACGAATCCCCATTCACTGCGATACGAAGGGTAGTGCCGAGCGCGTCGCGTCACCAAAAGTCAAAGCCTTGTCGCCAGCCGGATAACCATTCTTGTGCAGCACCCAGGACATGATGTCCACATAGTCATCCTGGCTCAAGCTGCCTGGCTGGGTAGCTGGCATGTTCTTGGAAATAATTGAAAAAATATCCTTGACGTGAAAATTTGAAGCGACTGGTGCGAAATGCCGGCCGGTCAACGCCGGCCCGACGAAACCCTCCAGGTTGTCGCCATGGCACTGCGCACAATCCGCCATGTATTTCTTGTGGCCGGCTTGCGCCTGCGCTTCGGTATACAGGGCGGGCTTGGCCACCCCGGCACTTGCCGCAGCCGACGCTGCCTTGGCCGTCTTCGACAGCACCACGCCCTTCGTAGCCGCTGCCGCGCTACCCGCGGCAAATGCATCACCGACCTGCACAACGTTACTCTGCGCCGCCTGCACGACCTGCACCGACTTGCCTGCCGACGTCGGCAGCGGCCCTGCAGCTGCAAACGGGCCCAGAATCTTCGCCAGCTCGCCCGAAGACTGCATTGCGATCATCACCTTCTCGAACTCGGCCGCATCCGCCGCATGTTCCTCCGCGTACAGCGCCACCAGATTGAAACTGGAATGCGGCTGGGTCAGGTCGTTGAATACGTACTGCCCGCTGAGCCCACGCTTCGCAAGCGCCTGCACGACCGCCGGGCGCCATAGCATCGCGGCCTGGACCTGGCCCTTCACGAGTGCGTCGAGCGACGTGTACGTATTGCGCTCCACATCTGCACTCAACTCCGGATAGCTTTCGAAATAGATATTTGGGGTCGTCAGATACGTCACACTCACCAGACTGCCCTTGGGCAGATCTTCCAGCTTCTTCGCATCCACCGCCTTCGGCGTCACCAGCACGAAGCCGGTATGCGCATAGGGTTTCGTGATGTGGACGCCCGGCAACTTGATGGACGTTGCATCCGTATCGACCGGAAAATCCATCACCAGGTCGCAATGTTTGTGCGCCAGCTTGCTGAAATTGCCAACGTCGTAGCCTTCGTCGTCGCCGCTGCTGTCGAACGTGTAGACCTTGAGGGAACGCCCCTCTTCATGCGCGACCGCCGTCGCCAGCGCCTGTGCCGTCTTCGCCGTCGGACTGGCGGAATCCAGGCACACACTCAATGGCGTCGCCGCACCGGCAACGCCGCCGTACAAAAGTACGGCGGCGGCCGACAGCGACGCGCAACGGCTCAACAAATTCCGATAAAGCTCTGTCACGCGTATCTCCTCAAAAACGTTTCACTGCAGGGTAAAGACGTGCAGTTCACCCCCGCGCGGGATGGCCTTCATGGCCGGGTCCTTGGCCATGTCGCCGCCCCAGATCGGGGACGCACCGCCGAAACCGGACCACAGGGCAATGTACTGCTTGCCACCCACCATGAACGTGGACGGAACGCCGAGGAAGCCGGAAGACATCTTCTTGCTCTTCCACAACTGTTTGCCGGTCTTGGCATCCCAGGCATGGAAGTAGCCGTCCACGCTGCCGGAAAACACCAGGCCGCCAGCCGTGCTGAGCATGCCATCGTTCCACGGCAGCTTCGTCGTGTGGTTCCACACCTTGTTGCCGGTGTTCAGGTCGATGGCGATCACGTCACCCCAGTGGCCCTTGAATGCCGGGTCTTCCATGACGTTGAACTGCTCGCCAAGGAACGGCAGACCCGCCTTGTAGGACACGGTCGTGCCGGACATCGTCATGCACGTGTGCATGGCCGGAACATAGGCCATGTTCGTCTGCGGGCTGACGGAAATCGGCCACCAGTTCTTGCCGCCCAGGAAGCTCGGGCAGGTGAAGATTTCGTGGTCGATGCCGGGGCGCTTCGCCGCGTCCGTCACCATGCGACCATCGATGGAACCGATGACGGAGGTCGCCGTCACAAACGGCTTGGCGTAGATCAGCTTGCCGTCGGTGCGGTCGATGGCATAGAACAGGCCGTTGCGGCTGGCGGACACGAGGGCCTTGTGCTTCTTGCCTTCGTAGGTGACGTCCGTCATCACGGTTTCGTTCACGCCGTCATAGTCCCAAGTATCGTTCGGCGTGTACTGGAAGCCCCATTTGATCTTGCCAGTCTTCGCATCCATCGCGATTACCGAGTCAGTCCACAGGTTCAGGCCCGGACGCAGCGTGGCAAGCCACGGCCCCGGATTGCCGACGCCCCAGAACAGCGTGCCGGTCGACTGGTCGTAGGTGCCCGTGATCCACGTTGCACCACCGCCAGTCTTGTAGGCGCCTTTCGGCCAGGTATCGCCACCTGGTTCGCCCGGTGCCGGAACGGAATAGGTCTTCCACGCCTGCTCGCCGGTCTTGGCGTTGAGCGCCTCGATGAAGCCGCGGGCACCATATTCACCACCGGAAACGCCGACCACCACGTTGTCACCGACGATCAGCGGTGCCACCGTCATGGCGTAACCGAGATCCGGTGCAATGAGCTGTTTCTGCCACTTTACCTTGCCGGTCTTGGCTTCAAAGGCGATGACGTAGTTGTCCAGCGTCGCCATGTACACGGTGTCGCCCAGCAGGGCTACGCCACGGTTGACGACGTCGCAGCACACTGTTTTCAGGCCGGTGTCGGACAGATCCTTCTCGTATTTCCACAGCAGCTTGCCGGTGGTGGCGTTGAACACCAACAGATGGTCAAGCGGCGTGGTGACAAACATGTAGTCACCGTTGACGACGGGCGGGGACTCATAGCCCTGCTTCAGCGGGTACTTGTAGGACCAGACTTCCTTCAGGCCCTTGACGCTGTCCTTGTTGATCTGGTCGAAAGGCTTGTAGCCCTGGCTGTTGTAGCTGCCGCGATACATCAGCCAGCCATCGTCATGCTGCGCGTTGGCCAACCGCGCCTGCGTGACCTCGGGAAAGGCGGGCGCGGCCAGCGCGCCGCCGGCAAACGCCGCCAGTGCCAACCCGGCACCGACGCCGAACAGATTGAGATGCAGTTTCATCCTTGTCTCCTGTACCTATAGTTTTTGTTTCTGTAGTCCGGAATGAATGCTCAGAAAAAGATCATGCCACCGACGGCGACGCTGTTTGCATGGTCTTGGTTGCCCAGATAGTCCTTCGACCAGGTCTTGCCGAGCTCCAGATCCAAGTTGATCGCCTTCGTGATCTGATAATACAGACCCGCCGTCGCGTTCGCGTTGGACTTGAAGTTCGCGTAGGCCACACCCGGATCCTTGGTGTTGCGGTTCACGCCGTAGTTCAAGCCAACTTTCCACTTTGGCAGGATCTGGTAGTTTGCCTGCACAAGGTAGTTCACGCCGGTAGTCGGCCCCTGGTCTCCATCGGACAGGATGCCGATTCCACGCCCGGCCTGCACGTTCGCCATCAGCGACAACGGCCCGGCAGCGACAGACCCGCCGATCTCACCCGCGCTCATCCAGAACCCCTTGTCGGGACTCGTGACTGGTTTCTGGTAAAACTTCTGTGCCTTGGCGCCAACCCAGACCTTGAATGGTCCATTGCCGTAGTTCACCGCTCCCTGCACCTGCGGCACGGTACGGCCGTCGTAATTGCCGGTCAGGTTGTCGCTCGGGTTGAACACGCCGCCGGTGAATGACAGGCCGTTGAAGGTCGGCGAGGTATAGACAATCTGGCTGTAGTTGCCGAGGTAGGTATAGCCCGCGCCGATATGACCGAAGGACACGCGCCCGATGCCACCCAGCGCCTGCCCATCCTGGAATGCGATGGCCGGCGCGCCGACACCCAGCAACGTCATGTCGTTGATGATGCCGTTGTAGCCGAAGATGCCGTAGTCGCGCCCCAGCTTCACCGTACCGAATTCCGCAGTGCCCAGGGTAAAGAACGCCTGACGTACGTCAATGGAGCCGTTGCGGGTGATGCCGTTTCCGGTCGCGATGCTGTTCATGAAGCTGATTTGCGCACCGATGTCGATGCCCTGTTGCTGCGTCTTGAATTTCGTGATCAACGCGTTTGGCAACAGACCGTTGCCGATCGAAGTCCGTTCACCCGACCCGCCGCAACCCAGCGCCTCGCCCGCCAGCGCGTACCCCCCCACCGAACTGCCCGAACAGCTCGCCGTCGTATAGAAGGCATTGATGAAGCCACTGATATCCACGTTCCAGTTGTTGCCGCTGAACGACACGGCATTGGCCGCCAGCGGGCACACCGCCAGCGACAAGGCGGCTGCGGCGCATGAAGCCCGCAACCCCGAACCTCGCTTCTTGATTCCTCTCATTACGTCTGTCTCCTTCGAATCCCAGCTTTCTTCAGTCTTCACATCAGGACGGGTGGTCTCAACATGCGGCCCGTGCCGTGTGTCCCCACAGCGGAAAACCCGCACGGATCACCGTGCGATACAGCCCGCCATGCCGTTGCAACGCACTACACATAGCACGCTCTGCGTCCGGTGCCGACAGCCGGGTCGATGTCGGGGCACCGCACGGCCCCAATCCACCTCTCTGCGATATTCCGCTACCCTGCAGATTGGCCCTTTGCCTGCCAATCGAGCGCATGCAAGGCAATCGTGCAAATCATTGAATACACGTGATAAAGAACAAATACACGGAATTCTCACGGGTGCTGCGGCTTGCTTTCCGTTGCGGCATGTGTCTCATATGCAAACAGAAAGCCCGTGTACCGGTGTTCCATCAAGAAACACAGGAAGGAGAATGCGGATGCCCATCTCACAGCACGCCAACCCGGTGAATCGTGCCCGCCGCGCGTTTTTCGATACCGGAACCGCGCCCCGCGGCCTGATCCCCGCGACCATCCTCGCGTCCTGGCAGCGCTGCCGGACACTCGGTCTCGAAGCCAGCCGCGCGCCGGACCCCGACCCCGTCGACAACGGCCGGCTGCGGGAAGCCCGTGGACGCCATGAACGGCTGCGGCAGATCTCCCGCCCGGAGCTTGAATCGCTGTACGCCAGCGCCGCCCGTTCCGGCAGCATCGTGATCCTCACGGCGCCCGACGGCATGATCCTGGATGCCGTCGGCAACCCGGAATTCCTCACCCGGGCGGCGCGCGTCGCCCTGCGCCCCGGCTCGCCGTGGAGCGAATCGAACAATGGTACGAACGCCATCGGCACGGCCTTGATCGAGCAGCGCTCCGTCGAAGTCCACGGAGCCGAACACTATTACCTGCCGCATCGCATCCTGAGCTGTTCGGCGACGCCGATCTTCAACCCCTGCGGCACGATCGCCGGCGTGCTGGACCTGTCGGGAGACGCCCGCACCTACCACGCCTTCGCGCTGGACCTGGTGCGTGCCGCCGCGGAACGCATTGAGGCACGCCTGTTCGAACTCGAATTCCCCGAGTCGGAAATCGTCCGCATCGACCTGAGCGCAGACATCGTCCAGACCAACCAGACCGGGCGCATCGTGCTGCGTGAATCACGCATCCATGCCGCCAACCGCCGCGCCCTCACGCTGCTCGGGCTGCCCGTCCAGGGCATCGACCGGCAGTACGGCGAGCTGTTCACTTCCGACCTTCCGGCACGTGGTCGTACCGGAGCGATCTTCTGCCGGGACGGCCGCACGCTCTACGTACGGCGGGACGGCGCAGGCACCGCCGCACCCCGCGTGCGCCGGTCTGCACCTGCTGCACCACCGAATCTGCGGCGCCCGGAACACGCCTTCTTCATTCCGGAACTCGAAACCCAGATCGACCGCGCCACGACGTTGTTGAATGCCGGGCTGCCGGTTCTCCTGCAGGGCGAAACGGGAACCGGCAAGGAACTCGTCGCCCGCGAACTCCACGCCCGCTGCCTGCCCGAAGGGGCGCCGTTCGTCAGCATCAACTGCGCCGCACTGCCGGAAGGTCTGATCGAGACCGAACTGTTCGGCTACGCGCCCGGCGCCTTCAGTGGCACGCAGCGCGACGGCTACAAGGGCCTGCTGCATCAGGCGAACGGCGGCACCCTGCTGCTCGACGAAATCGGCGACATGCCCCTCGCCCTGCAAAGCCGACTGCTGCGGGTGCTGCAGGAACGCGAAGTCTCCCCACTAGGCTGCTACCAGCCGGAAGCCCTGAACTTCAGGCTCGTTTCCGCCACCCAGCACCCACTGGCCCAGCTCGCCGCAGACGGCCGTTTCCGCAGCGACCTCTACTACCGGATTGCCCAGAGCGTCGTGTATCTGCCAGCATTCCGCGACTATCCGAACCGGGCCAGCACCATCACAGCGCTGTGGAGCGCTTTGAGCAACGAGCCCGCCATGTGCCTCGACCCGGCCCTCGTGACGACGCTTGCGAAACAGCCATGGCCCGGCAACCTGCGCCAGCTCGTGTCCGCGCTGCGCGGACTGCTGGCCCTGGGCAGCCCCGGATCGCTGCTCACGGTCGCCGACCTGCCGCAGCAACTCTCGAACGACACTGGTTTGCAGACCATCCTCCCTTCAACGCCCCCCTCCGGCGACATGCAGGACGTCCAGCTTCGCGCCATCCAGACCACCTTGCTGCAGACGAACGGCAACGTCGCAGCCGCCGCCCGCCACCTCGGCATCAGCCGCGGCACGATTTACCGGCACATGAAATCAACGCGGACGCCCTGACCGTCACGCGGCCGACGCACGCGGATCGCCAGGCTCCGATTCCTGGCTTCACACCTCGCCCGACATGAACCCTGCGGCTTGCCACGCTCGCGCGGAGTGAAGGCCGGGAACCGGGGCAGTAGCACTATCCCACCGTCCGAAACCGTATAATCCGAAACTAATCATTCTGGAGTATTCACGTGTCCACGCAGTCCGCCGGAGCGCGCTTTCGCGCAGCCGTAAAAGAAGAGCACCCGCTGCAGGTCGTCGGCACTATCACGGCCTATGCGGCACGCATGGCCGAAGCCGCCGGATTCAAAGCCATCTATGTGTCCGGCGGCGGCGTTGCCGCGAACTCGCTCGGCATGCCGGATCTCGGCATCAGCACCATGGACGACGTCCTCACCGACGTGCGCCGCATCACCAATGCCAGCTCGCTGCCGCTGTTGTGCGACATCGACACCGGCTGGGGCGGCGCCTTCAACATCGCGCGCACCGTCAAGTCGTTCATCAACGCCGGCGCCGGCGCCGTGCACATCGAGGACCAGGTGGGCCAGAAGCGCTGCGGCCACCGCCCCGGCAAGGAACTCGTAAGCACGGCCGAGATGGTGGACCGCGTGAAGGCGGCTGTGGACGCCCGCACGGACGACAACTTCGTGATCATGGCGCGCACCGACGCACTGGCCTCGGAGGGCATGGACGCTGCCATCGACCGCGCTTGCGCCTACGTGGAAGCAGGCGCCGACATGATCTTCCCAGAGGCGATGACGGAACTCCCGATGTACAAGCAGTTCCGCGCCGCCGTAAACGTGCCGATCATTGCCAACATCACGGAATTCGGCAAGACGCCGCTGTTTACCTGCGACGAACTCGCCACCGTGAACGTGGACATGGTGCTGTTCTGCTGCGGCGCCTATCGAGCCATGAACGCTGCGGCGCTGAAGGTTTACGAAGCCATCCGCAAGGACGGCACGCAAAAGAATGTGGTGGGCGTCATGCAGACCCGCGAGGATCTGTACAAGTACCTCGATTACCACCGCTACGAAGACAAGCTGGACGAGTTGTTCGAGTCTGGCAAACACTGACTCTCTACATCAAGGAGAACACCTGTGGCAGAAACTCCCAAGGCCCCTGGCTTCAAGCCGAAGAAATCCGTCGCCCTGTCCGGCGTCACGGCTGGCGACACCGCGCTGTGCACGGTCGGCAAGAACGGCAACGAGCTGCACTACCGCGGCTATGACATCCTCGATGTCGCCGTGCACTGCGAATACGAGGAAGTGGCGCATCTGCTGATCCACGGCAAGCTGCCGAATGCCAACGAGCTGAAGAACTACAAGGCCAAGCTGAAGTCCATGCGCGGCCTGCCTGCGGCGGTGAAGTCGGTGCTGGAGGAACTGCCGGCGTCTGCCCACCCGATGGATGTCATCCGCACCGGCGTTTCCGCCCTCGGCTGCGTGCTGCCCGAGAAGGATGACCACAACGACGCCGGCGCGCGCGACATCGCCGACCGCCTGCTCGCCAGCTTCGCGTCCATGCTGCTGTACTGGTACCACTTCGCCACGAACGGACGCATCATCGACGTGGAAACCGAAGACGACTCCATCGGCGGCCATTTCCTGCACCTGCTGCATGGCACGGCGCCGTCGAAGTCGTGGGTGAAGGCGATGCACACCAGCCTCATCCTCTACGCGGAGCACGAATTCAACGCCTCCACCTTCGCCAGCCGCGTCGTGGCCGGCACGGGTTCCGACTTCTACTCCGCCATCTGCGGCGGCATCGGTGCCCTGCGCGGGCCGAAGCACGGCGGCGCCAACGAAGTTGCCTACGAGATCCAGTCGCGCTACGCCACGCCGGACGAGGCGGAAGCCGACATCCGCAAGCGCGTCGAGAACAAGGAAATCGTCATCGGCTTCGGCCACCCGGTGTACACGGTGTCCGACCCCCGCAACAAGGTCATCAAGGAAGTCGCGCGCACGCTGTCGAAGGAAGCCGGCGACATGAAGCTGTTCGACATCGCCGACCGCCTGGAAACGGTGATGTGGGACGCCAAGAAGATGTTCCCGAACCTCGACTGGTTCAGCGCCGTGTCCTACCACATGCTCGGCGTGCCGACGGCGATGTTCACGCCGCTGTTCATCATCGCGCGTTCCGCCGGCTGGTCCGCGCACGTGCTGGAACAGCGCCACGGCAAGAAGATCATCCGCCCGAGCGCGAACTACATCGGTCCTGACGACCGGAAGTTCGTGCCGATCGAAAAGCGCAAGTAAAACGTACCCAGCAAGGCAGGAGCCGCGAGGTTTCCACCTTCGTTGTAGCGTGGCCGGTAAGCAGTGAAATATCGCGCGCTGCATCTTCATTCAGCCGCTGGCTGTTCACCGCTTCCGGCTTCCAAATCCCCAAACTCAAATCCCGGACTCTCCATGCCCAAGACTCCCGCCAAGGCCACCAGGAAAGCTGCGCCCAAGGCCGCCGCCAAATCCAACAACACCCGCCCGAAGTTCGACAAGGTCATCACCGACATCGTCGACTACGTCTGTGACTACAGGATCACCAGCAAGCTGGCGCTCGACACGGCGCGCAGCTGCATGATCGACGCCATCGGCTGCGGGCTGGAAGCGCTCACCTTCCCGGCCTGCACGAAGCTCATGGGGCCGATCGTTCCCGGCACCATCGTGCCCAACGGCGCCAAGGTGCCCGGTACCCAGTTCCAGCTCGACCCGGTGCAGGCTGCGTTCAACATCGGCTGCATGATCCGCTGGCTGGACTTCAACGACACCTGGCTGGCCGCGGAATGGGGCCATCCGTCGGACAACATGGGCGGCATCCTCGCCATGGCCGACTGGATCTCCCGCAACAACGTCGCCGCCGGCAAGAAGCCGCTACCGATGAAGAAAGTGCTGGAAGGCATGATCAAGGCACACGAGATCCAGGGCTGCATCGCGCTGGAAAACTCCTTCAACAAGGTCGGCCTGGACCACGTGCTGCTGGTCAAGGTCGCCTCCACCGCCGTCGTTGCCGAAATGCTCGGCCTGTCGCGCGACGAGATCACGAACGCCGTGTCGCTGGCGTGGGTGGACGGACAAAGCCTGCGCACCTACCGCCACACGCCGAACACCGGCTCCCGCAAGAGCTGGGCGGCCGGCGACGCCACCAGCCGCGCCGTGCGCCTCGCGCTGATGGCGAGGACCGGTGAAATGGGCTACCCCTCCGCGCTCACCGCCAAGACCTGGGGCTTCTACGACGTGTCCTTTGGCGGCAAGCCCTTCAAGTTCCAGCGCCCCTACGGCAGCTACGTGATGGAGAACGTGCTGTTCAAGATCAGCTTCCCGGCCGAATTCCACAGCCAGACGGCGGTGGAAGCCGCGATGACCATCCACGGCCTGCTGAAGAAGGCCGGCAAGAGCACGGACGATATCAAGCACATCACCATCCGCACGCACGAAGCCTGCATCCGCATCATCGACAAGAAGGGCCCGCTCTACAACCCCGCTGACCGCGACCACTGCGTGCAGTACATGATCGCCGTGCCGCTGTTGTTCGGCCGCCTCGTCGCTACCGACTACGAAAACGACGTGGCTGCCGACCCGCGTATCGACGCCCTGCGCGCCAGGATGGACTGTGTGGAAGACCCGCAATTCACGAAGGACTACCACGACCCGGCCAAGCGTTCCATCGCCTCCGGCCTCACCGTGGAGTTCAACGACGGCAGCAAGCTCGATGAAGTCGTCGTCGAATACCCCATCGGCCACAAGCGCCGCCGCAAGGCCGGCATCCCGTTGCTGGAAAAGAAATTCGCCCGCAACCTTGCGCGCAAGTTCCCGGCCAAGCAGCAGAACGCCATTCTCGACGTGTCCCTCAAGCAGAAGGAACTCGAAGCCATGCCGGTGAACGAATACGTCGACCTGTACGTCATCTGAGCCGCACCCCGTGCTGCACGAACGCCGGCCTCGTGCCGGCGTTCGTGTTTACGGTACCGATCTCTAGATCCACCGCTTGGTTGCGGACAAACCGCGAGCAAGCAGCCTGGCATATCGATCATCACGAAAAAGCGGGAAAATGCACCCGCCGTTCCAACCGTCGACGGCTACGCTTTCTTGTCTCATGCACCTTGCCCCCAGCGACCGCCCGAGCAAGTCCTCTAAATCTGGAGAAAATCCGATGAAACTTGCAACGCCTCTCGCCATCGCCACCCTTGTCGCTTGCACCGCCGCATGGGCCGGCCCTTTCGACAACCTCAAGCAGGCTGCTACCGCCGACTTGTCGAACGCCACCACATCGCTGAAAGGTGCCGCCACGACCTCCGCCCTCAGCCAGTTGCAGGGCGGCAGCTTCTCGCTTGCCAGCCCGCAGAATGTCGCCGGTGTGCTCGGCTACTGCCAGAAGCAGGGCTGGGCGCCGAGCGCCACCGATACCGTCAAGAACCAGCTCATGCAGAAATTCGGCCTGCAGACCCAGGCCAACCAGAACGCCGACTACCAGAACGGCCTGAACGGTGTGCTGCAGGGGGCCCAGAACGGCACCCTGAGCCTGTCCGGGCTCAAGGACAGCGTCGGCAAGAAAGTCTGCGGCAGCATTGCCGACAAGGCATTGTCCTCATTCCTGTAACATCCACGGGCTTTGCTGACCCTGCGGCGACATTGGCTCGTCCCGACATCAGGCGCCTACCCCGCGAACCGGCCTCGCTATACTCGGTACTCTGCAAGCCAATGACCGGCGCGGCAAGCCGTCGCGCCTGGAGGAGAACCCATGGACGCCACCGTTTCCACTGCTACCGATATCCTGCTGCGCAATGACCGCGATGGTATCGCCACCCTCACGCTGAATACGCCGAAGAAATACAACGCGCTGTCGCTCGCGATGCTGGCGCGCTTGCAGGAAGAACTCGACGCCATCGCCAAGACCCCGTCGATCCGCGTCGTGGTCCTTGCCGCCAGCGGCAAGGCGTTCTGCGCCGGTCACGACCTGAAGGAAATGCGCAGCCACCCGGACAAGGCGTTCCAGGACACCCTGTTCAACAACTGCAGCACCATGATGATGAGCCTCGTGCGGCTTCCGCAACCAGTCATTGCCCGCGTGCACGGCATCGCCACTGCCGGCGGCTGCCAGCTCGTCGCGGCCTGCGACCTCGCGGTCGCCGCCGCCGACGCCCGCTTCGCCGTTTCCGGCATCACCGTCGGATTGTTCTGCGGCACTCCCGCGGTCGCGCTGAGCCGCAACATGCTGCGCAAGCAGGCGATGGAAATGCTGCTGACCGGCGCATTCATCGACGCCCAGACCGCACTCGCGCGCGGGTTGGTGAACCGCGTCGCAGCACCCGACCAGCTCGATGCCGAGCTCGGCAGGCTGATCGACAGCATCAAATCCAAACCTGCCGCCGCCCTCGCCAAGGGTAAAGCCCTGTTCTACCAGCAATTGGAAACCGGGCTTTCAAATGCCTACGAGCAGGCCGGCGAATTCATGGCCTGCAGCATGATGACGCACGACGCCACCGAAGGCATTGACGCCTTCATCGAAAAGCGCAAGCCGAACTGGAAATAGCGAGTCGCCGGCAGGCCGGCTCCTATACACAGCGCATCATCCCGTAGGAGCGTGCCTGCACGCGACAGACATTGCCGAAAAGCGGCCGCCGGTTGGCGGCTCCTACAGGCAACATCTGTTATCCAGCAGATGTCGCTTTACTGCACCAGATGGACGTCGGACACGGCATTCGGCCCCACGATGCCAGCCTTTGTGAACGCCGTTTTCACCAGCTCCTGAACACCGAAATAGACGCTGTAGTAGTCCGCTTCCATCTGGCGCGGGTTTTCGTACGAATATTGCTTGATGGCAATGCGCGGCCACAGCACCAGCACACAACCGTTATCCGTGATCTGGGTGACTTTCACGGCCGGCGCTGGATCTTTCAGTACGTCCGGGTGTGTCGACATAACCTCCACCGCAATCCGCCGCGCCGCGTCGATATCCGTGCCTTCTGCCACCGGCACCTTGAGATCGATGCGCAGGTTCTTCTGGTCTGTGTAGTTGTTGATGACTCCCGTGCTCAAGGCCCCGTTCGGCAGGTGGACCGTCATGTTCTGCGACGTGAGAAGCGTGGTGTCGATCAAACCGATCTCGGTGACGATGCCAAACTTGCCCTGCGCTTCGATGAGGTCGCCGATGCTGAACGGCCGGTTGATCAGGATCACGATGCCGCCGGCAACATTGCCCAGCGAGCCGTTCAGGGCACTGCCAACACCGAATGCCAAGCCGGCGATGATGGCCGCAAAACCGGCGATTGGAATGCCAACCAAACCGATGATCGCCAGCAACAGCAGGATCGTCAACCCGATCTTCAGGAAGGACGTGAAGAATGTCTTCAATGCCGGGTCGATGCGGCGCTTGTCCATGACGAGATGGAACACGGCCACAACGCGGTTCACGATCCACTTGCCGACCAGATACACCACCAGCGCACCGATCATCCGCGGGGCGTAATCGATCGTCAGGGTCTGTGCCATGTCGAGCCAATGAAACATTTGTTCGAACTCTTGATTCATCTCAAAACTCTTGTGCAACGGCAATGCCTGTGAATATCGTCCAGCTTGAAAAGCATCATCTCGCCTTTCTTGCCGCCCCCGCTCACATCTCCGCCTTGGAAGTGGCTGATTCGCCAGCGAACCCGACGGATTTCAGCCGCGTTGTCACTTCGACCTGTCCGGTAAGGATGCGGTGCACCGGGCAGCGGTTGGCGATCTGCAACAGGTAGGCGCGCTGAGTGTCGTCGAGGGCACCGAGCAGTTCGATATCGCGGTCGAGGTGGGTGTCGTTGCGGTCGCCGGCACGCGTGGTGCGCAGGTGGATTTCAACGTTGATGCCGGCCAGCGGCCAGCCCTTGTGGTTGGCCACCATGCGCACCGTCATGGCGGTGCACGCGGCCAGGGCCGCTTCGAGGTACTGGATCGGCGTCGGGCCGGTGTCCGCCCCGCCTGCCGTTTCGGGTTCGTCGGCCACCAGTTCGTGGCGCCCGACGTGAAGGTCGCAGGCCCAGGGGCGCCCGCCCGATTCGCTGACTGAAACGTGTTCTAGGTCGCGCGTGGCCGGCGGCGCCGGCGGCAGGTAACGCTCAGCCCAGGTGGCGATGACGCGCGCAGCGTAGTCAGCGTCCTCGCGCCGCGTGAGCAGGTGGTCGGCGCCATCCAGCGCGATGAAGCTCTTGGGCTGTGGCGCGGTGGCGAGGATGCGCTGCGCGTTGTCGGGCGCCACGAGCTCGTCCTGCGGGGAATGCAGGGCCAGCAGCGCGCACGGCAGGCGGGCGATGGCGTCGTGCACGCGGGCCGCTTCCAGATCCGCAACGAACTGCGGCTTGAACGTGAAGTGGCGCTGGAACAGTTCCACATCCACTGCCGGTGTGCCCGCACGCAATGCGGCGATGGCGGTGCGGTCCAGCATGCCCAGCACGTGCGTCGCTGCGCTGGGGGCCGCGACCGTGGCCACGGCCTTCACTTCCGGAATCTGCGCCGCGGCGCCGAGCACGACGGCGCCGCCGAAGCTGTGCCCGACGAGCAGCGCCGGCGCCGCGTGTTCGCGCCGCAGGAATGCCGCCGCGCCCAGCAGGTCTTCGACCGCCGTGGTGTAGTTCGTGTCGGCAAAATCGCCCGCGCTGCCGCCGATTCCGGCAAAGTCGAAGCGCAGCACGGCAATGCCGGCGCGCGTCAGCCCGGCCGCGATGCGCGCGGCCGCCAGCACGTCCTTCCCGCAGGTGAAGCAGTGCGCATACAGCGCCCACGCGCGTGGCTCGCCGTCCGGCAGATTCAGGCGCCCGGCAAGGCGCAGGCCATCGTGTCCGGGGAATTCAACGTCACGCAATCGCAAGGCCGGTACTCCAGGGTGCCGTGGAAGTCCGCAATTTTACGCAACGCCGGGAATCGTCGGGGTGACAGCCAGGCTTCGTTGCCAATCACACGGAGCGGCAGGCATGGCACGGACGGTCGCCTGCAGGCAGGCTCCTACACAAGAAAAAGGATGCGCCCGGAGCAGCACCCGTAGGAGCGGGCTTGCCCGCGACCTGCTGCGGCACTGCTCGTGCGGCTGCTGGCCACTTGCCGTTACTGCTCACCCTTCCCGCCGACCTACCAGAGCCGCCCGCGTTCCGGGGTCGCGCTGATCTTGTGGATGCTGAGGTCGGCGCCCGCGAATTCGTCTTCCTCGCCGAGGCGCAGCCCCAGCAGCCGGTGGATGGCGCCATACACGACCCAGCCGCCGGCGAAAGCGATGATGACGCCGGCCAGCGTTCCGATGATTTGCGCCCAGAACGACACACCGCCCATGCCGCCCAGCATGCGGCTACCGAAGATGCCGGCTGCCACGCCGCCCCACGTTCCGCACAGGCCATGCAGCGGCCACACGCCGAGCACGTCGTCGATGTGCCAGCGGTTCTGCGTCAGCGTGAACAGGTATACGAACAGCGTGCCGGCCACGCCGCCGATGACAAGCGCGCCGAGCGGGTTGACGACGTCCGAGCCGGCGCAGATCGCGACCAGCCCGGCCAATGCGCCGTTGTGCATGAAGCCGGGGTCATTGCGCCCGGCGACCAGTGCCGCCAGCGTCCCGCCGACCATGGCCATGAGCGAGTTCAGCGCCACGAGGCCGGAGATCTTGTCGAGCGACTGGGCGCTCATGACGTTGAAGCCGAACCAGCCGACGATGAGGATCCACGCGCCGAGCGCGAGGAACGGGATGTTGGAAGGCGGATGCGCCGCGATGCGCCCGTCGTTGCCGTAGCGCCCGCGCCGTGGGCCGAGCCACAGCACTGCCGCCAGTGCGATCCAGCCGCCCACGGCGTGCACTACCACGGAACCAGCGAAATCGTGGAACGGGGCACCGCAGAGGCGCGTGAGCCAGGCCTGGACGCCAAGGTTGCCGTTCCACGCCATCCCCTCGAAGAACGGGTACAGCAGCGCGACGATGAACGCCGTGGCCAGCATCTGCGGGTAAAGGCGCGCGCGTTCCGCAATGCCGCCGGAGACGATGGCCGGCACCGCGGCAGCAAACGTGACGAGGAAGAAGAAGCGCGTGAGTTCCAGCCCGTGGTCCTGCGCCAGCACCGTCGCACCGTGGAAGAAGTGCACGCCGTAGGCGACGCCGAAACCGACGAAGAAATAAGCGAGCACGGCGACCGCGAAATCCGCCAGGATCTTGACCAGCGCATTCACCTGATTCTTCTTGCGCACCGTGCCGAGTTCGAGGAATGCGAATCCCGCATGCATGGCAAGGATCAGGATCGCGCCCAGCAACAGGAACAGGACGTTCGCGGAAACGGCGAGTTGAGACATGGTGCGGCTCGGTTGCGACCGGACGCCCGGACGCGGCGCGAAATTCTACACGCAGGAAGCGTGTTTTTCCCGCACCCGCCTGCCCGACCGGCCAGCAGCCTCAGTAATGCGGCGGACGTTCTTCCTGCAGCGTGGGCTGCCGACCGCCGGACAGACCACGGATACGTTCCAGCAGCTCCTTGCATAGCCTCTCGAGCTGGTCGATGCGTTGCTGCTGCGCCGCCAGCGCCGCGTTCAAGGCTTCCACGTTGTCGTCCGTGAACGCGAGCCGGCTTTCCAGCTCGATGAAGCGGTCATCCACCATGGGTCTTCGATTCCAGTTGTTCTCAATACGAGTTTAGGGGGTGGGTCATTGAGGCGTCATGCGGGACAGCTGATTGGGATCACGGGAACCCACCTGCGCGGCGACCGCTTACCGCCATGGGCCATATGCCCGAAACATTTCCGTACCACGACCGGTCGCGGGCGAGCCCACTCCTATCGGTGCCAGCCAAGACGGTCATGCCTTACTCTTATGTAGGAGCCCCCTGCGGGCAACCGTTTGCGCAGAATGGCTTGCCCCACCCACTTTCTCTATCAACTGCCATGTCGTCCATCCCGAAACCCGTTGCTGCCGAGATCGAGATACACCCCACTCTGGCGAGTGGGCCGGGCGGACAGAATGTGAACAAGACGGCAAGCGCGGCGCATCTACGCTACGACGTACATACCGCGACATTGCCCGAGGCCGTGCGCACCCGGCTTTTGGCGATGAGCGACCACCGCATCGGCGCGGATGGCGTCATCGTCATCAAGGCGCGCCAGTTTCGCAGTTTCGACCGCAACCGCGCGACAGCGATCGAGCGGCTGGAGCGATTGATCGCGGCAGCCGCCACGCCGCCGAAGCCGCGCAAACGGACACGCCCGACGGCGGCGTCAAAGCGCCGGCGACTGGACGAGAAGACCCGCCGGGGCCAGCTGAAGGCGACGCGCGGACACGATCCACGCGATGCGTAGCGGTTACCGGCCGCGCAGTGCGTCTGGGAAATAGTGCCGCAGCTTGTCGACTTTCGGCTGCGCCACACAGGCGATGTAGGGCTGTTCCGGGTGCCGCGCAGCGTAGTCGTGGTGGTGGTTTTCCGCTTCATAGAAGGCGGCGAGCGGCTTGAGCACCGTGGCGACCGGCGCTGCGTAGACGCTGGCGGCGTCGAGCTGGGCGATGTACGCCTGCGCCACGTCGCGCTGTTCGTCATCGACGTAGAAGATCACGGAACGGTACTGGCGCCCGACGTCGTTGCCCTGGCGGTCGACCTGCGTCGGGTCGTGGGCGACCGAAAAGAACACCTTGAGCAGGCGCCCGAACGTGATACGCGCGGGGTCGTAGCCGACGCGGATCGTCTCAGCGTGGTCGGTCATGCCACTGCAGACCGTGTGGTAGTCGGCGTCCTGCCGGGTTCCGCCGCTGTAGCCGGGCATCACGTCCAGCACGCCGTCGAGTTCGCGGTACACCGCTTCCGTGCACCAGAAGCAGCCGCCAGCAAGTACCGCTTCGGTGCGCGTGCCGGCGGTGGCGGACAGCGACGTATCGCGCTGCGGATCGGGAAAATCCGCGATGTCGATACGCAACGCGCTGTGCCCAAACATGCCCCGCCCGCTTCAGTAGCTGCCGGGCGCGGGCGAGACTGCAACCCGCACGCGGATCGTGGCACCGGGGTCGGCGTCGCTGTGCGTGTGGTAGACCTGCCCGGCATAGCGGTAGGTGACGTCGTAGCCGTCGGCCTGGCGCTGCGTGACATAGTCGGTCACGGTGCGGCACTGGGTGGTCGTGGCGCCGGGCGGAACGCTGGCATGGGCCACGCTGTTGCCGGCGATGGCACCGGCGATGGCGCCGAGTGCCGTCATCGCCGCATTGCCGGAACCCTTGCCGAACTGGTTGCCGGCCAGCCCGCCGAGCGCGCCACCGACCATGGTACCAACCACCGTGTTGCCACTCGAGTCGACCGGCACCTGCGCGCATTCCTGGCGTGGCCGGGCAACCTGCACGGCCTGATACGCAGGCGTCGAACTCAATACTTCGGCGGTGACGTACTGGACGTCTTCCGGCGAGGGCTGCGGCGCGGTCGCCGCCATGCCATAGGGTTGCCCATAAGGTTGCTGATAGGCGCAGGCGGACAGCATCAGCATGGCGGCCCAGCCACCAGCAGCGACAAGCCGCGTCGTAGTTACAGCCGGAACGATCTTCATGGCCCAGGGCCTCCTTTCAACCCGTCAGTAGCAGTTCGCCCGCGACGCCGAGGCAACCTGCTGCCCCGCTATGACGCCGGCGACGGCGCCCAGCGCCGTCATGGCGGATTTCCCGGTGCCCTTGCCGAACTGGTTGCCAGCGAAGCCGCCGAGTGCGCCGCCAACCACGGAATTGACGGTCGGGTCGCTCATCATGCCATTCGCGCAAGCCGGTGCGGCCTGATAGATCGGGTAGGTGCCGGGCTGCTGGGGCTGCGCATAGCCCTGTTGCGGATAGGTCGCGCAAGCGGCGAGCTGGGTGAGCGCGCCCGCGGTGAGTGCGAGGACCAGTGTGCGAGTCGTGCGGTTCATGGAATCTCCCGATAAGTGTGAAAGAGTGCGTCGGTGGACAGTATTCACGATCAACGTAAACCCAAGCTTAATGCGTGACCGCGGACGATGGCCATACCTGCGGGTTTGGCCGTCGGGAGTTTGACCGCTGCGTGCACGAATCGTTGCGCCGGGCCGGGTGCGCGGGCCGGATCAGAACCGATATGCACCAAACTTCATTACACCGGCAACGGCGCTCATCAGCTTGCGCAGCGACGCCGGCAGCGGCCGTGCGCCGGCTGCGGCCGCGTTCGCACCGTGGCGGATCTCGTCGCGCTGCATGGTATTGACCACGGCCCGGCTGCGCGCGTCACCGGCGGGCAGCTCGCGCTTGTGCCCTTCCAGGTGCGCTGCGACCTGGCGCTCGGTTTCCTCGACAAAGCCGAGGCTCGCAGCGTCCCCTGCCAGCCCAGCCACGGCGCCAATGGCGAAAGATCCCGCATACCACAACGCTGCCAGCCGGCTGGGGCGATCGTCGAGTTCCGCAAGCCGCCGGGCGCACCACGCCAGATGCGCCTGTTCTTCACCCGCCGCTTCCAGCATCTGGCGGCGGATGCGCGGGCTGCGCGCGACGGCGGCTTGCCCGCGATAAAGGGCCTGCGCGGCAATCTCGCCGGCATGATTGACGCGCATCAGGCCCGCTGCATGGCGCCGGTCGCCGGCATCCAGGGGTACTTCAGCCACGTCTGCGGCCGGATACGGGGCCGGCGGCTGGCTGGAACGCACGACCGGGAACCCGTTCATCAACAACTGGTCAAGTCGTGTGTAGTGGCGAAAAAAATCGTTCATCTGCAGCCTATGTTCGGTCGACGGGTGACCGGTCGGTTCGGGACATTCCGCCCATCTTGTACCGCCCACCACGGCATCGGGGCGCCGCAGACCGCACAATAGCAGCCTGCCGTCGATTCGCCTGCAAGCGCGTGACATCCGGAGATCGGGAAATGTTCTGGTTGCTGTTCTTCTTCATCGCCCTATGCACCCTGGCCTACCGCGGCGCCCGCATGCGAACGGCTGCATGGGCCATGGGTGGCGCCATCCTGTTCTACGGCGTGCTGGGCGGGTCTTTCACCATCTTCCTGCTGCTGGCGTTGGCATGGGTTGCAACCACGGTGCTGCTGACGGTGCCTGCGCTGCGGCAGGAATGGCTGTCGCGGCCACTGCTGAAGCGTTTCCAGCGCACGCTGGAACGACTTCCGGCAGACACGGTCGCTACGCTCGACAACCATGGCTGCGAGTGTGGCGCGCCGACACTGAGCGGAGCACCTGACTGGGCAACGCTACAGGCGACGCCCGTTCCCACGCTGTCGGAAATTCAGCGCAACTGGCTGGATACCGTGATCGACCCCGCCTGTACGGCACTCGCAACTGACGCCGCCGACGTCGCCGCGCGCAACCGGCTGGCGGCCGCGGCCGCGGGCGTTGCCCCCGAAACGGCGGAAGCCGACGGCACTGAAGTCGGCACCCATCACAATGCGCCGGACGCCCTGCGGGCCGCAGTCTGCGCCCGGGCTGCAGCGGCGGCCGGAACTGCCGCCTGGGCGCCGTGCTCAGCCCAGCGCGCCGGCTGGCTCGCGTTGCTACACAACGCTGCGCCACCTCCACCGTGGCTGGAAACCGCGCTGACCGACCTGTCCGCGTTCGCGGCGGCAGACCTCGGCGCCCAGCCATTGCTCCGCACCTGTGGCTGGGCAACGCTGGTCGCCGCGCACGACGAAAACGGCCATGCATCCGGTGCGGCCATCGAGCTGCGCCTGAACCCCCGCACGCGCGCCTCGCACGCCGCACGCCGCTACGGCCTGCTGGTGGAATTCACCGACAGCGCCCGCGTCCGTGGCAGCGCCTGCGTGGTACTGGACGCAGCAACGCCGGGACTGGCAGTCCGTAACCATCCCGACGGCCGGGTTGCGCTGGGCGCCACGCGCCTCACCGTCCCCCTGACCGCGCTGGTCGGCGGCCTTCACGCCATCGGCGACGGCAGCTCGCGCCTCGCTGCCGCCATCACCACCGCCCGCACGGTGAACGAACCAGCCCTGCAGTTCGGCCTGGCGCTGCCGGTGGCGCTGGCCAGCGCGTGGCAAGCCCGCGCCCATCTGCCGGGCGAGCCTGCGCTGACGCACCACAGCGCCGTGCGACACGCGCTGGCCGCAACGGCCGCCGACCTGTATACCGCCAACGCACTCAGCGCCCTGACGTTGGCGACCGCGCGTGATGAACTGGGTGCTGTCGGCTCCGCTGCCATCACCAGCGTGCGCGTCGCCAGCATGGCGGCCCGTATCAGCCAGCGCGGGCGTGAACTGGGATACCAGACCCCGCTGGAAGCTTTCGCGACGGCGCGGGCGCCGGTGGTCACCACCCGTACCCGCAGCGAACTCGGCCTGCGCGCACTCGGCCAGTGCCACCTGTTCTTCCATGCCCAGTGGCATGCCGCGCGCAAGCCGGTTTCCGCAGATTCCCTGCAGGATTTCGACACCGCCTACTGGCACCACGTCGGTCACGCGCTGTCCGGCGCGGTACGCGCCCTGTCGGCGTGTTTCGGACTGGATACCCGCCCGCCCCCCCACGGGCTGGAGCCCGACAACCAGCGCTACGTGCGCCGCGTCAACCGCGCCTACGTCTGTCTGTCCTTCGTAGCCGACCTCGTGCTGCTGTCACGCCGCGCGCACACGCTCGACAGCGACGCTTCGCTGGCCGCGGTAGGAGACGCGTTGTCGCGCCTGCAGGCGGCGCAGGCCGTGATCTGGAAAACCGGCCACGACACCGACCACCCGGCCACCGCCGCACTGCTGCGGCACAGCGTTTCGGAAACCCTGGACGCGGTACAGAACGATCTGGAAACCCTCATCCGCAGCCTCGGCACGCCGTTGCGCGGCCTGGCCCGGGCACTGACCAGCCCGTTGGGCCGCTGGCGCCTGCCGCGTGGCCTGCACGACGTCGAGATCATCACGACCTGGCTGTGCGACGGCGATGCCGAACGCTATTTCCGCCCGCTGCTGCCTGCCACGCTGCCACTGCCCGCCACCCGGCTGCGGCGTGCAGCCGATGCCTGCCGCACCGGGGAAGCCCTGGAATCCCGCTTGCCAGATACCGGGTCGTCCAGGGCGCTATGGGACGCTGCGCGCATTGACGCAGCGCAGGCGGCCGGCCGTATCGACGTCGCGGAAGCCGCGCACCTGCACGACTGGATCGCTGCCTGTGCAGCACTGGATGACGACACGCCAGCGCCTGCCGCGCCACCCGCAGAGCCGCCTACACAGACACCGTGAGCAGCACCCGTGCCTTTCCGCTGCTGCGCGCTGTCGATCGCCTGCGCGCGGAGCACTTCGACCTGCTGGTCATGGGCGGCGGCATCTATGGCGCGTGGACGGCCTGCGACGCCGCGCAGCGTGGGCTACGCGTAGCGCTCATCGAAGCCCGCGACTGGGCAGCCGGCACCTCGTCCGCGTCCAGCAAGCTTATCCATGGCGGGCTGCGGTATCTGGAGAACTTCGAATTCGGGCTGGTGCGCGAGTCGCTACGTGAACGGCGCACGCTGGCGCGCATTGCCCCCCACCACGTCCACGGCCTGCGTTTCGTGCTGCCAGTCTGGGAAGGCGGTGTCGCCAACCGCCTCAAGCTGGCCGCCGGGCTCGCCACCTACGACGTGCTGGCCGGCCTCGACCCGCCGGCGGGCCGCCACCGGCACCTCGAATCCGCGCGGCTGAAGCGCGAATTCCCGTGGCTGAACCAACAAGACGTGAAAGGCGCGTTCAGCTACGGCGACTGCCAGCACGACGACGCGCGCACGACCCTGACCGTGGTCGCGGCGGCGCAGGCCGCCGGTGCCGCCTGCGCCAACCGCATAACCGCGGAAACCCTGCTGGAAGACGCCGGCCGCATCATCGGCGCACGACTGCACGACACGGAAACCGATACACACTTCGAACTGCGTGCCCCGGCCGTGGTTGCCGCAACCGGGCCGTGGAGCGCCGCCTTCGCCGCCGGGGCGGCGGACGAGATCGAGCGCATCCGCGGAATTCATCTGATCCTGCCCGCCATCCCCGGCTGTGACCACGCCTTCATCCTGTCCGCACCGCGCGATGGCCGAGCGTTCTTCGTCATTCCCTGGTACGGCCGCAGCCTGGTCGGAACGACGGAATCAACGGTCAGCGCACAAGACTTCAATACCCCCGCGAACACCCACGCCAGCGCGGCGGAAACCGCCTACCTGCTGGACGCGCTGCACGCCCGCCTGCCGGGTCTCGGCTGGGCGGCGCAGGATGTGATCGCCAGCTTCGCCGGTGCCCGCACGCTGCGCCGAGCGCCATCGCAGAATCTGTCGGATGTCAGCCGCGACTTCGATCTGCTGGCCCCGAAACCCGGCTTGTGGCTGCCGCTGGGCGGCAAATTCACCACGGCGCGCGCGGAATCCGAACGCATCGTCGACGCTGTGTGTGCCGCGCTGAAGGCCCCGAGGCACCCCTGCATCACGGCCACCACGCCGTTGCCGGGCGCACCGGACGGCGACGATTACGCGGCATGGGAGAGCGCCCAGCTCGGCGCACTGCGGCACATGACGATGGCACGGCTCAACCCCTTCGTGGCCGCCTCGCTGCTGCACCGCTACGGTACGCGCGTGACGGACGTGATCGCCCGCATCACCGACGACCCGCGCCTCGCCGCCCGCCTGCACCCGGAGCTGCCGTTCATCGCGGCGGAAACCGTTATCGCCCGGCATGACGAAATGGCACGCAGCCCAGACGACGTCTACCGCCGACGCGTGCCGCTCACCATCCTGGCGCGGGATGGCGAGTGGATGAAGGGGAGCAGTGAGCGGTAAGCAGGCGAAAACTGTGCCGCCCTAGGCGTGGCAACCGTTGCGTACCCGCGACAACGAGGCCCAAGTTCCCTTGCCCGTTTGGCGACGCCTGCAGCGGGAAGTGTCCGGGCCGAAAAAAGCGCCGCCCCTGTTTGAGCCACGTGAAAGCCTGGCGAGTTGGGCGGCGCCGGCCAATCCGTGCTGGTTAACCACTGCAGAGTGGTTGCTGGCGGGAACGGATGTTCGGAATTGGAGAAAGTGAGTGTAGGGCGTCGAGCAGTCAAATACCGCGCTGCGTCGTTGCTGCCGGGGTGCCGGACGCGCCAGTGGTGCCGTCGTCGGCATCATCCGGGCTGCTGGGGCCATCGGCATCGGCAGGCGGTGTAGGTTCTGACTTCGGCGCCGGGCCGAGCGTGGCGCGGTCGCCACCGAAGCGGGGCTGGGTGTGCAGGACGTAGATGTCGAGGACGATCTTGACGCGCGCCAACACTTCCCGCAGCCGGGTGCGCGACAGGGTGCCAAGCTCGTCGCCGCCAGGGGCGGCGTAGGCCACGACGCCGAGATGCAGTTTCTTCGCCGCGAATTCCGCGCGATAGGCATGGAAACGCTGGGTGATGATGGTGAAGCGGTCAAGGCCGAAGACGATGTGTGCCCGCGCCACGGAGTCGAACGTGCGGTCGCCGGCGAAGTCCAGCGTCATGGCGGACTGCGGCACCCCGCGCTTCATGAGCGCCTTCCACATGGCGCGCGGTTCGTTGTAGCTGCGCCCCGAGTTCGTGCCCGATATCAGCAGGTGCCGCACCTTGCCAAGCTGGTAAAGCTGCGCGGCGGCGTCCACGCGACCCGCGAACTGCGGGTTGGGGGCGCCGTCGCGCGTGTAGGGGCTGGTTCCCAGCACGAGACCCACCGGGCTTTCCGGCAACAGCGACCAGCTCGAGTAGACGTAGGCTTCGCTGTTGTTGATGACCCAGTGGTTCAGGAGCCATATGACGAACACAAGAACGCCAAGGCCCGTGAACACGGCGCGCCGCATCGCGCGCCGGAAACCTGCCCGTGAGATCAACCAAACAGCCTCGCGAACATGACGGCGAAGAGCACGATCTGAATGATCCAGAACGTCCCGCGGACCGTCACCAGCAGCGGATTCACACCCACCAGGTGCACGCAGCTCTGCACCACGCGCGCGTAGAACACCCATGCCGCGAGCGCACCGATCACAGGCAACTTGTCCTGTGCACCAGCGACCAGCACGATCACGGCAAAGATCGGCAGGTTTTCCAGGCAGTTCAGGTGGGCATGCGTCAACCGCACCACAAAGCCCGGATCGATGGATGGCTTGCCGCGCGTCCACGCGTCCGCCGGCGTGCCGCTCAGGATCCTTACCGAGCGATAGGCCAGCACGAGCGCCACCAGCAACAGGGTCCAGGCTGCAAAGGCAAGCAACGCAGTCATCGGTGTCATCACGTTTTCTCCTCCAGTTACAACGGTTCTTGGTTTGCCCGCAGCCGCTTCACTCCGACCGGACAGCGGACGCGCC
Organism: Nevskiaceae bacterium; assembly: GCA_004298465.1. Taxonomy (GTDB): domain Bacteria; phylum Pseudomonadota; class Gammaproteobacteria; order Nevskiales; family Nevskiaceae; genus SCRT01. The sequence goes on along the minus strand of SCRT01000001.1, from coordinate 96,876 downwards.
GCATTTTACGGGTTCGTTGGGCGCCGTGGACGTGCGGGGTCGAGGGGCTCGGTTCAATGACTCGAATCAGTGGGTCGCATCAATGACTCAGGCGCCGCATGCCCTGTGCGATGCCGGTCAGCGTCAATGGGAACATGCGGTCCACGCCGATCAGCTCGCGCGTGATGCCGATGGAGGACGTGTAGCCCCAGTGCTGCTCGCCTTCCGGGTTGAGCCACACGGCGTGCGGGAACTGCGCCGTCAGGCGCTTGAACCACACCGCACCGGCTTCCTCATTCCAGTGTTCGACGCTGCCGCCAGGGTGGAGGATCTCGTACGGGCTCATGGTGGCGTCGCCGACGAAGATCAGCTTGTAGTCGGGCGTGTAGCGGTGCAACACGTCAAACAGCGGCGTGCGTTCGCCGTGGCGGCGGCGGTTGTCCTTCCACACGCTTTCGTAGATGAAGTTGTGGAAATAGAAGTATTCGAGGTGCTTGAATTCCGTACGTGCGGCCGAAAACAGTTCCTCGCACACGCGCACGTGCGGATCCATCGACCCACCAACGTCGAGAAACAGCAGCAGCTTCACGGCGTTGCGGCGCTCCGCCACCATCTGGATGTCGAGCCAGCCGGCATTGCGCGCGGTGGAGGTGATGGTGCCGTCCATGTCCAGTTCTTCTGCCGCACCTTCGCGCGCGAAGCGCCGCAGCCGGCGCAGGGCGACCTTGATGTTGCGCGTACCCAGCTCGATCTCGTCGTCGAGGTTGCGGTATTCGCGCCGCTCCCAGACCTTCACGGCCTTCTTCTGCCCGCCCGCCCCGCCGATGCGGATGCCTTCGGGGTTGAAGCCGGAATTGCCGAACGGACTGGTGCCGCCGGTGCCGATCCACTTCGAGCCGCCCTGGTGGCGTTCCTTCTGTTCCTCCAGCCGCTGCTTCAGCGTCTCCATCAGCTTGTCCCAGCCGCCGAGCGCGGCGATCTTCGCCTTTTCCTCGTCGGACAGGAGCTTTTGTGCCTCACGCCGCAACCACTCTTGCGGAATGGCGGCCGTGAGGTCCGGGAACACCGCGTCCACACCCTTGAAGTAGGCGGCGAATGCCCGGTCGTAGCGATCGAACTGGCTTTCATCCTTGACCAGAGCGGAACGCGCAAGCGCATAGAAATCGTCGATGCTGAACAGTGCGACATGCTTCTGCAGCGCCTCCAGCAGCATGAGGAATTCGCCGAGCCCGGGCTTCAAGCCGGCAGCGCGCAAGGTGAAGAAGAATCCGAACAGCATCGTGGTCGCAGCCCTGCAGTTGTCCTGCCGGTAGTGTAGCCGGGTTGCGCCACCCCGCTGACCGCCCTAACGTCGACGTACCGGACAATTGCAGGACAACCCACGATCCGGAGGAGACTCCCATGGAAAAGACCGTTCCAGCTGCCAGCGAACTGCTCAAGGACCAACCGAAGAACTGGAATCGCTGGGGGCCGGAGGACGAGGTTGGAGGGCTGAATTTCCTGACCCGGCAGGAAGTGCTGCGGGGCGTACGGGCGGTGACGCAGGGCAAGGTCTTCACACTGCAGATCCAGATGGGCCACCCGGATGGCGACCCGGTATGGCCGGGCCGCAAGGAATCCCAGCGCGCCAACGTCGTGGATGAAGGCCTGTATCTCGCCGGCAAGGGCCCGCAATTTCCAGGCGGGCTGCATTACGCCGACGACGTGATGTTCCTTTACTTGCAAGGCTCCACCCAATACGACGCGCTCGGCCACGTCTGGTGCGACGGCAAGCTCTACAACGGGTATGACGCGAAGACCACGATGGGCGGCATGAGCAAGGCCAGCGTGCTGCCGCTTGCGGAGCGCGGCATCGTCGGGCGCGGCGTACTGATCGACATGGCCCGGCACCGCGGCAAGGCGGTGCTCGACCCCGGCGAGACATTCAACCACGAGGATCTGCTGGCGGCCGCCGCGGCGCAGGGCGTCACCATCGAAAAGCACGACGTGCTGGTCGTGCGCACCGGCTGGATCGGCTCCTTCCATCACCGCGACCGCACCGAGTTCTACAGAAACTTCGTGGAACCCGGACTGACGTATTCGCCGGCACTGGTGGAATGGTTCCACGCCATGGAGATCCCGAACCTCGCGACCGATACCATCGCCAACGAAGTCACGGTCGACCCCATATCGGGGGTTGTGCTGCCGCTGCACGTGGCGCTGATGAGCAACCTCGGCGTCACGTTCACGGAAATCTGCTCGCTGGACGCGCTGGCGGCGGATTGTGCGGAGGACAGCCAGTGGAGCTTCCTGTACGCCGCGGCGCCGCTGAAGGTGGTGGGCGGTTCCGGTGCCCCGGTCAACCCCATTGCGGTGAAATGAACATGGCCACGAACGCAGAAACCCGGCCCTGGCTGGCATGCTACGCGCCCGGTGACCCCGCCGACCTGACGCCGGAATTCGATGACGCGCTGGCGCTGTTCCGCGCGGCCGCGACACGCGCGCCGGAACGTCCCGCGATCCGCTATTTCGACACCACCCTCAGCTATGCCGAACTCGACGCGCTCAGCGATGCGCTGGCCGTGGCGCTGGTGGAGGCCGGCATGCGGCCCGGCGACCGCGTGGCGCTGTTCCTGCAGAACGTGCCGCAGTTCGTCATCGGCGAGATCGCCGCCTGGAAAGCGGGCGGCATTGCCGTGTCCATCAACCCGATGAACCGCGAGCGGGAACTGGGCGTGCTGCTGGCCGACTGCGAACCGGTCGCGATCATTGCCCACGACACGGACTACGCCGGGGCGGTTGGCAAGGCGCTTGCCGAACACCCGGTCAGGATCCGCATCGCCACCTCCGCGCTCGACTTCCAGACGCGCAACGATCCGCGCCTGTTCGACGGGCTGCGCCGCCATGCGGAGGAAGGGGTGGCGGACCTGCTGGAACTCACACGCCGCCATGCCGGGAGCAAACCGGCGCCCGTGCACTTCCCCGCCGCCGACACCGCGCTGCTGGTCTATACCTCCGGCACCACCGGCGTGCCGAAAGGCGCGATGAATACGCACGGCAACGTGTGCTTCACGGCGCAGGTCTACCGCGACTGGATACATCTGCCGGACGGCAGCGCGGTGCTCGGGCTGGCACCGCTGTTCCACGTCACCGGGCTCATCGGCCACATCGCGCTGGCGTGGCTGCTGGCGGGGCCACTCGTGCTCAGCTACCGCTTCAATACCGGCGTGATGATCGATTCGATCATCGAACATCAGCCGGCCTTCACCATCGGCTCGATCACCGCGCTCATCGCGATCATGAATCATCCCGGCGTGGAGGCTTCCGCCCTCGCCAGCTTCCAGGCCGTCTATTCGGGCGGCGCCGCCATTCCCCCGGCGGTCGTCGATGCGTTCCGCAGCAAGTTTGGCCTCTACATCCGCAGCGGCTACGGCCTCACCGAAACCACGTCTCCGGCCACCGTCACGCCCCGCCATCTGGAAAGCCCGGTCGATCCCGATTCCGGCGCGCTGTCCGTCGGCGTGCCAACGTTCAACACCGCCATCCGTATCGGCGACCCGGAAACCGGCGTGCCATTGCCGCGCGGCCAGGAAGGCGAAATCCTCATCAAGGGGCCGCAAGTCGTGCCTGGCTACTGGAAAAAACCGGACAAGACGGCACAAGCCCTGCACGACGGCTGGCTGGCCACCGGCGACATCGGCGTGATGAACGATGCAGGGTGGGTCTTCGTCATCGACCGCAAGAAAGACATGATCAACGCCTCCGGCTACAAGGTCTGGCCGCGCGAGGTGGAGGACGTGCTGTACACGCACCCGGCCGTGCGCGAGGCGGCGGTCGTGAGCTTCGCCGACACCTACCGTGGCGAAAGCGTGAAGGCGGTACTGAGCCTGAAGGCCGGCACTCGCGTGACGGAAGCCGAGATCATCGACTTCTGCAAACAGCGCATGGCAGCCTACAAGTACCCGCGCAAAGTCGAGTTTCTGCCCGAGCTGCCGAAAACAGCGACCGGAAAGATCCTCCGCCGCCAGCTGCGCGGCTGAGCACGAACGTGATGATCGATGTCGCCACGCTGGCCGCGGCGGACCACCACCTGGAAACGCGCGATCCTCGGCTCGCAAAGCTGATCGCCGCGCATGGCCCTTGCACGCTCGGCAGCCGCGAGCGCTCGCCGTTCCACGTGCTGTGCACGTCCATCATCAACCAGCAACTGTCACTGAAGGCGGCCGACACCATCCAGGCACGTGTCATGCAACATGTCGGCGCCGCGGCTGAATTCACGCCCGCAAGTCTCGCGCACGCCGACCCCGAAGCGCTGCGTGCCGCCGGGCTGTCGCGCTCCAAGGCACGCTGGCTGACCGACATCGCCGGTCGCGTGCTGGAAGGTAGTTTCTCCTTCGAGCAGCTCGCCACCCTGGATGACGAAGCGGCCATCGAGACCCTCGATGCGCTGCCCGGCATCGGTCGCTGGACGGCAGAAATGTTCCTGATCTTCGCGCTCGGCCGGCTCGACATCTTCGCGCTCGACGATGTCGGCCTGCGGCGCAGCCTGGACCGGCTGTACGGCAAGCCGCACAACGACGCGGCAGCCCGCCGCTGTACCGCGAAATGGGCGCCCTACCGCTCCGTCGCAAGCTGGTACCTGTGGCGGATGGTGGATGCGGACGAAGGGGACTGGGGATAGCGGGCGGGTTCGGCGGCAGAACCCGGAATCCAGCTTGAACTGCGCCAACGGCAGTTGCCACGCATCGGTTGGCTGGGACCCCGCCCGGTGACGGGGTGACTTTCTCGATCCAAGAGTGTCACCAAATATATCCGCGCCCCTTCCTGCGGGTCCTCATGCCCGGCTGGCGACGACAGCCCCTGCGGCGGAAAGCGCCCGGGCCGGCGCCGCCAAGCGGGGAGGGAAAGGCCGGAATACGTACTGCTTGCCCACTACGGTTGATATGACCGCAGACGGTCGCCGGCAAGCCGGCTCCTACACAAGAAAAGGATATGCCGGTTCAGCGCCTGTAGGAGTGGGCCCGCCCGCGACCTGTTGCGGCACAAAATCCAACAGGCCGTGGCAGCTCGGCATTCCTCGGCCGCTACCGCTCACTGCTCACCGTTCAAAGTCACTCGCCGCATGGCGTTCGGGCAACTGCCCAGCCGGATCACCCCACAGACAGTTGACTTTCACTCCGCGCTGCACGGCGGGGCGGGCGTCGATCTGCATGGCCCAGCGCACGACGTTTTCGTAGCTTTGCACTTGCAGGAATTCGCCGGCCTGGTAAAGGCGACCCAGGGCGAGTTGGCCATACCAGGGCCAGACGGCCATGTCCGCGATCGAGTAGTCGGCGCCGAGCAGGTACTCGTGATCAGCGAGATGCTGGTCGAGCACGTCCAGCTCACGTTTAACTTCCATCGCGAAGCGGTCGATGGCGTAGCGGATCTTGACCGGCGCATAGGCATAGAAGTGGCCGAAGCCGCCACCGAGGTAGGGCGCCACGCCGATCTGCCAGAACAGCCAGTTGAAGCACTCCGTCCGCGCCGTGCCATGACGCGGGAGGAAGGCGTCGAACTTCTCGGCGAGATGAACGAGGACCGAGGCCGACTCGAACACGCGCACCGGCGCAGCGCCGCTGCGATCTACGAGCGCCGGGATCTTGGAGTTCGGGTTGATGGCGACGAAGCCGCTACCGAACTGGTCGCCGGTGGAAATATTGATCGGCCACGCATCGTATTCAGCCCCGGCATGGCCTGCCGCCAGCAATTCCTCAAGCAGAATCGTGACTTTCTGGCCATTCGGCGTTGCCAGTGAGTACAACTGCAGCGGGTGCACGCCGACCGGCAGCGCCTTCTCGAACTGGGCGCCAGCTGTCGGTCGGTTGATGCTGGCGAACTTGCCGCCATTGCCGTTTTCCGCATCCCACGTCCACACCTTGGGCGGGACATACCCAGTGTCATCAGGCATCTGCTTCCTCCATCATCTCGAACGCGGCTGGGCACCGGTGGCGCCGCAAGCCGCAGGCATTCCGGAGGACGATTCTACGCAGCCTTGCGGGCGGCAGGTGCCGGGCGGATCTCGGGCTGGATGGCGAAGCCGTGCTGGATGGCCAGATCGCACCGGCGCAGCGCCGGTTCCAGCAGCCGCCAGACCTTTTCATTGTTGAAGAACGGCGTGGTCGGATACAGGTGGTGGATCAGGTGGACGTGCTGCCACTGCAGCAGCGGCGCCATCAGCCATTCCCAGCCGACGCGCACGGTTGTGGCCTGGGTGAAATTGTCTTCCTGGCGCGTGTCGTGCGGCACGTGCGGCAGCCAGAAAAAGCTGAAGCCAAGGCCGATGAAGATCAGCCGCGATGGGATGAACCACAGCATCAGCACTTCCATGCCGTAGCCTGCCACCGTCAGGCCGACGATGGCCACAACCGTGCCGAGCACCCACGGCATAGAGCCGCGCAGGTGCCGGAACGCGACGGCGTCGCCGTGGCGCATGATATGGACGAAGTAGAGGAGGTCGATGAACGCCCAGCGCAGCGGCAGCGACCACCACAACCCGTGCAGCACGTAGTCCGGATCGTCGCGGGGATCGTTGGTGTAGCGGTGATGCTTCAGGTGCCCCCAGCGAAACGCCGGCAGACTGAGATAGGGCGCCGCCAGAACCACTGCGCTCTGGGTGATCCAATCGTTCACGCGCTTGTTGCGGCAGATGGCGAAATGGATGCCGTCGTGCACCACCGTGAAGGCGTAATAACCGATCATGCAGTTGACAAGCCCTCCCACCCACAACGGGATGATCCGCATCACGGCCAGGGCATCGGAAGCCATGTAGACCCCCAGTACCACGACCCACACGCCAACCGTGGGCCAGGACGTGCCCTGCCGGTGTGTCAGCCGGTTCAGCTCTGCACGCTGGATAGGACTGAAACCGGAAAGATCCAGTTTTCGATCGCTCATGACACCTCTTCCACGGACTGCGAACCGTGTGCCCCGGCATTGGCAGCCATGACGCCACCCAGCAGGGGCTCCAGAAGTTCATCCACTGTGCAGCCATGCACCAGCTGGTTTGCCGTATACAGCGTCATCAGCCCGTGCAGCGTCACCCAGAACTGGTGGGCGACCAGGCGCGCGTTCCCAACCAGCAGACCGGCGTCGATCGTCGCCTGCACCACGACGACGGCCAGCTCGAACGGCGCCTGGCGCGCGGCCAGCAGTTCCGGATAGCGCGCCGGGGAGGGCTGTTCGGTGGTGAAGATCAGCAGGTAGTCGGCCGTGCACCGGCGCGCATAGCCGACGTAAGCCGCTGCAAAGCTGCGGATGTGGGCCGCTGCTGGCGCGGCGGCCACGACGCTTTCGCGCAGCACCTGCTCGAACGCGCGCACGCAGGTACAGCGCATTGCCGCGAGCAGCGCGTCCTTGTCGGCGAAATAGCGATACGGCAGGGTGTGGCTGATGCCGGTGGCGTCGGCCAGGCGCCGGAAGCTCACCGCTTCCAACCCTCCCGCGCGATACAAGGCCAGCCCGGCATCGACGAGCCGCCGGCGCATGGCCTGTTCTTCCCCGGGAGTGAGCTGCATCCTTGGCATGTCGTTATTGAACACCGTTAATTTAACGGTGTCAAGAAATCAGAAGCAGCTCAATAACCCATGAGTCACATGATCGGGCCTGGGTTCGCCTGCAGCCGGAACAGGAGCGCCTGCGCCATGCTGATCTGCAAAGTCGTCAGTCAGCGCCTTTTCCACGCTGGAAGACCATGGCCCTGTCGTGCCGCCTTCACCACCGCGTTCCAGTAACCGGCCGACGGTAATACAGGGCCCATGCATGAACGTAACCCTCTACCACGTTTCCCATGCCGAAACGACAATGGTCTGCCAGTGCGGTCGCCATAGCCGGATCGCCCCCAGCACGGCAACGGCCCTCACTTCGATTCAGTCGAACAGGTGCCGCCAGGCACCGTAGCCCTGCGCTTCCAGATCGGCCAGCGGAATGAACCGCAGGGCTGCGGAATTGATGCAGTAGCGCAGGCCGCCGGTTTCACGCGGGCCATCCTCGAACACGTGGCCAAGGTGGCTGCCGGCATGCTTCGAGCGCACTTCGGTACGAATCATGCCGTGCGTGGCGTCGCGTCGTTCGACGACATTTTCAGCTTCGACCGGCTTCGTGAAGCTTGGCCAACCGCAGTGACTGTGGAACTTGTCGAGCGAGGTGAACAATGGCTCGCCGGAGACGATGTCGACGTACAGGCCCGCCGCGTCGTGGTCGTTGAACGGGTTGTCAAACGGGGCCTCGGTTGCCGCCTGCTGCGTCACGCGGTACTGCAGCGGCGTGAGCCGGGCCAGCGCTTCTTCGGTCTTGGGATAGTCGGACATGTTCCTATGCCTCATCACAAACGGGAATACGCCCACGATGGCGCGCCGCACGCCCGGAAGCAAGACGACAGGACGATACGGCATGTTTGTCGTCGGCGGATTAACATGCTGCGGACCACGCCACGATGTACCGTACCACCCCCCGGTGATCACCCTTGCGATAACCCCCGACGATCACCGATCTCGCATGATTCCGCCCGGGTGTACTGCCCTTCATTCCCGCGTTTTCTTCACTCGCCACGCAATAACCCGTGCTGCAGGAAGATACGCCGCCGCGCCTTGGGATCCCTCATGACATTCAGCTTTCGCCCTCGCCTGATCGACGCCTTGAAAGGCTACGACCGCTCACGGTTCATCGGCGACGTCGGTGCCGGGCTAACCGTGGCAGTTGTCGCGCTGCCGCTGGCGATGGCCTTCGCGATCGCATCCGGGCTGAGCCCGCAAGCGGGCATCTTCACCACCATCATCGCGGGCACGTTGGTTGCGCTGCTCGGTGGCAGTCGCGTGCAGATCGGTGGGCCGGCCGGGGCCTTTATCGTAATCGTCTATGGCATCGTCCAGCAATATGGCGTCGGCGGACTGATCGTGGCAACCCTGATGTCCGGAGGCTTGCTGTTCCTGATGGGTCTGTTCAGGCTGGGCACGCTGGTCCGCTTCATCCCGATCGCCGTCGTGATCGGTTTCACAAACGGGATCGCCGTGCTGATCGGACTCTCCCAGGTCAAGGACTTCATGGGCCTTGCGATCCCGCACATGCCGGCTGATTTTTTCGGCATCATCCATGCCCTCGCCAGCTATTCCCACACGCTCAATCCATGGGCACTGGCAATCGCCACGCTCTCGCTGCTCGGCATCGCTGTCTGGCAACACGGCGGGCCTGCGCTCGGGCGCCGCAGCCCATTCGTGGCCAAGCTGGCCGTCATCCCCGGTGCGATGGTCGCCCTGGTGATGGCGACCGCAGCCACGGCATGCTTCGGGCTGCCGGTCGAAACGATCGGCAGCCGCTTCGGCGGCATCCCGGCCGAGCTGCCGACCTTCTCCCTGCCCGCCTTCGACTGGTCGACCTTGCACTTGCTGCTGATGCCCGCTGTCACCCTGGCCTTGCTTGGCGCCATCGAGTCGCTGCTTTGCGCGCGGGTCGCGGACGGCATGATCGGCGACCGCCATGACCCGAACCAGGAGCTGATGGCGCAAGGCATCGCAAACGTCGCCGCGCCCCTGCTGGGAGGCATGCCGGCAACCGGCACCATTGCCCGCACGGTGACGAATGTGAAGAACGGCGCCACCACGCCCGTGGCCGGCATCGTGCACGCCGCCGTGCTGCTGGTTGTCATCCTGGTGGCCGCCCCTCTCGCAAGCTCCATCCCGCTGGCTTGCCTGGCTGCGATTCTGATGTACGTGGCGTGGAACATGGGTGACTGGCGCGCCTTCGTGCATCTGCGGCATTACCGGCGAACCTATCGCAGCACCCTGCTGGCGGTATTTCTGCTGACGATCGTCTTCGACCTGACGATCGCGGTTCAGATCGGCATTCTTGCCGCCTGCCTGACCTTCATCTACCGCATGTCCGAGCTGGCCCGGGCCGAACGGCTCGTTCTGCCAGCGCTGGCCGGGCACACCCCGGATATCCAGGCATGGCGTTTCTCCGGAGCGATCTTCTTTGGCTCTACTCCGCTGATCGAGACACTGGACGGGCCACAGCCGGCACGGGTGCTGATTCTTGACTTCACCCAGGTACCCTACATGGATTCAACGGGCGCGGATGCGCTTCGCGGCCTGGTTCGGCAGCGCCATGCAGGCAATGCCAAGATCATCATCTCGGGTTTGGCGCGGCAACCACTCGATCTGGCCCGGCGCAGTGGCCTGCTTGCCCTCATCAAGATCGATCTGCAACCAGACCTCGAATCCGCGGTAGCGGTGGCACTGACGACCAACCCATAGTGTCCGCGCCACACACGGTATGATCGCCGCCACCTTCCACGGCACGCGAACATGGCCGAGAATCTGCGCTTTGAAATCATCCCGGTTACAGCTTTCGAGCAGAACTGCTCGCTGGTGTGGGACGCCGACACGCAACGTGGCGCGCTGATCGACGCCGGCGGCGAAATCGATCGGCTGCTGGAGCGGGTGGCGGCGCATGGCGTGACACTGGAAAAGCTGCTGGTGACGCACGGCCACATCGACCACGTCGGCGGCGTGGCGGCGCTGGCGGAAAAACTCGGCTTGCCCGTCGAAGGTCCGCAGGAAGAAGACAAGTTCTGGATCGACCTGCTGCCGATGCAGTCGCAGCGCTTCGGCTTTCCGCCTGCCCAGACGTTCACACCCACGCGCTGGTTGCACGATGGCGACCGCGTCACGGTCGGCGGGCTACATTTCGATGTGTTTCATTGCCCCGGCCACACGCCGGGACATGTCGTGCTGCTGCACCGGCCGTCACAACTCGCATTCGTCGGCGACGTGATCTTCCAGGGTTCCATCGGTCGCAGCGACTTTCCACGCGGCAACCACGCCGACCTCGTGCATTCCATCCGCGAGAAATTGTTCCCGCTCGGCGACGCCATCCGCTTCGTACCGGGCCACGGGCCGATGTCCAACTTCGGCCATGAACGACGTACGAACCCGTTCGTCAGCGACAGCGCCTTCGGCTGACCACCCACCACCGCGCGTGAACCTCCCGTTCAACTACGACGCCATCGTCATCGGCGGCGGTGCGGCGGGCCTGATGTTCGCGCAAGCCGCCGGCCATCGCGGACGGCGTGTACTGGTGCTGGAACGCGCCGAACGGGTGGGCAAGAAAATCCTCATGTCCGGCGGCGGGCGCTGCAACTTCACGAATCGCGACGTGCGCCCGGAGCACTTCCTGTCCGCCAACCTGCATTTCTGCAAGTCGGCACTGGCGCGTTATCGGCCAGAGGCCTTCCTCGCGCTTGTCGAGAGCCACCACATCCGTTGGCATGAGAAGGAGCTCGGCCAGCTGTTCTGCGACGAGTCCGCGAAGCTCATCGTGCGAATGCTGGTGGCGGAATGCGAAGACGCCGGCGTATGTATCCTCACGCGCGCCGGGGTCGAGGCCGTGCAGCCCATCGCCGGCGGCTACGCCGTGCAGACCAGCCACGGCGAGTTCACGACGCCGCGCCTCGTCGTCGCCAGCGGCGGGCTGTCGGTGCCGACACTCGGCGGCTCCGGCTACGGCTATGCGCTGGCGCGGCAGTTCGGCCACGCCATCGAGCCGACGCGCGCAGCGCTCGTCGGGCTGACGTTTTCCGGCGCCGACCACATCCGCTGGACGCCGCTCAGCGGGCTGGCCCTGGACGTGGAAACCGAGGCGAACGGCGCCAGCTTCCGCAACCGCCTGCTGCTCACCCACCACGGCATCAGCGGCCCCGCCGCGCTGCAGGTTTCCTCGTACTGGCAGCCCGGCCAACCCCTGCGCATCAACCTGTGCCCAACCGGTGACGCACTGGAATGGCTTGGCACACGCCAACGCGACCGCGGCGCCGCGGCGCTGCACACCGTGCTTGCGGAACGGCTGCCACAGCGTTTCGCGGAAACTTTCTGCGACGCCTTCTTCGACCGCCGCCCGCTGCGCCAATACCGCCCGGCCGAACTGCAGGCCGTTGCCACCGCCCTGCACGCCTGGCCGGTGGCCCCCACGGGAACCGCTGGCTACCGCACGGCGGAGGTCACCCTCGGCGGCGTGTCGACACGTGAGGTTTCGTCGTCAACACTGGAATCGCGGCGTGCACCCGGCCTGCACTTCATTGGCGAGGTACTGGACGTGACCGGCTGGCTTGGCGGCTACAACTTCCAGTGGGCATGGGCTTCGGCGATGGCGGCTGCGAACGCCATCTGATTGCCAAAGGAGGAGCGCACTTCAAGCCGATATCTTCTATATCCACAGGACTGGCGCGCGCCATAAAATCGCGCATGCGGCTCAACAAATACATCAGCGAAACCGGCGTCTGTTCGCGCCGCGTGGCGGACGCCTGGATCGAGGCCGGCCGTGTCACGCACAACGGCGCACGCGCCACGCTGGGTACGCAGGTCGAGGCAGGCGACCGCGTGTGCGTCGACGGCCGCCCCATCGGGCAGCGCGCCCAGCGCCATGTCTACATCGCGCTCAACAAACCGGTCGGCATCACCTGCACCACGGAACGCCACGTGGCCAGCAACATCATCGACTTCATCCACCACCCACAGCGCATCTTCCCCGTCGGGCGGCTCGACAAGCCTTCGGAAGGGCTGATCCTGCTCACCAGCAACGGTGACATCGTCAACGAGATCCTGCGCAGCGAGAACCACCACGAGAAGGAATACCTCGTCACCGTCGACCGGCCATTGACGGAGGCCGTGCTCGCGCGCCTTGCCGCCGGCGTATACCTGACCGGGCTGGGTGTAAAGACCCGCCCGTGCCGGGTGGACATGCTCGCCACCCGCCGCTTCCGAATCGTGCTGACGCAAGGCCTGAACCGCCAGATCCGCCGCATGTGCGAAGCGCATGGCTATGCCGTGCAGCGCCTGCAGCGCGTGCGCATCGACAATATCCAGCTCGGGCGGCTGGGCGCCGGCCAGTGGCGCGACCTGGGCGCGGCGGAACTGCAGCGGTTGCTGCCGCAGCGGACGGCGTGGTGATTCGGGATTGGGGATTGGAGGAACACCAATGGCGACGGGCCGTGGACTGAAGACGCAGACCCATGCCAGAGCGCAGGCGCGAAGATGAAACCACCAACCCTCGTCATTCCGGGGCTGCCGCGGCTTCATCGCGGCAGAACCCGGAATCCAGAGCGTGGCACAGTCGGTCGTGATGCCTGAACCGTGGATTCCGCCCGCAACCGCGCGGGCGGCCCCGGAATGACGGGGATGGAGGCAATGCCGCTGTTCCGTTCGTTTCGGCCGCTGGCCGCTGACTGCTCACCGCTCACGCTTTCCAATCACCAATCACCCATCTCGAATCACCGTCATTCGTCGAAACCGCCCCGGTGGTCGCCCCACCTGCGTTGGCCAGGACCGCGCCCGGCGGCGCGGTGACTTTCTTGGCGCAAGAAAGTCACCAAAGAAACAGACCCGGCTGGCGACGACAGCCCCTGCGGCGAAAAGCGCCCGGGCCGGCGCCGCCCAACTCGCCCCACTTTCGCGTGGCTCAGACAGGCGGCGGCGCTTTATCGGCCCGGACACTTCCCGCCGCAGGCGTCGCCAAACGGGTAGTGGGGCGTAGGCCTTGCCCTGTGGATGGTCTCTCATTCCCCGTCATTCCGCGGGAGCGGAGCGAGTCGCGGAATCCATGCCGGCCGTGGCACAAGCTCCGAACATGGACCCTGCGATCCGCTGCGCCGCCGCAGGGTGACAGGAAGGTTGGCTGCTCACCGCTCACTGCTTACCGCTCACCACCCACTTCCTCAGTCTCCATGCCTGAATACTGGCAGCACCCACTGCCACCGCGCATGGGTACACTGCTTCCGGTACAGGTTGCCGTCGTTCCCTTCCACGCGCGAGGCTGACCATGACGAAATTTCCTCCGCTGGTCTTCATCCTCGGTTACCTCGGCCTTGTGCCGTTCGTCATCGACCCCTTGTGGCTCAGTGTGGCGCCCGCCACGGTACCGGCGTGGCTGGATGCGGCGTGGCAGGTCTATGCCATCGCCATCGCCGCGTTCATGGCCGGCTCGTTCTGGGGCATGGGCCTGTTCGTGGCGGCATCCACGAACGGCCGGATCGGCCTGCTGCTGGCCGCGACGCAGGCCCTGCTCGCCGCGCTCACCATTGTGGTGCCGCGTGAATGGCGGCTGGCGTGGCTGGCTGTGGTGTTCGTCCTGCTGGCGCTTTCGGAGCTGTGGCGCGAGCACACCTTCGACCCGGAAAGCGGCTATCTGCGCCTGCGCCTCGGTTTGACATTCGGCGTGCTGGTCTGCCTTGGCTGGCGCGCTGCGCTCGGCAACTTCGGCTGAACCGCCCGCGCTGCGACCCGCCGATTTCGCTCTGCGCGTTCAGCGTCACGTTCAGTGCTTCGGGCGCGACCCCTTGCGGACATGCGGGTTCGGCCCCTTGCGTGGCCCCTTCCGCGCGCCGCCAGGTGCGGCCAGCGGCCGTGTATTGGGCTGCGCGCCATGAACAGGCTTGCCCTCGTCGCGGGATCGCGGCGTGCGTACCTTGTCCGACGCGGCTTCCGTATCCGGCGCGTTCACGCGGCTGATCTGCAACTGCTGGCCGCACACCCAGGTCTTGCGCAGCAGGCGCTGGATCGCCTTCGGCATGCCGACCGGCAGCTCGACAAAGCTGTGGTCATCGAGAATTTCGACGTGGCCGATGTACTGGCTGTCGAGTTCTGCCTCATTCGCGATGGCGCCGACGATGTTCCCGGGTTGCACGCCATGGGCGCTGCCGACTTCGATGCGGAACAGCTCCAGTTCCGGCAGATCGGCAGCTTTGCCTGTCATCCGCCGGGCATGGGGCGCGTTGATCGGCGCTGCATCCCCAGCTCCAAGGGCTGCATCCGGCACCGTGGCGGGCGCCGTATTCGGTACTGGTGGTAGCTTGCGTCCGGGCCGTTCCCGCCGCGGGGCAGCAGGTGCACGGGCCGCGCGCGGCTCCGGTACCGAGCCACGGGTGGGTGCTGGTTGTGCCGGAAACAGCGGTTTTTCGGCATTCATCTGCAGCGCGATCGCGGCCGCGATATCGGCCAGCGGCGTGCCGGAGCGGGCTTCAAAGTCCGCCAGCGCTGCACGGTAGGCTTCCAGTTGCGTGCGCACAGCCGCATCGCTCTCGGCACTGGTGAGCGTAGCCGAAAGCGTCTCGGTGAAGCGCTCGAAGCGGCGCGCACCGACAGCCTCCAAAGTCGGCAGTACAACAGCTTCCACCGGCTGGCGGGTGGCGCGTTCGATGGCGCGCAGCAAATAGCGTTCCCGCGGCGTGACAAACAGGATCGCCTCGCCGCTGCGGCCGGCGCGCCCGGTACGGCCAATGCGGTGCACGTAGGATTCGACGTCCGTGGGAATGTCGAAATTGACGACGTGGCTGATGCGCTCCACGTCCAGCCCGCGTGCCGCGACGTCGGTGGCGACGAGAATGTCGATCTGCCGATCCTTGAGCCGCGCCACGGTGCGCTCGCGTGCCCGCTGTTCCATGTCGCCGTTGAGCGCCGCCGCCGCGTAACCGCGTGCCGCGAGCTTGTCGGCCAGTTCCTGCGTCGCGGCCTTGGTGCGCGCGAACACCAGCATGCCGTCGAAATCCTCGGTTTCGAGGAAGCGCGTGAGCGCGTCGAGTTTCTGCAGTCCGCTCGCCAGCCAGTAACGCTGGCGGATGTTCGGCGCCGTGGCGGTCTTGTTGCGGATCGTGACTTCCGCCGGGTCTGTCAGGTGCGTCTGCGCAACGCGCCGGATCGCCGCCGGCAGGGTGGCGGAGAACAGCGCGACCTGGCGTCCGGGTGGTGTCTGTGCCAGCACCCATTCAACGTCGTCGATGAAACCCATCTGCAGCATTTCGTCGGCTTCGTCCAGCACCAGATGGCGCAGATGATTGAGCTGCAGCGTGCCGCGCTTGATATGGTCGACGACGCGCCCCGGCGTGCCGACCACGACGTGGGCACCGCGCTGCAGCCCGCGCAGCTGCGGCTGATAACTCTGCCCACCGTAGATCGGCAGCACCTGGAAGCCCGGCAGGTTTGCAGCATAGGTCTGGAACGCTTCAGCCACCTGGATCGCCAGCTCGCGCGTCGGCGCCAACACCAGCGCCTGCGGAAAACGCAGCGACAAGTCCAGCCGCGACAGGATGGGCAGCGCGAACGCCGCCGTCTTGCCGGTGCCGGTCTGCGCCTGGCCGAGCACGTCGCGCCCTGCCAGCAACAGCGGAATGGTGCGCGCCTGGATCGGGCTGGGTGCCTCGTAGCCGATGGCCGCCAGCGTCCGCAACAGTGGTTCGGCCAGCGCAAGATCCGCAAAGTGCGTGACCTCGGCAGCGGAAGGGTCGGTGGATTCGGCGGCCATGCGGCGGTCTCGCGGTGGAATGCGGCGCCGGGCAGGAAGGAAAGCGCAGGACATTGTAAAGGCGCGCCCGACCCATCGCCCACGGCCACCGATTCCGTACACTGCTTTCCTGCTTCGGGAGAACCGCCATGGGCTGTTGCCACGTATACGAATTCGCGGAGGGCTGCGAAAGCGCTTTCACCGTCGACGCCTCGCGCATCACCTTCGGCCACGGCTGCCTGCGGGAAGCGGGTGCGCGTGCCGGGCAGCTCGGCATGCGCCGCGTTGCGTTCTTCGCTGACCCCCACATCGTCGACACGCCGCTGTTCCAGACCGTGACGGACGCGCTGCACGCCGAAAAGATCGACGTTGTGCCGTACACCGACATCCACGTCGAACCAACCGATGCGTCCTTCAAGGCCGCCATCGCCGCTGCGCGGGACATTCATCCGGACGGCTTTATCTCGCTCGGCGGCGGCTCCACGATCGACACCTGCAAGGCTGCGAACCTGTACACCGCGCAGCCGGCGGAATTCCTCGACTACGTTAACGCCCCGATCGGCGGCGGCCGCAAGGTGGCCGGTGCGCTCAAGCCGCATATCGCCTGCCCCACGACTTCCGGCACCGGCAGCGAAGTCACCGGCGTGGCGGTGTTCGACCTGCTGTCGCTGAAAGCCAAGACCGGCATCGCCTCGCCACGCCTGCGGCCCTCGGAAGCGCTGATCGACCCCGACTGCACGCGCTCCCTGCCCAGCCAGGTCGTCGCCTGCAGCGGGCTGGATGTGCTCTCCCACGCGCTGGAAAGCTACACCGCGCGGCCCTACACGCGGCGCCCGGCGCCCGCGACGGCGCTGGACCGCCCCGGCTACCAGGGCGCGAACCCGTGGAGCGACCTGGGCTGCCGCGAGGCGTTGCGCCTGCTCGGCGCCTACCTGCAACGCGCGGTGGACGACGCGACTGACACCGAAGCCCGCGAACAGGTGATGTGGGCCGCCACGCTGGCCGGCATCGCGTTCGGCAATTCCGGCGTCCACGCGCCGCACGGCATGGCCTATGCCGTGGCCGGGCTGGTGCGCGACTTCCACCCCGCCAGCTATCCGCAGGCGGAACCGATGGTGCCGCACGGCATGAGCGTGATCGTAAACGCGCCATCCGTGTTCCGCTACACCGCCGAAACCAGCCCGCAGCGCCACCTCGACGCCGCCGGGTGGCTGGGCGCCGACGTGCGCGACGCAGCGGCGGACGACGCCGGCGAAGCGCTGGCCCAACAGCTCATCCGCATCATGCGCGGCGTGCGCATTCCCAACGGCCTGTCCGGTGTCGGTTACGGCACGGCGGACGTGGACGCACTGACGGCGGGCGCCTACCCGCAGCAGCGCCTGCTGCAGAACGCCCCGCGCGAAATGTCCAAGCCCGTGCTGGCGGAGCTGTTCCGCGGCGCGCTGCGCTACTGGTGAATGGCATGACGGACGCGCGCAACCCGCCAAGGGCGGCCGACTACCGTTATTTCCTGCCCATCACCACGCGCTGGAACGACAACGACGCCTACGGCCACATCAACAACGTCGTCTATTACACGTATTTCGACAGCGTCGCCAACGACTTCCTGATCCGCGAAGGCGGGCTGGACATCACGCACGGCAAGGCCATCGGCCTGGTGGTGGAATCGCGCTGCTTCTACCACGCGCCGGCCGCCTATCCGGAGCGCCTGCGTTCCGGGATGCGCGTGGACCGGCTCGGCACGTCGTCCGTCACCTACGGCTTTGCCGTGTTCCGTGAAGACGAGGACACGGCGCTTGCGCACGGTTATTACACGCACGTGTTCGTCGACCACGAAACACGCCGGCCGACGCCGATTCCCGAGGCACTGAGAACCGCCCTGCAGGGTCTCATGGCATCCTGACCCGGCGGGCAGCGAAGCCGGCGCACGGACAGCCGGTCGTGCAACCATGAATCGACGGATTCATGCGGCAATGAATATACGCCCCAACCGGAAGGGGGCACGACAAGGCAAAAACCCCTCTTTAGACAGGCGCACATCGCGGGTCGGTCGGACACACTGGGCTGAAATCTTTCCACGTACTCTGCACAGCCCGTCCAGGCACGCAGAGCAGCCCAGACCGGAGGTCCGGACCATGCCCGCATCGACGCATTCACCATCCGCCACGTCATTCACCGCGGCCAACGCCCCGGTACGCCTCGCCTGGTTGTTCTACCCGCTGTGGCTGCTGATGCCGGTCATCGGCGTGAGCTTGGGCTTGCGGACCGGACACACGGCCTGGTTCTGGATCACGCCTGCCTTTCTGTTCGTCGGCGTTCCGATCCTCGACGGGATCCTTGGCAGCAGCAGCCGGAATCCACTCGAAGCCAGCGTCCCCCGTCTGGAGGCAAGCCCTTATTACCGCCGCCTGACATACGCTTGCGTCGCCCTGCACTACCTGGCGCTGATCCTTGGTGCATGGGCCGTCGCGACACAGCCACTCGATGGCCTCTCCTACGCGGGCGTCGCGCTGTCCTGCGGGCTGATCAGTGCCTTCGGCATCGTGACGGCCCACGAACTCGGCCACAAGAAGGGAAGCGGCGAACGCTGGCTGGCAAAAATCACCCTGGCAACCGGCGTGTACGGCCAGTACATGACGGATCACAACTGTGGCCATCATCGCGACGTCGCCACGCCCGGAGACTCCGGATCGGCACGTTTCGGGGAAAACCTCTTCCACTATCTGCTTGCGCGCCAACTGCCGCACAGCACTTTCATCCGCCCCTGGCAGCTGGAAAGGGCACGGCTGGCCCGATCGGGCAAGTCCCCCTGGTCGCTGGGCAACCAGATTCTGCAGCCGACCCTGATCTCGATCGCGACTTACGGGGCTCTGGTAGCGGCTTTCGGGTTCTCCGTCGTCCCCTATCTGCTGGCGGTCGCCTTCACGTCCTATTTCTTCCTTGGATTCACCGACTACATCGAACACTACGGCCTGCTGCGCCAGAAGCAGGGGGACGGGCGCTACGAACGGATGCGCCCCGAACACTCGTGGAACACGGACCACATCGTGACCAACGTCCTCTATCTGCACGCCCAGCGGCATTCCGACCATCACGCCCATCCCACGCGCCGCTACCAGGCGCTGCGCAGCTTCCCCGATCTTCCCACCCTGCCCAGCGGCTACCCCGGCATGTTCTGGCTCGCGGTGTTTCCTCCCTTGTGGCGCGCGGTGATGTACCCACGCCTGCTGGAGGTCTATCACCACGATCTGAACAGGATCAACGTCGATCCGCGTCAACGAGCAGACCTGTTTGCGAAATACTCCCGCCATCCGGATCGGTCGAGAACGGCGAATGCCATCCATACAGAGCCGCCTGCCCGACAGCTCCCGGCGGCATCCGGCTCTGGAGCTTATACGTGTCCCGGCTGCGGATATACCTACCGGGAAGCCGACGGCAACCTGCAGCAGGGATTTCCAGCCGGTACGCCGTGGACCCGGCTTCCGGCCGACTGGACCTGCCCGGATTGCGCGGTACGCGATAAAGTGGATTTTATCGAGGTCCGGTCTTCGCCGAGAACCACGGCACAAGGCCAGAATACCCTGCCATGAAAGCCACCATGAAAAGCTTCCGCCTCCTGGAAAGCCCCCGCTAGTACAGCCGGCATGAAGCCGCCCGCGCCGCGCATCCTGAAAGCGAAACGCTGGGAACTGCCGGTCTCGTTTCTCAGACAGGCAAAACCGGTCATTACCGTCACGGCGCCCGCCGGCTACGGGAAGTCGACCCTCCTGTCGGAATGGCGCCGGGAAATCACCGGACAGGGAATCGAGGTCATCTGGATCGACGTCGCCGAAGACGACCGCGACGGCGACAAGCTGATGATGGACCTGCTCCACGCCGTCGCTCCGGCAGATGCCCAGCGCAGCCGGATGCTCGTCGGGGGCGCGGGGGCGCGCGGCAAGCGTGCCGTGATCATGGCGCTGCTGGCGGAAATCGCGTCCCGGAACGGGCGGACCGTGCTGTTCATCGACGATGTCCACTGGTTGGCGGAAAACGCTTCGACAAGCATCTTGGGGCTGCTGCTTGCCTACCAGCCCAAACAGCTCGGCCTCGTCCTGAGCGGACGGACACAGGAGCCCGCACGGGTCAGCGAAGCGCTCTTCGAGGGCCGGTTGACCCGGCTCACATCAGCGCAACTCGCCTTCGACGAGAACGAAGTGGCCGCCCTGCTGCGCCAGCACCAGATCGAGCCGCGCCCCACCCTGACCGCCGGTATCGTCGAACGCACGCATGGCTGGCCGGCGGTCACGCGGCTGATCGCCATGACGCTGCAGGAAGACCCCGCCCATCAGGACGCCTTCCTGCGCAGCATGGTAGATCGCGGGAACCTGCTGGCGGAATACCTGAGCCAGATCCTGCTTTCGCATTTGCCGGAGCGGCTGGCTACCTTCCTCCTGCAGATCTCCATGTTCCGCCGCTTCAACGTCGACCTGGTGGCGACCACGGTCGCCATGTCCGACGCCGGCGGACTGCTCGACGACTTGCGGCGGCGGGCCCTGCCTTTCAGCCACAGCGGAGACGACACACTGCCGTATGCGCTGCATCCATTGGTCCGGGAATTCCTGCTGGCCCGCCTGAACCGGGAAAGCCCCGACGTCATCGCAGCGCCGATCCGGCGTGCACTGGAATGGATGGACCTTCACCGGCAGGTGGATGCCGCCATCGATCTGAGCCTCGACGTCGGCAACATCGATGCCGCAGCGGCGCTCATCGACCGCTACTCCCGCACCCAGGCACGCAATTACGGCCGGCACGCGATCTTCCTGTACTGGGCCAACAAGCTGCCCCCGGAACACCTGGCCCGCTTCCCCAACATCCAGTGCATCCGCGTGTGGTCGCTCAACGTGGTGCGCCGCTACAGCGAAGCGGATGCCATCCTCGACAGCCTCGAAACGCAGGTGGCCGAGCAGGGCACGCCCGCATCCGCCGCCGGGGATCGTGACTACGTCGTGCGTGCAGTGGAACTTGAACGCCATATCCAGCTGGCGCTGCGTGACCAGTGGGGCGAGCTCGCACCCCAGGTCCAGGGCTGGATGGCGCGCTGGCCCGGGTGCGACAGGATGGATCAGGGTATCGCACACGTCCTGATCGGCTGTGGATTGAGCGCGGGCAGCGATTTCGACCAGGCGCTCGGGCATTTCCGCCTCGGACAACGATACTGGCGTGAGATCGGCGCCCATTACGTCGCGGCGTGGGCAGACATGTGGGCGGCCACGACGCTCGTCAAACAGGGTCTGATCCGGCAAGCCCTGTACGAATGCGACGAGGCGGTCGCTGAAATCGCGATACATCTCGGCGGGCAGACTCCGGCCGAGCTGATGCTCCAGGCCATGCGCGGTTTCCTGCTTTACGAGATGAACCGACTCGACGAGGCCAGTGCGGCACTGGAACATGGCCTCACCGCGCTGGTGGAACAGTCCTCGGTCGATTCGCTGATCATGGGTTACGTGGCCCTGGCACGCGTTCAGAATTTCCAGGGCGCTCAGATCGACGCGCTCGAAACCCTGGCTGAAGGCGAGGTCCTGGGATGGGCGCACCAGCTTCCGCGCCTGGCAATCGGCGTCACCGCCGAGCGTATCGATCTGCTGCTCCGCCATGGCGAACTCAATCAGGCCCGGCGGATCTGGGAAGCGCTGCAGCACCAGGTTGCACGACGCGCGGATGCCCGGTTCGCAGGGGTCCTCCGCGACAAGGCGAGCCGGATCGAAGCCCGCATGGCCCTGATGACGGACCGTCCCGAGCGGGCACTGGAACTGATCAGCCCTGCACTCCGGCATGCCGTGGCAACCGGTCAACACAAAAAGCAGGTGGAGTTACTGCTTCTCGAAGCCCTGGCTACGGCACACTGCAGGGATGCCGACTCCGCCACGCCGACGCTCCAGGCCGCACTCGACATCGCCATGTCGCAAGGCTATCTGCGGCTCGTCGCTGACCAGGGCCCGCGGTTGCAAAAACTGCTGGCCACCTATGCAGAACGGCACCACGATTCCATGAGTTCCATCGGGGCGGCCTATCTGCAACAAGTCCTCACGGCTTTCGATGCCCCGCGCGACACCGCATCCACCGTCGACTTGGAGCCCGCTGGCGAGACGCTCACCACCCGGGAGCGCAAGGTGCTCGACAAACTGCAGTCCGGGTTATCCAACCGCGAGCTCGCGGATGTCCTGTTCATCACCGAAGGGACCCTCAAATGGCACCTTCGCAACATCTACAGCAAGCTCGGTGTGGGCAGCCGCCTGGCAGCCGTCGCAGTCGCCCGCCAAACAGGGTTGATCAATCCACGGAACGAAAACGTACCCATAGACAAGTAGCCCGTCCCCACCGCAGGAGCAACAGCACTCCGTGCCCGCGGCAATGCCAGCTCTCCCCGCACCCCATGATCAGTGCAAGGAAAACTCCAAGCGCAGCGGAGCTTTCCCTGCGCTCTACAAACACGGAGAGCGCAGAGACGAGGCTATTTGTCGTCCTGCTGCAGCTGCAGCAACGCACTGATCTTTTGGTGTGCCTGCTTGTCGATCCGGGCCCCCATAGCGATCTGCTGGTAACACCGTACTGACAACCTGTTGTGGCGCACCACGGACTCCATATTCTTCGCAACGACCTGCTGAATCTTGGCGCGATCCTGATCGGACTTCGCCACCTGAAATTCCGATTGCGCATCCCAACCAACCTTCTGTACATCCAGCGCGGCATCGCTCGGTACCGGCCGGGTATCCGGCTGTGCCAGCATGAGGCTGGACTGCACCGGAGCGGGCAGCGTGGCAACGAGCCCGAAAATCACCGCTGCGGCAATACTCACTCGCGTCAATCGCTGGGTCATTCGACTGTCCTCGCTTCTGAATGAATTGAGAGGGCGACCCTTGTCTCCCCTCATTATTTCCGGTGACCAATGGCTGCGGGAGTGCAATCGAGATGCTGAACAGACCCTCTGCCAACGACTACAGAATTTTCGAATAAGCGGCCATGCAGGTCATTGGGATATAAAAATATTCGCGAATCGACCGGAAGCCGGAAATTCATTGCCCGGAATCCTGCCAGCTTGACCACACCCCGGCGATAGACTGTACTTACAGAGCTATTTTTACCTTCCACCCCCGTCCCGCCAGCCGGCTCCACATAGAAGACTCCGATGCCGTCGTCCTGGACCATCTACCACAACCCGCGCTGCTCCAAGAGCCGCGCCACGCTCGCGATTCTGCACGACGCCGGCATCCAGCCCGCCGTGGTGGAGTACCTGAAGGACACGCCGACGGCGGCGGAACTGGACGCGACGTTCCGCAAGCTCGGCTGCGAGCCTCCGGTGGCGATGCGCTTCGGTGAACCCGCAGCAAAGGAACTTGGGTTGCACGCCAGTGACGTCCGTCCGCGTGCCGAATGGCTGCGCCTGATCGTCGAGCACCCCATCCTGTTGGAGCGGCCGATCGTCATCCACGGCGACACGGCCCGCATCGGACGGCCACCGGAACGGGTGAAGGAACTGCTGTGACGCCGCCCGTACCTGGCGCGCCGCCGCGCCGCATCCTGTTGGCCACCGATCTTTCCGCCGACTGCGACCGCGCACTGGACCGCGCCGTCTCGCTGGCGCGCCGCTGGAATGCCACGCTGCACATCGTCCACGCCCTGCAGTCCAGCGACGCCGCGCCGGCTTGGTGGACGCTGGAAGGCAGCCCGACGGACGTGGACGCGGAACAGGTCCAGCTGGTCGAGCACGGCATTCGCCGTGACTTGCCGGAACCCATCGAAGACCTTGCCATCCACATCGAGGTCGGCAATCCCAGCGACGTCATCGCCCACACTGCCGTACGCGAGGACTGCGGGCTGATCGTCGTCGGTGCCAGTGGCCCGTCTTTTGCCAGCTTCATCTCCCGCACCATCACGGAACGCCTTCTACGCCGTTCCGGGTGTTCGCTGCTGATCGTCAAGAATCGAGCCCGCAGCCCCTATCGGCGGCTGGTGGTGGGCACCGATCTGACGCCCGAATCCCGTCACGGGCTGGAGACCGCCGCCGCGTGGTTCGACAAACCCGACGTCACGCTCATCCACGCGCTCGACATTCCCTACCGCTCGATGTTCATGACCTCCGGCAACGGCGACGCCTTCGAGCACATGGAGCAGGAAACACTGACGCGCTTCCTGGACAGCGCCACACTGCCCGCGGGTGCGCGCGAACGCATCCACACCGTGCTCGCCTACGGCTACCCGGAAACCGCCTTGGGTGGCTACGGCCGCACCCACGACACCGACCTCACCGTCATCGGCACGCTCACGCGCGGCCCCATCTTCCACCTGCTCGCGGGCAGCACGGCCGCCCGCATCGTGCAGACGGTGCCGACCGACATTCTGGTCGTGCGGAATGCCCTCGGCATGGCGGAGTCAGGAACCGGGGGTTGAGACACCGTCACAGCTTCGCCCAGTAGCGGATTTCGTCGGCCTGCTGCGCGACCAGACGGTGGCCTTCCTCAATCGCTTCGCCGGCACGGTGGAAGTCCATCAGCGCGAAATCCTTCAGGTGCGGAACGAGCGTCACGTCTGGCGGGTCACCCGCCATGCGGCTGCGCGTGATGCGGTCCTGCATGATGTTCACGCTGGTGGCGATGACGTCGAACAGCCCCGGCGCGCGTTCCCGCCCCAGGGTTGCATCCGAATTACCGAGATAGCCCCGCACGCGGCGCCACCAACCGGCCGAACGGACACCACCGGCCTCGGCCTCGTCGGTCGCCTCTTCGATGGTTGCTGCGCCATCAACATCCGCCGCATCTGCCGCCGTCGCCGTGCGCTCCACCTCGCGGCGGCTGTCGTCGGAAAAATGCCGGCCGACGAGTTCGCCGTTCAGGTTCACGGCAATCACGACTTCCGCCCCCAACGCACGGCAGGTAGAAACCGGCACCGGATTCACCAGCCCGCCGTCCAGCATCCAGCGGCCTTCGCTTTCCACGGGCGTGAACACCCCCGGCAACGCGCACGACGCACGGGCGGCGCGCATCACCGAACCATGCTGAATCCAGTGCTCGCGCCCCGTCGCCATGTCCGTCGCCACACTGGCATAGCGGATCGGCAGCGTCTCAATGCCGGCGTCCGGGTAATTTTCGCGGATATGGCCGAACAGCTTGTTGCCCTTCACCATGCCACCAGCCAGCGTGAAGTCCATCAGCCCGACGACGTCGCGCACCGTCAGCGTCTTGATCCAACCGGCAAAGGCCTCCAGATGGCCGCTGACGTAGACCGCGCCGACCAGCGCACCAATCGACGTGCCGACCACCACCTGCGGCGCCACGCCCAGCGCCTCCAGCGCCTGGATCACCCCGATATGCGCCCAACCGCGTGCGGAGCCACTGCCCAAGGCCAGCCCGACGACCGGGCGTCGACGTGCGGTTTCATCCGCCATCACACTCACCTCCTTGTCCAACGCGGACTACGCAGGATAGCCTGCCACATGGAATTCCAGCCGGGTTTGCCGCCTTCGTCGCTCGCCCCGCAACTCGCGGACTGGCTGGCACGCGAACAAGCGGGAGGCGTGCACGTCGTCGGCATCAACGGCGCGCAGGGCAGCGGCAAGAGCACGCTCGCCACGGCGCTCGTGCAAGCGCTGGCGGCCCGCTACGGGCTGCGCGCCGTGGTGCTGTCGCTGGACGACCTGTACCTGACGCACGCTGAACGCCAGGCGCTGGCCCACACCGTTCATCCGCTGTTCGCCACACGTGGCGTGCCCGGCACACACGATGTGGTGCTCGGCACCCGCTTGCTGGACGAACTGCCACACTTGGGGAGCGGCGCAACGCTGGCACTGCCGCAGTTCCTGAAGCTGGCCGACGACCGCGCGCCGCCGGAGCGCTGGGCGCAAGTCACTGGACCCGTCGACCTCGTGCTGTTTGAAGGCTGGTGCGTCGCCACTCCGCCGCAGGCCGAGGCCGCGCTGGCCACGCCCGTCAACGCCCTGGAGCGGATGCAGGACAGCGACGGCCGCTGGCGGCGGGCGGTCAACACCCACCTTGCAACCAACTACGCCGTGCTGTTCCGCCGCGTGCAGCGGCTCATCTTTCTCGCCGCACCCGGCTTCGGCTGTGTCGTGGACTGGCGGCTGGAACAGGAGGCGACGACGGCCACCCGCGAACCTGGCCGCGCCCTGTCTCACACGGAAATCGAAGTTTTCGTCGCCTACTACGAGCGCCTGACTCGCCACGCACTCGCCACCTTGCCGCACACAGCTGACGTCGTGGTCCAGCTCACCCCAGCGCGTACGTTGCAAGCGCTGGAAAGCAGACGATGAGCAGCGCCGAACAGGGATACGAGACTGGGAGCCCTAGCGGGGACCAACCGAACAAAAACTGCTGCCGCGACTGCTGGGTTCCGTTCCTCACCCTTGCCTGCACATTCCCTGATACTCCGCAGCCGTGCGGGTGCCGTGGCAATCAACCATTGGCATTCAACATTGCTTCACCGGATTCGGGCCGCAACGGGTCGTCGGCAGGCAAGCTCTTGCAGGTGCCGACCCTGGCGCATCTTTTGCTTGTGTAGGAGCCCGCCTGCGGGCAACCTTCTTGTGATCCTGCGGTCGCGCAGTGGATCACAGGATCCCTGTCTGAACCACCCGCCACGCCGAGCATGGATTCTACGGCTCGCCATGCGCCCGGAGAATGACGGAAGGGGCCGGGCACGAATCATCCAGCATCCGGCATCAAAACACCAAACCTTGTCTTAGCGCACGGCAAAGTCCACGACCAGCCCGACGAAGATAGCCGCGCCGAACCAGTTGTTCGCGACGAAGGCCTTGAAGCAGGCTATCCGTTCGCGCCGATACGCCATACGTTGATAGGCCACGGCCAGCCCGGCGGCGACGGCCAAGCCGACGAAGAACGCAACGCCCAGCCCTTGCCACACGCCGATGGCGGCAAGGCCGGTGAGTGCCGCGAGGTGAAACAGGCCGACAAACAGGCGGTCGTGGCTGCCGAACAGGATGGCGGTGGATTTCACGCCGATCTTCAGGTCGTCCGGGCGGTCCGCCATCGCATACAGCGTGTCGTAGGCGATCACCCAGCAAAAGTTGCAGGCCAGCAGCGCCGCCGCCAGCGCCCACGGTACGTCCTGGCGCACGGCGGCGAAGGCCATGGGGATACCCCACGAGAACGCGATGCCGAGGTAAGCCTGTGGCCAGTGCGTGTAACGCTTCATGAAGGGATAAGTGGCGGCGATGAACGCGCCCGGCACCGCCAGCCACAACGCGGCCCGCGGCAGTGGCCATGCCACGGCCAGCGCCGCCAGCGCCAGCACCACGGCCACGGCCACCGCCTCATGCGAGGTGATGCGACCGGCGGCCAGCGGCCGCTCGCGCGTGCGGGCGACGTGGGCATCGAAATCGCGGTCCGCGTAATCGTTGATGGCGCAGCCGGCGGCGCGCATCAGCACCGTGCCGGCCACGAAGATCGCCAAGATCCACAATGGCGGCACGCCGCCACCGGCGATCCACAGCGCCCACAACGTCGGCCACAGCAGTAGCAGGATGCCGATCGGCCGATGCATGCGCGTCAGCTTCCAGTAGTCGGCCAGATGTGAGCGGATGTTCATGGCAACCGCCGAAGTGCGGGGCCGGGGAAATGTCGAAGGGCCGTCACGAGCGAAGGCAGGTCGCGCGAGGACGGAGCGCAGGAACCGCAGTGTACGTGGGGATACATGAGGATTGCGCCCGCGACACGGTGCCCGGAACGGTGGGTGCGGGAGCGGGCGCACTCAGCCTCGCCTGCGCCAACATCCGTTACGCACTCATCCATCTGGCGAGGCTGAAGCACCGCCCTCGTGCGAGATGTCGAGCGCAGCAGGTTATTCAACATTCCCCTATCGACGACCGCCGAAAATGCCCCCCAGCACGCCACGCAGGATCTGCCGGCCCAGCTGGTTGCCGACCGTCCGGGCACTTTGCTTGGCCATGGTTTCGATCAGACCCTGCCGGCGCTTGGTGCCGAACAGCGCATCGCGCATGGCGCTGCCGAAGGCGGAACCAACCGGCTGCTGCGTTGCTTGTTGCTGCGCCGTTGCCTGCGGCTCTGCGGCAGCTTTTTGATCCGCCCGCTGCGCCAGCAGCTCGGCGGCAGACTCGCGGTTGACAGCCGTGTCGTATTTCGGCCCGACTGGCGAGCGGGAGCGGATGGCGGCACGTTCCTCGTCCGTGATGGCGCCCAGCCGACAGGTCGGCGTGGTGATCCACACACGCTCCACCGGCGTCGGCGTGCCTTTGCCGTGCAGCGTCGACACCAGCGCTTCGCCGACGCCCAGGGCACCGATGACCTGCGCCACATCCAGGGCCGGATTCGGCACGAAAGTCTCCGCCGCGGCTTTCACTGCCTTCTGGTCGCGCGGCGTGAAGGCGTGCAGCGCGTGCTGGATGCGGTTGCCCATCTGCCCCAGCACGGTATCCGGTAGATCGTCCGGATTCTGCGAGCAGAAATACACGCCCACGCCCTTGGAGCGAATCAGGCGCACGACCTGCTCCACACGCTGCTGCAATGCTGCCGGGCAGTCGTCGAACAGCAAGTGCGCCTCGTCGAAGAAGAACGCCAGCTTCGGCTGCGCGACATCGCCAACTTCCGGCAGCTGCTCGAACAACTCCGACAGCATCCACAGCAGGAAGGTGGAATACAGCTTCGGCTTCAGGATCAGGCTGTCGGCGGCCAGCACGTTGATGATGCCGCGCCCGGACATGTCCTGACGCATCAAGTCCTTCAGGTCCAGCGCCGGCTCACCGAAGAACTGTGCACCGCCCGCCGCCTCCAGTTGCAGCAACGCGCGCTGGACGGCCCCGAGCGTGGACTTGCTCACCAACCCATACTGCCCCGACACCGCCTTGAGGTTGTCGGCCACGTAGCCGAGCAGCGCCCGCAGATCGTCCATGTCCAGCAGCAGCCAGCCGTTGTCGTCCGCCAGCTTGAAGACGATCTGCAGCACGCCTTCCTGCGTGTCGTTGAGTTCCAGCACGCGCGCCAGCAGCGTCGGCCCCATCTCGGAAACCGTGGCGCGCACCGGCGAGCCGAGTTTCCCGTAGAGGTCCCAGAACACCACCGGGTTCGCCGCCGGCTGCCACGACTGCTGGATGCCAAGCCGCTCCAGGCGGGCCTTGAGCTTGTCCCCCGCCGCCGCGGCCGGCTGCGACAGACCCGCGAGGTCGCCCTTCACGTCAGCGATGAATACTGGCGTACCGAGGCGCGAAAAGCCTTCCGCCAACACCATCAGGGATACGGACTTGCCGGTACCCGTCGCGCCGGCGATCACGCCGTGGCGATTCGCGAACGCGGCATCCAGTGTCACGGCGTTGTGGTCGTTGCGACCCAGGAAAATCTCGTTCACGTTGCCTCCTGCAGTGCGGCGTGCACCCGCTGACGTCGCGGATGATACCCGCAGCAGCCTGCTCAAACTTGGCCGTAACGTGCGCCATCCGGCACCCAGCGCGCCATGAGCCGCGCCGTGGCCTGCGGTTGGTTGTGTAGCCAGTCGTCCGCGCGCCGCTGCAACAGCGGAACCAGCGCCGCGTCACGCGCGGGGTCGGCCACCCGGAACGCGACAACACCAGTCTGGCGCCGCCCCAACAGCTCGCCCGGCCCGCGTAGTTCCAGGTCGCGCTCGGCGATGCGGAAACCATCCTGCGTCTCGCGCAGCACTTCCAGCCGGCTGCGCGCCGCCTGCGACAGCGGCGGGTGATACATCAGCACGCATTGGCTGGCCTGTGCGCCACGCCCGACGCGCCCCCGCAACTGGTGCAGCTGCGCCAGCCCGAGGCGTTCGGCATTGTCGATCACCATGATCGAGGCATTCGGCACGTCCACGCCGACTTCGATGACGGTGGTGGCCACCAGCACCTGCGTCCGGCCTTCGGCGAAGGCCCGCATCTGGCGCTCCTTGTCCGCGGCCTTCATGCGGCCGTGCACGAGCCCGATGCGCAGGCCCGGCAATTCCGCGTTCAACTGCGCGTGGGTGTCTTCGGCAGTCTGGGCCTGGAGCTGCTCGGATTCCTCGATCAGCGTGCACACCCAATAGGCCTGGCGGCCGTCCGCGCAGGCGTGGCCGAGGCGCGCCACCACTTCGTCGCGCCGCTCGTCACCCAGCACGACGCTGGTGACGGGCGTGCGCCCTGGTGGCAACTCGTCGATGACCGACACGTCGAGGTCGGCGTACAGCGTCTGCGCCAGCGTGCGGGGAATCGGCGTGGCCGACATCACGAGCTGATGCACCCACTGCTCTTCCGCACCCTTGTCGGCCAGTGCCAGGCGTTGCCCGACGCCGAAGCGATGCTGCTCGTCCACCACCACCAGCGCCAGCCGTGCGAACGTGACGTGGGCCTGGAACAGCGCGTGGGTTCCCACCCAGATGGCGATTTCTCCGCTCGCTGCTGCAGCCAGTGCTTCGCGCTTGCGGGCAGCCGGCAGATGGCCCGTGACCCGCCCCACCGACAAGCCCAGCGGCGCCAGCCAGCGCTGCAGGTTCTGGGCATGCTGCTCGGCCAGCAATTCGGTCGGCGCCATGATTACGGCCTGCTGGCCGGCCGCCGCGCACGCCACCATCGCAGCCGTCGCCACCAGCGTCTTGCCCGACCCGACGTCGCCCTGCACAAGGCGCATCATCGGGTGCCCCGAAGCCAGGTCCTGCGCAATTTCACCGATCGCGCGGCGTTGTGCGCCGGTCAATGCGAACGGCAGGTTTTCCTGCAGGCGGTGTGCGGCCCCCGCCACGTCGGGAATCACCGGCGCGCGCCGGGCCTGCACGGCGGCACGCGAGCGCCGCATGGCAAGCTGGTGGGCCAGCAGTTCTTCCTCGATCAGGCGCTGGCGCGCGGGATGCGACGCCTGCAGCAGGCTCGTCGCCTCCTGCGCCGGTTCCGGACAATGCAGGGCACGCAGCGCCGCCAGTGTGGTCGGCCCGTCGAAACCCGGCAACGGACACGTCAGCCCGCCATCGGCAAGCGCGGCCTCCAGCGCCCGCGTCACGAGGTTGCGCAACTGTTTCTGGCCCAGCCCGGCAGTGGTGGGGTAAACCGGAACCCAGCCGCGATCGACGCCCATATCCTCCACGTCGTCGGCCACGCGGTATTCCGGGTGGATCATCTCCGGCCCGTTCACCCCGCCGCGCACGGTGCCGAAAGCCGTCACCCAGCGGCCGGGCGCGAAGTTGCGGTGCTGGGCTTCGGAAAAATGGAACAGGCGCAGCCCCAGCCGGGCCATATCTTCCGGGTCGGTCAGTACGACGCGCAGGCTGCGGCGCGGAGCAAAGCGCACGTCCGCCGCCAACACGCGCCCGACGACCAGCGCTTCCATGCCCGGCACCAGTTGCAGCAGCGGCACGACCCGGCGGCGGTCCTCGTAGCGCAGCGGCAGGTGCAGCAGCACATCCACCACACGGCGGATGCCGAGGATTTCCAGCTTGCGGGCGACCAGCGGACCGGCGCCCTTCAGCCACTTGGCGTCGTCCAGCAGCCCCGGCGGAGCCGCCGGAGTGGTCGATGCTTTAGCCAAGCACCAGCACCGCGTCCGCCTCCACCACCGCACCACGCGGCAGGGCAGCCACCTGGACCGCCGCACGTGCTGGGCACGGCGCCGGGAAATATTCACTCATCAGCGCGTTGAGCGCCTTGTAGTTGGCCAGGTCGGTCAGATAGACCGTGACTTTCACGGCGTCGCGCAGGCTCCCGCCGGCGGCTTCGGCCACCGCGGCCAGGTTCTCGAACACGCGGCGGATCTCGGTCTCGGCGCCCCCTGCAACGAGGCTGCCAGTTGCCGGGTCCAGTCCGATCTGGCCGGACAGATAGACGGTATCTCCGCACGCCACTGCCTGCGAATAGCTGCCGATAGCAGCCGGTGCGCGGTCGGTCTTGATGATCTTTCTGCCCATTTCCTGTCAATGCTCCTGATACGGACGGGCCCGGCACCCGCCCTGAAGGTTTCCAGCCGGGTTGCGTCAGCTCGCGAGGCCGGTGCGGTAGACGCGCTGCACGGCGCCGATGTGCCGCAGCCGACGGATGACGCGCGCGAGGTGGACGCGGTCACGCACCGTCACGACGAAACGCATCTCCGTGGTGCCCTGCCCGCCATGCTCCGGCATCTGGACGTTCTCGATGCCGGATTCCGCATGCGCGATCTCCGTCGCCACCTGCCCGAGCAGGCCGCGCCGATTCTCGGCCTTGATGCGCAGCTCGGCACGAAAATCGCCCTTGACGTGCGGCGCCCATATGAGCGGGATGCGATCCTGTGCATTCGGCCCGGCTTTCCGGCCCGCGGCATGGTGGCATTCCAGCCGATGCACCACGATGCCGCGCCCGACGCTGACGTAACCGCAAATGCCGTCGCCGGGCACTGGATAGCAGCAGCGCGCGTAATCCACGACCAACCCTTCCGTGCCCTCCACCGCCAGCGGCACGGAACGGCCGTCGACCGCCGCCTCCGGATCAGGCAGGAACTGGCGCGCCACGAGCGGGGCAAGCCGCCGACCACTGCCGATCGAGGCATACAGCGCATCGAGATCCGGCAGGTCGTAGCCGGCAAGGACTTTTTCCGGGCCCCGGCCCTTGAGCGCCGACAGCGGCACGCTCAGCTCGCGCAGCGAAGTTTCCAGCAGCCGCCGGCCGAGCCGGATCGCCTGATCCACGCGCTGGTTTTTCAGGTAGTCGCGGATCTGGCTGCGCGCCTTGGCGGTCTTGGCGAAGTTCAGCCACGCGGCATTCGGATGCGCGCCACGCGCGGTAATGATCTCGACGGTCTGGCCGTTCGACAGCGGGAAACTCAGGGATTCGAGCTGGCGGTCGACGCGCGCCGCGACGCAGCGATGGCCCAGGTCGGTGTGGACCGCGTAGGCGAAATCCACCGGCGTGGCGCCACGCGGCAGGCGGCGAATCTCGCCCTTGGGCGTGAACACATAGACCTCGTCGGGGAACAGGTCGACCTTGACGTTGTCGATGAAATCCAGTGCGGCATCGTTGTCCTGCAACTGGAACAGCGCAGTCAGCCATTCGCTCGCCCGGCGCTGCGGCGCCCCCGCCTGGTCGTCCACGCCATTCTTGCCGAGCTTGTATTCCCAGTGCGCGGCAATGCCGCTTTCCGCGATGTAGTGCATCTCTCGCGTGCGGATCTGCACCTCGATCTTGCGGCCTTGCGGACCGACGCAGGTGGTGTGCAGGCTCTGGTAGCCGTTGATCTTGGGGTTGGCGATGAAATCGTTGAACAGCTCGGACACCGGCCGGTAGACGTGATGGACGACGCCCAGCGCGCGATAGCAGTCGTCCACCTTGTCGACCACCACGCGGAAACCGAGCAGGTCCCCGACATCCAGGAAACGTCGCCGCTTGCGCAGCATTTTTTCGTAGATGCTGTAAAGGTTCTTCTGGCGGCCTGAGACGGCGACCGCGAGCCCTTCAGCCTTGAGCGCGCCAAGCAACTGGCGTTCGATCTCGCGGATCAGCCCGCGCGTGTCGCCGAGCTGCTGACGGACAGCGCGCTCGAACACTTCGTAGCGATGGGGATGAAGATTGCGGAACGCGAGGTCTTCCAGTTCCGTGCGCACGGTGTTGATGCCGAGCCGCTGCGCGATCGGAGCGTAGATTTCCAGCGTCTCGCGCGCCACCCGGCGGCGTTTTGACGGCTCCACGGCGTCCAGCGTGCGCATGTTGTGCAGCCGATCAGCCAGCTTGATGAGGATGACGCGCAGATCCTGCGCCATCGCCAGCAGCAGCTTGCGTACGCTTTCCGCCTGGCGCTCGGCACGCGTCATGCCTTCAACGCGGTGGAATTTCGAGACGCCTTCGACGAGGTCGGCCACGCTGGCCCCAAACTGCGCCGCGATCTGCGCCTTGTCGACGGCCGTGTCCTCAATGACGTCGTGCAGGATCGCTGCCTCGATCGTCTGCCCGTCAAGACGCATCTCGGCGAGCACGCGAGCAACCGCCAGCGGGTGATAGATGTAGGGCTCGCCGCTCGTGCGGTTCTGCCCGGCGTGCATGCGGGCGCCGAATTCGTAAGCGCGCCGGACTTCGGCAATCTGCTCTGTCGGCAGGTACTCGGTCAGTACCTTTATCAACGCCTCGATGCCATATTCACGCGCGACGCGCTGCGTATGGATAGCGGTACCGATGCGCTGGACGAGAGGAAGTTCCATCCCCCGAGTATAAAGGGCCTGCAGGGGGGTTCAAGGCCGCGCGCAGCAAGCGCCGGCTGGCCCACGAAAGCCGCGCCAGCCTTGCCGCTCTGCGCGCGCCCCGAGAGGCAAACCTCAGTCGAAACTGGGGTCGAGCTGTTCGAGCTCCATCTTCGGGCGCTGCACGGCCGGCAGTTCCGCTTCTTCCAGCACGCTCTGGTCGACGAGCCCGTCGGCGATTTCCTTCAGGCTCAGCACCGTGGACTTGTGATCGTCCCACGGCAGCCTGGATTCCGCGCCACGTGCCAGCAGACGGGCACGCTTCGACGCCACCAGCGCGAGTTCGAACTGGTTGGGAATACGGGCGAGACAGTCTTCTACGGTGACACGAGCCATGGCGATGATCCTGAACAGATACCACAAGAGCTGTGTATTGTACGAAAGATCAGTCGCCGTCATCCAGCAGCTGGGCAAGCAGCGCGGCGTGCCGCGTGCGCTGGGCAGCCAACCCGAGCCGTTGCGCCACGATCAGCGCCTCGAACTCGGCCAGCGCCGTGTCGAAATCCGCGTTGACGATCACGTAGGGATATTCCGCATAGTGCGCCATCTCGGTGCGTGCGGCGGCCATGCGCTTGTTCACCAATTCCTCGGTGCTGCCTTCCCGCCCGCGCAGCCGGCGTTCCAGCTCGGCACGCGACGGCGGCAGGATGAACACGCCGCAGGCGTCGGGGTAGCGCGTCCGAATCTGGCGCCCGCCCTGCCAATCGATGTCGAGCAGCAGCACTTCGCCCGCGGCGACCGCCGCCTCCAACGGCGCACGCGGCGTGCCGTAGTGGCGCCCGAACACGCCAGCGTGCTCGACGAACCCACCTGCTGCCACCTGCGCCGCAAAGTGGGCTTCGTCGAGGAAGCAGTAGTCGACGCCTTCGCGCTCTCCGGCACGCGGCGCGCGCGTCGTGCACGACACGGAAATGCGCACCGTGATGCCGCGTGCCGCCAGCCGCGGCACCAGCGCCCGGCACAAGCTGGTCTTGCCACCCCCGCTGGGCGCCGAAACGACCCACAAATCGCCGCGAACCGCGCTTCCTGTCTGCTCCATCACGACATCCCAAACGTTGTTGTATGGCCTGTGCTCATGCTGGTGAAACGACCCTCACGCGGGCTTTGCAGCCGCTGCCGGCGGTTTCACGTCCGGCAAGAAGATCGCGAATATGCCCAACAACGGCAGAAATGCGCAGACCTGGTAGACGAAATCGATGCCGAAATGGTCGGCGAGCAGTCCGAGCACGGCGGCGCCCAGTCCACCCAGCCCGAAACTGAACCCGTAGAACAGACCCGATACCATACCGATGCGGTGCGTGAGCATGTCCTGCGCATAGACGATGATGGCAGGGAACGCCGACGCCAGCACCAGCCCGATGACCACCGTCAAGGCCACGGTCGCCCGCAGCCCGACGTAGGGCAGCATCAGTGTGAACGGCGCACAGCCGAGGATTGAGAACCAGATCACGCGGCGCCGGCCGATGTGGTCGCCGATCGGGCCACCAAGGAGCGTGCCGACCGTGATAGCGAACAGAAACACCGCCAGATAATGAGCCGAAGTGCGTGCGGACAGCCCGAAACGGTGCATCAGGTACAGCTCGTAATAGCTGCTGAGGCTGGCGAGGTAGAAGAACTTCGAGAACATCAGCACCAGCAGCACGGCGATGGTATGCCGCACCATGCGTGCCGAGTACACCGGCACTTCGCCCTGCACCCGCTTGCGCACGCGCTCCTCGATGTGCGCGCTGTACCAGCGGCTGACCTGCAGCAGGATCACGATCGCCAGCAGCGCGAACAGCGCGAACCATGCGACGTGCGAACGCCCCATCTGCAGCACGATCACGGCCGCCAGCAGCGGGCCGCGCCTGGCCGAGATTCCCGCCGATCTGGAACACCGACTGCGCAAGCCCGTAGCGCCCACCAGACGCCATGCGCGCCACGCGTGCCGATTCGGGATGAAACACGGACGACCCACAACCGATCAGCGCCACCGCCAGCAGGAGGACCGGATAGGTCGGTGCCACGGACAGCAACAACAGGCCGGACAACGTGAAGCACATGCCGAGCGGCAGGGAGTAGGGCAACGGTTTCCTGTCTGTCACCATGCCAACGAGCGGCTGGAGCAGGGATGCCGTCAACTGGAAGGCCAGCGTGATGAGGCCGATCTGGGCGTAGCTGAGGTCGAATTCCCCCTTCAACAGCGGATAGATCGTGATGATCACGGAC
Organism: Nevskiaceae bacterium; assembly: GCA_004298465.1. Taxonomy (GTDB): domain Bacteria; phylum Pseudomonadota; class Gammaproteobacteria; order Nevskiales; family Nevskiaceae; genus SCRT01. The sequence goes on along the minus strand of SCRT01000001.1, from coordinate 60,201 downwards.
TGCATCATGTCGTTCAGGACATGCACGAAGCTCACGGTCCCGATGACGCCGTAGCGTGTCCGAACCGGATCGGACCGGCCAGGCGCAGCGCTGATGGCAGCAGGGGAACGGTCAGTCATGGAATTTCCGGAGGGATGGCAGACGCCCGCCGCGGCGTTCGCGTATTGTTGCGGCGCACATGATAAACGCCCTGCTCTCGCGCGGTCTGCCGCCTGCCGCCCCCGCCGCGCCCCTTCCATGAACGCTACCCTCGATACCGGTATCGACCTGCACTGCCACAGCACGGCGTCGGACGGCACGCTCTCGCCCGCAGCTGTGGTCGCCGCGGCGCACGCCGCGGGCGTCCGCACGCTGGCGCTCACCGACCACGACACGCTGGCGGGGCTGGATGCAGCACGCACGGCGGCCGCAAGCCTAGGGCTGCACTTCATCGACGGCGTCGAGATTTCCACGCGCTGGCGCAACCGCACGATCCATGTCGTGGCACTGGACTTCGACCCGGCTCATACCATGCTGCACGCCGGGCTGGCAGGGCTGCAGGCGCAACGCTGCATCCGCGCGGCGGCCATCGCGACACGGCTGGAGGCGCTCGGGCTGCGGGATGCGTTGCCGCGCGCGCAGGCGCTGGCCGCCGGGGGCCAGATCACGCGCGCGCACTTCGCGCGGCTGCTCGTCGCAGACCGGCTGTGCCGCAACGCGCAGCAAGCCTTCAAGCGCTTCCTCGGCACCGGCAAGCCCGCCGACGTGAAGTGCGACTGGGTGCCGATGGCTGAAGCCATTGGCTGGGTGCACATCGCCGGCGGCCAGATTGTGCTCGCGCACCCCCTGCACTACGACTTGAGCCGCACCCAATTGGGCAACCTGCTGCGCGACTTCCAGCTGGCTGGTGGAGTCGCGGTGGAAACCAGTACCGCCACCACCTCGACGGAAGACCGTGCACGCGTCGCGGCTATGGCCCGCGCCCACGGCCTTTGCGGATCCCGGGGATCGGACTTCCACGATCCGTCCCAGAGCTGGCGACGCCTGGGCGCCGCCGCCCCCCTGCCGGAAAGTCTGGAACCGGTGTGGGCGCGCTTTCGCGTGCCGCCGCCGGTGTGCCCGCTTCAGCCGCCGGTAGCAGCCTTCAGCCCAGCCAGTCCGCCGTCATAGACGCCGCCGATGGCGCCTTCGGCAGTCGCATCGTCTACGCCCGCCGCCTTGAAACGGCCAACCCAGGTCACGGTCGAAGCACCGGGGCCGCTTTCCGCCACCGTGAAATCCGACACATAGTCAGCCACCGGCAGCACACCAGCCACAATCCGATAACGGAAATGACGCCGCGCCGCATCCACCGCCATCAGTTCCTCGTCGAGGGTTCCGCCCCCCTTGAGGGCGAGGTGACGCACCGTGCCCGGCGCGTTGTGGCCACCGTGGGTGATCGTCACCGTGTCGATCACGTCCACCCACTTGCCGATTCCGCCGAAATCGCTCGCCAGCGCCCACACTTTCGCGGCTGATGCCGCGAGCTTCATTTCACGCCGTACTTCCAGTTGCTTGCCCATCGCTCCTCCTTGAATGATCGTGTGGCCAGATTCGACGTCCAGCCGTTGAGCCGGGTGCCTCACCGCACATCCGGTCCCGGAGCTTAGCAAGCTTTTGCCACGCGCACCGCGCCTTTACAATCGCCGCCCCTTCGTTGGCCGGAGCACGCCATGTGGTTCAGGAACCTGCAGATCTATCATCTGGACCAGCCTTGGACGTTGTCGCCGGGCGGGCTCGAGCAGGTGCTTGCCGAACACCCGCTGCAGCCCTGCCCACCGCTGGCGATGACGAGCCGCGGCTTCGTGGCGCCCGGCGTCACCCCGGCGCTGGTCGAAAGCCTGGACCGCCACCTGCTGTTCGCGCTGGGCATGGAGCGCAAGCTGCTGCCGGCCTCGGTCGTCGCGGACCGCGCCAATGTATTCGCGGCGGAATTCGAGAAGTCGCGCGGCGTCAAGCCGGGGCGCAAGCTGCAGCGCGAATTCAAGGATCGCGCCACCTCGGAACTATTGCCGCGGGCCTTCGCACGGCGGCGCGTGGTGCGCGTCTGGATTGACGCCGCTCACGCCCGCCTGATCGCCGACAGCCCCTCGCCGACACCGGCCGAGGAAGCGACGGAAACGCTGCGCGACGCACTCGGCGAGCTCGCCTTGTCGCTACCCACGCCCGACCGCGCGCCGGATGAAATCCTCTCCGGCTGGCTGCGCGACGGCGCCGCGCCCGCCGGCTTCCTGCTCGGTGAGGAATGCGAACTGACCGGCCCGGATGAAACCCGCCCCACGCTGCGCTACCAGCGTCATCCACTGCAGACGAAGGAAATCCAGCAACACCTCGCAGACGGTTTCCACGTCACGAAACTCGCCCTGACGTGGCGCGAACGCGTGAGCTTCGTCGTCGACCACAAGCTGCAGATCAAGCGCGTCCATTTCCTCGGCATTGACGAAAGCAACGACAGCCCGGAACTGAACCCCGAGGAACGCTTCGCCGCCGAGTTCGCGCTGATGGCCGGCAATTGCACGGCGCTGCTGGATGAACTGCTGCCTGCACTTGGGGTGGCGGCGGCTGGGTGAGGCGTGGGTGGATTGGGGCTTGGGAAAAGTGCGCGGGAAGCAGTGGGCGCGGTGGTAGGCAGCCGAAAAAACTATGGGGCCTCAATCGCCGAGTTCTCTGCCGCAACGGGTCGCGGGCAGGCCCGCTCTACTGGTGCCCATCCAAGCTCACACTCTTCTTGCGTAGGAGACTGCCTGCAGGCGACCGTCGACTCAAGCATCCAGCATTCAAGATTGCGGCGCTGGCTCCGCCGTCAACGTCCCGGCTTGATAGTCCCGCATGGCCTGCTCGACCTCATCGCGGGTGTTCATCACGAACGGGCCGTACTGCACCACGGGCTCCCCCAGCGGCCGGGCGGCGAGCAGCAGGAAGCGCGCAGCGCCGCCTTCCGCGGCGATCGTGGCGCGCTCGCCTTCGCGGCCGAGGATGCCGGCCCCGTGCAGGCCAAGGCGCTGGTGGTCCGGCCCGATGCGCACGCCACCTTCCAGTACATAGATAAACGCGTTGTGCCCAGCCGTTATGGGATGCGTGAAGACGCCGCCGCCGGGCAGTGCGATGTCCAGGTACAGCGGGTCGGTGGCCACCGGCCGGTCGGCGGTATTGATCGGCCCGGTCACGGATTTCTCGTCAACCATCGCCGTGCCGGCAATCACCTTCACTTCTCCTCCGCCTTCCAGTGCCACCACGGGAATCTGCTGCGGTGCGAGGTCGCGGTAGAACGCCGGCTTCATCTTTTCCACGGCCGGCAGGTTGAGCCACAACTGCATGCCGCGCATGCGGCCGTGGTCCTGCTGGGGCATCTCGGAATGGATCACGCCGTGGGCAGCGTCCATCCACTGCACGCCGCCCGGCCCAAGATCGCCGACGTTGCCAAGGTGGTCGCGGTGCTGCATGTGGCCGTCGAGCATGTAGGTGACGGTCGTGAAACCGCGATGCGGATGCGGCGGGAACCCCGCGATATAGTCGTCCGGATTTTCCGTGCCGAATTCGTCCAGCATCAGGAAGGGGTCGAGGCGCAAGCCGGGACGCCCACCCAGGCTGCGGCGCAGCTTGACGCCTGCGCCGTCGGAAGTTTCCAGGGCATCGACCACTTGCACCAGCTTGCGCTCGGTCATGCCAATTACTCCTTTTTCTTGATCGGCGACACGTAGTCACCGGCCTTGGAATGGAACGGGATCGCCAAACGGTTCCAGCCGTTGATGGCGATGATCGCGAATGTCAGGTCCACGAGTTCCTTTTCGGAAAATTGCTTGTGCGCTTCGGCCTCCGCGTCTTCCGGCACACCCTTGGACACGCGGGTGACGGCTTCCGTCCACGCCAGCGCGGCGCGTTCACGCGCGGTGTAGTACGGCGCTTCACGCCACGCATTGAGCCCGTACAGACGCTGTTCGGTTTCGCCCATGGCCCGCGCATCCTTGCTGTGCATGTCCAGGCAATAGGCGCAGCCGTTGATCTGCGATGCGCGCATCTTCACGAGTTCGAGCAGCGAATGCTCCAGCCCGGACTGCTCCACGTAACCCTGAAGGTTGCGCATCGCTTCGAAGCCCTTGGGTGATACTGAATAATATTGAACACTCCGATGTGCCATCACGATCTCCTGATCAACCACCGACTGCCAAACGCCCCGGGCAAGCCCGGGGCACCTTGAAGCAATGCCGGCTCAAGCCTTGTCGTCGCGCGCGCAGCCGCGGCAGGCGTCCACGCTCCAGCGGCCAGGGCCGTGCGCCGCCACCATGAACAGCGCGCCGGCAAGTGCGAGTTCCGCCATCGCCACGTTCGTCTGGCCGAACAACCCGCTGGCCAGCTTGACGTGGAAGAACCACACCGCCAGCACCGAGAACCCGCCGAGCAGAAAAGCCGCGATCCGCGTATGCCAGCCGGCGAGGATCGCCAAGCCACCGCCGATCTCGAGCACAATCACCAGCGGCAACAGGAAACCCGGCAGCCCCTGCGACGCCATCGCTGCTGCCGTGCCGGCGTAGCCGGCGATCTTGCCCACGCCTGCCGGTACAAAGAACCAGGCGATGAAGACCCGTCCCAGCACATCCAGCGCATCCTGAAATTTGTCCATTGTCATCTCCCATAAATCAAAGGTTTGAACACCCTGCACCGGCAAAAACGTCGGCACATGGCAGCATTACATCTCATTTCGCGGCGAGCTTCGCTGCCAGCCGCGCCACGTTCTCGCCCTGGGCGCGCGCCACCGACAACTCCCGCGCCGTCGGCTGGCGCGACCCGTCCCCGTCGGCGATCGTGGAAGCGCCGTAGGGCGAACCGCCGCTGACCTCGTCGAGCCCGTACAATCCCGGCGTGTTCGGCGGCACACCAACCACCACGAAACCCTGATGGAACAGCGTGGTGTGGAACGACGTGATCGTCGTCTCCTGGCCCCAGTGCTGCTGCCCGGAGCTGGTGAACACGCTGCCGACCTTGCCGATGAGCTTGCCGGCCGCCCACAACCCGCCGGTCTGGTCAAGGAAATTGCGCATCTGCGCCGCCATGTTGCCGAAGCGCGTCGGCGTGCCGAAGATGATCGCATCGTAATCCGGCAGCTCGTTCACGGTCGCGACCGGCGCGGCCTGATCAAGCTTGTAGTGGGACTGCTTCGCCACCCCTTCCGGTACCAGCTCCGGCACACGCTTGATCACGACTTCGGCACCAGCAGCACGCGCACCTTCCGCTTCCGCCTGCGCCATCTGCTCGATGTGACCAAAGCTGCTGTAGTACAGCACAAGAACTTTTGCCATGAGGACTCTCCTGAAAAATCAAGAATGGATTCAACGCGACGCAGAGTAATATTGATTTACTAGATATAAAAGTACAAAAATAGCAAGTCATACATCAATATTACAGATCAATGACCGAAAGTTCTGATCCGCGCGCACCTCGCATCTCGCTGGAACAATGGCGCGTCCTGTGCGCCGTGGTGGAACAGGGCGGCTACGCCCCTGCGGCGGAGCACCTGCACAAGAGCCAGTCCGCGATCACCTACGCGATCCAGAAACTCGAACGACTGCTGAGCGTCCCCCTTTTCGCCCTGTCCGGTCGCCGCGCCGTGCTCACCCCCGCCGGCCACCTGTTCCATCGTCGCGCCGTTGCCCTGCTGGCGGAAGCCACGGCACTGGAAGGCGCCGCCACGCGGCTGGCCGGGGGCTGGGAAGCGGAAATCCGCCTCGCCGCCGACATCGTGTTTCCCACCTGGCTGCTGCTCAAGGCGCTGGACCTCTTCGCCGGAGAACAGCCCGCCACGCGCATCGAATTGTTCGAAACCGTGCTTGGCGGCACCGAAGAAGCGTTGCTGGAACGCCGCGCCGACCTCGTCATCTCCCCGACCGTGCCGCAGGGTTTTCTTGGCGATCCGCTCATGGACCTGCGCTTCATCGCCGTCGCCGCACCCGGCCACCCGCTGCACGCCGCATCCGAACCGCTGACCTACCAGGACCTGCGCCGCCATCGCCAGCTCGTGATCCGCGACTCCGGCCTGCTGCGCAAGCGCGACGCCGGCTGGCTCGGCTCGGAAGCCCGCTGGACGGTGACGCACAAGGCCACGTCCATCCGCGCCGTGTGCATGGGCATGGGCTTTGCGTGGTTCGCCGAAGACATGATCCGTGAAGAACTCGTGTCCGGCGCGCTCAAGCCGCTGCGACTGCGCGAAGGCGCAGAACGTCACGCCACGCTGTACCTGATCTTCCCTGACCGTGACTATGCCGGCCCCGGCGCACAGCGGCTGGCGGAACTCATTGGCGAAACGGTGAGGGGTCAGGGGTAAGGCGTGAGAGGTGAAAGGATGATTTCAGCACTGCCCCCAGCCCGGCTCGCCGTCCACCTCTCTACAATCCGCGCATGATCATCGCCTCTGACCTCACGCTGCGGCGTGGCGGCAACGCCTTGCTGCAACACGCGTCCTTCCAGATCAACGACGGTTGGAAAGTCGGCGTGGTCGGGCGCAACGGTACTGGCAAGTCCACACTGTTCGCAGCACTGGAAGGCGCGCTGGCCCCGGATGCCGGCACGCTGTCGGCGGTCGACGGCTATGAAGTCGCGACCGTTGCCCAGGCCATGCCGAACAGCGACCGCAGCGCGCTGGACTTTACGCTCGACGGCGACGCGGAATGGCGCAGCCTGCAGACGCGGCTGGCAGCAGCGGAAATGCAGGCCGATGCTGCCGCCATCGCCGCCTGCCACGAGCGGCTGGCGCAGATCGACGGCTACGCCGCACACGCCCGCGCCGCCCGCCTGCTGAAAGGTCTGGCGTTCTCGGAACAACGCCAGAACGCGCCGGTGAACTCCCTTTCCGGCGGCTGGCGCATGCGCCTGAATCTTGCGCAGGCGCTGATGTGCCGCTCCACGCTGATGCTGCTGGACGAGCCGACGAACCATCTCGACCTCGATGCCGTGCTGTGGTTGGAAGACTTCCTCAAGCTCTACCCTGGCACGCTGCTCGTCGTCTCGCACGACCGCGATTTTCTGGACGCCGTCACCGACCACACGCTGCATCTCGTCGATGGCACCACCACGCTCTACACTGGCAACTATTCGCGCTTCGAACGGCTGCGCGCCGAACGCCTCGCCGCCCAGCAAAGCCAGCATGCGGCGCAGCAGCGGCAGGTGGCACACCTCGAAGCCTTCATCACGCGCTTCCGCGCCAAGGCCACGAAGGCACGGCAAGCCCAGAGCCGCATCCGCACCCTGGAACGAATGGAAATGGTCTCAGCCGTCCACGCGGAATCACCGTTTTCCTTCAGCTTCCCGGAACCGGAACGGCTGCCGTCCACGCTGCTACGGCTGGACGGCGTCACGGCCGGCTATCCCGACACGCCGATCCTGAAGAAGCTGAAGCTGTCGATCCTACCCACGCACCGCATCGGCATCCTCGGCGCGAACGGCGCCGGCAAGTCCACGCTGGTCAAGACCATCGCCGGCACGCTGCCGGCCGTCGTCGGCAACATCACGCGTGATCCGTACCTGCGCATCGGCTACTTCGCGCAGTCCACCAGCCAGGCACTGGACGCCGACGCCTCACCGCTGCTGCACCTGCGCCGCATGGACGCGGCGGCCCCCGAGCAGAAGCTGCGCGACTTCCTCGGCAGCTTCAACTTCCGCGGCGACAAGGCGCTGGAAAGTGTCGGCAAATTCTCCGGCGGCGAACGTGCACGACTGGCGCTGGCGCTGGTGGCGTGGCAGAAGCCGAATCTGCTGCTGCTCGACGAACCGACGAACCACCTCGACATGGACATGCGCCACGCACTGGAAGTGGCGCTGCTGGACTACGCTGGCGCCGTCATCCTCGTCTCGCATGACCGCCATTTGCTCGACAGCATCTGCGAGACGCTGTGGTGGGTGCACGCCGGCGACTGCGCGCCCTTCGACGGCGACGTGGACGATTACGCCCACACCCTGACCGGTGCCGCATCTCATACCCAGGCGGCAGGTGCCCCCACGCACCAGCCCGCACCGCAAGCGGCCGACGCGCGCCGCGACCGTGCCGAACTGCGCCGCCAGACCAAACCGCTGCGCGACGCGCTCAAGACACTGGACACGCGCATGGACCGGCTGCGGCGCAAGCTCGTGGAACTTGACGCCCAGCTCGCAAACCCCAAGCTCTATGAAGATGCCTTTACCGCCGCGCGACTGGCGCAGGAACACGGAGAACTCAAGGCGCAACTCGAAGCGGACGAGGAACGCTGGCTGGAAGTCGGCGAACAGCTGGAAACGCTGGCTACCGCAGGTTGAGCCACGGCAAGACGCCGCAGCCTGTACGCTGGCAGACAAGCGCGGTCACCACGACGGGCGCGGATCGACATACAACAACGGAGAAAGCCATGGATTTTCAGTATTCGGAAAAAGTCGAGGCGCTGCGCACCCGCATCCGCCACTTCATCGACACTGAAATTGCCCCCGCACAGGCCACCTACCTCACGCAGCTTGAAGCGACGCCGTGGGCTACGCCGCCGGTCATGGACGCGCTGAAGGCCAAGGCACGCGCGCAAGGTCTGTGGAACCTGTTCCTGCCGCGCGAGCATGGGACGCTCGGCGCCGGGCTGACAAACCTAGAATATGCGCCGCTGGCGGAAGAAACGGGGCGTTACCTCATCGCGCCGGAAGTGTTCAACTGCGCGGCGCCCGACACTGGCAACATGGAAGTGCTGGCAAAGTACGCTTCGCCCGAACAGCAAGCCCGCTGGCTCAAGCCGCTGCTGGCCGGCGAGATCCGCTCCGCGTTCGCCATGACCGAACCGGCAGTCGCCTCCTCAGACGCCACGAATATCGAGACGTCCATCGTGCGCGATGGTGACGACTACGTCGTCAACGGGCACAAGTTCTACATCTCCGGCGCGATGCGCAAGTCCTGCGAAATCCTCATCGTGATGGGCAAGACCGACCCGGACAACGCCGACCGTTATCGTCAGCAGTCCATGATCCTCGTGCCCACCCGCACGCCAGGCGTCACTGTCACGCGTGCGATGGGCGTGCTGGGCTACCTGGACGAGCCTGAAGGCCACGCGGAAGTGCTGTTCGAGAATGTCCGCGTGCCTGCTGCGAACATCATCCTCGGCGAAGGGCGCGGCTTCGAGATCGCGCAGGGCCGTCTCGGTCCCGGTCGCATTCACCATTGCATGCGCCTCATCGGCGCCGCCCAACACGCCTTCGAACTCATGTGCCGGCGGGCGAACACGCGCATCGCCTTTCATCAGCCGCTGAGCCGCCACGGCTCGGTGCGCGAGGACATCGCCAAAAGCTACTGCGAAATCGAGCAGGCGCGGCTGATGACGCTCAAGGCCGCGGACGTGATGGACCGCGAAGGCAACAAAGCCGCGAAGGAACTGATCGCGATGATCAAGATCACGGTGCCCGTCATGGCGCAGCACGTCATCGACCGCGCCATCCAGATCCACGGAGCGCTCGGCGTCAGCCAGGACACGCCGCTTGCGCACTTCTTTGCCTACGCGCGCATGGTACGGCTGGCGGACGGCCCGGATCAGGTGCACCTGATGCAGCTCGGCCGCGACCTCGCCCGCCGCTTCGAATAATTCGCCCGCCCCGGTCGCCGCCATGCCCAAGATCGACACCCTCGACACCCAAGCGCTGACGCCGTATCTGGAAGCGCACATCGCCGGCTTCAAAGGCCTGCTGCGCACCGACAAGTTCGGCGGCGGGCAGTCCAACCCCACGTTCCACCTGTACGCGTCGTCCGGCGAATACGTGCTGCGCCGCCAGCCGCCCGGCGCGCTGCTGAAATCCGCGCACGCCGTGGATCGGGAATTCCGCGCCATGTCGGCGCTGGCCGCAACCGACGTTCCCGTGCCGAAGATGTGCCACCTGTGCACGGATACGGGCGTCATCGGCTCGATGTTCTACGTGATGGAATTCTGCCGCGGCCGCGTGCTGTGGGACCCGGCGCTGCCCGAAGTCGAGGCGCCGATACGCGCCGCGATGTACGACGAGATGAACCGCGTGCTCGCCGCGCTGCACGCCGTCGACGTCGAGGCCGTCGGGCTCGGCGACTATGGCCACGCTGGCAGTTATTTCCAGCGCCAGGTAACGCGCTGGTCGAAGCAGTACCGGGCGTCCGAGCTGACGCACATCGTGGCCATGGAAGACCTGACCGCATGGCTTGCCAACCATCTGCCGCCAGACGATGGCCAGATTTCATTGGTGCACGGCGACTACAACATCAACAACCTGATCTGGCACCCGGAACAACCGCGGATCATCGCCGTGATCGACTGGGAACTGTCCACGCTCGGACATCCGCTGGCGGACCTCGCCTACCAGTGCATGCGCATGCGGGCCCCGACGCTGCCCGGCAGCGGTTTGGACAGCCTGTACGGCCGCGACCGCCACGCACTCGGCATCCCGACGGAGGCGGAATACGTTGCCGCCTACTGTCGCCGCCGCGGGCTACCGCACGCCGCGCACTGGGCGTTCTGTCTGGCGTTCAACTTCTTTCGTCTTGCCGCGATCGCGCAAGGCATCGCCAAGCGCGTCCAGCAAGGCAACGCGTCGAGCCGGCACGCGGAATGGGCCGCGCCAGCCGTAAGCATGCTCGCGCAAGCCGGGCTGGACATCGCCAACGGCGGCGCCTGAGCCCAGCCGTGGCAGGCACTTACTTGCGGTTGATCCACATCAGCGCGATGAATACCGTCAACGGCACGATTACGACGGCGGCGTAAATCCAGATGTTTTCCTGCATCGATTGATCCAAAAATGGATGGAAGCGGCTTCAGTTCGCGCCTTTGCCGGCGACGGACAGCCGCCGGTGTGCCAGAACTTGGCGCGCCGCATTATGGCAGTGCTTTTCCCAACCACCTAGGACAGATTCATGAAGTGGATCGGCATCGGCGCGATCATCTACACCGTCGTCTTCGTCGCGGCGGCGCTGTGGGCCGCGTCACGCATTGCCGCCGGATAACGCCGACAAGCTTCGAAACAGCCGCCGCATCGCCATCAGCTTTTCGCAGCGGCAGCTTTGCGCGCCGCCTTGCCGGGCTTCGCCTTCTTCTTCGGCAGGCTGGCCAACGGCTCGAGGATCTGCGTCAGGCGGTCCGGCACGGATTCATCCCGCTCCAGATACGGGTAGCGCAGCCCGCCCTTGACGCGCAGCGCATGGTGACCGTAGCAGGCGACGTTTTCGACCAGCAGATCCACCGTCCGCACGCCCTTGGCGCTGGCGGCAATCGCCGCCGAAAGTGCGTCCTCGCTGAACGCCTCGCCATCGACGGCAACGAGCTTCATGCCCGGCACCAGGCCGGCATCGAAGGCCGGGCTTTGCCATTGCACGTCCACGAGCGTGCCGTCCTTGGTGTTGACGACAAAACCCGCGGAATAATTCAGGTTCAGCAGCTTGCGCTGGGCATGGCGATGCTTGAAGTAGTCGCTGGGCGTGTCGCGGAATGCGAGCTTCCAGCCCGCTGCTCGCAACCCCGACAGCGGGTCGCGCAGCAAAGCTGTGGCATCCAGCCAACTGCGCAGCCACATTGCCCAGTCGTCGGCCACCGTGGCCTCCAGCGCCGCCACGACATCTTCGAATTCAAATGGACGGACACCGGTTGCGCCGTCGTCCATGCCGTGAAACTTGCGACAAAAATCATCGAGCGTGCGTGAATCCGCGGACAGCGTGCGCAGGCGCGCGTCCACCGCCAGCCACAGCAACGCGCCTTCCGGGTAGAAATCCGTGGCGCGGCGCTGGTTCGCCCACGCGGTTGGCGACTCGTATAGGCGCGGCGCCATGTCGCAGGTATCCTGCAGCGGGCGCCAGCTGCCGCCTGGGCGGCTGGCCATTGCCGCCGCATCCGCGGCCAGCACGTCGCGGTATTGTTCCGGCGTCCACAGCCGGCAGCGCGCGGTAAGCACATCGCCCCAATAAGTCGTCAGCCCTTCGTAGACCCACATCAGCGCACCGCCCATCGGAACGTTGTAGTTCGGCGTCGCCGTCGGCGCCGGACAGCGGAACTTGCCGTTCCATGAATGCACGAGTTCGTGTGGCATCAGCCCGGCGGCCGTCATGAAGCGCTGGTCGTCGGTGAAGAATTCGGCGTCCAGCCGGTCGTCGCTGGACTGCTGGTGCTCCAGCCCGAAGTGCATGGTGTGGTCGGACAGCGTCAGCAGGAATTCGTAGCGCCGGTAATGGCGGGACTGGAACAGCGCGCGCACTTCCTCGATCAGCCGGCGATGTCCGGCAATCTGTTCGTCCTTCCACTCCAGATGCCGCGGCGCATCAGCCACCACGTTCAGGTGCACGGGCGCGGTGCGGTCGCCATCCAGTTGCACGCGCCGGAAGTAACGACCGGTCAGCAGTGGGGAATCCACCAGGTGCTGCAGCATCACCGGCTTGAAGCGGCGTTCCGCGCCTGCCGCGGCGTCTGCTTCCAGTGCCGTCGCCGCCTGCCAGCCGTCCGGCAGCGTCACCGCCGCGCAGCACGGGATGGCGTCGGCGCGATATCCGGTGGGATAGAACAGCACCTGGTTCCACGCCAGCACAGCGTAGTTTGGTGTGGCCGACACGGCGGCCCCGAAGCTGCCCCCCGGCCCCGGAGAAAGAAACTGGAATTTCAGATTGAGCTGCGTCGCGCCCTTGGGAACTTCCACGACGAGCGTGAACAGGTCGATGGGGTCACGGCGCCACACCAGCTTGCGGCGACCGGCGCGGATCTCAAGCCCCGTCACGCCTTCGATCGGCCCCGACGGGGCGTGCTCTCCCGGCACCCACTGCGGGTAATGCAGCGCCACCTCCCCCGCCGCCACGCCGGTGATCGTTTCCTCGATGCGGAAAATGCGCTGCGGCGCCGCCGTCAGATTCACCGACAGCTGCAACTCGCCAGGGTAGACGCCCGTCGCCAGCTCGCGTTCTCGCCCTTTGCCAGCATGGCGGACTGAACCGACGGCGGTGGCATGACAGGCACACAACTCAGAGGACATCGACATGGCTGCTCCAGTGCCTTGCAAGACGCGCGGCACGACATGAATTGCGGAAAGCGCATAGCGTAACGCGAAGCCATCGCGGCGGCGCGCGCCTACCCCCTTCCGGCCAGCCATGCGTTGACGCCCTGCAAACAGCACGCTACCTTCCCCCGCAAACAACGAGGCTGCGACACGCTGTGCCCCATATCGAAGAAGGAGAATTCATGGACAAGGCTCTGGGTCGCAACCTCATCCAGCGCGTCAACGTCGGTGATGCACTGACGCGGACCGCCAACCGCATTCCCGACCACCTTGCCGTGGTAGACGGCGGACGGCGCTGGACGTACCGCCAGTTCAATACCGCCACGAACCAATTCGCCAACGGCCTGCTGGCGCGCGACTACCAGCGCGGTGACGTGCTGGCGCTGGCCTGCGGCAACAGCATGGAGTTCCTGCTGACCTACTTCGCGTGCGCCAAGACCGGCGTCGTGTGCGTGCCGCTCAACCTCGGCTGGGGCGCGAAGGAAATCGCCTATGCGCTAGGCCATTCACGCGCCCGCGGCATCGTCGTGGAAGCGCAGCTCGGTGCACAGGTGCTGCCGGCCGTGGAACAGGTGCCGGCCATTCAAGAGGTGGTCGTGGCGCCCGGCACCGGCGGTACGCTGGCCCCCTCGAAGCTCGGGTGTGCGTGCATCGATTTCGCCGCCGCGTGCTCGCAGGACGATGCAGAGCCGGAAGTGATCGTCGAGGACCGCGACGCGCTGAGCTATCTGTACACCAGCGGCACGACTTCCGCCCCCAAGGGCGTGGTGACGAGCCATGTCGCGGTCTACACGGAAGCACTGATGGTCGCCACGGAATCGGAAATGCGCCGCGACGAGCGTATCGCCTGCCTGATGCCGCTGTTCCACACCGCGCAGCTCAACGGCTTCGCGACGCCGTCCATCATGCTCGGCACCACGCAGTACCTGATGCGCGGCTTCAACGCCACGGCGTTGCTGGATCTCATCGAACGCGAGCACATCTCGCGCATATTCATCCTGCCGATGATGTGGAAGGCGCTGATGAACGACCCAAGCCTGCCGAACCGCGACGTGTCCTCCGTGCGGCAGGCCGCCTACGCCATGGCGCCGATGCCGGACGATCTGCTCAAACAGTGCATGGCGCGCTTCGGCTGCGGCTTCTACCTCGCCTTCGGGCAGACGGAAATGAGCCCGATTACCACGATCTTCCGGCCCGAGCACCAGGCTTCACATCGCGGCGCTGTCGGCACGCAGGTCATGAACACCCAAGTCGCGATCATGGACGCGCAGGGCCAGCTACTGCCACGCGGGCAGGAAGGCGAAATCGTCTACCGCAGCACCCAGGCGCTGGAAGGCTATCTGCGCAACGAGGAAGCCACCGACGCCGCCTTCGCGCACGGCTGGTTTCACTCCGGCGATGTCGGCCGTCTCGCGGAAGACGGCATGCTGTGGTTTTCCGACCGCTCCAAGGACGTCATCAAATCCGGCGGCGAGAACGTGGCCTCCATCGAGGTCGAAAAGGCGATCTACGCCGCCGAGCCCGCCGTGCAGGAAGTGGCTGTGATCGGGCTGCCGCACCCGTATTGGATCGAGGCCATCACTGCCGTGGTCAGCGTCCGGCCCGGCGCGACGCTGGACGGCGAGGCGCTGCGCCTGAAGATGCGCGGGATCCTGTCCAGTTTCAAGACGCCCAAGGCCGTCATCGTGGTCGACGCCTTTCCGCGCACCGCTACCGGCAAGATCCAGAAAAACGTGCTGCGCCAGCAATACCGCGACCACTACGCGCACGAAACGGCGGGAGCCTGATCGAAAAAGAACCCACCCGATCATCTCTGCGCGCCGCCGTTCAATCGCGGCATCGAAGCCGGCTTTGTACCGGGCCGAATGAAAGCCGGGCGCAGGATCGCTAAACTGTGCACTGCAGCATTTCACCCAGGGAGCCATTGCACAATGAAACGATCCACACCACACCTTGCGGTATGCGCCGGCGTCACGCTCGGCCTGCTGGGCAGCACCCTCGCCTACGCACAAGGCGATTCCACCACGCCACCGGACCGGCGCTTCTACATCGCGCCCTCCGCGACCTACACCTTCGCTGACGGAGACCGCAACACCCGAAACGGTGTCGGGGGGCAGCTGGAATTCGGCAAGCGCGTCACCGATTACCTCGAACTGTCGCTCATCGGTTTCTACAACAAGTATCCGCTGGGCTCCAACAACCGGCAGGAATTCTTCGACACGGCCCGCGCCTTGGGCATCTCGCCGATCAACCTGCCGACGTCTGCCCGCGTCTACGGCGGGGGTTTCGGGGCCAACTACTTCCCGTTCTCGAACCGTGCCGGCTCCCTGTTCGCCCCGATGTTCGTGCATCTGGACGTGATGGCCGGCTCCAACCACGAGCAGCCCGGCGTCACGAACGACACCACCAGCAAGCTGAAGAACCTTTCGCTGATCGCGGATGCCGGCCTGGGCTACGACCTGTCGCTGGACTGGCTGTTCGGCAAGTACATCACCGGATCGGCACTGCGTCTGCAGGGCTTGTATCGATTCGACCACCGCTCTCGCGGTGCGCTGCGCCCCGGCTCCGTGTCGCTCGACGAAGCCGTGTTGATGGCAGGCCTGCGCATTCCGCTCGGCGCGGCGCCGGTTCCGCCGCCCCCGCCGCCAGCCCCTGCGCCCGAACCGGTCGCCGTGGTGCCGGTCACGCCGCCGCCCCCGCCGCCGCCATGCGAAACACCCGTTCTCGGCCAGCCCTTCAGCATCGAAGGCTGCAAGCCGGGTGACAGCTTCGCCCTGACAGGCGTGAACTTCGCGTTCGACCGATCCACGCTCGAACCCGGCGCCACCAACATCCTTGACATGGTCTCGAGCGCGCTCGGCAGCCATAAGGGCGTCGACGTCGAACTCGATGGCTACACCGACAGCATCGGCGCCAAGACCTACAACAAGAAACTGTCCGAACGCCGCGCCAACGTCGTCAAGAAATATCTTGCCAACCACGGCGTCGAGGACAGCCGCATGACGGCCAAGGGCTTCGGCATGGCCAACCCGGTTGCCGACAACAACACGGCGGAAGGCCGCGCCAAGAACCGCCGCACGGAAGTGAAGATCACCAAGGTCAAGTGATCGCTCTCCCAAGGTTTTTGTGTCACGAACGCCCCGGTTCACGCCGGGGCGTTTTTTGTGGCCGGGGGATGCCGAAGCCGGAATCGACAGCCCCCGAAGTTTGCGCTTGACAATGCGGACGGGGAACGTCCGCACCCGATGGCGCGAAACGACCTGATCGAGCAGAACCGAGAAACCCACCCATGGATTCTCGGCGCTCACCCACAGGCGCACCGCGCCCAGATCGCGTGGCGGTGAATCCGGCAGGGCAAGCGCTCGGCTTACGCTCGCCCGCGTCAAAATCCGAGTCTGGAGGCGGCACCCAGCAACGTTGCCACACCCAACAACGCAAAGATCGCCGCCGCAATCGAATGGACCCATTTCATCGGAATCCTGGTCGCCAGCTTGTCGCCAACGAACACGGCCGGCACATCAGCAATCAGCATCCCGAGCGTCGTGCCGGCCACGACCAGCACAGGCGTTCCATAGTGTGCGGCCATCGCGACGGTTGCGATCTGGGTCTTGTCACCCATCTCGGCAAGAAAGAAGGTCACGAGCGTCGCGCCGAACACGCCAAACCGCTCGGCGACCTGGGTCTTGTCATTCTCGACCTTGTCGGGAATGAGCATCCAGATGGCCATGCCGATGAACGAAAGCCCCAGCACCCAGCGCAGGATGTCCGGGCTCACGGCCACGGTGATCCACGCCCCAAGCGCACCCGCAAGTCCGTGGTTGACAAGGGTTGCAGCCAGAATGGCCAGGATGATGGGCACCGGCTTCTTGAAGCGCGCGGCGAGAATGAAGGCCAGGAGCTGCGTCTTGTCGCCGATCTCGGCGAGGGCGACAACTCCGGTCGAAACGAGAAAAGGTTCCATGAGAGTTCCAGGCCGGTCTGCAAACGATTGACCACCCCGCTTCCCCGGCCAAGTCGGATGCGTGGTGGTCAAAGGTCTTGCCAGGCTCGGGAACTGCCTGCGCCATGGCCAGATGGCCAAGTGTGTTGACGCAAGCCTCTTCTCGTGGAAGAGCGGCTACTCCCCAATGACCTGCCCATTGTAATGGGTCGAGCGCCTCAAGTCTCGGGGTCCACCCATACGTTACCGATCGCGGGAGGACCCAAGAATCAGGCTGCGTCGACCCGGCAACGAACCCGCTACCAGGCACCCGAGACGCAGCAACGATTTTCACCCAGTCGTGGATTTAACGGTCTTCACGCAACGTTGGCACTGAGCGACGGGTCGCTCTCGAAAACAAACCCGGTATAGCCATTTCGAGCAACTTCATCGCAGGTCTGCTTGTAGGCGGCACCGCCACCCAGGTAGACGAGGAACTTGCGCGGCTTGCCGGGAATATTGGAACCGGTGTACCAGGTGTCGGTCCTGGGCAGGAGTGTGGCGTTGGCAATGTCAGCGACCAGCTTGTCCCATTCCACTTCCTCTTCGAGCGCCGGCTCAATCGCTTCCAGGCCGTTGTCTTCCATGTAGCGGATGGCGTCCGCGATCCACTCCACGTGTTGCTCAATGCCCAGCGGCATGTTGAACAACACCGATGGGCTCTGCGGCCCGGTAATCATGAAGAAATTCGGGAAACCGTGGCTCATCAAACCGAGATTCGTGCGCACCCCCGTGCGCCAATGTGCCTGCAACGTGGCGCCGCCACGGCCTTTCACCCCCAACTTGTACAAGGGGCCGGTAAAGGCGTCGAAACCGGTGGCATAGATAAGGCAGTCGAAGTGCACGGACTGGCCGCTTTCAAGGTCGATGCCATCTTCGGTAATCTGCTGGATCGGGTCGGCCTTCACGTCAACAAGCGCCACGTTGTCGCGATTGTAGGTTTCGTAATAGCGGGTTTCGCAGGGCTGGCGCTTGGTGCCGTACAGGTAACGCGGGCACAGCTTTTCCGCCGTCTTGGGGTCGGTGACGCGCTGGCGAATCTTGCTGCGGACAAACTCGGCCACGATGTTGCTGGCCTTTTCATCTGTGAGCACATCGCCGTAGGCCCCCAACCACAGGCTGAAACCACCCGCATTCCAGCAGTACTCCAGGTGCTGCTGCACCTGTTCAGGCGTGTCGTCGAACATGGATGTCCGCATGCTCGGAAAGGCCACGCCGGCCAGTGCCGCCTTGGACTGCTTGCGGATTTCCGCGTAGTTGGCCTTGATGGCCTTCACTTCTTCCTCGGTCTCACGGCAGTTCTGCAGCGGCACGGTGTAGTTCGGCGTGCGCTGGAACACGGTAAGGTGCTTAGCCTGCTGCGCAATGAGCGGAATCGCCTGGATGGCCGAAGCGCCGGTGCCGATGATGCCGACGGTCTTGCCGGTGAAATCGACCGGCTCATGCGGCCATGCGGACGTGGAATAGACCTCGCCCTTGAAGCTGTGCTTACCTTTGAAGGCCGGGTCGGCGGCGTTGGACAGCGTGCCGGCACCCGAGATGTAGTATTTGCACACGACGGTATGGCCGCGGTCGGTCCTGATGACCCAGCGCCGGGCGTGTTCGTCGTAGGTGGAGGAGACCACCCGTGTCTCAAAGTTGATGTCTGGGCGCAGCTTGAGCTTGTCGGCCACAAACTGCAGGTATTTCATGATCTCCGGCTGGGCGGCGTATTTCTCCGACCACGTCCACTCCTGCTGGATTTCATCCGAGAAAGAGAACGAGTAGTCGTAGCTGTCAATGTCGCAGCGTGCGCCGGGGTAGCGATTCCAGTACCAGGTGCCACCCACGTCATCGGCGGCTTCAAATACGGTGGCCTTCAAACCGAGCCGGTCGCGCAGCGCGTGGAGCATGTACAGGCCGGCGAAGCCGGCGCCGACGACAACGGCGTCAAGATGGACGGGGGTATGGGGCTGAATGGACATGGTGATTCCTCCTGTTGCTTGTTGCATTCTTTGCTGAACCCAGTGAAGCTCATTCAGCGCTCAATAAAGCAACGTGCATGCCAATCGCGAAATGGCCAGTAATATTCATATATTTCAATGAACTGGGAATCCCTCTCCGAACTCGATGGATTTTCACCACAGGCTTGGACTACCCCATATTTTTTCATTTGCTGAATCGGATGCCAGCAAATGCGGCAGCTGCGCGGGATGGCTACAGGTCGGAATGTTGTGTAGCATCGAAGCCCACACAACCTTTGCGGGCGGCCTCGCTGCACCACAAGAAATTGGCGGCTGCGAGATGTCTGCAACGCGAAGGTACCGACCACGATGACTGCCAGCCCCAAATTCCCCACCAGCCGGGACCTCGTCAACCAGATTCGCTTCGACACGGATCGCGGCAAGGTCTGGATGCAGGAAACCCGCATGCTGCTGGTGCACAGCTGCCTGTTTCAGAACCTGCGCGACGAACTGGTCGCCACAATCGGCGCACAGCGCGCCAGCACCCTGTTGATGCGTCTCGGGTTCCACTCCGGCTGGCGCGATGCTGAACTGGCCCGCAAGCTGCGCCCCGAATTGAGTACCCCCGACGCCTTTGCCGCCGGGCCCCAGTTCGCCATGATCCAGGGGATGGTGCATGTCGAACCCGTCCGCATCGAATTCGACCTGGAAGCCGGCAGTTTCTACGGCGAGCTGTTGTGGGACGGCGCCTTCGAGGCAGACTTGCTGCTGGCCAGCGGCGGCAGCACCACAAAGCCCGCGTGCGCGTTCCTGACGGGGTATTCCAGCGGCTTCACAACCTTCTACATGGGCCGGCAGATCCTCTTCCACGAAGTGGAATGCCAAGCCTGCGGCGCGCAACGCTGCCGGATCATCGGCCGCCCCACGGAGGAATGGGACGACCCCGATGAGCTGAATCGCATCCTGCAGTCCGAATCGCTGGCAGAAGAACTGTTCACCCTGCAGGAGCAACTCAACCAGGCCCAGGCCAGCAACCATGCCCACGCTTATGCAGACGAGGCGATCAAGGTCAACTTTGCGGGCACCTCGCCCGCTCTGCTGGCCGCGTGGAGACTGCTGAAGAAAGCCGCAAAAAACGACATCACGGTTTTTCTGAAGGGTGAAACCGGCGTCGGCAAGGAAGTGTTCGCACGCACCCTCTACCAGCAGTCGCAACGCGCACAAGGGCCTTTCGTAACTGTCAATTGCGCCTGCATTCCACCGGATCTGATCGAATCCGAGCTTTTCGGGGTCGAAAAAGGCGCCTTCACCGGCGCCCACGCTTCACGTCCCGGCAAGTTCGAACGTGCCAACGGCGGCACGCTGTTTCTCGATGAAGTCACGGAGCTCACCCCGCGCGCGCAGGCCGCGCTGCTACGGGTATTGCAGGAAGGTGAACTGGACCGGGTAGGCGGCACCGAGACCAAAAAAGTTGATGTCCGCATCATCGCGGCCAGCAATGAAGACCTCGCAACAGCCGTTGCAAACGGCAAGTTCCGCGTCGACCTGCTCTACCGCCTCAACGTGTTCCCAGTCTCTATCCCGGCCCTGCGTGAACGCCGCGAAGACATTCCCCTGCTGGTCAACCATTTTTTGCGTAAATTCAAGTCGAAATACGGCAAGACGATTACCGGTATCACCGACAAGGCACTGCAAGCCCTGATGGAACACGACTGGCCCGGCAACATCCGCGAACTGGAGAACCTGGTCGAACGCGGGATCATCCTGACCGAAAGCAACCAGCGCATCGACCTCGATTCACTCGCCCCCATTCTGGGTACGTCACGGGATGTCGCCCTGCGTGTCGAGCAGCGTGGCGATGGCCACCTGGGAAAATCGTCCGAGCACGCGCAAGCCGTGCCCGACAAACTCTGTGAAACTCTGCTGAATGAAGGCTTCGCCTTCGAAGACTTTGAAAAAAAACTGCTCTCCACCGCCATGCACAAAGCCCAGGGCAATGTATCGCAGGCGGCTCGCCTGCTGGGGCTGAGCCGCGGACAAATGGCATACCGGCTCGAAAAACTGGAAAAAACAGACGCTGAAACACCATAACAGTAACCCGTCATGGCCGAACACGCGCAGTTCAGTATCCGCAGATGTCCAAGGTAACCCTGCTGTCACCGCCGATGTAATACTGCCCCCTTGGGGGTCAGTTTTTAACCGACGTTGACAGTCATCGTCCTGGAACTCCTGTGGTGTGTGAGAACCCTCAGAATGCCCCTGTTGACGATGACCGCCCACTTGGCTTCCAGGTGTGCTACGGTCCCGAATACATCAGTGGTGCGCTGCAGCGGTGGACCGAGCAACACGGCATCGAGCTGAACTACATCCAGCCCGAAAACCCACAGCAGAACGCATACATCGAGCGCTTCAACCGAACCTTCCGCACCGAGGTCCTGGACCGCTACGTCTTCACCCGCTTGCACGAGGTTGCCGCATGGCCGAGGACTGGCGCCATCGTTACAACCACCAACGCTCCCATCGCTCACTCGGCGGGCTCTCGACCGCCGCCTACGCCATGGCGTAAGCTTCCCCGTCAAGTAGGCACTCGCTGATAGAGGTTCTGGACCGTTGTTAGCCGTGGCAGGAATTGCACCGGCGGGATGTCTCCCAGCGATGCGTGGGGACGGTATTCGTTGTCATCGCGTAGCCATCGGTCTGTGATGGCCCGTACCTGCTCCAGGGTTGAGAACAGATAGGCATCGAGCACCTCGGTGCAGTATGTGCGGTTAAAGCGCTCGATAAACGCGTTCTGATTAGGCTTGCCAGGCTGGATGTAGCGGATATGGATTCCCCGGTCTGCGGCCCAGTCGGTAAATGCCTGACTGCACATCTCGGGGCCCTTGTCGCACCGAATCGCTTCGGGCGCCCCGTAGCAGTCGATGAGTCGATCCAGAACTCGGATCAGGCGCACAGACGGGATGGAGGTTCCCACCTCGATGGTCAGGCACTCGCGGTTGGCTTCATCGATCACGTTGAGCGTACGAAACGTCCTGCCGCAGTAGAGCGCATCATGCACGAAGTCCAGTGCCCAGCAGCGGTTGACCTCGTAGGCCAGATCCAGTTGTTCGGTGATCCCCCCATTTTTAGCAGCAGCCAGAAGTGGAGCTAAGCGGCCAAGGCCAACTTCTGCATGGGAGTGATGCCGCCGAGCGCCATGTTCGGTCGCTCGTGGTTGTAAGTCCATAGCCACCGTGTTGTCGTATCCTGCACCTGCTCGATGCTGTCGAACAGCATCGGTGCCAGCCAAGCGTAGCGGACGGTGCGGTTGTAGCGTTCGATGTAGGCGTTCTGCTGTGGGTTGCCGGGCTGGGTGTATGGATCTTTATGCCATGTCTCTCAGCTCACGCCAACAGCGCACCGCTGATGTATTCAGGGCCATTGTCGCAACGCATCATCCCGGGCTGGCCGCGCCACTCGATGATCTGTTCCAGAGCCCGGATGACGCGGGCAGCAGGCAATGACAAATCCACCTCGATGCCGAGTCCTTCTCGGTTGAAGTCGTCGATGACGTTGAACAGCCGGAAGCCACGTCCGTCGCTCAGCTGATCGTGCATGAAGTCCATCGACCAGGCCTGGTTGATGCCGGCCGGCACAGCCAGGGGTTCAGGGCGTTCACGCACGATCCGCTTCCGTGGCTTGATCCGCAGGTTCAACTCCAGCTCCCGGTAGATGCGGTACACCCGCTTGTGGTTCCAGCCAAAGCCCTTCACGTTGCGCAGATACAGGAAGCACAGGCCAAAGCCCCAGTCGCCGGTACGCCGCGGTCAACCGCACCAGCCAGTCCGCGATCTGTGCATTCTCTTGGTTGATCTTGCCTAGGTAGCGATAACAGGTCTCGCTCACCTCGAACGTCTGGCAGGCGTGCCGGATGCTCGTGCGCCCGCCTTCAACCGCCCATCGGGCCATCTCCCGGCGTTGAGATGGCCTCACCATTTTTTTGCCAGCGCTTCCTTCAGCAGGTCGGCGCTCAGCTGGGCCTCGACGTACAGTTTCTTCAGGCGCCGGTTCTCGTCCTGCAGTTCCTTGAGTTGGCCCATCAGGGAGGCGTCCATCCCGCCGAACTTGCTGCGCCACTTGTAGAACGTCGCCTGCTTCAACACCGCGATGATCGGGCTGTCGCTGAATCGTGATGTCTTCATGGAACCTCCTCGGGTCAGACTACGAGAAAATTCCACTTCCGGCTGCCGCTACTTTCTGGGGGGATTACCGTTCGATTTTGGCAAGAAGGTCTACGGCGACGTCTACACCGACGCCAAGTACGTCGACGGCTTCCGCTACCGCGGCCGCACACTCGGGTTCTCGCTCGACAGCGACTCGCGCCTGTTCACGTTGACATGGATGCTTTCAGATCCATCCAACAGACGCTGGCACCTGACGTACTACCACGCCGATATCAGCACCCCGCAACTGGCTGCGATGCAGGCGGCCGG
Organism: Nevskiaceae bacterium; assembly: GCA_004298465.1. GTDB lineage: Bacteria > Pseudomonadota > Gammaproteobacteria > Nevskiales > Nevskiaceae > SCRT01. The sequence goes on along the minus strand of SCRT01000001.1, from coordinate 36,796 downwards.
GAGCGCGTTCAACAACGTCGTGAGCAGCCAGCCCGTCACCGTGGACATCGGCGAGGCGGGCGCCGACTGGCCCCTGGGAGCTTTCGACGTGTCGGCCCTCGTGCGCGGCATGGCGGGGGCTCCGGTACCGTATTCCGGTGCGCACGTCGCCGGTGAACTGAGCGTGCGATACGGATTCTGATGCGTCATCGCATGACGCTATCTGCGTGTCCCGTGTTTCACGACCCGTCAATGCGATCAGCAGATGGCGCGCTTGCCAGATCGAGTCCGATGAAAATACCGAAATCCGGCGAAGCCCCGTAGTTCAGCTTTTCCTGGAACCCGAAGCTGAGCACGTGCTTGGCACTCAGACGATAGTGGGCACTGACCGTGACTGGCACCCCCGTATGCACCAGCGGCGACATGACACTTCCGCGGTACGGCGCTCCATGTGCATAGACCTGCCCCTGAAGCGTAAAGCGGTCCATCAAGTGATAGCCCAACGTGACTGCCCCAAGCGGAATCCAGTGCTTCTGCTGCGATGGCAGGATATCGCCTTCACCGGTATAGCTCATGCCGGCACTGGCCAGCAGTAACCAGCGTCCATGGTCGATCACGCCATCGTCGAGCCACAGTGCACCGCCCCAGGCACCGTTGCCAGCGAGATCGTGGTATCGCCCGTCGGCAGCTTAACCATGCCGCGTAGCGCCAGATTCGATGCGAGACGCCGGCCGAGATCCAGCTGCATGTCGCCGACATGATTGCTGGAGTGCGCGACGTTCAGCCGCGTCTGACCATCGACGGTATAACGATAAAGATAGCGGTTGCTGGGAGCGTACTGTCGTCCGGCATTCGGCAGGCCGAAGGTGCTGTGCCAATTCTGGATGAGTCCATCGAGATAGCCGCCGCCCTGAATCAGGAAAGGCAGCCCGACGCCTGCATCCCAGCCGTCGCCCAGTCCAATGTGGAACTGCGCCAGAAGGCGCGCGTCTTCGCCATCGACGGTAATGGATTCGCCCCCGCTATCGCGAACCTCGAACTCGTTATAGCTGCCGAGCTCCAGATGCACGTCGGACGTACCAGCCTGGAGCACGTGCAGGCGGCCGACGCCGGGCAGGGCAAAGCCGCGCGCCAAGGCTCCCATTTCCGGCGTCGGAGGCTGGAAAGCGGCCGCAGACATCGTAACCAGCAGTCCAACAGCAGGGAGGTAACGCGCAATCGAAGACATGTTCTACCTCTGCAATCAGTAACGACATGCTTGCCGCAATCGCAATAGATACCCTGAGCTGGATCTTGAGGCGGGAACAGCAGCACATCACAAGTGATAGCCCTGTTCACCACGCAGGCCGAGATCCAGTCCCATCGCCTCCAGCATCTTCGTTTACACACAAGCTACGGCACAACAGCTTCGCCACTTTCAGCAGGATAAAGCTGCCGATACTTTCTCACGCCAAGATGACCCCCACGCCGTGGAGCTGCATCAAGAACTAAAGCCGCAAACCTTAAATTTATTAGGTTTTGCGGCTTCTTGTGAACGCTGGCGAACGTTCAAATGGTGGAGGTGGCGGGAATCGAACCCGCGTCCGACAACCTTCCAGCCTTCGATCTACATGCTTAGCCGAATTTTTGTTTTTCATCGCAAACTCCCGAACCGGCACGGATCGCTTGCGCTTATCTACTTTGAGGATTTAGCGGATCGGCCAGTAGCCTGCGTTACCGCGAGTTGATGAGAGTCGACGATTGATTCAGGGGCATCAACACCGTCTGGTCAATCGCTCACAGGGATTAGGCTGCGAGGGCGTAGTTGGAGTCGTTCGCAACTAGCTTGTTTGCTTTCAAGTTTTACGAGGAAGAAAGCACCTCGGCATGCACGTTGGAATTCCAGTCACCGTCGAGCCCTGGTCACCCCCGTTACGAGGCGGATTCTAGCACGGGTAGCGAGTTGCGGCGCGGGTCAGTGCTTGCGGGCCAGCCCGATGCCGTCGGCGAGCGGGAGCAGTGAAAAATCGATGCGTGCGTCGGCATGCAGCTTGTCGTTGAGCGCTTGCAGCGCGCGGGTATCGGCATCTTGCGCGGGGCGGGCCACCGCGCCGCTCCACAGGGCGTTGTCGATCATGATGAGCCCGCCGTAGCGCAGCAGTTTCAGGCAACGTTCGTAGTACGCGTCGTATCCAGTCTTGTCGGCATCGATGAAGGCGAAGTCGTAGCGTCCAGCTTCTCCGGCGGCGAGGCGTGCATCGAGCGTTTCAAGCGCAGGGGCGATGACGAGCTCGATCTTGTGCGCAACGCCGGCGCGCGCCCAGTAGGGGCGGGCCACGTCCGTGTATTCACGGCTGATGTCGCAGGCCAGCAGGTGTCCGTCCGCCGGCAGCGCCAATGCCACGCTCAGTGCGCTGTAGCCGGTGAAAGTACCGATCTCGATGGTGTTGCGGGCGCCGATGAGTCGCACCAGCAGCGCCATGAACTGTCCTTGCTCGGGCGCGATTTCCATGTTGGCGAGTCGGTGGCTCGCGGTCGCGGTACGCAGCGCGGTCTGCTCCGGATGTTCGCGCAGGGAGTGGTCGAGAACATAACGGTAGAGCGTGTCGTCGAGCTTGATCGTCTTGTTTGTCATCGGATTCTCCAACGCAGGCGTTTCAGGTCAACGATCCTGGCGCAGCAGGCGGGCCTTGTCGCGCTGCCAGTCCTGCTGTTTTTCCGTTGCCCGCTTGTCGTGCTGCTTCTTGCCCTTCGCCAGCCCGAGGGTGAGCTTGGCGCGGCCGCGCGTCCAGTGCAGGTCGAGCGGCACCAGGGTGTAGCCGGCGCGCTCCACCTTGCCGGTGAGCATGGCGAGTTCCTTGCGCGACAGCAGCAGCTTGCGCGTGCGGTCGGGCCGCGGGTTGACGTGGGTGGAAGCTTGCAGCAGCGGGATGACATGCCCGCCCAGCAGCCACGCCTCGCCGTTCTTGATGATGACGTAGCTGTCCACGATCTGTGCCTTGCCGACGCGCAGGCTCTTGACTTCCCAGCCCTCCAGTACCAGCCCGGCCTCGAAAGTTTCCTCGATGAAGTAATCGAAGCGCGCGCGCCGATTCTGGGCGATCAGACGCGGGGCGGCTTTGTCTCCATCGATTTTCTTCGCGCTGGGCATCCGGGCATTATAGGGGGCATGGACAATGACTCACCGGGTCTCGTAAACGTCGAGGTTGCCGCTGCGTGGCCGGATCGACAGGCGCTTGTAGCACTGCGGATGCCCGCCGGAAGCACTGTGGCGGATGCGCTGGAGAAAGCCGGCTTTTCGTATGCAACGGACGTCGGAATCTTCGGCCGCCACGCGGAACTTGACCAACCGCTCGTGGAAGGGGACCGTGTGGAGATCTACCGATCTCTGCTGCGCAGCCCGAAGCAGGCCCGGCGTCGAAGGCTGACCCACCCCTGACGCGCGCCGCGCGGTCAATCAGGCGACGTACCGCGCGGTTCGACCAGCGGACCACCCACACCCGATGAAGCGGGTGGCGCCACAGACCGGTTCGGCGCTCCGCGATCCAGTTCGTGGCGCGCAGCCTCGCGCTGTTGCGCCAGAGCCTGGTCATCCGCCTTCGCCGCCCGCTGCGCAGCAGCGAGATCGTCCACACCGACCATCTTCGCCAGCTTGCCGCCATCGAAGAACAGGCTGACGGTGCGGCTCGAGACCGTGCCGCGCGGGCTCTTGTAGTAGCTCAGGTAGTCCCAGCGGTTCGCATCGAACGGACTCGTCGCCATCGGCGAGCCCATGACGTAGCGCACCTGCTCCGGCGTCATGCCAACGCGCAGGTTCTGCAACTGCGACTGCTGGATCACGTTGCCTTGGCGTATCGGCAGGCGGTAGACAATGCCGCAGCCGGCAATCGACAGCGCCAGCACGGCGGCCACAAGTAGCTTCAACATGGGGAGTGTTTTCACTCGCATCGGATCAACCGCGAACGATAAGGTAGGATGATAACGGAAAAACCCGAGGCCGGAAAAATGGAATCCAAAGATCTGCGCAGCGCCGGACTGAAGGTCACGCTGCCACGCCTGAAGATCCTCGAAATGCTGGAAAGTAGCGTCGACCGCCATCTTTCGGCTGAAGAGATCTACCGCCGGTTGATGGAAAGCGGTGAGGAAATCGGGCTCGCCACGGTCTACCGCGTATTGACGCAGTTCGAGACTGCCGGACTGGTCATCCGCCACCACTTCGAGGGCGGCCATGCGGTCTTCGAACTGGAGCGCGGCGAGCATCACGACCACATGGTGTGCCTGCGCTGCGGCTACGTTGCGGAATTCCGGGACGAAGTCATCGAACGCCGCCAGCGCGAAAAAGCTGGGGAGCTCGGCTTCAAGCTCATGGAACACAACTTGACGCTCTACGGCGAATGCCAGGTCAAGCATTGCCCGCACGCTGAGGAGCAGCGTTCGCGGGACGAGGCAGCGCCGGGCGGGCGCTGACACCGAAACCTTCCAGGCAGCGGCTCACCCATAGGACGACAGCCATGATCCCCACGCCCGCGATCAAATCGACCAGGTAATGCCCTCCGTCCACGAGACACGCGGCCAGCATCAGGCTGTTCAGCATAAAAGCCGGAATGATCAGTCGGCGGGTACGCCTTGCCACCCACACGTACAGGCAAGCAAGGCCCGCATGAAAAGACGGGAACCAGACCAGGCCTTGAATCTTTGCCAAGTCGAATACCTGCAAGCGCCCAGAACGCAACGCCAGGTATTGGTGCACAGGCTCGCTCGTCGCCGCCACCCACTGATGTGAAAACGCGGCACCAGCAGCCGGGAACAGGGCACCAAGAACAATCACAAGCAACCCCGCTCCGGCAAAACCGTGAAACAATTCGCGCGCTCCCTGCCGATCCCGCCGATGCGCACACAGAATCACAAGCCCTAACAGTTGCGGCAATGCGCTGGCGTAAGCCACTGACAGCAGCACAGACCACCCGGGATGCGCGGCCACTCCGGTGTTGTAGGCTACCCAATCGAAACCCAGAGCCATGTCCAGCCGGTTCAGCCCGGCATCGTGCAGAGGGAAAGGCGAAAGGCCTGTCAGGATGTAACTCAAGATCGCTGCGAAATTGGTGAACAGCACGAAACGCAGGCCATCAGTGGCGAGATCCGTCAATGCCGGCGTGGGCCGCAAATAGCGATATACCACCCCGATGCCTGCAAGCAGCAGGATGCCGATGGCAACCCCGATCTCGTTGCGCCAGACGATTGTCCAGGGCGTAAGCCACAGCAGCACACCGTCGGCCACTGCCACTCCGAAGATCAACAGCGTATCCGCGGCGTTCGGGAGGATTCGGGCGCAGTGCATGCGGGCCGCTCAATGACTCACAAAACGGTGCACCGGCATCGAGCCAGGATCAAGCCCATCAGGTGTCAGCGCGGGAAGCGACGTTGGCAGCCGCCACTTTGTCTGTTGCACTTCCTGCCACCGCGACTTCCCCCATCCCCCACCTTCGTGCGACGTCCAGGTCTGCCCACACCGCCACATGCAGCGTCGACAGCGCCAGCGGATCGCTGATGAGGGTATTGCGCGCCAACGCATCCAGCGCTTCCGGCCCCCTTTCGCGTGCATCTTCCAACATGTGGTCGCGCTGCACGCGAGTGCCTCTGGGGCGAACCGGGCGCGGCTCGCCAGCGCCACACACCAGCGCATTGATGCTGGGATCGACCACAGCCTCGCGAACACCCGGCAGCGTGCCTGCCGCCGCGTCGTAAGCCGTGGTCGCCTGCAACTCTACGGGCGGTTCGGACTCCTCCGGGATCAGCAGCAACCCCGCACGCCGTGCCGCCAGGCCCAGGCTGCGGCGGCTGGCATACACCGACAACGGGATGGAGATGATGAGCGCACCGACGATCGGCGCCAACCACCACAGATAGCCGGGCTCGACCCAGTACACGCCGGCTGCCCACACCGTACCGAGCAGCGTGCCGGAAAGATGGTGGGCGAGCGCCATGCCCCATGAAGTCTCCGCATTCTCGCGCTGGGGCGACTTCCACTGCGTGGCAATACCCATCAGCGCCGAGATGACAAAGCGCGTGTGGAACAGCATGCGGATCGGAGCCAGCAATGTGGAGATCAACAATTCCAGGAACGTGCTGGCCAGCAGGCGCAAGGCACCGCCGTAGGCGCGCGCGCCCTTCGCCACGATCAGCAGCGCGGCCAGTACCTTGGGCAGGAACAACAGCACCGCGGTCGCCGAGAACAGCGCCACTGCCCATCCGGGGTGCCATTCCGGCCACACTGGAAACAACTGGTAGGGCTTGGCGAAGTAGGTCGGCGGCTCGACGGTGCGGATCACCAGCAACGCGGTGGACAGCAGCAGGAACACGAACCAGATCGGCGCCGACAGGTAAGCCATCACACCGGTCATGAAGATCGCGCGGTGCGCGGGATTCAATCCCTTCGTCAAGAACAACCGGAAGTTCATGAGGTTACCCTGGCACCAGCGGCGGTCGCGCTTGAGCTCGTCGAGCAGGTTGGGCGGCATTTCCTCGTAGGAGCCTGGCAGATCGTAGGCGATCCACACGCTCCACCCTTTGCTGCGCATCAACGCCGCCTCGACGAAATCGTGGGACAGGATCTCGCCCGCCAACGCGCCATGGCCCGGCAGGCGCCCGAGCGCGCAGTGGCGGATGAACGGTGCCACCCGGATGATGGCGTTGTGCCCCCAGTAGTGGCTTTCGCCCAGCTGCCAGAAATGCAGCCCGGCGGTGAACAATGGCCCGTACACGCGCGTGGCGAACTGCTGCAGTCGCGCATAGAGCGTGTCGTGGCCGGCCGCGCGCGGCGCGGTCTGCACGATGCCGGCGTTCGGATGCGCTTCCATGATCTGCACCAGCCGCTGCAGGCAGGTGCCGCTCATGACCGAGTCGGCGTCGAGGATCACCATGTAACGGTAACGCCCGCCCCAACGCCGACAGAAATCGCCGATATTGCCGCTCTTGCGTTTGATGCGGTTCACACGATGGCGGTAGAAGATGCGGCCGAAACCGCCGACCGCCGCACACAGCGCGCGCCACGCCGCCAGCTCTGCCACGCGCGCATCCGCACTGCCGGAATCACTGAGCACGAAGAAATCGAAATGCGCCAGCGCGCCCGCCTTGGCCACCGATTCGTAGGTGGCACGCAGCCCGGCATAGACACGCGCCACGCTTTCATTGCAGATCGGCATGACAAGCGCAGTACGGGCTTCGGGGCCGATCGGAACGTCCGCCGGGGTATTCCGCGCAACGTTGAAGCGGTCGCGCCCGATCAGCAGCGACCAGAACCCCATCATCGCCGTCCAGAAGCCGAAGGAAATCCACGCAAACAGCACGGCGTAGATCACGAGTTCCGCCAGCTCCAACGGCGTGCCGCCGTGGTAGGGCAGCACCGCCGCCATGTAGTACGAAGCCACATAGGTCTGCAGCGCCACCAGCAGCGTCAACACTGTGCGCCGCCGTCGTGCCGCCCACTTCCAAGACCGGGTGGGGGGCGGCGCGAGCAGTTCCGGTTGCCCTGGGGAAGCGAAACGTCCACGTCGGCCCAGCACGCGTTCGCGGACCCAGCGCCCGAAACGCTTGACGGGATTGTTCAGCCACGGCTGCGGCACCATCGTGGCCCGGCTGAAAGGCGGCGTTGTCACCACCCGCATGCGGCCTTGCACGTCCTTGTCAAAGATCGGCCGGTCAAGCGACTGGTGGATCGGCCATGCCAGCTCCAGCCGGCGCCGGACCGAGGCGTAAGCCGGATTCTCCAGTGGCACCGCCGCTCCCGCGAGCCGTGCGTGCAACACGCCGAGTGCCGCTTTCGGATCGGCGGCGGACCCGGCTTCGGGCACCAGCGCTTCACGCTCGCCGGCGGGCAGCCGCAGGCGCTGCGCGTAACGGGCGCAGACCTCGGCAGCAGACGATGGCGGGGGAGTCCGGGCGGTCATGACGGCGGCAGGATATAGCTCCAGGTTTCCGAAACCGTGTCGTTGCCGTTGCGCAGATATGCCCGCATTTCCACCGGCTTGCCGTCGTCCTGGCGTTTGATGCGCAGGAACAGGCGCCAGCCATCGGTTGCGGCGTTGTACACGACGCGTTGCTCCAGCACCTGTCCGTTCGGGTCAACGGAAACGACGCTGGTGAGAGGCGTGTCCGGCGCCAGCCGCTGCAGGGCCGACCCGACGAAATCAACGACGAACTGTGCGCCACTCTGAGGGTGAGTGGAAAATCCATGTCCGGTGCGCGTCTGGACCGCCCACGCGGATGGTGGATGGGTCTGGTCATCGCCCTGCCATTCCACGCGATACGCGAGGTCCAGCGGCTGCCCCGGCTTGGGCGGCGCATCGGGTGCCCAGAATGCCACGATGTTCGTGTGCGTCTGATCCGGCGTCGGCAATTCCACCAACTCCACCCGCCCTGCGCCCCAGGCGCTTTCCGGCGTAACCCAGACGCTCGGTTTCCGGTCGTAGCGGACCCGCAGGTCTTCGTAGTCGGAAAACTGCCGGTCGCGCTGCATCAGCCCGAACCCTTGCGGATTCGTCATCGCAAAGGAGGTGGTCAACAGACGCGCCGGGTTCACCAGCGGCCGCCAGATCCATTCCCCCGTTCCCGAATGGATCTGCAGGCCATCAGAGTCGTGCACTTCGGGGCGGTAGTCGCCGTCACCGTGCGCGTCGTCGTTCTCGCCGTACAGGTACATGCTGTTGATGGGCGCCACGCCGAGCAAGGTGACGTAGCCGCGCAGGAAGATACGTGCGCGCACCTCGACTTTCAGCGTCTTGCCCGGCGTCACCACGAAGCGATAGGCTCCGGTCGCGCGTTTCGAATCCATCAGCGCATCGATGACCAGCGTCGTGTCGCCATTCGCCGGCCGTTCGATCCAGAATTTCGTGAAGCGCGGGAATTCCTCTCCCGACAGCAGCCCGGTGTCGATCGCCAGCCCTCGCGCGCCGGCACCGCGAACCTGTCCGAAACCGTGCCCGGAAAACAAGGTCGCACCCTGGAAGACCAGCACGCGCTGGGTGGGATGCGCAGCATTCTTGCCCGGGGACCGGACATGCACCGCAAGCCCCGAAAAGCCGGCTGTCGCCAGTGCCTTCGCATCCAGTTTCGACTGCCCGAGATCGAAGTTGCCGGGATCGAAGCGCACCGCATGCACGCCACCGGTATCCACCTCGTTGATCTTCACCGGGTCGGGATAGTCATTTCCATTGATGAAGAACCCGATGGAAAATGGCGATGCCGTGTGCGCCCACAGCCGCGCATCGGCGCGGTAGCGGATCATGCCGTAACGCGCATGGTCGAGCTGCGCCAGCGCCGGCGCCAGCACATCGCCCGGCGGCTTGTACGCCGCCCGCGCCAGAACCTGGGCCGCGGCCTCCACCGTCTCGAAGGAAAATCCCGCCCAGGCGGCCGGCGTGCAGGCCAGCAACAGCAGCGCGCCGGCGATGCAGCTGCGCATCGCCGTACGGCGTCGCCTGTTCATCACGCGTGGGTCACGAAAACGCGGCAGTCCCAACCAATGATTCATAGACCGGTTTGAGTCGATTGATCAGCAAACAGAAAAGTTCGGCCGTCTGCTCGGCATCGTAGATCGCCGAATGTGCCTCGCGGCTGTCGAAAGGCAGCGCGGCCGCTTCCACGGCACGCGCCAACACCGTCTGGCCCAGCGTCGCACCCGCCAGCGTCACCGTGTCCAGCACCGAGAATGGATGAAACGGATTGCGCTTGATGCCGCAGCGCGCCACCGCCGCATTGATGAAGCCCAGATCGAAATGCGCGTTGTGACCCACCAGGACCGCGCGTGAACAACCGTGTTCCGAAACCGCCTGCCGCACCGGCTTGAAGATGCGCGACAGGGCCCCCGCTTCCGGCACTGCCATGCGCAGCGGATTGTCTGGCTGGATGTGATTCACCTCTAGCGACGCAGCCTCGATGTTGGCCCCCGGGAACGCCTGGACCTGGACGGCATACGTCGCCCCGCGCGACAGATTCCCGGCCTCGTCCATCTCCACCATCACCGCCGCCACCTGCAGCAACGCATCTGTCTGCGCGTTGAAGCCACCGGTCTCGACGTCGACCACCACCGGCAGGAAGCTGCGGAAACGGTCGGCAATACGGTGTGGAATGGGCGACAAGCTCATGGATCTACGACCGACCTCGCCAGCCAAAAGGGCGGCCACTATAGCATTGGCAAAACCGCGCCACGGCAACCGCCTCGCTATAATCACGCGCTTGCACCGGCACGGATATCTTCGTCGTTCCGGGCATTTCCATCGGGCCGCCGCACAACGCCGTGCAGACCCGGCGCTCCAGTTGAAGGAAAGTCGTGATGAGCAACATCAAGAAAGTCGCCCTCGCCTATTCCGGTGGGCTCGATACCTCCGTGATCCTCAAATGGCTGCAGGATACCTACCAGTGTGAAGTTGTCACCTTCACCGCCGACCTCGGCCAGGGCGAAGAGCTCGGCCACGTCCGGCCCAAGGCCTCGGCGCTGGGCGTGAAGCAAATCTTCATCGACGACCTGCGCGAGGAATTCGTGCGCGACTTCGTATTCCCGATGTTCCGCGCCAACGCGGTCTATGAAGGCGAGTACCTGCTCGGCACCTCCATCGCCCGCCCGCTGATCGCCAAACGGCTGGTGGAAATCGCGCGCCAGACCGGTTGCGACGCCATCGCCCATGGTGCCACCGGCAAGGGCAATGACCAGGTGCGCTTCGAACTCGGCGCCTACGCGCTGTGGCCGGACGTGAAGGTCATCGCGCCGTGGCGTGAATGGGACCTGCACTCGCGCGAACGACTGCTGGCCTACGCCGACGAGCACCACATTCCGATCACGAAGAAGAAGGGTGGCGGCTCGCCCTACTCGATGGACGCCAACGCCCTGCACATTTCCTACGAGGGTGGCGGTCTGGAAGACCCATGGTGGTGCCCGCCGGAGGATATGTGGCAGCGCACCGTCAACCCGGTGGACGCGCCGAACGAGCCGCAGACCGTCACCATCGGCTACGCAGACGGCGATCCGGTTTCCGTCGACGGCAAGACGATGACCCCGTTTGAAGTGCTGGATACGCTGAACCAGCTCGCCGGCAAGCACGGCATCGGCCGCCTCGACCTCGTCGAGAACCGTTACGTGGGCCTGAAGTCCCGCGGCTGCTACGAAACGCCGGGCGGCACCATCATGCTCAAGGCCCACCGCGCCATCGAATCCCTCACGCTCGACCGCGGCCAGGCGCACCTGAAGGACGAGATCATGCCGCGCTATGCGGAGCTGATCTACAACGGCTACTGGTGGAGCCCGGAACGCCGCGCCCTGCAGGCTCTGATCGACGACACGCAGCAGAAAGTCAATGGTGAAGTCCGCGTCAAGCTCTACAAGGGTGCCGTCTACAACGCCGGACGCCGCTCGGCGGATTCCCTGTTCGACCAGCGCCTGTCGACCTTCGAGGACGACCGTGGCGCCTACGACCAGAAAGACGCCGCCGGCTTCATCCGCCTCAACGGACTGCGCCTGCGCACGCTGGCAAAACGCGACAAGGCCTGAATCCCAGCCATCCAAGACTGTACGGTTGCCGATCCTGCCTTAATCTGCCGTCCCGGCCGACAACCCCCATCCTTCGGGCACCCCTCCGGAGGAGAGGAATTCACACTGCCAACGCCGGTTTCGGCGTTGTAGATTCCCCTCCCGTAGAGGAGTGGATACCGAAGGCGGACGGGGTGGTTGCAGATACAGCTCCAATCTTGTCCATAGTCCACGGCCTGTGCCGTTCTTGCTGTAGATCCCTGCCCCGTTCGGTGCACCCGCCCTCTTATAATCGGCGCCGTCTCCGCTGCGCGAGTGCCGCATGAAACGCCTGCCCTTCGTAGAGCCCGCCGTGATGCTGGCGACCGTCGTGCAGTGGCTGGTCCTGGCAACCGCGACCGGCGCTTTGGTGGGAACGGCGACAAGCGGGTTCCTGCTTGCCTTGTTCGCGCTGGCCGGCAATAGCTATAGCCTGGTGCTGTGGCAGCAGATGCTGCTGCTGCCGGCCGCGGGACTCGCGAACGGCCTGTTGCTGTACTACGGCTACCGGCACGTCGGGACGCTCAAGGATTCGGAAATCCTTGCCGTCAACGACCAGCACGGCCACATGCCGCTGCGGACGGCGCTCGTCAAGCCCATCGCCGGGCTCATTACCCTGTGGGGAGGTGGCTCGGCAGGAAAGGAAGGGCCGTGTTCGCACATCGGCGCCAGCGTCGCCGCGGCGCTCGGCGAGGCCCTGCACCTGAACAGCGAGATTCGCAAGCGTCTCGTGGCCTGCGGGGTCAGCGCCGGATTCGCGAGCGTGTTCGGCACGCCGGTTGCGGGCGCCATCTATGGCGTGGAGGTACTGGCCATCGGCCGCGTCCGGCACGACTTCCTGTTTCCGGGCCTGGTCGCGGGCGTCACGTCCTATCAGGTCAGCCTGTTCTGGGGGGTGCCCTACCCTGAATACCACTTGTCATTCGCCGGCCACTTCACGCAACTGCTGTTCCTGAAGACCGTGCTGATCGGCATCCTGTGCGGGGTCGCGGCGTGGTGGTTCGTGGAAGCAATCCGCCGTGTGCGACAGGCGGCCGCATGGGTGCGGCGGCGCTTCAACCTGTGGCAGCCGCTGGTGCCCATGCTCGGCGGCTTCGTCCTTGCCGCGCTTATCGCCTTTGTGCCGACCGACTACCTAGGCCTGAGCCTGCCGACGCTCCACGCCGCACTTGACGGCCAGCCGATGCCCTATCTCGGCGCGGTGTGGAAGATCCTGCTGGTTGCCATCACGCTCGGCAGTGGGTTCTACGGCGGTGTCGTCACGCCACAGTTTGTCATCGGTGCGGTGACGGGCAGTGCGTTCGCGCACTTTTTCGGGCTGGGGGCGGCATTGGGTGCCGGCGTCGGCTTCTGCGCCGTGGTCGCAGCCGCTTCCAACACGCCCGTTGCGGCCATCTTCATGGGCGTGGAGCTGTTCGGCGGCGGCAGTACCCTGTACGTGGCCGGCGCCAGCATTGCCGCCTATCTCATCGTCGGCCATCGCAGCGTCTACCCCGAACAGCAGCTGGCATACACGAAAACCTCATGGCTGTCGGCGCGGCCGGATGTCATGGTGGGTCGCGAAAAGGTGCATCTGTCCCACGGGTTGCTGCGCTGGTGGCACATACATTTCGAGAACGGCCGCCGGAAATGAGGACTCGTCGCCGCACGTAACAGACGCGCTCGTCAGCCTGCCAACAGCTCCGCCAGTGCCGTTCCCGGATCAGACTGGCGCATGAGCGACTCGCCGACGAGAAAACGGTGCACGCCAGCAGTCTGCATGCGCCTGACGTCTACCGCCGTGGCGATGCCGGATTCCGTCACGACCTCGGTGCCGGCCGGCAGGCCCGGCAACAATCCGAGTGTGGTCTCCAGCCGCGTCTCGAAGGTCCGCAGATTGCGGTTGTTGATGCCCAGCAGGGCCTGCGGCAGCAGTCGCGCCGCCTGTACCGTTTCGAGTTCCGCGGCGTTGTGGACTTCCGCCAACACGTCCATGCCCGTCTCGCCGGCACAGGCTGCGAGTTCGTTCATCTGCGCAGCGGAAAGGGCGGCGGCGATCAGCAGGATGCAGTCAGCCCCGAGCGCCCGTGCCTCGAAGACCTGCAGCGTGTCGACGATGAAATCCTTGCGCAACGCCGGCAGCTGGCAGGCCGCGCGCGCCTGCATCAGGTATTCCGGCGCACCCTGGAAGAAATCCCGGTCCGTCAGCACTGACAAGCAGGCCGCACCGCCACGCTGGTAGGCGAACGCGAGCTTCGTTGGGTTGAAATCCGCGCGGATCAGGCCGCGGCTGGGGCTGGCCTTCTTGATCTCGGCGATGACGGCTGCCGTGCCGGCCGACGCGGTCTTCTCAAGTGCCCGCCGGAAGCCGCGCACGGCGCCGCAAGCTTCAGCTTCGTCGCGCAGCGCCTGCTCCGAACAACGCTTGTACAGCGCGGCCACTTCTTCGCGCTTGCGGGCTAGGATCGTAGCGAGAATGTCGGTCATCGTTTAGAAGTCAGGACAAGTGTGGGCCAAACCGGCTTTTCTTCGGCGTATCCACCATGTCCGTATCCGGCCGCAGGATTTCATAGAAGCGGTGCGTGCCGCGCCCGGCGTGCTTGGCGGCGTACATCGCCTCGTCAGCGTGCTTCAGCAGCGTTTCCATGTCGGCATTATCGTTCGGATACAGCGTGATGCCGATACTGAAGGCGATCGGCAACTGCTGCCCCCCGACCGCGACCGGCTGCGCGACCGCCGCCTGCAGCTTTTCGACTACACGCGTCGCGTCCTCATTGTTGTTGATGCCCTCCGCCAGCACCACGAATTCATCCCCACCCAGGCGCGCCACCGTATCTGCCGTGCGCAGCGCCTCGCGCAGGCGCTGCGCTACGGCCCTCAGCACTTCGTCGCCGACATCGTGCCCGCAGGTGTCGTTGATGACCTTGAATTTGTCGATATCCATGAACATCACGGCAAGCTGCTTGGGCGAGCTGGCGGCCAGTGCCATCGCCGCCTGCAGACGCAGCATGAGCTGCGGGCGGTTCGGCAGGCCGGTCAACGCATCGAAATGCGCAAGGTGGGACATCTCCTTCTCCTGCGCCTCACGGTCGGAGATGTCGACCGCCATCGCCATGAAGACCGGCGGCTCCTCATCACGTGAAAAATTCAGCCGTACCTCCACTGGGTAGACGGTGCCGTCCGCACGCCGATGGCGCGTCCGGTAGACCAGATGCTCGCGATCCCCGCCACGCAACTGCGCCAGATAGCCCAGCAGCGTCTCCTGCGCCAGTCCTTCGGCCACCATGAGCGGGGTCATCGTCCGCAGCTCTTCATTCGTGTAGCCCAGGTTGCGCTGCGCACCACGATTGACTTCGAGGAAATACAGCGAATTCGCGTCGAACACGTAGATTTCCTCGACCGCGCTGTCCAGCAGCCGGCCCAAGCGCTGCGCCATGTTGACGGAACGCTGCGTTTCCGTGTCATCGCGGACGAGGGCGACATAGCCGCCGTCATCGCCCATCACCGGCAGCGGCTCCACCACCAGCCGGGCGGGGAAGTGTGTGGCATCCTTGCGCCACGCCACCGCGCGCGGCAGGCGCCGCGACGGATTCGTGCGGTATTCGGTGAACTGCACGTCCGGCGCATTCATGAACGGCACCGGCATGAGCCGCGCAATCGTCAACTGCCCCATCTCGGCACTGCCATAACCGAACATCCGCAGCGCACGCGCGTTTGCCCGCTGCACACGGCCGGTCGCGTCCAGCAGCAGCACCGCTTCCGCCAATTCGTTGATGACCGCTTCCGCAATCTCGGTGCGGCGCTGCACGGCGCGGCGCGCGCGTTGGCGCGCACCGGCATCCTCGAACCACAGCACGGCTTGGCCGTCACGCTCGCCACCTGCGATACCAAAACACGCCACGGCCTGGGCATCCACCCATTCGCGCGTGCCGTCGCGAGCGCACAACCAACCGGAATAACGGCGCAACCCGACATCGTGTTCCGCCAGCGCGGCCTCGACCGGCGAAGGCATCACTTCCCCCTGGTCATCTTCGAGACGAAAGACGCTGAATACGCGCTGCCCGAGCGCGTCCCCGCCCAACCACCCGGTAAGGCTCTGCGCGGCATCGTTCAGCCAGCGCACCCGCGCATCGGCATCCGTGACGATCACCCCATACCCGGCCTGCGCCAGCGCACTCAGCAACACGGCAGAAGAAGGCGACGCCACCGGAACGGCCGCAGCAGCCATACCGCCAGTCGCGCGCGCCAAGATCCGCTGGGCCTCGACATCGGCGACATCCGGTTTATGAAACATTCTGCTACCGATTCAGCACCTGCCTAATCGTAACCGAATCACTCGCATCTGCACGCTGCTCCGGCGGGAAACCATCCACCCTCCGGAGGAAGGGCATTCAAACATGCCCCATGTCAGCTTCAGCGCCGCAGATTCCCCTCTCGGGAGAGGCGGGCGGCGACGCCGGACGGTGTGGTTGCTGGTACGGCACCAGCCTTGCCCGCCGTTACGCGGAGTATCGCAATCAGTTTCCGCCGCCGCTCCCGGTACCGAAGTTTTCACGCTCGAAGCGGTCCGGAATCGGGTGCGCAAAACTGTTGGCATAGCGATCATAGATTTTCGATGCGATCGGGCCGGGCAGTGCGGGGGATTCGGACACGGACTGGGTTCCGGCCACCTGCATGTCAACCCAGCTGTCGAGCGTTACGCCCGAGGCATCTGGCGGGGCATTGACGGGGGCTGAGCGAACTGCCGGCGACATTACGGCAGCGGCCTGGGCGGGTGTCTGGTGCTGCCCGAGCGTCTGCGCGGACAGCGCCAGCGGTGCCAGCAGCAATATCGACAACAGGAGTTTGTGCATGGTGAAGCTCCTTGCGGGGGCGGACTTAGTCCGTCGTGTGTTTTTGATTCTGCATAACGCGGGCCTGCTGTTGCAATTGCTGCAACTGCGTGCCGTCAAGCCCCGAGCGGGTGGCCAACTGCTGCGCATCCGTCGGGCGGTTCATCAGGTACATCAGGATCACGAGATTGCGGCGACTGCGCCTTTCGCGCGGCGCCAGTTCCGCCGCAGTGGACAGCTGTGGGAACGCGCTTGCGTAATCGCCGGACTGCATCAGCGCGTAGCCATAGTCGTTGCGCACATCAACGTCGGTCGGCAGTGCCTGCGCGGCCTGGCGCAAGTCTGCAATGGCCTGCCCAAGGTTGCCCTCGTGCGCACGCAGCAGGCCCAGGCCGTGCAGCGCGTGACCGCGCAATGCACCTTTCAGCAAAGCCTTGTAGAGCGCCTCGGCACGTCCGTATTCGCCCAGATTGCGGCGCGTGTCCGCCTCCAGCAGCTTGAGCTCGGGGTTGTCCGCGCCCACCGCGGCCTGCTGCGCCTGAATGTGCGCCAGTGCCGCGTAATACTGCCGGGAGGCGATCATGTCGCGGATCAGGCTGAGGTGAACGTCGTCACGCTTGGCAGCGGTGTCAGACAGGTCCGGGCCGTCCGGAGCAGGCAGCGTCCGCTCGCGGTGCGCACCCGGCACCGTGCAGGCCGGCAACACCAGCACCAGCCACAAGACCGCCCATCGACTGCGGCCGCTTGTCATTTAGCGGTGCTCGCAAAGGCGTGCATGATGGCCATCACGGCCGGACCCGCCGTGAAGATCAGCAGCGCCGGGAAGAAGAACAGCACCATCACAACCGTCATGCGCCCGGATATGATGTTCACCTTCTCCCGCATTTCGAGCCCGCGGCGCTCCTCCAGCACCTCGAGCTGTTCCAGCAACGGGCCGCGGACTTCTCCACCGTAGCGGTCGATCTGGCGCAGGATGCCGATGATTGCCGTGAGATCGGCTACATCCATGGAGCGCGCATAGGCCTGCAGCACTTCGTCGCTGTCGCCACCGGCCTCAAGCTGGCGAACGATGAGGTCGAGGTCCGGGCCCAGCGCGGGCAGCACCGACCCGCCGTCATCTACGAGGCTGGACAGTGCCTGCCGCGTCGACAGGCCGGCCTCGAACAGCATGACCAGCAGGTTCACGAACAATGGAACCTCGCCCCGCAACTGCGCGCGCCGCCGGGTCGCTGCCCGGCGCAGCACATAGCGCGGCAGCAGCAGCCCGAGAATGCCGGCCAGCACCAGCCCGAGCACGAGGTGCATCGGGCTGTGCAGCAGCTTGATGTTGGCCCAGTAGCCCAGCAGGACGATCAGCGCCAGTCCCACCGGCAGTGCGCCCTGCAGCGCGTAGAACAACAGCCGGGAATTGCCGTGTCGCCAGCCGGCCTGCGCCAGCAGCTGCCGCGTTTCGCCGCCGCTCTTGTCGACGAACTTCTCGATTTCACGACCCTGGCGCGCTGCGGCACGGATCAGGAGGCTGCCCTGGGCATCCTCGAAACGATCCTCTGGCCCGCCATCGTTGCCGTGGATGCGGTCCGCAAGGCGGGCCTGACGCCGGGACTGGTAAAGGACGTAACCCACCATGCCGACCGCCGCGCACACGAACAGCGTGGCCAGGGCAACGAGCAGCGGAAACACGCCGATACTCATTCGTCCGCGCCCCCCATCGAGGTAGTCATCCGGTACAGGATCACGATGCCGGCCACGATGAGCGCCACCGACATGCCGAACATGATGCGGCCATTGAAGGTGGTGAGCGCCTGCTCGTAATAGGCCGGATTGCTGAGATAGATGTAGACGAACAGGCCGGTCGAGACAAACGCCAGAACCATGGCGGAGAAGCGGGTCTCCGCCGTAAGCGCCTTCAGCTCCTTCGCCGAGGTCGCACGCTGACGGACCATGACGATGAGGCTGCGAAACACGTTGCGGATGCTGCCGCCGAAGCGGCGGTTGACGGCCACGGCCAGCGCGATCACGCGGAAATCGCGCAGGCGGTGCAGCGTTCCGGCCTGTTCCAGCGCCTGTTCCAGCGGCACGCCGAGCCGCACTTGCCGGGCGATATCCTGCATGACGTCCTTCACTGGCTCCTGCGCTTCACGGCTGGCGTTGTCGAACGATTCTTCCAGCGTATTGCCGGCCTGCAGGATGCGCACCACGTTTTCGAGAAAACCCGGCAACTGGTCGACGAGCTGCATGCGGCGCTTCTCGGCGATGCGGTTCACCACGAATGCCGCCAAGGCCACGATTGCGGCAACGACAATCGCACCACGCAACAGCCCCAGGATGAACAGCAGGATGACGGCGAGCGTGAACGCCGCAAACGCGAACAGTGCCAGGCGCTGGGGCTGTACCGGGATGCCGGCACGCGCCAGCTGCTGGTAGGCCCAACCCAGTACCGGCACGTTCAACACCCTCTGGGCCGGTGTATCACTGACCTTGCCACGGTCGAAGTCGCCGATGCGCTTCTCGAGCACCTGTTCGCTCTGCCGGGTCTGCGCCGTACCCAGCAGCCACATGGCCGCGCCCAGCAGCAACAGCACGATGGCGACAAGCCCGAAGAGGACGCCGTTCATGAAGACCTCTCGTCAACGTGGCGGTCCGCCGCAACGTCGTAGCGGAACAGTTCGCGCATTTCCAGTTCATTGCCGGCGACGCCGCCGATCTCGCAGATCGACATGAGCCGTCGCTTGCCGTTTGCCAGCCGCGTGACATGCACGAACAGGTTGATGGCCGACGAGACCTGCCCGAGCAACGTGGCATCGCTGCCCTTGAAGCCCGCGAATCCGCACAACAACTGCAGGCGATGCACGGCATCGGGTGGGCTGTTGGCGTGGATCGTCGTCATCGACCCGTCATGACCGGTGTTCATGGCCTGCAGCATGTCCAGCACCTCGTCGCCGCGGACTTCGCCGACGATGATGCGGTCCGGGCGCATGCGCAGCGCGTTGCGGATCAGATCGCGCGTGGTCACGGCACGCTGCCCTTCAAGGTTCGGCGGGCGCGTTTCGAGGCGCACGATGTGCTCGTGCCGCAACCGCAGTTCCGCCGCATCCTCCACCGTAATGATGCGTTCGTTTACCGGCACCCATTGGCTGATGAGGTTCAGGAACGTCGTCTTGCCCGACCCCGTCCCCCCCAGCACGAGGATGTTCTTGCGGCTCTCGACCTGCGCGCGCAGGTAGTCGAGCTCAGCCTGCGAAACGCTGCCGTAACGCAGCAGGTCCTCGTCCGTCAGCGGCTGGGCGCGGAACTTGCGGATCGAGATGCTCGGGCCATCCAGCGCGATCGGTGGCACCACCGCATTCACACGCGAACCGTCCGCCAGACGCGCATCCACCATCGGCGTGGACTCGTCCACCCGGCGGCCCAGCGGCGCGAGAATGCGCTGGATCACGCGCAGCACGTGGTTGTTGTCGTTGAAACGCACCGGCACGCGGGACATGAGCCCGTGCTTCTCGACGAAGACGTTCTCTGGCCCGTTGACCACGATGTCGGAAATTTCCGGATCGTTGACGAGTGGCTGCAGCGGCCCCAGGCCCAGCAGCTCGTCGCACGCATCGCGGGCCAGCACGTCGAGCTCGACGCGGCTCAGCGGCAGGCGGTTCTCGCTGGCATAGCGCCGCACCGACTCCGAGACGAAACGCTCGACCTTCGCTTCCGGCCACGGTTCGATATCCAGATCCTGCTGGTCGATCTGGTCGATGATGTAGCGGTGCGCGCGCTGCTTGAGCGCCTGGTACTGCGCCGAAAGCTTGAACCGTGCAATGTTGTCCGGAGCGGCGTCCACGCGTCAGCTCGTCAGCCGGCCCAGCAGGCCGCGCCGTCCCTGGCGTGGTGCTTCCGGCCCGCTGCTGCCGCCGAGTCCGGCCACGATGTCGCGGACGGCAGTGCAAAATGGGTCCTTGCGCACCAGCGAAAACATCGGCTCTCCCGAGTTCATGGCAAGGCTGCGGTTGTCGCTGTCGTTCGTGAGGACGCCCGCCAGCGGCAGCCGGAACATTTCCGACAGCTTTTCAGGTTCCAGCCCGAGCCGGCGCCGATAGTTGTCGATGACCAGCGAGACGTGCTCCGTCGAACAGTTCTCCTGTTCCAGCGCACTCAGCAGGTGCCGCGTATGGCGGGACTTGAGGATCGACTGGTCGGAGTACAGCAGCACGCGCTGTGAGCGGTCCATCAGGCCGGTGACGCCCTCGACCGCCATCTGCGCGTCCGTGGCCACCACGATGTACTGGAACAGCTTGCCGAGCACGTCGATCAGTTCCAGCAATTCCGATACTTCATACATCGGCGCCGCGAGCCGGTCTTCCGGCAGGCTCAGCACGTACAGGCCGCTGCCGTGACGGCTGAACGCCGCATCCACCAGCGTCTCGTCGCAGCGATAACCGTCGCGGATGGCGTCCAGCACGCTGTAGGTCGGGTTGATGTTCATGAAGATCGCCGCCGCCCCGGCGGGCATGGCGAGGTCCAGCAGAATGGCCCGCTCACCCTTCTTGAGCGTGTCGTTCAATGTCAGCGCAACGTGCTCGGCGAAGAAGGCGATGGCCTCATCGGGCTGGCTGCCCAGCACCGTATACAAGCGCCCGGCGCGCGCATTCGCCGCACTGCGCACGCTGCGCGCCGCGCTGCTGCGCTGCACGACACGGCTCAACTGGCCCGGCAGCGTGGCATCGTCGCGCCCCAGCACGAAGAAGTCGCGCGCGCCAGTGCGCATGGCCGCCAGCACCCAGTCCGTGTTGTCCTCCGCCCCCAGGCCGATCACCGGCACCTGCCAGTTCTGCTCCTGCATGCGCGCCACCAGCGCGGCACGCTGGCCAGCCGTCGGACGGGTGAACTCGCACAGCAGCAGGTCGAGCTGCGGGGCGGCGTCCACCGCATCCATCACCTGTTCTACATCGTGCGTCTGCAGCAGCGTGAACGCGATGCGGTCGCCGCCGGCGTTGCGCAACCAGTCGAGGTAGACCGGGTCGTCCGCCACCACCAGCGCCTGAAGCTTGTCCTGCTCCGGTGTGGATTTCGCATCCATCGCACTCGTCATCGCCGCGCCTAGTGGCTGTAGCCCGTCGCGTTGTCCGGCGTCACGCCAAAGAGCACCGTATCGGCAAAGTTCGGCTCGTAATTGTCCGTGGACTGCCCCGGCAGTGGCGGCAGCTTCGCCCCGGCCGTGAACGGCCGCACGAGATGCGGGGTGACCACCATGATCAGCTCGCGCCGCTGGCGCTGGTAGGTCGTGGTGCGGAAGAACGCGCCGATGATGGGGATATCCCCCAGCCACGGCACCTTGCTCACGTTGTTGGACAAACTGTTGCTGACCAGGCCGCTGAGGATGAACGTCTGCCCGTCGCCCAGCTCCACCGTCGTGTCGGTGCGGCGCACGACCAGCGCCGGCACCATGGTGCCGCTGATCGACACGGCATTGGAGAAGTCCAGGTCGCTGACTTCGGGCGCCACCTTCAATGCGATCTGCTGGTTCGAGAGCACCGTCGGCGTCAGCGTCAGGCGAATGCCGAACTGCTTGTACTGGATGGTGATCGCCGCCCCACCGCTACCGCCACCGCTGGAACTCTGCGCCACCGGAATCGGGAACTCACCACCGGCCAGGAACGAGGCCGTCTGGCCGCTCATGGCCGTGAGCGTGGGTTCCGCCAGCACGCGCGCCAGGCCGTTCTGTTCCAGCACGTTGAGCACGCCGAGGATGCCGCCGCTATTGGTGTTGCCGACAATGATGTTGAAGGCGTTCTGCAGCGGCAGGAAGCCGGAGGCGCTGGAAAGCGAATTCAGCAGCCCGTTGCTGCCTGATCCCACCCCGGAAATCGACCCCGGTGGCGAAATGGTGCCGAAGAACGAATGCTTGCCAACCGGCTGCTTGATGAGGTTCAGGCCGAACTGGTTCATCGTGTTGCGCTGCACGTCCACGATCTTGATTTCAGTCATTACCTGCGAACTGACCTGTACCTGCGACAGGTCCGCCGCGCCCTTGCCGGCCAGCGCTGCCGCCGTGGCGTGGCTCGTGAGGTCGGCCGTGGTGCCCGACACCGTTGTGCCGGAATGCACCGCGAGCCCGCCGGTAGCCTGGGCCGCACCGGGCGTGGAAACTTCTACCGTGTACACCTGCGGTTCGCCGTTCGCCTTGCGCGCCGCCACCGTGGACCACACCATCAGCGAAGTCGTGCCGATGCCCTTGCCGGTAATCAGCAGCTCCGCACGCGACACCAGCGCCACATCTGCGACTTTCGGGTCGCCTACCGCAATGCGGCCGATCGTGGACGGCGTGCGCAACAGCGAATGGTCGCCGAGCGTTACCGACACGATGCCCGGAACCGGAGTTGTTGCCGCTGCCTGCGCGGCATTCACGCCGGCGCCACACAGCGCCACCGCGGCCAGCACGAAAGACATCGAGCGCAGCAGGCCATGCCACGTTGCCTTCATCGAATTCACCCCGTATCCGCCGCTCATGGACGCACCGCCTCGACCTTGTCCCCGCGATAAATCGTGACTGTCGGCGCCGCGCGCCGCTGCGGCACGAAGCCGCGCGCCCGCTGCGCTTGCGCCTGCTGCCTGGCGCGGATGAAACCCAGCTCCTCCAGCGTGATGACCTTGCTGGGGTCTGGCTTGGCCTGGGCGGTCGGCGCCACACCGGGCGCCGCGGCCGGCAGTGCTCCTGCCATGGGCGAAGCCTGCATCGTGTTCAGAGCCACGGCGGTCGCGTCCGCTTTCACCGCCGCCGGATTGGCCTGGGCAGCCGGCGCCGCAGCACCGCTGGCATCCACCTCCGGCTTCACCTGACGCAGCAACGCCAGGCGCAGTTCACCGAGGCTGGCACCCAGCATGACGCGCGTGGTATCGGCATCCGGCACCGCCAGCACCGCAGTATGTGCGTGCGTGGGGCGGTTGCCGCCCTTCCCACCGTCCTTCTTCATGTCCTCCGGCGGGGGCACGACGAGATCCTGGTAAGCCAGGACCAGGGCGTCCTTCAGCAGTACGCGCGCCTGCGTCTGCACCTTGTATTCATCATTCGCGCCGGCCGACTGCTGGCGCAGGTAGAGCAGCACGTCCACATGATCGCCGGGCTGCACGAAACCGCCGGTGCCGATCACGTCGTCCACGCGCAGCGACAAGGCCTGCGTGCCTTCCGGGATGCTGTGCGCCAGCGCGTTGTTGTCCGTGAACAAACGGGCCGTCAGCGGCGTGCCCTTGTCCACGTCCTGCAGCGGAACGCGGTCGATTGCATCGTCGATCTTGGTCAGTGCCCCCACCGGCACCACCTGCGACTGCAACGGCACGAGTTCCACATCCAGCCGGCCGATCTTCGTCTGGGCCGGCAACGGCTTCGAGGCCACCACCACCTGGGTGGTCGGCTTGGTGTCTGCGCTGCCCGAAGCCTGCTGTGCCGCCTGCTGCTGGGCAACCGCAGCGCGCGTCTCCAGGCTCTTGCTGTAGCGATACGCCACGAACACCAACGCCAGCGCCAAGATGACCAGCACGACGGCTGTGACCTTGATCGCATTGCTACTCATGTAGGCACTCCCCTTGGATTCAATTACCACAGCGCAGATTGCAGTCTAGCTGAAGTGTCGCAAACCGTGCATTCGCCTGCACTTAAGGGCGCCGAACGGTCGGAATGACGGCACGAGCGGCGCCAAAAACAGCCTGTGGCACTACGGGGCAAGACTTGTGCCCGGCCCGCAACACCCCGTCCGCCTTGCAGCGTCTAAATCTTCCACTGGAGCGGAATTTACAGCGCCAAAGCCAGCGTGGGCAGCAACAACTCCACACATCCAGAGGGGTGCCCGAAAAGCGCAGACCGGAGACATGGGCGACACTTTTCCATGTAGGCAACGAGGATTGACCTATACCATCGCAGGGCCCATGTCCGACTCCGTGCCACGCCCGACATGGATTCTGCAACTCGCTGCACTCACACAGAATGACGCCACTGCGGAGTGGCGTAGCCATTCAACACTCAAGATTGCTTCCTGGCTTTCGACCCCCAACCGCTCACCGCCCGCCGCTCACCGACGTCCCGCCCGCGGCATCGGCCCGGCGAGTCGCGCGGCGTCCACGTGGCGCTCGAACCACGACACACCCCAGTGCAGGTTTGGCCCGGTGGCGCGCCCGGTGGCGCCGGTGTGCGCGATCACTTCGCCCTGCTTGACGAACTGACCCGGCTTGACGTCGATGCGCGACAGGTGGGCGAACACGCTCTGCACACCGTGGCCGTGGTCGACCATCAATGTCGCGCCGGTGAAATAAAGGTCCTGTGCCACGAAGCTGACGACACCCGCCGCCGGCGCCTTCACCGGCGTGCCGGTCGGCACCGCGATATCCACGCCGTAGTGCGGCTGGCGCGGCGTGCCGTCAAGGATGCGCTGGCTGCCGAACACGCTGGAGATGCGCCCTGTCACCGGCCACTGGAAATGCTGCGCGAAACCGACCTGGTCACTGGCGGTGGCGCGCGCGGCGCGGATTTCGCCCGCCTCACGCTGGATACGCGCCAGCACGTCGGGCGCAAACGTCGTTTGCGACTTGTTCATGCCGTTTATGCGCTGGATGCGCCACGTCCGCTTCGCCACGGTGAAGTCCCAGCGTTTCGCAGGTTTTCCGGGCACCGTGAACTGCAAATGCGCCGGCCCCTTTTCGTCGCGGTCGAGCCCGATCACGAACGTGCCGTAGGGCGTGAGCGACAAGGCCTGCCCGTCGAACGTGACTTGCGTGCCTTGCGGCGCGTGGCCGAGCAGCAACGCGCCCTGTTGCCACTTGCCCTGCAGGCTCACGCCGTCACCCAGGTCCGCGGCCTGCGCGGCACCGAAGGATCCCATTACCACCGCCAGCAGGGCGGCCCACACGCCGGGCAATCTCATGCCGGCGGCCGCGCTTCCGTCGCCAG
Source organism: Nevskiaceae bacterium (assembly GCA_004298465.1). GTDB lineage: Bacteria > Pseudomonadota > Gammaproteobacteria > Nevskiales > Nevskiaceae > SCRT01. Next base: position 11,541 of record SCRT01000001.1, on the reverse strand, counting down.
CGCTGCGGCCGCGTCCGCCAGTGCCAGCGTCTGCTGGTCTTTCTGCCCCAGCCGCCGCAGCGTGACGGTATGTTGTTCGGCCTCGTTACGGCCTACAACGGCAATCACCGGCACTTTCATCAGCGAGTGCTCGCGGATCTTGTAGTTGATCTTCTCGTTGCGCGTGTCAGCCTCGGCGCGCAGCCCCGCCGCGCGCAGGGCTTCGACTGCTTCGCGCGCGTAGTCGTCCGCATCCGAGACGATGGTCGCCACCACCACCTGCACCGGTGACAGCCACGCCGGAAACGCGCCTGAATGCTGCTCGATGAGGATGCCGATGAAGCGTTCCAGCGAACCGAGCACGGCGCGGTGCAGCATCACCGGGCGCTGGCGGGAACCGTCCTCGGCCACGTATTCCGCATCCAGCCGCTCCGGCAGCACGAAGTCCACCTGCAAGGTTCCGCACTGCCAATCGCGGCCGATGGCGTCGCGCAGCACGAATTCCAGCTTCGGGCCGTAGAATGCGCCTTCGCCAGGATTCATCGTGTAGGCCAGCCCGGTCTGCTCGATGGCGTCGCGCAGCGCGCCCTCCGCACGGTCCCACGTCGCGTCGTCACCGGCGCGCACTTCGGGCCGGTCGGAGAACTTCACGTGCACGTCACTGAAACCGAAGTCGCGGTACACGGACAGCAACAGATCGCAGAACGCCACGGTTTCGGGGCCGATCTGCGACGGCAGGCAGAAGATGTGGGCGTCGTCCTGCGTGAAGCCGCGCACGCGCATCAGCCCATGCAGCGAGCCGGACGGCTCGTTGCGGTGACAGGCGCCGAACTCCGCCATGCGCAGCGGCAGGTCGCGGTAGCTCTTGATGCCCTGCTTGAAGATCTGCACATGGCATGGGCAGTTCATGGGCTTGACGGCCAGCGTGCGCTCCTCGCTTTCGGCCGTGAACATGTTTTCGCGGTACTTCGCCCAGTGGCCGCTGCGCTCCCATAGCACGCGGTCCACGAGCATCGGCGTCTTCACTTCCACGTAGCCGGCTTTCTGCAGCCGACGACGGATGTAGTTCTCGATCTCGCGGTACAGCGTGTAGCCGTGCGGGTGCCAGAACACGCTGCCGACCGCTTCTTCCTGCAGGTGGAACAGGTCGAGCTGCGGCCCCAGCTTGCGGTGATCGCGGCGCTCCGCTTCCTCCAGCATGTGCAGGTAATTGTTCAGCGCCTTGTCGTCGGCGAACGCCACGCCGTAGATGCGCTGCAATTGTGCGTTGTTCGCGTCGCCGCGCCAGTAGGCGCCGCCGACTTTCGTCAGCTTGAAGGCGGTGCCAATCCTGCCGGTGGACGGCAGGTGCGGGCCGCGGCACAGATCCAGCCACTCACCCTGGCGGTAGACGGTAAGCTCCGCGTCCGGCGCGATGCCGTCGCGGATCCATTCCGCCTTGAAAGTCTCGCCGTGCGCGCTGAAGTAGTCGACGGCCTGTGCGTGGCTCCACACTTCACGCTCCAGCGGCAGGTCGCGCTGCACGATGTCGTGCATGCGGGCCTCGATCTTTGCCAAATCCGCTTCGGTAAAGGGCTCGGCGCGCGCAAAGTCGTAGTAGAAGCCGTTTTCCGTCGCCGGGCCGAACGTGATCTGCGTGCCGGAGAACAGTTCCTGCACCGCCTGGCCGAGCACGTGCGCGGCGTCGTGGCGGATCACTTCCAGCGCTTCCGGCGCGTTGCGCTTGACGAGTTCCAGCCTTGCGTCGTGTTCGATCGGGCGCGACAAATCCCACAATTCGCCGTCGACTTTCGCCACCACGGCCTGCTTCGCCAGCCCCGGCGAGATGCCGAGCGCAATGTCCAGGGCGGTCGGCGGCGCGTCGAAGCTCTTGACGGCGCCGTCGGGAAACGTGATGTGGATGGGCATGGCAGCTCGCCAGCTGGGGGCACCAGCCGCGTTCAGGAAGGGGCCGCCATCATACTTTCAGTGCCCCGCCCTTTCACCAACCATCCGCGGGGCCACCGGCGGGCAGACCATTTGCGGCAGGGCCACAAGTGCCGTGCCGATCTGCGCGGCGATCGCCGCCAGCGCCTGCTGTGCGCCTTGGGCCAGTTCGGCGTACCCGGCTTTCTGCACCGTGCGTGTGACGCGCGCGGCGCAAGTCAGCAGCGGTGTGTCGTCGGCCGCGTACACCGACCACGTGGCGCCCACGTCGACGCTCCCGCCATAGACGGCGTCGAAGCGCTGCACGACGAGCGCAATGCGGTACAGCGGGCGTCCGGCGGGCTGCAGCCCTGACAGGTCGCGCGTGCCGAACGCCGCCACGAGGTCAGCCGACAGCGCAGCGCGCAGCTCGTCCGGCAACGGCGCCTGCCATTGGTGGCCGTCCTGCACCATCAGCTCCGCCGTGCCAGTACGCAGCACCATGGCGCGGCGCCGAAGACCGGGCGCCACCACCACCGGCAGCACGTCTATGTCAAAGCCCGCAGCGGCAGGCGCCGACGCCGGCAGCGGCCCGACGAGCGTGTAGTAGTGCACTGGTGCGGCCGTCGTGCACGCCGCCAGCGCACTGGCGAGTACTGCGCCGGCCAAGGCCGGGCGCAGCACCGCGCCCATGCGTTGTTTCAGCTTCATCGCTGTCTCTCCAGTGGCGGTGGCGCGTCGTGCCCGCGCCCGCGCAGCAGGGCTTCCGGATGGCGCTGCAGATAGTCGGCGAATTCCTGCAAGGACTGTGCCGCAGCACGCACTTCGTCGAGCGTGCGACCGGTGTCGCGCTGCAGGCGCGATTGCGGCGACAGCAGCGCGCGCTGCGCCACCGCCAGCGTCTTCTGCGCCTGCTCCAGCGCCGCCGCAGCCTGTGGTGCGACCTGCCCGTTCAAGCTGCCCAAGAGGTCGTTCGTGCGCGCCAGCGTCGTGGCAAGCTCCGTGCCGATCTGGTCGAAAGGCACGTTGTTGAGCTTGCGCACGATCTCGACCACCTGCTGCTGGAGCTGCTCCAGACTGCCGGGCATGGTCGGGATCATCGCCACCTGCTCCGTCGGGTCGTACTTCACGGCGCGCGCATGGGGGAAAAAGTCCAGGGCCACGTAGAGCTGGCCGCTGATGAGGTTGCCGGTGCGCAACTGGGCGCGCAGCCCCTTGGCGACGAGCGCGGCGACGAGGCGGACATCGTCCGGCGTGTCGGCCTTCGCCAGCCGTTCCACCGCATCCTCCGCCGGCCCCAGCCGCCGTGGATAGATGTCGGCATCGACTTCCGCATACAGCTCGCCCTGGGCGGTGTCGTAGTGCATCTCGATGGACGTCACCTTGCCGACGGCGAAGCCCCGCAAATCGACTTCCGAGCCGACGTCAAGCCCGCGCACCGACTGGTCGAAGCGCATGCGCACATGGCGCGCGATGCCGTCGTCCGGCGCCAGCGCCGCAACTTCGTTCGGGAACAGTTCAAACGACGCATCGGCTGCTGCGGGCATCACGGCCTCCGCGCCCGATCGGTCGCCGAAAGCCACGCCGCCGGCGAGGATGGAACCAAGGGACTGCGTGTTGACCTTCAGCCCCGCAGTGCCGATGGAAACGTCCACGCCGCTGGCATTCCAGAACCGTGTCGTGGTGTGGACGAGCGCGTCGTAAGGTGCCGTCACGAAGATGTCCACGCGCGCGCCCTTGCCGTCCGGCTCCAGCTGCATGCCGGTGACCCGCCCCACTGCAAAGCGCCGGTAGTACACGCGGGAACCGGCACTCAGCGAACCGACATCGACGGCGTGGAGCACGAAGCTGCGGCCGGCGCCGCCACGCAGCACGGCGGGCGGCTGGCTGAGGGCGACGAATTGGGTCTGGCGCTGGTCCGAGATGCCGGGGTCGACTTCGATATAGGCGCCGCTCAACAGCGTGCCAAGGCCCGACACGCCTCCGAGATCGACACGCGGGCGCACGATCCAGAAGCGGCTGTCGGCGCGCGCGAGCCGTGTGGCATCGCGCTGCAGCGCCACCTTCACGATCACTTTCCGGAAATCGCTGTCGAAGCCGACCGACGTGACGCGCCCCACTACCACGTTCTTGTACTTGAGCTGCGTCTGCCCGGCCGTGATCCACTGCGCATTGTCGAAGACGATGCTGAGCGTCGGCCCGCGCTGCAGGGCGGAGTTCACCGCCAACCCGAGCCCGACCAGAATCGCCACCACCGGCACCAGCCACACCGTGGAGACGCGCCAGCGCGAACGCGGCACGACTTCCGGCTGCGGCAGTTCCTGCTCCCTGCCTTCGTTCACATGATCTTCGTTCACACGCTCTCCCGGCCCGATTCCGTGGCGTCCTGGGCATCCCAGATCAGACGCGGGTCAAACGTCATGGACGCGATCATGGTCAACACGACGACCGCCGCAAACGCGATGATGCCCGGTTCCGCATGCACCTGCGCGAGCGTACCGAACTGCACCAGTGCCGCCAGCAGCGCGACCACAAACACGTCCAGCATCGACCAATGGCCGACAAATTCAACCGCCCGGTACAGCCGTGTACGGGCACGCGGGTGCCAGCAGGAATGCCGCTGCACGCCGATGAGCAGGAACGCCAGGCAGATGATCTTCGTCAACGGCACCGCCACGCTCGCCACGAACACGATCAACGCCAGATCCCACTCGCCCGCCACCCACAGTTGCGCGATGCCGCCCAGCAGCGTGCTGCTGCTGGACCGGAACAGCGAGTGTGTATACATGACCGGCAGCAGGTTGGCGGGGACGTACATGACTGCCGCCGCGATCAGCCACGACCAGGTTCGCGTCAGGCTGTTCGGCTTGCGCAGGCAGGTGCGTGCACCACAGCGCGGGCAGAACACCGCGGCACCCGTCACGGCTTCGTACTGCGCGGCATATGTCAGCCCGCAGACGTGGCAGCGCCCGAGACCCGAAGCCCGTCCCCGCGTCATGGCCCCACCCGCCGCGGCACTTCATCCAGCCAACCCCACAGGCGGTCGGGGTCGTCCGCCGTCAACACCGCCACGCACAGCGCCAGCGCCAACAGCGCGAACAACCCCACGCCGGGCGCGATTTTCGCCATGCCGGCCAGCTTCACGGTTGCCACCAGCGCGCCCATCAGCAGGACTTCGATCATGCTCCACGAGCGGACGTGGCGCAGCAGGTGCAGCGCCCGCGTACTGCCTGGTGCCCGCACGCCCAGCCGCAGCGCGGCGCACACATAGACCAGCAGGCCGAGCTGCACGGCCGGCGCAACCAGCCCCGTGACCGCGACGACGGCGGCCACGGCGATGAAGCCGCCGTCGTTGAGCACCAGCACCGACTGCCAGAACGTGACGCTCCCTCGCATTCCGCCGGATTGCATGGTCATGACCGGGTAGAGGTTCGCGATGACGAGCGCCACCACGCCCGCAAGCGCAAGGGCGAGCGTGGCATCCGGAGTCAGCCGGGGGGGGCGGTACAGCGCCTCGCCGCAGCACGGGCAGCACGCCCGCTCGCCACGCCGCAGTGCGACGCGCCGCGTGACCGCGTCGCAGAATCCGCAGACCACCACGCCGGGCGCCGCGTGCCCGGCGTGGCCCAGGCGTTCCTCTGTTGTGCCGCCGGTCACGCCCGTGCCTCGCTCCAGCGCGAATCCGTCATCCCGTCGCTCACGGCCGCAGGGCGCGCTTGCGGGTCATGCCCGTGAACAGCGTGCGCAGCAGCAGAAGCAGGAACTCGACGACGAAGCACACGCCGAACGCCAGTGCAATACCCATCACCAGCGCGTCGCGGTCGAGCAGGAAAGCCGCCTTGTAGCCTGCCCAGGTCTCGCGCAGCAGCGCACGGTCGCCGTGCAGGGCCACGAACACCGTCTGCTCGTACACCGGGCCGGACAACCCGGCGTGCTGTGCGGCCAGCTGCCGTTCGGAATCCATCATCCTGTGCAGCGGAACGCCTTCGGCCCGGAAGCGCGGGTCGGGGCTGGTGTCGTGGGCGGCAACCAGTGCGGCGAGATCGCCGTGGAAATACTGCACGGCCACGGCGCGGAATCCGGCCAGGTCCTGCTGCACCTGCTGGAAATGCGCGTCGACGCGCTGTGCGTACTGGTGCACGAAGTTCGGAACCTGCACACCGCCCAGCAGGACGGCGCCAAACAGTGCCACGATCAGATAGCGCGGCAAGAAAGACATGCGGTTCCCTCGCCTTGGGGTCACAACCAGGTAACCAGCATAAGGGAAACGCCTGATGGACGGTAAGCGGCTGGAAAGGAATCGTGCCGACTTTCGGCCCGGGAAGCGCGCCGCCCGCTGCTGCCGGGCTTGGCTTGGCGTGGCGTGGCATGCTGCGCACTCATTTCAAGGACCAGCGCGATGCTCGGCACGGCGTATCTGTGGGTGAAGACCCTGCACGTCACTTTCGTCATTTCCTGGATGGCCGCGGTGTTCTATCTGCCGCGCATCCTCGTGAACATCGCCGAGGCGCGGGACGAGGCGGCTGTCCGGCAGCGCCTGATCGACATGGGCCGCCGCCTGTACCGCTTCGGACACTTCATCTTCGGCATCGCGTTTCTGCTCGGGCTGACGCTGTGGCTGTACTTCCATATCAGCGGCGGCTGGCTGTACGCCAAGCTTGCGCTTGTGGCGCTGCTGCTGGCGCATTTCACCTGGGCCGGGCGGCTCGTTAAGCGCGCGGCAAAGGGCCAGCCCCTGCCGCAGCCGCGCACGCTGCGACTGATGAATGAAGTGCCGGTGCTGCTGCTGGTGGGCGTGCTCTACCTCGTGCTCGGCAAGCCGTTCTGATGAAGGCCGGCTGCGCCCTGCTGCTGGCTGCCTGCACCCTGCTCGCCGGCTGCGGCGAGCACACGTCGTTCTACGGCCCGCGCATCACCGTGGGCACTGCACTGGCGCAGCAGCAGGTCCTGAACCGCCAGATCTCCGCCTCGCCACGCACCTTCGACCCGTCGCTCGCCACCGACGTCGCTTCCCTGCAGGTGCTGGACGACCTGTTCGAAGGGCTCGTCACACTCGATGTGGCCGGCCACGTCGCCCCCGGCGTCGCCACCCGCTGGACACACAGCGCCGACGGCCTGACGTGGACCTTCCACCTGCGCCGCGACGCACTCTGGTCGAACGGCAAGCCGGTGACGGCGTACGACTTCGTCTATTCCTGGCGGCGCATCGTCACCCCCGCCACGGCCTCCGGCTACGCCCAGGCACTGGGCGCCATCGTCGGCGCGCTGGACATCAACGCCGGCAAGCTGCCGCCGACCGCGCTCGGCGTGGACACGCCTGACCCCTACACGCTGGTGGTGCACCTGACGCAGCCGACGCCGTATTTCCTCGACCTGCTGACGAACATGTATTTCTTCCCGGAATACGCGCCGGCGATCGAGAAATGGGGCGATGCGTGGACACGGCCCGGCCACCTCGTCAGCAACGGGCCGTTCATGCTGCAACATGCCGTCATCAACGGCGCCATCCGGCTCGTGAAGAACCCCCATTTCCACGACGCGAAGAATGTGCGCCTGACGCAGGTCACGTTCCATCCGGTGTCGGACGGCGCCTCCGCCGTATCGCAGTACCTGGCCGGCACGGTGGACTGGACGAACACCTTTCCCGCCAACGATTACCAGCGCCTGAAGAAGGCGCTCGGCGACCAGGTCGTACAGGGGCCGTACTTCGGCACCGCCATGCTCGGCTTCAACCTTACCCGCCCGCCGTTCAAGGACAACCGCAAGCTGCGGCTGGCGCTGTCGATGGCAGTAGACCGCGAAGTGCTGGCGAAATACCTGAACCACGGTCTCGTCACACCGGCCTACAACCTGATTCCGCCGCTGGAAGGCTACACGCCGGCGATTCCGGACTGGGCCAAGCTGCCGGAGGCGCAACGCCACGCGCGAGCGCGCGAGCTGTACGCCGAGGCCGGCTATTCGAAGGCGAAACCGCTGAAGACGACACTCACGTTCTCCGCCGGCGGCGCCGGCACGCGGCAGTTCATGGAAGCGCTGCAGGCGATGTGGCAGATCAACCTCGGCGCACAGGTCACCATCAACACGCTGCAGTTCAAGGTGCTGCTGCAAAGCCTGCGCACGCGCACGCTCGACCTCTACTGGAGCGCATGGATCGGCGATTTTCCCGACCCCTTCACGTTCATGCAGCTGTTCCAGCACGGCTTTCAGCAGAACAACGGCGACTACGACAATCCACGCTTCGACGCCCTGGTGGAGCAGGCGCAGAAGACCGTGGACCAGCAGGCGCGCTATGCCCTGTTCACGCAGGCGGAAGCGCTGCTCAACCACGACGCGCCCTACCTGCCGATGTACTTCTACCAGACCGCCCACCTCATAAAACCCTACGTGAAAGGCTGGCAAAGCAACAACGGCGACCGCAACCTGTCGCGCTACATGTACATCCTGGCGCACAAGGAAGGCTGACCATGCTCGGGTACACGCTCAAACGCCTGCTGTCCGCGATTCCCACGCTGCTGGTCATCATCACGCTGGCCTTCGCATTGCTGCACGCCGCACCCGGCGGGCCGTTCGACGAGGAAAAGGCGCTGCCGCCGGAAGTGAAGGCCAACATCGAACGCGCCTACCATCTGGATGAGTCGCTGCCGCGGCAATACATCCGCTATCTCGGGCAGATCCTCCACGGCGACCTCGGCCCGTCCTACCAGTACCGCGACACGACGGTGACGGAACTCGTGGCGCAGGGCTTTCCTGTGGACTTCACCATCGGCGTGATCGCGCTGGTGCTAGCGCTGCTCATCGGCATCCCGATCGGCGTGTGGGCGGCCGTGAAGCAGAATACGGCGCAGGACTACGTGCCGATGGCGGTGGCCATGCTCGGCATCTCGTTGCCGGTGTTCATCGTCGCGCCGGTGCTGATCCTGATCTTCGCCGTACTGCTGCACTGGCTGCCGGCGGGCGGCTGGGCCGGCGGTGCGCCGAGCCACATCGTGCTGCCGGCGGTATCGATGGCGCTGCCCTTCGCCGCCTACCTCGCGCGGCTCATGCGCGGCTCGCTGGTGGACGTGCTGGGCAGCCCGTTCATCCGCACCGCGCGCGCCAAGGGCCTGCCAACACGCACTGTGGTGTGGGTGCATGCCTTGAAGCCGGCGCTGATGCCGATCGTGTCGTTCCTCGGCCCTGCCGTCGTCGGCATCATCAGCGGTTCGATCGTGATCGAGACCATTTTCGGCCTGCCGGGCATGGGGCGCTATTTCGTGGACGGGGCGCTGAACCGCGACTACACCGTGGTGCTCGGCGTCACCGTGCTGTACGGCGTGATGATCGTCGTCGCCAACCTCGTGGCCGACCTGTGCTACGCCGCACTCGACCCGCGCATCCGTTACCAATGAACCGCTCGCACTCGCCTGTAGGAGCGCACCTGCGCGCGACCGACCGCGGTGGCGCGGTCCCGCAATCGCGCGCGGGCGCGCTCCTGCAAGAACACATCGGGACGGCGACATCTGATCGGGTACATGCCTCAGGTGCCAAAATCCGATGAACAAGGCACCGAGCCGCCTGAGACCCTTTGCCCGCGCGGCTGACGCGGCACGGAGCGTGCTGAAAGCCACCGACGCCGCGCCCCCGGCGCGCAGCCTGTGGGCGGATGCCTGGCGCCGGCTGCGGCAGAACCGCGCCGCCATGGCCAGCCTCGTGGTGCTCGCGATCATGGTGCTGGCGGCGGCCTTCGGCCCGTTGCTGTCGCCCTATACCTACTACACGCCGGAATGGATACTGCTGAACCATGCGCCGACACTGACGGGCTTTCACGTGCTGGGCACGGACGACCTCGGGCGCGACCTGCTGGTGCGCATCCTGTGGGGGATGCGCGTGTCGCTGATGATCGGCTTCGTCGCCGCCTTCGTCAGCCTCGTCATCGGGGTGTTGTGGGGCGCGACGGCCGGCTACGTCGGCGGCTGGGTGGACAGCCTGATGATGCGCATCGTGGACATCCTCTACGCCGTGCCGTTCATTCCTTTCGTGATCGTGCTGCTGGTGCTGTTCGGTCGCAACCTGATCCTGATCTTCGTCGCCATCGGCGCGGTGTCGTGGCTGGACATCGCACGCATCGTGCGCGGCCAGGCACTGGCGCTGAAGAAGCGTGAATTCGTGGCCGCCGCACGTGCCGCCGGCGTCGGCAGCTTCACCATCATCCGCCGCCATCTGGTGCCGAACCTGATCGGCATCGTCGTCATCTACATCACGCTCACGATCCCGTCGCTGATCCTGTTCGAGGCCTTCCTGAGCTTCCTCGGCCTCGGCGTGCAGGCACCCATGGCCTCGCTCGGCTCGCTGGTGTCCGACGGCGTGGCCGACCTGCAGTCCTACCCGTACATGCTCATTATCCCGTCCGTCGTCCTCGCCACGCTGGTGTACTGCTTCAACTACCTGGGTGACGGGCTGCGCGACGCACTCGACCCGCAGGACCGGCGATGACCGCACCCCCCCTGCTCTCGGTGCGCGACCTGCACCTGCACTTCACCACGCCGGAAGGCGATGTCCACGCCCTGCGCGGCGTCGATCTGGACGTGATGCCGGGCGAATGCCTCGGCATCGTCGGCGAATCCGGCTGCGGCAAGTCGCAACTGCTGGCCAGCCTCATGGGCCTGTGGGCGCGCAGCGCGGCGCCGTCCGGCGTCATCCATTTCGCCGGACAGGACGTGACGCAGGCCTCGCCGCGGGCCTTGCAGGCCCTCCGCGGACGCCGCATCGCCATGGTGTTCCAGGACCCGATGACGGCCCTGAACCCACACCTCACGATCGGCCGCCAGCTCACCGAAGGTGTGCGCCACCACCTGCACCAGACAGCAGCGGAGGCTCGCGCCCGCGCGCTGGAGCTGCTGCACGCCGTTCATCTTTCCGATGCAGAACGCCGGCTGCGCCAGTACCCGCACGAGCTGTCCGGCGGCATGCGCCAGCGCGTGGTGATCGCCATGGCACTGGCCTGCCGACCCGAATTGCTGCTTGCCGACGAACCGACCACGGCGCTGGACGTAACGGTGCAGGCACAGATCCTGGCGCTGCTGCGTGAACTGCGTGCGCGCTTCGGGCTCACCATCCTGCTCGTCACGCACGATCTCGGCGTCATCGCCCAGGTCGCCGACCGCGTGGCCGTCATGTACGCCGGACGCATCGTCGAGCACGGCACGCTTGCCGACGTGTTCACCGCGCCGGCCCACCCCTATGCGCAGGCGCTGCGGCTGGCCTCGCCGACGCTCGACACTGCGCGGGGCGCCCACCTCGCCGCCATTCCCGGCCAGCCGCCGGACCTCGCCCAGCCCATCCGCGGCTGCGCCTTCGCGCCGCGCTGCACCTTGCGCACGGCGCGCTGCGAACAGGAAAGCCCGGCGCTCGCCGAAGTTTCGCTCGGCCACTCAGCCGCGTGCTTCCACAGCGACCAGCTGCGCAACCCGATGCGACCCGGGAATACTGAATGATCATCACGCGTCAAGGCGGCCGGCAGGTTTCAGGAAGATCACGTGTAGGCCGTCGCCCGCGGGCGGGCTCCTACACAAAAAAGCATGGCGATCTCGATCGGCACCCGTAGACACTCTGTTCCAAGTCAAGCTGTTTTCGGCGTGAAATACAAGCGCGAAGCATCAAATGGCTGCGGGTTCTTGA
>SCRT01000020.1 GCA_004298465.1 Nevskiaceae bacterium | reverse complement strand
CGAACTGGTCGAACGCGACGCCATGCTGCTGGTGGAGCACAGCCGCATGGCGACGCTGCTGGGTCTGGTCCACCGTCTGCCGGCGCGCCGGCTTGTGGACCGCCCCCGCCTGCAGATCGCGATCGCCTGGGCGCACTGCCTGACCCATCACCCAGAGGGGGTCCACCGTGCCCTCGCGTGTGTGGAAGATTATCTTCAGCGGCATGTGGACGATACGGTTACGAATGAGGATTTGTTCGTCGAAGCACAACTCGTACGGGGTACGAACGAAGCCTATGCCGACCACATGACGTCAATAGAGGCCTTGGTACAACCGAGCCTCGAGGATGCTGAAAAGCGGCGCCCGTGGATCGTGTCGGTAGCCGCCAATGTCTTGAGCTATCGTTTCATTTACAGCGCGCAATTCGAACAGGCGCGAGCGTTGCAAGCCTGGGCACGAAAGTTCCACGAACGAACCACAGGGCCGTTCAGCGGAGTCTATGGCCTGTGTTTGTCGGCCATGGCAGCCATCAGGCAATGCGATCTGGATGCTGCCGCCGCGTTCCTGCGCGAGGCGCTCGATTTGGCGGGCAGCGGAACCGGTCGCCATTCGCATGCGGCACGTCTGGCGGCGGCACTGTGGGGGCAGATCCAGTACGAGCGCAATGAATTGCCAGAGGCGGAACGCCTGCTGGAGGAAAGCCGGGCCCTGGGTGCCGAAGGGGGGGTCGTGGATTTCTCCACGGCTACCTATGTGACGCTGGTGCGCCTACGGGCGGAGGCGGGAGATGCTGCGAAGGCGCATGAACTGCTGGACGAAGGCCTGGGAACTGCACACCGTCTTGGCTTCGAGCGCCTGACCGCCGCGCTGGACGCCGAGCGGGTGCGTCTGTATCTGCGCGCGGGGGATATCTGGCGTGCGCAGCAGACGGTGGACGCCAAGGCGCCCGGTGGCGAAGCCAGGTCAGCCGAAATGCTGGCCCAGGTTCATGAATATCGCGCGCTTTCCCAGGCCCGGATCAAATACGCGCGCGGTGACTTCGCAGCTGCCGTGGCGTCGCTGCGGAAACTCGTCGCGGACGCTCATGCCGACGAACGGCGGATGACGGAAGTCACACTGCAGTTGCCGCTCGCTCGTGCACTCGACGGCCTTGGTGATCAGACTGCTGCGCGGACGGTACTGGCGGCTGTCGTGGAGGTCGGAGCACGGCAAGGGCTCGTGCGCAGCTTTCTCGACGAAGACCTGCTGCCCTTGCTCGTGCACTTGCGCGATAGCGTTCGGCACGGCACAACGGCCACGCTGTCGAATGCAGCAACTCACCATCTCGACTGCCTCATCGCCGCCGGCGCCGGTGATAAAAGCCACGCGGAATCGACCCGCATCTCGGTGACAAAGGATAGCCGCCTCGTTGAACCGCTCACGGAGCGGGAGCTTCAGATCGCGCGGATGCTGACCGACGGGTGCTCGAACAAGGAAATTGCGGACAAACTCGGGATCGCGGTCAATACCGTGAAATGGTACCTCAAGGGCTTGTATTCCAAGCTCAGTGTCCGGCGCCGCACCCAGGCGGTGGCGGAAGTGAAACGCCTCGGTCTCATCGAATGATCTGCTTAATTATGGCGAAATCAACTCCAACTACCCGAAAAATAGCGAATACCCACACGTTAGTGTGGTGTCAATCTAGAACGCAGCTGTTAAGTTGCATCCATGCCATTCGGGGTGTGGGATATAGGTTGAAGCTTCGGCTACCATCCTGGCTTCGAGTGGGATTGCCAATACGGGCTATCGCGCTGCTTCACGGTGCCCAGCTGAGGGAACACTGAACGAGCGTCACGTACGCGGCAGGTTGTTCACGTTTCCTTGGTGTGTGCCTATCTGGAGGAGACCGGATAGGGGGTTGTAGAGGCCGGCATGAACCGGCCCGGACCCCACAGCCGCATGTCGCTGCTCGTGCAAACGGGTTGCGGCATGCGGCTTTTTCATGCGTGCGGGGACGTGTAAATCGATGTCGTGACGGGTGCTGGCTGCATAATGGCGCATCTGACTAAACCCATAAGGACACCTACGTGAGTGCAGAATCGAAGTCTGCTGCGGATTCTGGCCTGGTCTATCCGTGTGTGGTCCCGCCCCAAGCCGGCTCGGTACAGGAAGTTGCCCCGGGCGTGCTGTGGTTGCGCATGCCACTGCCTTTCGAGCTTGATCATGTGAATACCTGGGCGGTGCGGGATGGGGCCGGGTGGGCGCTCATCGATACCGGGATCCGCACCGTGGAGACCGCTACAGCCTGGGGGGCGCTTTTCGCCGGCCCGCTGAGCGGCGTAGTGGAGCGCGTGTTTGCCACGCACATGCATCCGGACCATATCGGCATGGCAGGGTGGCTGACGCGGAAGTTCGGCTGCGAGCTGTGGATGACGCGCGTCGAATATCTGAACTGCCGGGTGCTCGCGGGCGACATGGGCCGCGAAGCGCCGGAAGCGGCGCTGGAGTTCTACCGCCGTGCCGGGTGGAACGAAAAGGCGCTGGAGAACTATCGCATGCGCTTCGGCGGTTTCGGCAAGATGATCTACGCGCTACCGGATCGCTACCGCCGCCTGCACGATGGCGAGGAAATTTCCATTGGCGGACACGCGTGGCGTGTCGTGGTCGGTACTGGGCATTCCCCGGAACACGCCTGCCTGTATTGCCCGGCACTGAAATTGCTGATTTCCGGGGATCAGGTCCTGCCGCGCATTTCATCGAATGTTTCGGTTTTTCCGGCGGAACCGGAGGCGGATTCACTCGGCGACTGGCTGGCGTCCATCGACAAACTGGCGAAAGAGGTGCCGGACGATGTGCTGGTGCTGCCGGCGCACAACGAACCGTTCCGCGGGCTGCATGCCCGGCTGGCGGCGTTGCGTGCCGGGCATGAACGCGGATTGTCGCGCCTGCGCAACGTGCTGCATGAACCCCACCGGGTGGTGGACCTCTACCGGGCATTGTTCGCGCGCGAGATCGGTACAAACGGCATGATCATGACGCTCGCCACCGGCGAGACGCTCGCGCATCTGAACTACCTGAAGGCCCACGGCGAAGTGGTTGCGGAGCTGCGCAGCGACGGTTGCCTGTGGTACACGCTTGCCGCTTGAACGGCACGGTCGGTAGCCGACGTGTGTTTCAGCTCGACCGGGAGCGGTACACGGTGTGCAGCGTGTCCGTAAGCGCGACAACTTCTGCCAGTGCCTGCGTTTCCCCGAGCGACACCGACAGCAGGCGGCGATTGCAATAGGTGTAGAGCGCGTCGAGGCGTCCGCAGACATCCGGTGCTTCTGCATGGTCCAGTGTGGCGCGCAGCGTGCCGATCAGCGACATGGCACGCCCCGCCTGCTGCCCACGGGCGGAGATATCGTTGCTCGAAACGGCTTGCTGCAGCTTGCCCAGCGTTCTTTGCAGAGTTGCATAGGCGTATTCGGCATGGGGTTCCAGCATGGGAAGGGCTCCGTCGGCAAAGCGTGTTGCGTCCTCATCTACTTTATCGGCCGGGAGGTCGGAAGACTTGAGGGGGTTCATGCGTGTGGTGCCGATCGGCATTCAAGACGGTGGATGGCGGCAGCAGAGTGGCTGGAGCCCATCTTGGCAGCCCATGTCGCCAGTTGTTTCCACTCTTTCCAGTGCGGGCCGATGTAGCGAATTGTGGCCCATTTGCAGGGCCTTGATTGAGAGTATTCGTAACTTACCTGGCCTGAAACTTGCATGGGGTTCCGGAGCAAGGAAATCCGTATGACAAGGAACGTCGATGGCGATAAATAAATCTGACCTGGAGCGTGTGCGCCATCTCAACATCCTGCTGGGCTCAGGCGATAGCGAAGCCGTAAAACAGTGGGTGCTGGCAGAAGCTGACGATGATTTGCTTGGCGACGACGCGCTGGACGCTGCGCGCGTGGCGAACCTGATTCCAGCTGTCGTCTACCTGGCGACGCTGGGCGCCGCGAATCTGCCGGAACCGAATGATCGCCAGACCTGGCTGGCGGCCTACCAGTCACTTAGCGGCAACCGGGAAGCGCCGGCGCTGGCCGAGGTTTCCGACCTCAACCCCGTGAAGTGGATCACGCGCGCGCTTGTTGGCGGCCATGATGTCGTGGCCGAAGGCGGGCCGTTGCGCCGTTGCGCCGGGCGCAAGACACCGGTTGGCGCATGGATTGCGGCCTGCGAGCTGGCGATGGACCGCCATCGCTTCGATCTCGTCGAACAGATGATGGACATCAAGCTGTCCGCCAAAACGAGTCTGGAAGACTGGATGCACTTGTCGAATGCACTGACCCGTCGCCACGAATATCTCAAGGAAGTCTGGAACGGGGCCGCCATGGGCCGTGCCCTGCTGCGGATTCGCAAGCACTTACCCGCCCACCCCCTGTTCGATGACGTGCGCAGCCTGCTGGCGGTCTATGCCGGGGATTACTTGATGCGCGGCGGGGAATACGCTTCCGCGATCGCCGTCGCCAGCCAGAGCCGGACGCCGGCCGACCATGAAGCGAAGCTGACTGTTATCGCGGAGGCCCTATGCAAGCAGGGTGATCTGGCGGGCTGCATCCGACATCTGGATGAAATTCTGGCTCTGCAGGTCGAGTCGCCAAGGGTTGAAAAGCTGAAGGCGCTCTACCAGGTCCGGGAGGAAAAAACGGAAGCTGCGCACGATTTCGACGTGGCTGCCGCGTCCCGTTCCCTGGCCGATCTGCAACAGATACTGGATGGCTGCAACCAGAAAGCGTTTCTCATGTCCGGAACCCTGCTTGGCTATGCGCGTGATGGTGGCCTGCTCAAGCACGACAAGGACATCGATGTCGGCATCATGCATTGGCAGGACCAGTACAACGTCGTTGCGGCGTTGATGAAAAGCGGATTGTTCCGGGTGCGGATCGAGTCCATCGGAGATTCCGAGGCGCACTACATTCCGATCATGCACACGCCGACGCATGTCACAACGGACATCTTCATCGGCCGGCTTGTGGGGGACAGATACGTCACCACCACGCCACATTTCTACGGTCACCAGCAGAGTTTCGCGTTCACGCCGTTCACGCTCCAGCGGGTCGACTTCCTGGAAACGCAGGTCTATGTGCCGAGCGACGTGGAGCGCAACCTGGCCGAGAACTTCGGGCCGGGGTGGCGGGTTTCGGACCCGGACTATCAGTCCTTCCTTGAATCACCGGTGCTGATTGATGCCGGTGGGCTGGATTATCAGATCACCGGGCGGTTGCTGTTCCTGCGCTATCTGTGGGAAGGCAAGATCACGAAGGTGCAACGGATCCTGGATTGCCTGAAAACCCACAAGGATCGGCCGAGCGGCTTGCTGGTGGAGATTCTCGATCGACTGGCGCCCCTTGTGGAGACGCTGGCCGGCCTCAGGGCAGAAACCGACCGCGCAGTGTAAGTGGGCGAACTTACGAAATCCTAAAGCTAACCTGAAAGGACCGAGATGGCACCTGCAATGCCCACGAAGGGCACGATCATCACTTATGGAACGTTTGATCTTCTCCATGTCGGGCATCTCAACCTGCTGGAGTCGCTGCGGGCGATGGGCGACCGGTTGATCGTCGGCGTGTCGACGGACGAATTCAACCAGGAGAAGGGCAAGCAGACCGTCATCCCGTTCAAGGATCGTTCGCGGCTGGTCGGTGCCTTGCATTGCGTCGATCAGGTCATCCCCGAGCGGTCATGGAACCAGAAGCGACAGGACATTGCTGAATTCGGTGCATCCGTCCTCGGCATGGGGTCGGACTGGGAAGGTCGCTTCGATGATCTCCAGGATTGCTGCGAAGTCATCTATCTGAATCGCACGAAGGGTATTTCCAGCACCCAGCTCAAGTCCACGCTGGGGGCGTTGAGTGACGCCAAGCTCGGCGATCTGAAGAAGGCGCTGGAAGTCGTGGCCGAGATCGTCCGGCAGTTCAACTGAGATGCAGGCGGAATCAGGGGCTCGGTCTGTGGGGCGCTAGCTTCTTGACGGAGGAGAAAGCGAGATGCCGCCTTCCTCGGCGCCGCTGCCGGCCTGCTCGATGTACTGCAGGCTGGCGCTTGTGAGCCGTTGTGCGCGCAGGCTTGCGCGACCCAGTTCGCGGCGCCGGGCGTTTAGCCGTTCCGTGAAACGCTCTCCGTCGTGCAGTGCAGCTTGCAGCGCTTCCCGGATCACGGCGGTGTAGTCAGCATCGGCGGCCGCGATCAGGTCCTGCAGTGCCTCGTCTCGGCGTGCCATCGCGGCGCTGGCGGGTGCCGGGTTTTGTGCCCAGTTCTGTGTATCTAGGCAGGCGTCGAGCTGTTCAGTGGTCTCCTGGACGCGTGCGAGCAGGACATCCAGCGCAGACGAGGTCGTGGCATGTGTTGACATTCAGGCGCCTGAGTCTGCGGGCGTAGCGTCCCAGCCATCCTTGAGCGTCACAATGAGCTGGATGACTTCGTCGATGACTTCATGCTGGCCGGCGTTGAAGGCCAGCAGGCGTCGGTTGCAGTAGTCGTAGAGCTGGTCCAGCCGTTGCGCCAGCTCCGGGGCGGCATCGTGGTCGAGCGCCGTGCGGAGGACCGAAATGAGCGTGATGGCACGGCTGACCTGTTCGCCGCGCTCGGCAATGTTGCCGGTGGCCAGCGCGTTCCGGGCCTTGGCCAGCGTGGTGAGGGTGCCTGCCAGAGTTATTTCGAGGCGCTTGCGGGGGTCGTCTGCCGCGGTCGTTCGCCCGGTCTGGCGATAGCTTGCTGCGGCGCGGCTGTAGGCTCCATACGCGTTCATGTCCTGACCTTGATCACGGCGATTTGTTCGCGTCTGGCAGGCTTGCCAGGGCCTGGAGCAGCGAATTGTTAGTGCCTTGCATCTGTGACATCAATGTATCCAGGGCGGAGAACTGGGCGGTGTACATGGACGTGAGCTGGGCCGCACGCTGTTGCAGCGCCTGTTGCTGGTTGTTGATCGTATCCAGGCGCGTCTGCAGGGCGTTCGTCTGCGACGTGAACAGACCGTTGAACCCAACGTAGTTCGAAAGGTTGGTTTGCAACTGCGTGGCGATACCGCCGGCTCCGGTCAGCAGCGCGCTGACGCTATTCGGATCCTGTGCCAGTGTTTTCCCGAGTTGGTCGACATCCACGGTCAAGGTGCCGTCGGTGTTCGGCTTGATGCCGGCCTGTGCCAGGGTCGCAAACGCACCGTTGCCCACTGCAGAGCCGGCGATGGTACGCAACTGGCGCCCCACCATCGAGACGCTGGTGTTGCCGAGCAGCGGGGCGGCGGTATCCGTGCTGCTGTCGAAGCTGGTCTGTTGCGTAATGGCTGAGCTCAGTGCGTTGTAGGCACTGACAAACTGGTTGACGTTCTGGACGATGGCGCTGGTGTCCTGCGCCACGTTCACCTGCACGGTCTGGCCGGGCGCGGCTTTTGCCAGGTTCAGCGTCAGACCGTCGAGTACGCCGGTTATGGTATTGCTGGCGGAAGTCACGGCGAAGCCGTCTACCGTGAGCTGGGCGTCGGTGCCCGCCTGAGCCTGGGTCAGCCCCCCCGCGCCGGTGGTCAGTACTGCCAGGCCGCCGCCGCCACCGCTGGCCGTGATGTTGAGCGTGTTCGCCGCCCCGCTGTTGCGGCTCGTCAGCACCAGGTGCGCGCCGTCATTGGCGTTGACGATCGAGGCGGTGACACTGGTGTTGCCGCTGGCTTGATTGATGGCATCGCGGATTTGTGTCAGGGAGGCGGTATTCAGGAAAGCGACATCGAAGCTGGAACTTCCGGAACCGATCGTCAGCGTTCCGCTGCCGACGGTGGCGTCACCGTTCGTGAAGGCCTTAGATGTCAGGACCTGCGTCTGGGCCAGGGACTGCACCTCGACGGTGTGGGAAGTGGCAGGCGTGCTTCCTGTCACGGTTGCCGACAGCACGGATGAGTCGCTGACGCTGGCAGTCTGCGTTTGCAGGCCGCCGCTGCTCAGCGCCTTGATCGCGTTCTGCAGGCTGGAAGCCGCAGAAGAAATCTTCCCGATCGCGGAAATCTGCGCGTTGACGCTGTTCTGCTGGTTTTGCAGCAGGGTACTCTGTCCCTGGGTGTCCGCACTGACCAGCTGTGGAACGATGGTCGAGACATTCAGCCCGGAGCCCAGACCTGCGGTCGTGATGGTACCCGTCAACTGAGTCTGAGGAGGAATCGTGATGGCCATGATCGAAAACTCCGTGTTGTGTCCGAAACCCCGCGGCCGCCCTATTCCATGAAGCCGGCGTTGCGGAATCCTTGCACCTTTACTTCCTTATCGACAGTCTGGGGGAAAGCTTTAGCGGTGTACGTGACGGGGGGATGTGCGGGCCCGGTGCCGGGACCGGCGGGGGCAGGTGGCCCTGGGTTCGTGCAACGGGAAACGCCGGCCAGGAGGCCGGCGTTTCGGGTGCCGCAAGTGCTCTGAGGTTATGGCAGCAGTTTCAGGATGGATTGCGGGATCTGGTTGGCCTGGGCGACCATGGCGACACCGGCCTGTTGCATGATCTGCGACTTCGTCAGGTTCGCGGTTTCCGCAGCGTAGTCCACGTCGACGATCTGCGAGCGGGCGGCGGTCAGGTTCGTCTTGTTGGTCTGCAGATTCTCCACGACGGCCTGGAAGCGGTTCTGGATGGCGCCGACCTTGGCCGCATTCGTCGTCAGACCGCTGAGTGCGGTGTTGAGGGCCGTGATGGTGGCACTGATGCCGCTGGCGGTGGCCATCGAGATCGAGGATGAGAAGGCACCTTTGAGGGCCGACACGAGAGTGCTCAGCGCGCTGATCGAGATGGTGTCGCCAGACTGCGTGCCGATACGGAAGATGGAGCTGGCCGCCAGGGCGCCGCTAGCCAGCGCTGAGCCCGTGCCGAACAGTGCCACACCATTGAAGTTTGTGGTCTGCGCGATGCGGGAATTTTCCGCCAGCAGCTGCTTGGAGACGGCATCCAGATTTGTGCGGTCGGAACTGGACATCGTCGGGTTGCCGGCTTCCACGGCCAGCGAGCTGAGCTGCTGGAGGTTGGAGATGATCTGGTTCAGGCCGCCGGAAGCGGTCTGCAGCAGGGAGATGGCATCGTTGGTGTTGCGGATACCTTGGTCCATGCCGTTGAGCTGGGTGGACATGCGGGTGGAAACCGCGTAGCCGGCGGCGTCATCGGCGGCGCTGTTGACGCGCAGGCCGGTGGACAGGCGCTGCATGGAAGTCTGCATCGTGTTCTGTGTGCGGTTCAACGCATTCTGCGAGTTCAGCGACATGATGTTGGTGTTGAGTACGAGGGCCATGTCAAATCTCCTTGCTGTGAGGGCGCACCGAGGGTGCCCGGGGTGTCGAGCGGTGCCGTGTGCGCCGCCTTCAAACACGTTTTCGACCGTAGGTGGAGAAAGTTGAGGGGCCTGCGGGAACAGGGGATGAGCGGCGGCCTTGTGGGGATGAGCGGCGCGGCGTACGGGGGCGGTGTCCGGACGGTGCCGACAAACGAAAAGCCGCCGGCCCGTGAAAGCCGGCGGCGAGATCCGCCGCAAATTCGCTGCATCAATGCATGAAGTTGAACAGCGACAGTGAGCGAATCTTGATGAAGCTCTGCTGGGCGGCTTGCAGCGCGGTGCTCAGCAAGGTGAGCTGGCTGGCGGCCTTCGCGTAGTCGACGTCGCCAACCGCGGAACGGACTTGCTGGACATCAGTGGCCTGGGTTTGCTGCGCACTTTCGAGCGTGTCGAGCGCATTGAGGCGACCACCATTGCGTGTCGCCATGCGCGTGATGTGGCTGGCGCCGGCGTTCAGGGCGTTCGCGCTGGATGCGAGGGCGGCGGAACGCTGCGCAGGGTCGGCGGTGCGGATGGCGGCGGAGAGGTCATCAAGTGTCTTGAACAGGCTCTGCGTCGACGGGGTGTTCGGATCCCCGTTCGAGCTCGTCATGAACACTTCACGGCCGGTGTCGCCGGCCGGCAGGGCGGCCGCGGCATCCACCTGCAGCCACGTAGGCTGGTCGCCGCCGGCATAGCTGACGGCGCCGCCGGGTGCAGTGGTAAAGGCCGGGCCGTTGGCCAGGCCACCGCCGAAGATCGGCTTGCCGTTCGCGTCGCTGCGGTTGGCGATGGCGGTGAGCTGGATCTTCAAGCTGTCGATCTGCTGGGCGAGGTCTTCGCGGTCGCTGGCGCTGAGCGTGGGGTTGCCGGCCTGGACGGCCAGCGTGCTGGCCTGGCTGAAGACGTTTTGGGCATCGGTCAATGCCTGGTTTTCGGTCTGCAAGGCCAGCCGCGCCGTATCCAGCGTCTTGTTGCGCGCCACGAGGTTCGCAAGCTGTGCGTTGAGGTTCTGCACCTGCGCGGCCGCCGTCGGGTCTTCTGCCGCGGTCTGGAACTTCTGCCCAGTGGAGAGCTGAAGTTGCGTCTTCCCGAGATCGGCCGTCGTCCGCTGCATGGATGACAGGGCGGTGCGGTAGGCGATGCCTTCGGTGATGCGGATGGCCATGGTTCAACCTCCTACGGCACGGAGCAGGGAACTGAAGAGCGTCTGGGCGCTGGACATGACCTGCGCCGCCGCCTGGTAAGCCTGCTGGTAACGCATGAGGTTGGCCGCTTCCTCGTCCAGGCTTACGCCGGAGACCTGGTCGCGGGCGTTCTGCGCCTGCGACAGCAAGGCCGTTTGGGCCTGGTCCAGACCCTGGGCTCGCGCCGTCCGTGAACCGACGTTCGCGATCAATGCGCTTTGTGCCTGGGTGACGGATTGTCCGTCCGCACCCGGCTGTGTGCGCAAGCCGGCCAGCAGGTTGGCCATGCCGTTGTCGGCGGAATTCGCACCGGTTACCGCGAGCGTGAAGCTGTCGCCAGCAGCGGGCGTGCCGTTCAGCGAGAGTGTCCAGCCGTTCGCGCTGATCGTGCCGTTGAAAGGCTGGGTTGTGGCCCCACCGTCCAGCGAGTAGGTGCTTGTGGTCGGAAACGTGACGGTTGCCGCTGCGCGCAGATCCGGATTCGCGGGGTCTGTCACCTGCAGGCGGTTGACGACCGCGGTGCCGGCGTTGGTATTGGCCGGTGTTGCCGTGACGGGCGTCGCGCCGGCCAGCTGCCCCGGCTGAGTAAGTGCCACGTTCAAGCCGCTGGTGCGGTTGTCGATGGTGAACGTGTCGCCGTTCTGCGGCGTGCCGTTCACGCTGATCGAAAGCCCGGTGGCGGTTCCGATGTCCGCCAGCGAAGCGCCGGTTGCCCCGCCGGTCAGCGCCGGGTAGCTCTTGCCGGTAATGGTGCCGACGGCCGTCCATTTCCCGTTGTTGAACTGCATCCGGATCGGCTCGGCCGGCCAGTTGATGGCGTTCTTGATCTCGGCGCTGAGCTGTGCGCCGCTCTGGTTGGCGAGGGCCGCCTTGACCATCGGTGTAGCCACGGAAAACAGTGCCTGACCCGGGTCGCCGCCGGCATCGGTCCCGGCCTGCTGAACGGCGTTGACGGTTTCCGCGAGGCGGTTGGCGACGGCCGCAAGCTGGCGTTGTGCCGGGGCAACGGTGTTCTGCAGCGCATCCAGCGTGCCGCCGAGCGTGCCGCCGGCAACGCTTGGCAGCGTGACAGCACCGGCGCCGGCGCCCAGCCGCAGCTGCAACTCCCCGGTGTTCGGTGACGAGGCGAGGCTAACTTGCGTGGCCTGTGCACCCAGCACCAGCGCTTGGCCGCTGCCGGTGTAGACACTCATCACACCGGAGCTATTCGTCACGGTGCTGATGCCGATCTGGGCGGCTAGTTGGCCGATGGCGGCATCGCGCTGATCGAGCAGGTCGTTGGGCGGGTTGCCGCCGCCCTGGCCGGTGGCCACCGTGATGGCGTTGTTGAAGTCGGCGATCTGTTGCGTCAACGTGTTGATCTGGGAGACGGACGCACCGGCTTGCTGTGTGAGGTTGTTGCCGATGCTCTGCAGTTGCTGGTCCGTGGAGTTCCACAGGGTCGCCAGGGTCTGGGCGGCACCCAGTACCGCCTGGCGCGAGGCCGGGTCGGTGGGAGCCGTGGCCCAGCCGTCCAGCGCATCGAAGAAGCTGCTAAGGGGCTGGGCGAGAGAAAGGCTCTGCGAAGACAGCTGGTTGTCGATCTGGGTGCTTGCGGCAGCGACCGCAGCGGTTGCGGCGCTGGCGGAAGTGGCCGACCACAGCGAGCTGGTGGCGAACGGGCTCTGCTGGCGCGAGACGCTGACCGCGCTGACGCCGGCGCCAAACGTTCCGGCACCCGTGGGTGAGCCTGCCTGTGCCTGCAGGGCGGTGGTCTGACGGCTATAGCCCGGTGTGTTCGCGTTCGCGATGTTGTTGGATACGGTGGCGAGCGCCTGCTGGTAGGCCAGCAGCGACGATGCACCGATACTCAGCATGTCAGGCATGGCGTGATCCTCGAAATTCCTGCGGCCGAATTACCCGCTTTCACCCACGGCATCGACAGCGGACGAAAAAACTTTAGGTGACCCTGCAGGCAGCCGACGAGCGGTCATTGGACGGTGGCCCCTGGAAAGGCAGCGTTCGATGCATCGCAGGGAAGCGCGTGTGGCGGTATTCGGAACATGGCGGGTGGGTGGCTGGTTCATGTTGCAGCCGCCTTGAGGGCCGCCGCGAGATCCGGCGATTGCGCAACCGCCGTGAGCTTGCGCGCGTAATCCGGATCAGTGGCGTAACCGGCGTTCTGCAGCGCCGAGGCGAAGCGCTGAGCGTTGTCGCCGCTGCCCGCTACGGCGCTGTAGCGCGGATTGTTACCGATGAGTCGGGCGTAGTCGGCGACGGATTCGCCGTCAGACATATAGCGTCGAAAGTTCGCCACAACGTTGCGTGCTGTGCCGTCGATGAATTCCGTTGTCGCGGCGGGCGTGGCCGGGATACTGCCGGTGGCCTTGATGCCGAACAGATTATGGCCACCGTCGCCGAGCCCGTGGCTGCCCCAGCCGGTTTCCAACGCGGCCTGAGCGATGATCATGCGCGCTGAGACGCCGAGCTTTTCCGCCGCCTGTTTCACGTGCGGCAGCAAGCGATTGACGAAGCTCTGGATATGTGCGGGAACGTCCGCTGCGGTGCTTGCTGAAGGCGCGGCCACGCCATCCGCAGGCGAAGCGGCAAGACGGTTGGCGATGCGGTCCGTGGACTTGAGTGTGAGGGCAGTGACCGCCGCTTGTGTGTTCTCTGGGCCGCCGACCCGGTTCTTGAGCTGCTGCATCAGCATGTTGGCGAGGCCCAGTCCACGACCCTTGGTCATGGATTGGGCAATCTGCTGGTCGAACAGCGACGTATACAGCTGTCCGGCGTTACCCAGCCCGTCGTCGCCCAGATGCGTGGCGCGCATCGACTTGATCATCATCTGGGCGAACACAGCCTCGAACTGGCGGGCGACTTCGCGCAGCGTGGCGTCCGAATGCGTGCCGTCCCTGCTGGCCTGCGCCTTCAGCGTCGCCAGCGACCGCGGGTCGGCTGCGAGTTGCGGGCCGGCGATCATTACTCGACCACCAGATCGGCGTGCAGCGCGCCGGCCGTCTTCAGCGCTTCGAGGATCGCGACGAGGTCGCCCGGCGTGGCGCCGATCTGGTTGACGGCGTCCACGAGCTTCTGCAGGGAAACGGTGTCCGGCATCATGAACATGTGCGCCTTTTCCTGCTGCGCCGTGATCGTGGATTGCGGCACCGCAACCGTCTGCCCGTTCGAGAACGGCGCCGGCTGGCTGACGCCCGTGCGTTCCGAGATGGAGACCGTCAGCGAGCCGTGGGCAACGGCTGCGGCGCTTACGGTGACATCCTGGCCGATGACGATGGTGCCGGTGCGGGCGTTCACCACGACGCGTGCCGGCGCAACGCCGGGCTGGACATCGAGTTGCTGGATGCGGGCGAGGAAGGCGACACGCGAACCGGCATCCGGCGGCGCCTGCACGCGCACCGACACCGCATCCATGGCCTGCGCGATATTCGAGCCGGACGCGGCGTTGATGGCGTTCGACAGCCGCATGGCGGTCGTGAAGTCGGCCTGCCGCAGGTTGAAAGTCACGGTGCTGCCTTGGTCGAAGGCATTGGGCAGGGCCCGTTCGACCGTGGCACCGTTCGGGATGCTGCCGGAAGACGGCACGTTCACCGAGATCTTCGAGCCATCCTTGCCGGTCGCGCCGAAGCCGCCGACCACGACGGTGCCCTGCGCGATGGCGTAGACCTGACCATCGGCGCCCTTCAGCGGCGCCATCATCAGCGTGCCGCCTTTCAGCGAGGCTGCGGTGCCGATGGAAGACACCGTGACGTCGATGTTCTGTCCCGGCTGGGCGAAGGGCGGCAGCGTGGCGCGCAGCGCGACGGCGGCGACATTCTTGAGCTGCGGGTTGACGTTCGGCGGGATCGTCACGCCGAGGTTGAACAGCGTGTTCCGCAGCGACTGGATGGTGAACGGCGTCTGGCTGGTCTGGTCGCCGGTGCCGTCGAGCCCGGCGACGATGCCGTAGCCGATCAGCGCGTTGGTGCGCACGCCGGCGATGTCGGCAAGATCCTGCACGCGTTCGGCGTGTGCGGGTGCTGTGACACCCAGCACGACTAGGAGGGCCGTGACGAGTGCAGTACGGGCGGTTTTCATCAGAATGGCCAGAGCGGAGAGTTGAAGAAGCGGGCCAGCCAGCCCATCCGGTTCGCGTCGCCGAGCGCGCCGCGCCCGTGGTAGTTGATCTGCGCCATGGCCACGCGGCCGGAAGGCACGGTGTTGTCGGCGGCGATGTCGCGCGTGGCCACATAGCCGGTCAGCGTCATCAGCTCGTCGCTGCGGTTGATCTGCAGCTGCTTCTGGCCGGAAACCTTCAGCAGGCCGTTTGGCAGCACTTCCACCACGCGCACCGAGATCTGGCCGGTGAGCTGGTTCGATTGCTGCGAGGTGCCGGTGCCGTTGAACGCGTTCTTGGTGGCGGCGGAAGCGTTCAGCTGCTTGAAGCTGTGGCCGAACAGTGTCGGAATCCCGACGTCGATGCTGTCGTTCTTGCCGGTGGCGGTGCTGGACGCGGCCTGCGCCTGCGTGCGTTCCTGCAGCACCACGGTGATGAGGTCACCGACGCGGTGGGCGATCGGGTCCTCCATGAACGCGATGGTGTTGCCGGGCTGGTAGATCGCGCCTGGTGACGGCGGAGCCGGGGGCTGGACGGGCGGCAGCGGCGTGGTTTCCGGTGTGTCGCCATGCAGGACGCCGCCCATCGTGCCGCAGCCGGCCAGCGGCAGTACGCCGACGAGGCAGACGAGGGCAAGGATGGGCTTGAAGTTCACGGGTGGGCTCCGTTACAGGTTCTGGGTGATGAACTGCAACATCTGGTCCGAGGTCTGGATAGCGCGTGAATTCATCTCGTAGGCACGCTGGGTCTCGATCATGTTCACCAGCTCCGAGGCGACGTTGACATTGGAAGCTTCAAGCATCCCCTGTTCCAGCGTGCCGATGCCGTTGACGCCGGGTGTACCGGTCTGCGGCGGGCCACTGGAGGCGGTTTCCAGGTACATGTTCTGGCCCATCGGCTGCAGGCCTGGCGCGTTCATGAAATCAGCCAGCGTGAGCGTGCCGACCTGCTGCGGCGCGGCCTGTCCAGGCACTTGCGCGCTGACGATTCCGTCGGAGGAGATCGTCACGCTCTGGGTGTTGTTAGGCAGGTTCACGCCCGGTTGGATCGGGTAGCCGCGGTTCGTGACGAGCTGGCCCTGGCTGTCGATCTTCAGCGAGCCATCGCGGGTATACGCCAGCGTGCCGTCCGGCAGCTGTACCTGGATGAAGCCGCGGCCGTTGATGGCGACGTCCAGCGAATTGTTGGTCTGTTCCAGCGTGCCTTCGGAAAAATCCTTTTCCGTCGAGACGATGCGCACGCCGGTGCCCATCATCAGGCCCGTTGGCTGCTGGGTCTGCGTGCTGGAAGGGCCGCCTGGCTGCACCACGTTCTGGTACAGCAGGTCCGCAAAGTTCACGCGGCCGGTCTTGAAGCCGGTGGTGTTGACGTTCGCGAGGTTGTTGGAAATTTCCCGCATGCGGGCGTCCTGCGCCTGCAGGCCGGTCTTGGCAACCCAGAGGGCTCCGTCCATGTCTGTCTCCTTAGCCGTTCAGGCGCAGCAACTGGCTGCTGGCTTGTTCGTTCTGGTCAATGGTGTGCATCAGCTTCGTCTGCATCTCGAACTGCCGAGCCAGGCTGATCATCTGCACGAGTGCGTCCGCCACGTTCACGTTGGAGGACTCCAGCGTGCCGGTCAGCAGCGCATCGCCCGCCACCGGCTGCAGCTCCACGCCTTGGCGGGGGTGGAACAGGGAATCCGGCCCGCGCGTGATCTGGCCGGGGGTCGCGGACACCACCTTGATGCGGCCGATGTTCGCGACCGTAGCCGGCGTCTGGCCCTGCGGCACGACGCCGACCGTGCCGTCGGCGGCGATGGTGATGCTGGTATAGGGCGGGATCGCCACCGGCGCCCCGCTGACGTCCAGCACGGCGTGGCCGGCGGCGTTCACCAGCAGGCCATTCGCGGTGACGCTGAGGTCGCCTTGGCGTGTGTAGGCTTCAGACCCGTCACGGGCCTGGACGGCGATCCAGTTGTTGCCCTGCACGGCGACGTCCAGCGGGTTGCCGGTGGCCTGCAACGCGCCTTCGGCAGTGTTGAAGCCGGCAGGCGCCAGCGCCGCATCCACGCGGCTCTGCCAGCCCGGCCCGCGCACCGGCACGGCGGTCTGTGCCGCGAGTTCGGCACGAAAACCGGTGGTGTTCAGGTTGGCCAGGTTCGCGTTGTTGACGGTCTGCGCCTGCCGAATGTGGTCGGCGCCGGTCATTGCGACGTAGAGGGCGTGGTCCATGGCGGGCTACCCGGTGCTTAACGCACCTGCAGGATGGTCTGGGTGATCGTCGACTCGGCCTGGATCGACTGCGCGTTGGCCTGGTAATTGCGCTGCGCGGTGATCAGGTTCACGAGTTCCTTGCTGATGTCCACGTTCGAGGCTTCGAGCGCCCCGGACTGGATGTTGCCGAACGCCCCGGCGCCGGCGGCGCCGCGGATCGGCTGGCCGGAGCTGAAGCTTTCCGACCATTTCGTGTCACCGAGCTGCTGCAGCCCTTGCGCATTCGTGAAGTTCGACAACGCCACCTGGCCGAGCGGCTTGGACTGGCCGTTCGTGAAATTGGCCTGCACCACGCCACTGGAAGATACACTCAGGCCCGACAGCCGGCCGGTGGCAAACCCGTTCTGCTGCAGGCTGGCCACCGCGTACTGGTCGCCGAACTGGGTGGAACCTGACAGGTCCAGCGTCATGTTCAGCGGCGTAGCGCCATTGGCCAGCGTCACGGCGGGCAGCGTGACGCGGCCGTTGGCGGGCGAGATCAATACGCCGTTGCCGTCGTAGGTCAGGATTTGCGGGCCGCCGACGTCAGCGCCGTCCACCCGGGTCTGGACCGTCCATTCGTTGGGGGTGGCGGTCTTCGTGAAGAACAGGTTCGTGGTGTGGCTGGCGCCCAGCGAGTCGAACACGGTCAGCGACGAAGTGCTGTTGTAGGTGTTCGGGTCCGTGGGATCGAAGGGCGTGAGCGTCGGCGGCGTGGCGCTGGCCTGCAGGTTGACGCCGGCCGAGATGGTGGTCGTCGCCGACGGCGGGTTGTTCGCCGTGCTCAGCTGCAGGTCGCTCAGACGCCCGGTGTCGATGACGCCGGTAACCGGGCTGGCCGGGTAGACCTGCAGCCGCTGGCCGGAGGAATTCACCACGAAACCCTGGTTGTCCGGACCGAAGGCGCCGGCGCGGCTGTACTCGATCGAACCGTTGTTGGACAGGGTGAAGAAGCCGCTGCCGCTGATGGCGAGATCAAGCGTGTTGTTCGTGAAGTTAACGTTGCCCTGGCCGAAGTTCTGGGCCACGGATTCCAGCTTTACGCCAGAGCCGATCAGCGAGTTCGACAGGTTGTTCGCCGCCTGCGCGAACACGTCGCCGAATTCCGCCCGCGAGGACTTGAAGCCGGTGGTGTTGGCGTTGGCGATGTTGTTGGACGTGACGTCCAGGTCGTTGGAAGCGGCGTTCAGGCCGGATAATGCGATATTGAAGGACATGGTGAATCTCCTTACCGGATGCTTTTGACGTCGTTGAAGGGCACGGTACCGACGCCGGCGAGGTCCAGCGTCAACCCATTCACACCGCCGAGCCCCACGCCGGTGATGGTGGCGTTCGTCAGCGTCTGCAGTGCGGTGGTGGTGTTGTTGTCGGTTGCCGTGGCGACGAGGGTGTAGGTGCCAGGTGCAACCTTGTTGCCGTCGGCATTTGTCCCGTCCCACGTGAAGCTGGCATTGCCGGCGGGCTGCGAGCCAAGCGCGATGCCGGTGACGAACTGCCCGGCGGCGTCCATGACCGCGACCTGCACGTTGCCGGATGCAATCGGCAAGACGGCTTGTGCCGTCACGGGCGTGGTGCCGTCCCACTGCAGGCTGGGGGACGTGGTCTGCGCCTGGTGGCCGACGAGGTTCGCGGCCTGCAAGGCCTGGTTCGAGGTCAGCGAGGCGCTGAGCGACGAAAACCCGTCATTCAGCTGTTGGATGCCGGATACCGTGCTGAGCTGCGCGAGCTGGCCGAGGAACGCGGTGCTGTCCATCGGGTTCATCGGGTCCTGGTTCTTGACCTGGGCCAGCAGCAGGTTCATGAAGTTCGCACCGGTCAGGCCCAGTGAGGCGCTGTCCAGCGCGGCGCCGTTGCCGCCTGCCGCGGTGCCGTTCCCAGCGGGCTGCGTCAAGCCGATATTGGCGAAGGGATTGGGCTGCGTGGCGGTAACGCCGGGGTCGATGGCGGTCATTTGCCGAGGCTCAGGGTGTCCAGCATCAGCTGCTTGGCGGTGCTCATCGCCTGCACGCTGTTCTGGTAGGAACGGGCGGCGGCGATCATGTTGACCATCGCGTCCACCGGGTTGACGGAAGCGGCATAGATGTAGCCTTGCCCGTCCGCCTGCGGGTCGTTGGGGGCGTAGCGTTTTTCCGGCGGCGCCGTGCTTTCCACGATGTTTGAAACGCGTACGCCGGCACCACCCTGGTCGTCCAGCACGGTCTGGAACACCGGCATGCGGGCGCGGTATACGCCTTCCGGTGTGGCGGACGTCGCGTTGGCGTTCGCGAGGTTGCTGGCGACGGTGGATAGGCGGACAGATTCCGCCCCCATCGAGCTGGCGGCGATCTGGAAGATGTTTCCAAGGCCCATGTCAGTTCCCCGTGAACGCTGAATTCAGCATCTGAATCCGGACGTTGATGAAGCTCAGGCTGGCTTCGTAGCGCAGCGCGGCATCCGCGAACGCGGCTTGCTGCTGCGACGACTCCACGCCGTTGCCGTCGATGGTGGGCTGGACGGTGGCCTGCGGCTCCGACTTTGCCTGTGCGGTTTTCAGATCGCCGGACTCGGCGGCACGCAACGCCGACTGGAAGTCGATGTCGCGCGGCTGGAATCCCGGCGTGTCGGAATTCGCCAGGTTGTTGGCGATCAGCGACAGACGCTGCGACTGCAGATCCAGCGAGCGAGCTTGCAATCCGAACATCGGCCCGAAACCTGTGGATACAGGTGGAATTGCCATTTTCGGCCTCCACTGAATGGACTCAAGAGGAATTGAGCAAGCCGTGTTCCAGGTGGTGATGCACGGCATGAACCGGTGTGCGAACGGGTTGTGCAGATGGGCTGCGTGGCTGGCAACGACGGCGGCCGATCCCTTGTCGTCAGCCGAGCCCAACAAGTGGCAGTGCGCGCCGCTGCCCGCCGGTGGGCGGGATTCCGGAACCGCCTCGTAGTCACCGCGGCTGCAGGTTTTTCACGCGGTCGAGGACGGCCTGGGCGAGTTCGTCGGCACTGAATTTCGGGATGAAGCGATCGGCCTTTACCTGCTGCACCATCGAGTGGTTGAAGTCGCCGGACAGCGAGGTGTGCAGCAGGACGTAAAGATGGGCGAGCTGTGGATCGTGTCGGATTTCCGACGTCAAGGTGTAGCCATCCATGACAGGCATTTCGATGTCGGAGATCACCATCAGCAAGTCGTCAAGCTGTTCGGCGCGCGCCTGGGCCTGCAGCCATTCCAGGGCCTGGCGGCCGTCGTTGACTGCGATGACCTGGGCCCCGAGCGGGCTGAGCGTGCGGTCCACCTGGGAGCGGGCGATGCGGGAGTCGTCTGCCAGCAGGATGCGCCAGCCCTTCGCGTCATTGCTCCCCGCCAGGTGTCTGGACAATTGCGGCGGCCCGCCGAGCGCTTCGGCCAGCAGCGCTTCAAGGTCGAGAATCTGCACGTATTGTTCAGAGAAATGGGCGATCGACGTCAGGAACGGGCTGCTTTCGCTGGCGGGCTGGACGTCCGCGACGTCGATGTGCACGATGCGCAGCACTTTGTCCACGAGGAAGGCCTGCACACTGCGGTTGAATTCCGCCACCACGAGGTGATGCGGGTCTGCTCCGCTGCAGCCCATCGCCCGCGGCAGGTCGATCACGGGAACCGGGCGGCCGCGGATTTCGGCGGCGCCGCGAATCAAGGGATGCGCGCCGGGCAGGAGTGTGATCGGTGGCGCCCGCAGGATCTCTTCCACCTTGAAGACATTGACGCCGTAGACGGCGCCGTCGCCCAGCGTCAGCAGCAGCAGGGCCAGGCGGTTATGCCCCGCTAGGCGGGTCTGGCGGTCGATGCTGTCAAGCCATCCGGTGCTCATGTCTGGATCTATCTGTGCAGGTGGAAGGAAGATTTCGAAGGTGTGGCTGAATCCCGAGCCTGCAAGAATCGGTCCCGCATCTGCCGGGCGGCCGGATGCGCCGGGTGGAATGGGGGTTGCAGGCCGGTGTGCAGAGAATGTTGCCGAGATTGCCATGCATAAATTGCCCTGCCTGCTAGCCGTCCTTGCTCCGTGTGTCGCGATGGCCGCGCCGACGGCGTGGACGCCAGTGCCGCTGCTGCGCCAGATCGCGGAGACGGCGGTCCTGCAGGGCCGGCCCGGATCCACGGTCAGCGCGCATATCGACGCAAACGTGCGCCTTGCAGCGTGCGGAACGACTCCGCAAGCGACCGTGCAGGGCAACGGGCGCACGCCCAGCGTCCGCGTCACGTGTACCGGCCCGCAGCCGTGGACGTTGTACGTGCCGGTCGAAGTCCAGCAGATGCAGGCCGTTCTGGTGCTGACCCAGCCAGTCGCGGCCGGGCAGGCGATCACGGCGCAGATGGTGCAGCTTCAGCCGCGCAACATCACCTCGCTGGCGGGCGGTTACTTCACGGATGCCGGTGTCGCCATCGGCGGCCTGGCCACGCGTGCGCTCGGGGCCGGCACGGTGCTGTCGATGACAAACGTCCGAGCGGCACCCGTCATTCGCCGCGGCCAGACCGTCACGCTGCAATACCGTTCAAATGCGCTGACCGTGAAAGCCGCCGGGCGGGCACTGGCGGATGCGGCGCCGGGCCAGGTGCTGCGCGTGGAAAATCTCAGTTCGCACCGCATCGTCAGTGGCGTTGTCGGCCCGGACGGACGAGTTGTCATCGGTGCCGTCTGACGGGCGCCATGGCGTGCCGGAAAGCCCTAAAGTTCCGCGGCGTTGCGCCGATGAACGAGGGTATCCGGCGTGCCACGGCAGGTCGCGATACAGCACGGGCATGGAGTGGGCAGGCAGCTGGTTTGCAAATTTCCGGTTATCCCCTAAAGTTTTTCGAAATGCGGCCGACAGCGTGAACAGGAAGGCCTCTGGAGACGTGTCATGACAACCACCATCACTCCCTCGCAATTGCTGCAGACCCAACCCGGCGCCGACACCCGGACCTCGGTCAAGAGCGATGTCGTGGCCGCGAACGTCGCGCCGGTACGGTCGACGGGCGGGCAGGGCGAGGACCATTCCTCCCTGTCGCTCAGCGTTGCGAAAGCCGCGGGCGCATCCACCGGGCCGGTCTTCGACCGCGCGCGGGTCGACGCACTGCGCACCCAGGTCGACGCCGGCCAGTATCGCGTGGATGCGAATGCGATTGCCGACGCTCTGCTGGCGCAGTCATCCTCACTGCAAGGGCTGGGTTGAGCATGACGCAGGTGGACATGGCCTCCTCCGAAGCCGGCGTGCTGGAAGCGCTGCTGGCCACGCTGGAGCAGACCCTGGACACCGAGCGCGATGCGCTGCTGCAGGCGGACACCAAAGCCATCACGGTTGCCGCAGATGACAAGCTGCACACCCTGAACGCCTTGGACGCTTGCACGAAGCATCAAGGATTTCCAGGCGCCGCAAGGTCCCGTCTGCACGCCGTGGCCGTGGCCAACGCCCGCAACCAGGTGCTGCTTTCTGTCTTGCAGGCACGTGTCGAGTCGCGCATGGACGCACTCGGACTGCTGAGTCCGACTTACGGGCCCACCGGCCGCGCTGCAGCCCATGCGAACCAGCGCAGCGCTTTTTGCTGACGCTGCGGGTTGCGCAGTGATGCGGCCGCTTGATTGCCGTCAATGAAGGCCGGCGAACGGCTCCCTAAAGTCAGAATCGGTAGAATGTCGCGGGCGAGGTAGCGCCGACAGACACCTTGCTCCGCGGGGTAAAACGAGTTTCCGCCATGTCTTTCGATCAGTCCAGGCAAACGCCCGATGCCCGCGTGGAACGCACCACGGCGGAGGAGATCGGCCGCGCGACGATTGCGGCGGTGGTCGATGATTTCTACGGTCGCATCCAGCATCATCCGACGCTCGCCGGCCCCTTCGGAATCGTCCACGACTGGCCGGCGCACAAGGCGAAGATGACGCACTTCTGGTGGTTGTCCCTGGGCGGGCGCCCGTACCTGGACTACCGCTACGAAGTCATGCCCAAGCATGCCGCCGTAGGCGTGACGGCAGCGCTGGTGGACGACTGGCTGGCGTTGTTCGAAACCGTCGTGCACGCCCACGTCGAGGCCCCCGCACTGGCCGATGCCTGGTTGTTCCGTGCGCGGCGCATGGGCGATTCCCTGCGGCTGGTGGAGGCGTATTACCGGCGCAAGCGGGAACGCGGCGACACACCTTCACTCGCGCACCGCGCGCTGTAAAGCCAGTGTCGGGTTCGGGTCGCGCGGCCTTCAGCGTCCGACGACGGACCGCGCCACGATTTCCTTCATCACTTCCGAGGCGCCGCCGTAGATGCGCTGCACGCGGGCATCCGTCCAGTAGCGCGAGATCGGAAATTCCGTCATGTAGCCGTAGCCGCCGAACAGCTGCAGGCAGGCATCCGTCACCCGGCCCTGCATTTCGGTCGTGGCGAGCTTGACCATGGCTGCCATCGTGACGTCCATCCCGTGTTCGGCGTAGAGGGCCGCGCATTTTTCGACGAACGCGCGGTGCACCTCGATGTCGGTCTTGGCGCGCGCGAGCTCGAAACGCGTGTTTTGCAGACTCGCCAGCGGCTGGCCGAAAGCCTTGCGTTCCATGACATAGGCCGCTGTCCGGTCCAGGGCGCCCTGCGCATGGCCGACGGCGCTAACCGAAAGGATGAGTCGTTCGCGCGGTAATTCGTCCATCAAATGGCCGAAGCCGCCGCCGGTGCGCCCCAGCATTTCCGTTGCCGGCACCCGCATGTCGTCGAAGAACAGCTCCGAGGTGTCGGCGCAGTGCTGGCCGATCTTGCCGAGGTTGCGGCCGCGCTTGAAGCCGGGCAGGGTGGTGTCCACCGTGAACAGCGTAGTGCCTCTCGCACCGGCGGTCGGGTCGGTTTTCGTGACGGTGACGACGACGCCGGCGTGCTGGCCGTTCGTGATGAAGGTTTTTGACCCATTGATACGGAAATGGTCGCCGTCCGCCACCGCCGTGGTCTTGATGTTCTGCAAGTCGGAGCCAGCGCCAGGTTCCGTCATCGCCACGGCGCCGATGCATTCGCCGCTGACCATACGCGGCAGGTATTTGCGCTTCTGGGCGTCGTTGCCAAGGTCCAGGATGTACGGTGCCACGATATCCGAGTGCACGGAAAGGTTCGTGGCCAGACCCAGAAAGCCCATGCGCGCCGTTTCCTCGACGACCGCGGCCGAGAACAAAAACGGTGCGCCGCTGCCGCCATAGGCTTCCGGCTGGTCGACACACAGCAGCCCCTGTTTCCCCATTTTCAGGTACAGGGACTGCGGCAGGATGCCTTCGGCCTCCCATTGTTCGTAGTGCGGTTCCACTTCGGCGGTAAGGAAGCGCCGGATGCTGTCGCGCCAGGCGTCGAGTTCTTCGGCTGAAATTGCGGAAGTGTTGGAATTGTGTTCGCTGGCCATGGTCTCGGGTCGCTGGAAGTAAGTTACGGGTCAGGCGCCGAGCAGAGGTGGGCGCACCCCGAAAGAAAGGAGGACTGATTGTAAAGGGAAGCCGAGGACTGACCCCAACAGATGGTCTGGGTTCTCCACTGCAATGCTGGAGAGGTTGTGCAAAAGGCTCTTGGGAATCCTTGAAATTCCTTGCGTATCAATGACTTGTTACGGATTGGCGAAAAACGCCAGCGTCTGTTCGGGACATCAGGGTGCGCGCTCGATGGCACCGGGCCCGGTGGCCTGTGTTGTCCACCACGAGGCTGGACAGGCTGTGCACGAGGCTGTGGATAAACTCCGCTGGCCCATGGTCTGAACGGGCCGCGTGCGGATTGGCGGAAATATCGCCACACCGTGGGGGCTGGAAATTGGGGATTGGAGAGCGTGAGTGGTTGGGAGAATTGTGCTGCCACGATCGCTGGATTTCGCGCCATGACGGGTCGCGGGCTGGCCCGCTCCTACCGGTCCCGACGCGGCGCACTGCCTGCTGCCGCGCCACTTTATGCCGCTTGCTGCTCCCCGTTAATCGGTCGTCAGTCCCGATAACGGCGCGTCAGGTCGGCATAGAGGTCGATGCGGCGGTCGCGCAGGAACGGCCACCAGCGGCGGACTTGTTCGCAGCGCCGCAGGTCGATATCCGTCACCAGGACTTCCGGGTGTTCCGTGCCGGCCTGGGCCAGATATTCACCTTGCGGCCCGGTGGCGAAGCTGGAGCCCCAGAATTGTGCGCCAGCCGTATGGCCGGTCGGGTCGGGCTCGAAGCCGACGCGGTTGACGGCCAGCACCGGCAGCCCGTTGGCGACGGCGTGGCCGCGCTGCACGAGAATCCATGCGTCGCGCTGACGCGCGCGCTCGGCTGCGTCGTCGGCCGGGTTCCAGCCGATAGCGGTGGGGTAGATCAGCACCTCCGCACCCGCCAGTGCCATCAGGCGCGCCGCTTCCGGGTACCACTGGTCCCAGCACACAAGTATGCCGAGGCGTCCGACGCGGGTGTCGATGGGGTGGATGCCCAGGTCGCCGGGTGTGAAGTAGAACTTCTCGTAGTAGCCGGGATCGTCGGGAATGTGTGTCTTGCGGTAGGTGCCGGCAATGTGTCCGTCACTGTCCAGCACGACCGCGGTGTTGTGGTAGAGCCCGGCCGCGCGGCGCTCGAACAGCGAGGTGACGATGACGAGGCCGAGTTCCTTGGCCAGCTGGCCGAAGCGCAGCGTGGATTCGCCGGGGATGGGCTCCGCGAGGTCGAACAGGTCGGGCGTTTCGTACTGGCAGAAATACGGCGTGGCGTGCAGTTCCTGCAGCACCACGAGCTGTGCGCCGCGGCCAGCGGCTTCCAGCACCGCGGCTTCAGAGGCGGCGAGGTTGGCGTCGCGATCCGCACCGCAACTTTGCTGCACGAGTGCGACGCGCAGCGTGTGGGAAGGGGCGTTCATCCGGGGATGGAAGGTTGCGGGATCTGCATGGTGACGCAGTGCAGGCTGCCGTATTGCTCGATCAGTCCACGGCAGTCCACGCCGATGATCTCTCGGCCGGGAAAATGGGGCGCAAGGCGGGCGCGGGCAATGCCGTCGGCAGGGTCGCCGTAGGCTGGTACAAGTACGGCGCGGTTGATAATGAGGAAATTCGCATAACCTGCAGGCAGGCGGCGCCCGTCGGCGGCGTGGATGGGCGCCGGCAGTGGCAGCGGCACGAGCTGGTAGGCCTCGCCTTGCCGGTCGCGGAAGTTGCCGAGCTCCTCGGCCATCACCGCCAGTTCCGCATAGTGCGCTTCGTTGCGATCGTCGCAACCCTGGTAGGCGATGGTGTGCGGGTCGCAGAAGCGGGCCAGGGTATCGATATGGCCGTCGGTGTCGTCGCCGGCGAGATTGCCGTGCTCCAGCCACAGGATCTGCACCACACCGAAGTGTTCGCACAGCGTGCTTTCGATGTCTTGCCGGGTCAGTGCCGGGTTGCGCGTGGGCGCGAGCAGGCAGCGTTGTGTGGTCATCAGGCTGCCGTTGCCGTCCACTTCAAGCGCGCCACCTTCGAGCACGAAATCGACGTGTTCGACGGGTGCACTCCATGCGCCCACGGCCGCGAGGCGGCGGGTTAATGCGTCGTCCCGTGCCGAAGGAAACTTGCCGCCCCAGCCGTTGAAGCGGAAGTCCAGATGCACGCAGCCGGCGCCACGCTGGACGGTGAGCGGACCGTGGTCGCGGGCCCAGACGTCATCGTTCGGCACCTCGAAAACACGCAGCCGGCTGGCCGGGACGCCCGCGTTGAGCAGTTGTCGTTGCACACCGGGCGCGTCTTTGGCAACGTTGACGTGCAGGTCTTCAAAACGCCCGATGGCGGTTGCAAGGGCGAGGAAATTGCTTTCGACACGTCCGAAGAAGGGGCCGAAATCACCGTCGCGGCGTGGCCAGGTCAGCATCACCGCACTCTGGGGCGCCCATTCCGGCGGCAGCCGGTCGGTTGTCGACGTCACGGTGAGGCCTGGAGCTGGCTGGTGTGATAGACCGGCGGCGGGTTGCCGGGTATGACACTGTCGATGACGTGGCCGTGCTCGAAGAACACGGAAAATGTCGGGTAATCCCAGCGCGTGATGGGCGGGTGGCTTGGGCTTTCACCGCCGACCGGCGCATGACGCTGCGCGGGCACGCCGAAGCGGCTTTCGACGGCCGCCATGGTGCTGCCGCGCACCGGGGTGGTGATGGCTGCCGAGGGGGCCGTGACGAGGGGCGGGCCGGGCGCTGCCGCCATTTGCAGCGTGTCGGCCTGCAGCACGGCGAGCGGTATCGCACACACGACCGCCACCAGCGCAACGCGAAAGGCGAACGAAGGCATGGGGTGGCGCATGGCGGATTCTGGAGAAGCGGACAAGGGCGAAAACTATAGCATCGTGGTCAGGCGGCACCAGGATTTGCTTTGGGGTTTGCTTCAGGATTTGCCCCGGGATTTGCATTGGGCGCCGGGTGGTTGGCGAGCCATTGCTCGGCCAGTCGACCGAAATCGGCCGGCGTCAGACGTTCCGCGCGTAGTTTGGGGTCGATGCCGGCCGCCATGATCTGCTCCCCGTTCAGCAGCTTGCGCAAAGCGTTGGCCAGCGTCTTGCGGCGTTGCGAGAAAGCCGCGGCCACGATCTGGTCGAACGCCTTGAAGTCGGGGATCGGGAAGCTGGCGGTGCGCGGCGTGATGCGCACCACGGACGACCACACCTTTGGTGGCGGAGTGAAGGCGCCGGGTCCGACGTCGAACAGCTTGACGGCCTCGGCGCGGGCGGCGACGGCAACCGTCAGCCGGCCGTAGTCACGGCTGCCGGCCTGGGCCGTCAGACGGTCGACGACTTCCTTCTGCAACATGAAGTGCATGTCGCGGATGCCGTGTGTGTCGGCCAGTACATGGAACAGCAGCGGCGTGGAGATGTTGTAGGGCAGGTTGCCGATCAGCCGCAGGGGCGCGGCATTGCCGGCGAGGGTCGCGAAATCGAAGCGCAGCGCGTCGCCGCAATGCAGCTGGAACCGGGGCTCGGCCGCGAAGCGCTGCCGCAAGGTGGCGGCGAGGTCGCGGTCCACTTCGATGGCGTCGAGCATGGCGCCGGTTGCCAGCAATGGCGCCGTCAACGCGCCAGGGCCAGGGCCGATCTCGACGAGATGGTCGGCAGGCTGGGCGTCGATGCCGTGCAGGATATGGGCGATGACGGCGCGGTCGTGCAGGAAATGCTGGCCGAAGCGCTTGCGCGCACGCGGCGGTGGGCCAGCTTCCAGCACACTGGAACGGATTTCGCTCATTTCACGCCACGGCGCGGTGGTGCCGCACCATTTCGGCCGCGAGCTCGACTGCCGCGTGCAGGCTGCCGGCAGAGGCCCGGCCGCTGCCGGCGAGATCGAGGGCCGTGCCGTGGTCCACCGAGGTGCGGATTATGGGCAACCCGAGCGTGACATTCACGGCGTGGCCGAAGCCAGCGTATTTCAAGGCTGGCAGGCCCTGGTCGTGGTACATGGCGACGACCGCGTCGCAGGCGGCCCAGCGCTCCGGCGTCAGCGCCGTGTCGGCAGGAAAAGGGCCGGATGCCGCGATGCCGGCCGCGCGGGCGGTAGCGATGGCGGGGGCGATGAGGTCGGCGTCCTCGTGTCCGAGGTGGCCGCCTTCGCCGGCGTGCGGGTTCAACCCGCAGACGTGCAGTGCCGGCTTTGCGATGCCGAAGCGCGTGCGCAAGTCGTGGTCGACGATCTGCAACGTGTGCAGCACGCGCTCGGTTGTGATCGCATCCGGAACCGCACGCAGCGGCAGATGGGTGGTGACGAGGGCAACCCGCAACGCGCCGGTCAGCAGCATCATCACTGGCTGCAGCCCGCCGCACCCGTCAGCAAAGAACTCGGTGTGGCCAGTGAATGCCACGCCGCTGTCGGCAATGATGGATTTTTGTACTGGCGCGGTGACGATGGCGTCCGCCGTTCCGGTGCGGCAGGCGTCGAGCGCGGCCTGCAGGGTTTCCAGCACGTAGCTGGCGTTGCGGACGTCGAGCTGGCCGGGAATGGCGGGAGTGCGCAGCGCCACGGGGCGTACCCACAAGCGTCCGGTACGTGGGGCTGCCGTACAGTCCGGCGTCCATTCCTCAAGCTCGACGCTGATGCCGAGCTGCTGCGCACGCGTGCGCAGCAGGGCTGGATCTGCGACGAGAACGAGTTCCGCGGCGAGCGGCGCGTCAGCCAGCGACAGGACGATGTCGGGACCGATGCCGGCGGGTTCGCCGGTCGTCAGCCACAGGCGGGGCAGCGCAACACGCTGCGCGGATGCGTTCACGCGACCGGCGGCTTCAGGACTGTGCAGCGGCGACGTCGGCGTCGGTGATCCAGCCGGACTTGAGGCGGATCTCAATGTAGGCGGAGGCGCGCAACTGGCGCAGCCAGTCTTCGTATTTCGTCGTTTCGCGCTGCTGCATGATCGCCATGCGCGCGCGCTGGCGGCGGATTTTTTCCGTGACGTTGACGGTGCGCCTGCCGAGCAGCTTCACGATGTGCCAGTTGTCGTTGAGCTCGAACGGCTGCCCCACCTGGCCTTTCGCGAGGGCGTCGAT
The DNA here is from genome assembly GCA_004298465.1 of Nevskiaceae bacterium. Taxonomy (GTDB): domain Bacteria; phylum Pseudomonadota; class Gammaproteobacteria; order Nevskiales; family Nevskiaceae; genus SCRT01. Next base: position 108,325 of record SCRT01000020.1, on the reverse strand, counting down.
GTGCTGCATCAGCTCTGGAGAGAATACTTCCGGGGGCTGCCAGCCGGTGTTGCCGCCCTCGTTCTTCGTCTGGGTGTCGTCGGAATAGCGTTTTGCCAGCTTGCCGAAGTCCGCGCCACCTTCGATCTGCTTGTACAACGACTGGGCGAGCGCGGCTGTGGCCTTTGCGTCGCGGATGGTGCTGGGCTTGAGCTGGAGGTGCTGGACGTCGGTTTCGACCACCGTCTGCTGGGGCTCGGAGGAACGCTTGTCGTCGAGCTTGACGATGTTGTAGCCGTTCAGGCCGCGGATCACGTTGCTTACCTCGCCAACCTTCAGCGTGGGCACGACGCTGGCGAACAGGGTCGGCAGGTCGGATGCCTTGCGCCAGCCCAGGTCGCCGCCCTGCAGCGCCTGCTGTCCGTCGGAGTGGCGGATGGCGATCTGCGTGAAATCGCCGCCGCTGCGCAGTTCGGCGAGGATCTTGTCGGCTTTCGCCTCGGCCGCAGCGCGTTGTTCCGGCGTCGCGTTGTCCGGTATCGAAACGAGGATGTGCGACAGGTGATATTCCTCGGAGCTGTCGGCGTGGCCGTTGGCGAGGAACAGGTCCACGTCCTGGTCGGTCACGTCCAGACGCCGCGTTACTTCCTTCTGGCGCAATTCCTGGATCAGGATCTGGTCATGAATTTCACGCCGCAGGTTCGCGATGCTGACGCCCTGGGCTTTCGCTTCGGAAAGGAATTCCTTTGAAGTGACGTTGTTCTGCTTCGCCACACGGTCGATGGCGGCATTCACGTCCTGGTCGTTCGCCTTGATGCCGGCCTCGGTCGCACGTTGCAGCTGGACGCGCGTCGTGATCATGTGTTCCAGCACCTGCCCCTGGAGGTCCGCGACCGAGGGTGGTGTGATGCCGCGAGCTTTCATCTGGGCGGTTACGAGTGCAATGTCGTTGACGAGCTGGCTCTCAAGGATGATCTCCTTGTTGACGACGGCGACGATGCGATCCAGCACCACCGGTGCGCCCGCGGTTGCGGCGGCGACAGGATGTTCTGCTGAGGCTGGTGCGGGTGCGGCGAAGGCGCCGTGCGTGGTGAGCAGGCTGGCGCACAGCAAGGCGGGAAGCGAACGTGAGAAGAGCGTCATGGCGGGAAGCGAATTCAGGATTCGCGTGCGTTCGGTGGGGTGGCGATCGCATAGCCTAGCATGAAGGCTGCGGATCATCGGCGCGGCAGCGACGTCTCAGCGGTGGCCGGGGTTGTGCAGGTCCTGGCGGTCGACCGGCAGCAGGTTGTCCCAGCCGGTGCCGATGCGCGTCAGGCCCTTCAACGTGAATTGCATGAACACACCGGTGCTGAAATTGCCGTTGACGTTCGAGATGTAGCGCCGCGCACCACCACGGATGGCCCAGCAGCAGGTCTCGTATTCCAGCCCGCCGAAGGCGCCGAAGGTGCTGGCGTCGCGGAAGGAATAGATCAGGCGGCCGGCAACGTGCCAGCGGTCCTTGATCGGCAGCACGAAGCTGGCGTCGGCCTGGTTGAACAGCCCTTGCCTGAATTCGTAGCCCAGGCTGAAACGCTGGTCGTGGCTGGTTTGGTAGCGCAGCACGTTGTTGGCACGCACGAGCTGGTTGCCGACCGGATTCCACTGGAGCTGGTTGCTGATGTCCCAGTGCCGGTCGTAGCGGTAGGCGAAGCTGCCGACGTAGTCCGAGGTGCCGGCACTGGGGTTGTCGAAGCCCGGCAGCGTCACGCGCGGGGCCCTGAAGCGGTAGATGAGGCCGGCGCTGGCGCTGAGCTTGACGAGCCCGGACTGCGGATCGATGAGGCGCGTGGTCATCACGCTCGTCAAGTCGTTGGCGTCGGAGATGCGGTCCTCGCCGGTGAAGCGGTTGCGGGCGAACAACGCGGGGAAATTGAAGTCGGGCAGGCCACTGTCGAAGACCGGCAGATCATCCTGGTTTTCGTAGGGTACGAACAGGTAGAACAGGTGGGGTTCCAGGGTCTGCAGCAGGCCGCTGTCCGTGGTGCGATCGAAGCGTAGGCCGGAATGCAGGCTGAATTGCGGTACGGTGCGCTGCGGATTCTGCGACGTTCCAGGTGACGTGCCGGACAGGTTGTATTGCGTCCAGGTACCGTCAAGGCGGCTGGACAGGAACCACGCCGTGCGGTCCATGTCCCAGCTCAGGTAGGGGTCGAGATACAAGCGCTGGCCGGTGATCGAATCACTGCGTTCGAAGTTCCCCAACGCACCGTCGATGCCCGCGTGGACGTTGTACAGGCTGTTGCGCGAAACGCTTTGCACGCGCAGTTCCGGCAGGCGCTTGTAGGGCAGGTTGTCCGGATCCGTGAGGATCGACAGCGGCTGGAAGCTTTCCGCCAGCAACTGCATGCTGGTCGTCGAACCTTGCGGGTGGAAGGTCAGGACTGCGGTGCGTGGCAGGAACGGCGCGGAAGTGTCGGCCAGCGAGCTGGAGGAATACAGGCCGCCCAGATCGTCGAAGTAGCTGATGTCACTGGCTTGCTGGAAGTTCACGCTCACACCGAGATCGTCCGTCAGTCGTCCTTGGTGGTCGAGGTCGATAAACGTGCGCGTGTGACCGGTCGTCTGGTCGTGATCGAGGTACTGATATACAAAGCTGCCTTCCTGGTTCGGTAGCAGATAGCGGAAATCATTGCTGAGCTGTAGCCCGCGCCGGGACATGATGCGGGGCGTGAATTCGTCATCGAAATTCGGTGCGAGATTCAGGTACAGCGGTACGCTGAAGTCGAAGCCGGTCTTCGTGCCCTGGGCGATGGTCGGATAGAGCAGCCCACTGCGGCGCCGGCCGTCGAGCGGGAAGCGGAACCACGGCAGCCACAGCACCGGTACGTCGCCCAGCCGCAGCACGGCGTTGCGCGCGGTACCGATGCCGTCCTGCTGGTCCAGATGGATGGCGCTGGCGTGCAGCGTCCACGCCTCGTCGTCCGCGCTGCAGGTGGTGTAGTACGCACGTTCCAGTTGGGCATCGCCGCTGCGCTCGAGTTGGAGGCTGTCTGCAGCGCCGTGACCGTGCACGGAAGGCAGCGAGAATTCCGTGTGCCGGAACAACCCGCTTTGCGCGTTCAGGTCGAATTCGGTCTGCTGGCTGTCGATTTCGAAATTCGGCCCCTTGAACAGCGCAGGGGTGTTCATCCTCAGGCGCTTGGTGGCGTCGTCGTACAGCACACTGTCGGAAGCGAAGGCCCGGCCGCGCTGGCTGATGTGCACAGCGCCGGACAGCGAGGACAGCCCAGCCTTGCCCAGGCTGGTGTCGGCGTGGTCGGCCTGGATGACGATGTGGTTGTCGCTGGAAGCCGAGGTCAGGCCGGCGGCGTATTCCGGCTGCACGCAGCTTGCTGCCGGAGCCGCGTGTGCGGTTCCCGCCAGGGCGAGCCATGCGACGGCCGCGCACAGGGGCGCGAGATGGGGCAGGGAGAGGCGCAAGCGGGTCGGGTCGGTGGCAGAGGGTCTTGGAGGCAGGCAGGTCGGCGTTTACTGCGCTCCCGCCCGTCTGGCTCACGTGCCGCGAAACGGTATCGGCGCGGCGCGGTTGGCCCTGAAAGCGTACGGAGTGCGCAACATTCTTGCACGCGGCGCGCAGTATCGGGAATCCGTCGAAGCGGTGCAAACCGCGTCCGGCCTCCATTACACTGCCGGCCCCGCAACTTGGCGGTTGAGGAGCAATGGCTGACATGCCGGAAACGATGGCCCTGGATGCCCGCGCGACAGCGGCGCGGAGCTGGGCGCTGGCGCGCCTGGCGTTGCAGGACGCGCAGTTTGTGCCGGCGTCCGCGGATGCGAGTTTCCGGCGCTATTTCCGTGTCACGGCCGGGGTGCGGTCGTGGATCGTCATGGATGCGCCGCCGCAACGCGAGGATTGCCGGCCTTTCGTGCGCGTCGCCGCACTGTTGGCGGCCGCCGGGCTGAACGTTCCGCAGGTACTGGCGCAGGATCTGGACACTGGTTTTCTGCTGCTGTCAGACCTCGGCGCGCACACGCTGCTGGACATGGTCGATGACGCGAATGCTGATACGTTCTTCGGTGCCGCCATCGACACACTTGTGCGGTTGCAGCGCGCCAGCCGGCCGCAAGTGTTGCCTGAATACGACGCCGTTCTGCTGCACCGTGAACTGCAATTGTTTCCGGACTGGTACCTGAAGGTGCACCTTGGCACGCCGTTGCAGGATACGGAACAGGGTGATTTCGACGCCGTGGCGAAAGCGCTTGTCACAGCGGCGCTGGCGCAGCCGCGCGTCTACGTGCACCGCGACTTCATGCTGCGCAACCTCATGCCGGGCGAGCCCTGCCTGGGGGTGCTGGATTTCCAGGATGCGGTGTACGGGCCGCTCACCTACGACGTTGCAAGCCTGTTCAAGGATGCGTTCCGCAGCTGGCCGCAGGCGCGCATCGACGGCTGGCTGGCGCGTTACCACGAACGTGCCGCCCGCGCCGGGATTCCGGTCCCGCCGTGGGACCGTTTCCAGCGCGACTGCGACTGGATGGGACTGCAGCGCCACTTGAAGGTGCTGGGCATCTTCGCGCGCCTCACGCATCGTGACGGCAAGCCGAAGTACGCGGCAGACACTCCGCGTTTCGTCCGCTACGTGATGGAAGTCGCCCCGCACTATTCGGAACTCGCGCCATTGGTCCGGTTGTTCGAGCGCCGGGTTTTGCCGCACGTCGCACTGTGACCGCACCGCGCGCCATGATTCTGGCGGCCGGGCGCGGCAGCCGCCTGCGGCCGCTGACGGACACCGTTCCCAAGCCGCTGGTTGCCGTGGCCGGCGTACCGCTGATCGAATGGCATCTGCGCAACCTCGCTCGTGCCGGCGTGCGCGAAGTAGTCGTCAACCTCGGCTGGCTGGGCGAGAAGCTGCGCGCGGCCTTGGGCGATGGAGGGCGTTTCGGCGTTGTGCTGCGCTTTTCCGACGAAGGCTGGCCGGCGCTCGACACCGGCGGCGCATTGCGGCAGGTACGGCCGCTGCTGGGTACACAACCGTTCTTGCTGGTCAACGCCGACGTCTGGACGGATGCGCCATTTGCGCAGCTCGTGGAAGTGGCGCACACGCTGGCGACAAACGACCTGGCGCACCTTGTGCTGGTCGACAACCCGCCGCACAACCCGCAGGGCGACTTCGGGCTGGAAGCCGGTCGCATTGTGGCGGATGGCACCCGCCTGACGTTTTCCGGCCTGTCCGTGCAACGTCCGCAAGTGCTGGACGGTTGTCCCGTGCAGGGTGCGTTTCCGCTGCTGCCGTTGTGGCAACGCGCGCTCGCCGCCGGGCGGCTGGCCGGCAGCCGTTACGCAGGGCGCTGGTTCGACGCGGGCACGCCCGAACGGCTGGCCCAAGCCGATGCGGAAGTACGCGCGGCAGGTCTGGAGCCGGGCGCGCGAGCGCGCCGGTAGGCAGGCATGTCGGCGCCGACACGTGAGGAATTGCTTAGGCTCCAGCGCATGGAGATGGCGCTGATCCGTGCCCGGCACGCCGCGCCGGATATCCTGCAGGCGGCGGACTACGAGGTGCTGCGCTACGCACTCGGCTGCGCGCGGCTGTACCGTTTCGTGCCCGGTGCGGCGTCGGGGCGCACACGCGGAGAGGAGATCGCTGTCGATCAGGATGCTGTCGCGCCGCTGCGCGAGCTGGTGTTGCGCACGCTGGAGCGGCCGCTGCTGAAGGAGGACGACTACTGCGAACGCCAGGAAGCCTGTGCGGCGGTGATGCCGTCACTGTTCGCAGCCGTCGCGGCCGTGCGCATGCAGCTGCTGGCCGACGGTCGCCTGTCGGCTGCAGAACTCGACGCCGAAGCCGGCCGCAAGACGCTGTGCCTGGCGCTGGGCGGCGGTGGCGGCGCGGGATATGTCTACATCGGCGCCGTGGCGCGACTGCGGGAAGAAGGGATCCTGCCCGGCTACCTGGTCGGCGCCTCGATCGGTTCGTTGATCGGCGCCGTGATGGCGCATTCCGGCGGCCGTGACCTCGAAGGCTTGCTGTCGTGGGCGAAGGCCCTGACCATGCGCCAGATTTTCGCGCGGCCGAAAACCGGCCCCAGCTATACGCTGCCCGGCATCATGCGGCTGCATCTGCTGGCGATGCACGAGCTGCTGCGCCACCCGGATGGCACTGCGGTGCGCCTCGGCGAGCTCGACATTCCCTACGAGGCGGTGGTGGCCGGCATCCGCCAGCGCTTCTACGCGCTGCTGCCGGACGGCATGGTCGACAGCTTCGGCTGGGGCGGCAAGCCGCGCTTTTCCCAGCGCGTCGGACAGCGCATCCTGCAGCTCACGACGCTGCTGAACCCGGCACTCACGAAATCGCTGGTGCTGGGGCGCGACGCCGATACGCGCGACGTCCGGGTGGCCGATGCCGTGGGTTTGTCCTGTGCCATTCCCGCCGTGCTGCAATACGAGCCGCGTTATCGGGAGCCGGTGAGCGACGCGGCGCTGGCGGCGCTGCGCGAGCGCGAGAACATCGCCCTGTTCGCCGACGGCGGCGTGGTCGACAACGTGCCGGCGCGCATCCTGTGGGAAGGCGTGCACGGCGGGCGCATCGGCACGCGCAACCCCTTCGTGCTGGCGCTGGACTGCTTTTCCCCGCACTGGGACACGCACCACCTGTGGCTTGGCCCGCTGCAGCAGCTGGTGCAGGCGCAGCTGCCCGGCCAGCGGCCGTACTTCGACTGGCTGGTGCGCTTCGACCGCGTGTTGTCGCCCGTCAACCTGCTGCCGAATGCGGCGGACTTCGACCGCGCGTGGCGCTGGGGTTGGGAGCAGATGGATGCACTGGTGCCAATGTTCAAGCTGGCACTGGCGCCGGTGCGCTGGCGGCACACCTGACGCCTTTCATGCACGGTGCGCTCAGGCGAGCGCGAAGCCTGCGTAGCCGCTGTCCTGCACCTGCTTAAGACGCTGCTCGTAGTCCGGGTTGCCGCCCAGATAGCCGATCAGACGGCGTTTCCTGCCGATGTTGTCGCCCATGTACCAGGTATTCGTCTTCGGGAACAGGGAGGCATTGACCAGCTCGTCATGGTGCTGGACCCAGGCGTCCTCGAATTCCGCAGTAGGCTCGATTACCTTCAGGCCGTGGTCGCGCAGGTATTCCAGGGTTTCAGTGATCCATTGACCCTGTTGTTGCAGGCAGTAGGCGATGTTGCAGAACGCCCCGGCCGGCGCCAGCCCGGTACTGGGGATGAACATGTTCGGGAAGCCGTGGAGCTGCAGGCCCATCGTCGTGCGCAGGTCCTTGTCCCAGATGTCCTTGACGGTGATGCCGCCGCGGCCGCGGATTTCCAGTCGTGACAGCGTGCGGCCGGCATCGAAGCCGGTGGCAAAGATCAGGATGTCAACTTCGTGCTCGGCCCCGCTCTTCAGCTTCAGACCTTTTTCCGTGATGCACTCGATGGGGTCTTCCTTGACGTCCACGAGTTCGGTCGTGTCGAGGTTGAACGCTTCGTAATAGCCGTATTGCAGGGGCACGCGGCGCGTGCCGAAGCGATACGTCGGGGTCAGCCGGTCGGCGATCTTCGGGTCTTTCAGTTGCGCGCGGATCTTCCTGCGGGCGAATTCCGATACTTCGGCGTTGGCCTGCTCGTCGAACAGCACTTCCGGATAGACGCCGATCCAGTAACGCAGCGATCCGTCCGCCCAGGTTTCCTCGTAAAGCTTTTGCCGTTCTTCCGGCGTGTGGTCGTGGAAGGAGCCGTTGGCGGCCAGATCGAAGCCGAGGCCGCCGAAGCTCTGCTTCATCCTTTGCCGCACGGCGGGCAGGTTCTTGCGTACTTCGTCACGGTCGGCATCCGTCAATTTCGGGTTCTTGACGGTGATCGCGTACTGCGCCGTGCGCTGGAACACCTTCAGCTGTCCCACCTCGGAGGCGATGGTCTGGATGACCTGCATGGCGGTGGCCCCGCTGCCGACGACCCCGACGCGCTGGCCAGTGAAATCGACCTTCTCGCGCGGCCAGTACGCCGTATGGCAGAGCCGGCCGCGGAATTTCTCCTTGCCCGGAAACGGGATGACGGGCGCGGACAGGATCCCCGTGCAGGGGATGAAGTACTGCGCATCGTAGTGGTCGCCGTGATCCGTCGTGACCTGCCAGCGCTTCGTTGTTTCATCGAAGCGCGCGGACGTGATGCGCGTGTTCAGGCGGATGTCCTTGCGCAGGTCGAGTTCGTCGGCGCAGAAATTCAGGTACCGCTCGGTTTCTTCCTGGCCGGGAAAGCGTTCCTGCCAGTTCCACTTGTCGACGAGCGCCTGCGAGAACGTGTATTGGTAAACCGGGAACTGGCAGTCGACGCGCGCGCCGGGGTAGCGGTTCCAGTACCACGTGCCGCCGACGCCGCCGGCTGCGTCGAAGGCAAGGGCCTTGAAGCCGGCTTCGCGCAGCTGGTGGAGCTGATAGAGCCCGGAGAATCCGGCGCCGATGATGACGGCGTCGACCGAGGTCGGGGAACTGGCGGTGGGGCGTGTGGACATGGCGGTCTCCTTCGTGATCGTTGGCGGCTCGCGCGGCTTGCGGTTCCGGCGTGCCGGGTGCATCCCTGTGGAATCAGGACGTTGCCTGGATTATGGGCGGGCCCGTCCGGCATAAATTGGCAATCTATGCAGATTGTTTGGCATTTTGCGCATTACAACCCACTCGCTTCCCGCGTTGATGCGGAGGAATGGCACGCGCCCGGCAGCCAAGCCCACCACGGGCCGTGCCCTGCGATCGCGCCTTACTGCCGGGCGCGGGCCAGGAGTTCGCGGGCGTGGGCTTCCGTCGTCGTGGTTATGGTGCGGCCGCCAGCCATGCGTGCAAGTTCGTGCACGCGCTGCTCGGGGTCGAGCGGCTGGACGCTGGTGTAGGTCTGTCCGCCCTGTACACGTTTGGTGATGAACAGGTGCTGCGCACCCTGCGCCGCGACCTGCGCGAGATGGGTGACGCACAGCACCTGGGCGCTGCGACCGAGTGCCGCGAGTTGTGCACCGACGGTTTCCGCCACCGGTCCGCCGATGCCGGTGTCGATCTCGTCGAAGATCATCGTGGCGCAGCGGTGGCCGTCCTCGACCGCGACCTGCAGGGCGAGGCTGATGCGTGACAGCTCCCCGCCCGACGCGATCTTCGCGAGCGGCTGCGGCGGCTGGCCGGGGTTGGCGGTGAAGTCGAAACGCACGGTGTCGTCGCCACTGGCCGACGGGGGCGCGTCCGGGTTCGGGGCAACGGAGATGGACAGCGTGGCATCCGGCATGGCCAGCGCGCGGATGCGCTGCGTGACGCGGGTGGCCAGCTTGGCGGCCGCTGCGCGCCGCTTCACGGTCAGCTGCGCAGCCGCTGCGCGGTAGCGCTGCAGGGCTTGGGCGTGCTCCTTCTGCAAGTTGCCCAGCGCTTCGCCAGCCGTTTCCAGGGTGGTGAGTTCGGTCTCCAGTTCCGCCTGCCGGGCAGGCAGCATCGCGGGCGCCACATGGTGCTTGCGCGCCATGTCGTGCAGGGCTGCCATGCGTTGTTCGACGGTGTGCAGGCGATCCGGGTCCAGCTCGGCTTGATCCAGCGCTGCATTCACGGTGTCGGCCGCTTCGCGGACCAGCGCCTGGGCATCGCCGATCAGGCTGGCCGCGCCTTCCAGCGGCGGCTGCAGACGTGCGAGCTGGCCGAGCGTCGTGCCGACCGCTGCAAGCTGGTCGTAGAGGCTGTGATCGCCGCCATAGAGTGCTTCGTGCGCTGCACCACCCTGGCTCAGCAGTTCATCGGCATGGGCCAGGCGCTGCTGTTCCAGCGCCAGCGCTTCCGCCTCGTCGGTGGCGGCGTTGAGCGTGCGCAGTTCCTCGACCTGGAAGCGCAGGTAATCGACCTGGGCTGGATCGCGCGAACCGGCGCCGCGCAGCGCGTCCATGCGTTCCGCCAGCGTGCGGCAGACCGTGGCGGCAACAGCTGTGGTATCCAGCGCCACGGCGTAGTCGCCGCCGGCATCCAGCAGGTTGCGCTGCACATCGGCCTGCACCAGCGTCCGGCTTTCCCCCTGGCCGAAGATCTCGACGAGCCGTTCGCCGAGCTCGCGCAGGGCGGTGGCGCTCACCGGGCGATCGTTGATGAAGGCGCGCGTGCGGCCTTCCGCCTGCAGTGTGCGACGCAGCACGCAGCACGCCGGGTCGTTGTCGTCGTCGAGCGCATGGTCGCGCAGCCAGCCGCGCATGTCGGCGTTACCAGCTTCGAGCTCGAATTCCGCGCTGACTTCGGCGTGGGCCGCGCCGTTGCGGACCAGTGTGGCATCGGCGCGGGCGCCCAGCACCAGCCCGATGGCATCGATGAGGATGGATTTGCCGGCACCGGTTTCACCGGTGAGCACGGTCAACCCGGTGCTGAAATCGATTTCAAGCTGCTCAACGAGGGCGAGGTTGCGGATCGCAAGGTGGCGCAGCATGGGTTGACCGCCTGGGAAGGACGCCGTGCAGCGCGCTCAGCTGCCGTTGCCGGAAGGGGAGGGCGTGGATTCCGGAGCGCGTCCCCACAGCAGTTTATCGCGCAGCAGGCGGAAGTAGCTGTAGCCGGCCGGGTGCAGCAGGCGCAGTGGATGCAGGGCGCGGTGCAACTCCACGGCGTCGTCGTGCGCGAGCTCGAAGTTGACCTGGCCGTCGCAGGTCACGTGGGCGTCGTGTTCGCCATCGCCGCATTGCACGATGCGGATGGCGCGCGACGCGGGGACGGCGATCGGGCGGTCCGTCAGGGTGTGCGGACAGATCGGCACGAGCGCGACGGCGGACAGGCCGGGATGCAGAACCGGGCCGCCGCCCGAGAGTGCGTAGGCGGTGGAACCAGTGGGCGTCGAGATGATGAGTCCATCGGCCCGATGGCGTGAGATGAATTCCCACTGTGCGCCCATGGGCCGCTGCGGGTCGCGACTGAGCCAGGTCTCGTACTCGATCATGCGGATGGAGGCGCGGTTGCGCAGCACCACGTCGTTGATGGCCAGCGCCGGCGGCGTCAAGGAGCCATCCGCGTGGCGGATTTCTGCGGACAGCACGAAGCGTTCCGCGATGTAGTACTGGCCGTTGAATACGGCGCCGATGGCGGAGGTGATCTCGTCCGGGCCGACTTCGACGAGAAAGCCCAGCCGGCCGTGGTTGATGCCGAGAATCGGCACTTCGTAGTTCACCAGGCTGCGCGCGGCGGACAGCAAGGTGCCGTCACCGCCGACGACGATCGCCATCGATGCACGCTGCGCCAGCTGGTCGCGGGGCACGATGTCGACACCGTTGAGGGCCCCGGTGGCGGTGAGGTCGATGTCGCTGTCGTCCGAGACCAGGATCGACTGCACGCCGTTGCCGGGCGCTTGCCTGATCAGCAGCTTCACCAACCGGTGCAGCGTCTGCGCGGCGCTGGCATCGCCGCGTTTGCTGATGATGCCGATGGTTGGAAAAGGCGCCATTGAGTCCGTTCGTGCAGTCGGGTTGCCCACCGGCACCCGTGCAATCGGGGCGCTGCAGGCGAGCGGGCCATCATACCGGGCGCTGCTTGACAGCGTTTTCGGCACGTTGCTAGCGTGAAGGTCGGTCTTCCGGATTTCATCATGTCGCCACCCTTGGATCTACGCGCTGCTGCCTTGCTCAAGCTGCTGGTCGAACGCTACGTGCAGGACGGCCAGCCGGTCGGGTCGCGCACCTTGTCGCGCGTGACCGGGCAGCGCCTGTCGCCGGCGACGATCCGCAACGTCATGGCCGACCTCGACGAGCAGGGCTTCGTCAGTTCCCCGCATACCTCCGCCGGGCGCATTCCCACGGCGCGGGGCTACCGCTATTTCGTCGATGCGCTGCTGGCACCGGAACCGCTCAGCGCGCCGGAGCGCCACAGCATCCTCGAAGAGCTCGGCGTCGGGCAGGAGCGGGCCGCCGCGGATCTCGTACAGTCGGCTTCGATGCTGCTGTCGCGGCTGTCCACCATGGCGGGCGTGGTGACGGTGCCGCGCCGCAATCTCTCCACCCTGCGGCGGATCGAATTCCTGCCGCTGTCGGAACGGCGCGTGCTGGCGATCCTGGTCGTCAACCACAGCGAAGTGCAGAACCGCGTCATCCAGGTCGAACGCGACTACAGCGCCGCCGAGCTGGAGCGCTGTGCCAGCGAGATCAACGAACGCTTTGCCGGCATGGACTTGCCGGGCCTGCGGCGCGCCCTGCAGCGCGATGCACGGGACATGCAGTTGGCGGTGAACCGCATGCTCAGCCACACCGCCGTGCTGATGGAAAAGGCGCTGACCGGCGCCGGCGAGGGCGCCGACTACGTGCTGGCTGGGGGGACGAACCTCATGGGGTTCCAGGAGTTGGCGGACGTCAAGCGCCTGCGGGAGTTGTTCGATGTGCTGGACCGCAAGCGCGATCTGCTCAGCTTGTTCGAGCAGTGCCTGTCGGCCACCGGCGTGCAGATCTTCATCGGCGCGGAATCCGGCTATCAGGTGCTGGATGAATGCAGCGTCGTGACTGCCCCGTATTACGTGGAAGGCGAAGTGGCGGGCGTGCTCGGTGTGATCGGCCCGATCCGCATGGCCTATGACCACATCGTCCCGCTCGTGGAAGAAACTGCCTCCGCCCTCGGCGCGGGCTTGAAAGCGAAACGTTAAACCCCACTTAGGAAAACCACACGCGCAATCTGCCGCGCCCGTAAATGCCACGCTGGGTCTCCCAGGTGCGTGTGACGGGAAGCATCGAGACGTGATATCGGCCCGCACGCTTCAATTTTTGGTCAAAACTTCAAGGACATCATGTCGGATCCAGATCAGAATTCACCCGAAATGCCGCCCGTCAACCCGCCGCAGGATCCGGATACGGCCCCCGCTGGCGCTGCAACGCCTTCGCCTGAATGGGCGCGCGCGAAAGCGGCCTACGAAGCCCTGCAGGGCGAGCTCAAGGATCATCAGCTGCGCTCGCTGGCCGAGCTCGACAACGTACGCAAGCGCGCGGCGCGTGAAGCTGCGCAGAGTGCGAAGTTCGGCGCGGAAAAGCTGCTGCGTGAGCTGCTGGCCGTTGTCGACAGCCTGGAGCTGGCACTCAAGGCCGGTGCGGGCGGTTCCGCGCAGGCGATCCTTGAAGGCGTCGAGCTGACACACCGGCAGTTCCTCAAGACGCTGGAAAAGCACGGCGTCTCCGTCGTCGACCCGACAGGGCAGGTCTTCGATCCGGCGTTGCATGAGGCGGTGGCCGTGATCGAAAGCACGGACGTTGCCGCCAACCACGTGGTGGAAGTGATGCAGACCGGGTATTGCCTGCACGATCGCCTGCTGCGCCCGGCGCGCGTGGTGGTGGCGAAAGCGCCCGCAGGAAGCGCTGGCCCCGCGTCTTGAACCGCAGGCGTTGACCCTTACATAGTGAGTCGAGGGGTGCACTGGCACCCATGGAAAATTTTTGGAGAATGGTATGGCGAAGATCATCGGCATCGACCTCGGGACGACGAACTCGTGCGTGGCCGTCATGGAAGGCGGCAGCCCGAAAGTCATCGAGAACAGCGAGGGCGAGCGGACCACGCCGTCCACGGTCGCGTACACCGACGATGGCCAGGTCGTCGTCGGCAAGCCGGCCAAGCGCCAAGCGGTGACGAACCCCCACAACACGCTGTACGCCATCAAGCGCCTGATCGGACGTCGCTTCGATGAATCCGTCGTGCAGCGCGACATCGACCGCGTGCCATACAAGATCATCAAGGCCGGCAACGGCGATGCGTGGGTCGAAGCCAAGGGCAAGAAGCTGGCGCCGCCGGAAGTTTCCGCGCAGGTGCTGGCAAAGATGAAGAAGACCGCCGAGGACTATCTGGGCGAGCCAGTGACCGAGGCGGTCGTCACGGTGCCGGCCTACTTCAATGATTCGCAGCGCCAGGCGACGAAGGACGCCGGCAAGATCGCCGGGCTGGACGTCAAGCGCATCATCAACGAGCCGACGGCGGCGGCGCTGGCCTTCGGCCTCGACAAGGTGAAGGGCGACCGCAAGATCGCGGTCTACGATCTCGGCGGCGGCACCTTCGACGTCTCGATCATTGAGATCGCGGAAGTCGACGGCGAACACCAGTTCGAGGTGCTGTCCACGAACGGCGACACGTTCCTGGGTGGTGAGGACTTCGACAACCGCATCATTGACTACATTGCTTCCGAGTTCCAGAAGGAGCAGGGCATCGACCTGAAGAAGGATCCGCTTGCGCTGCAGCGCCTGAAGGAAGCGGCGGAAAACGCCAAGATCGAGCTGTCGTCCACCACGCAGAGCGAGATCAACCTGCCGTACATCACCGCGGACGCGACCGGGCCGAAGCACCTCAACCTCAAGCTCACGCGGGCGAAGCTCGAATCGCTGGTTGAGGATCTGATCGACAAGAGCCTGGCGCCCTGCCGCACCGCGCTCAAGGATGCGGGCCTGAGTGCCAGCGAAGTGCAGGAAGTCATCCTGGTCGGTGGCCAGACGCGCATGCCGAAGGTCCAGGAAGCGGTGAAGGGCTTCTTTGGGCGTGAACCGCGCCGCGACGTCAACCCGGACGAGGCGGTGGCCGTCGGTGCGGCCGTGCAGGGCTCCGTGCTGTCGGGCGATCGGAAGGACGTGCTGCTGCTCGACGTCACGCCGCTGTCACTCGGCATCGAGACGCTCGGCGGCAAGATGACGAAGCTGATCGACAAGAACACCACGATCCCGACCCGCAAGTCGGAGACCTTCACGACCGCCGACGACAACCAGGGTGCCGTGACCGTGCACGTGCTGCAGGGCGAGCGTGAAATTGCCTCCGCGAACAAGTCGCTGGGCAAGTTCGACCTGTCGGACATCCCGCCGGCGCCGCGCGGCGTGCCGCAAGTCGAGGTGACGTTCGACATCGATGCGAACGGCATCCTGAACGTCTCGGCCAAGGACAAGGCGACCGGCAAGTCGCAGTCCATCGTCGTCAAGGCGAATTCCGGCCTGTCCGACGCCGACATCCAGCGCATGGTGAAGGACGCCGAGGCACATGCCGACGAGGATCGCAAGTTCAACGAGTTGATCGAGGCGCGCAACAAGGGCGAACAGATGGCGCACGCCGTCGAGAAATCGCTGAAGGACCTTGCCGCTGAAGTCCAGGACGACGAGAAGAAGACCATCGAAGCGGCGTTGGGCGACCTGCGTGCGGCGCTGAAGGGCGACGACAAGGACGCCATCACGCAGAAGACCGAAGCCCTGACCCAGGCCGCCTCGAAACTTGCCGAGCGCGCCTACACCAAGGCCGGCGCGGCAGGCGCTGCGGGCGACGGGCCGCAGCCGGCGGGTGGCGGCAATGCTTCCGGAGATGGCGATGTCGTGGATGCGGAATTTTCAGAAGTCAAGGACGGCGAGAAGAAGTAAACCGATCGCGGATCGGGCGTCGCACCGGGCGGCGTTTTGTGGGTCAGGCCGGGTTTGTCCCGGCCTGACTGCATCAGCGGATGAATCGCGCAAAAAGCCTCAGGCCGGGCAGCGTCTGTCGGGGAATGATCGGTAGCAATCATGGCGAAAGCGGACTATTACGAAACGCTTGGCGTTGCCAAGTCGGCAAACGACGACGAGCTCAAGCGCGCGTATCGCAAGCTCGCCATGAAGTATCATCCCGATCGCAACCCCGGCGACCGGGAAGCGGAGGAACACTTCAAGGCGGTCAGCGAGGCCTACGAGATCCTGTCAGACACCCAGAAGCGCGAGATCTACGACCGTTACGGACATGAAGGGCTGGAGCGCGGCGGTGGCGGTGCCGGCGGCTTCGGCGCTGGTTTTTCCGACATCTTTGGCGATGTGTTCTCCGACATCTTCGGCGGTCGCCGCAGTGGCCCGCGGCCTGGCGCGGACCTGCGCTACCGGCTGGACCTGACGCTCGAACAGGCGGCCTTCGGCACCACCGAGACCCTGCATCTGCCGACCACCGAGGAATGTGTCGAATGCCATGGCCACGGCACGGCGGACGGCAAGGCGCCGCGTGAATGCCCCACCTGCCACGGCGCCGGCCAGGTGCGTGTGCAGCAGGGCTTTTTCGTTCTTCAGCAGACCTGCCCGACCTGCCGCGGGCGCGGCACGACCATCACGAATCCGTGCAAGGTGTGTCGCGGCGCCGGGCTGGTGCGGCACGAGAAGACGCTGGAGGTGAAAGTCCCGGCCGGCGTCGATACTGGCGACCGCATCCGCCTGACAGGCGAGGGCGAGAAAGGCGAGCGCGGGGCGCCACCGGGCGACCTCTACGTCCAGGTGCAGATCAAGCCGCACCCGATGTTCGAGCGGGATGGGAAGGATCTGTACTGTGACGTGCCGATCGGCTTTTCCATCGCTGCGCTGGGTGGTGATGTGGAAGTGCCGACGCTAAAAGGTCACCAGACGCTGCACGTTCCGGAAGCGACGCAGACCGGGCGCGTCTTGAAACTGCCGGGGCTCGGCATCAAGCCGGTGCGCGGCGGCGCGGCTGGCGACCTGCTGTGCCGGCTGGCGGTGGAAACCCCCGTCAACCTCACGCGCGAGCAAAAGAACCTGCTGCAGAAGCTCGGTGCATCGCTGGACCAGGGCGGCAAGCGCCACAACCCGCAAACGGCTTCGTGGCTTGACAAGGCCAAGGTCTTCTTCGCGGATCACGTCAAGAACATGTAGGGCTCGCTCGTGCGGGGAGCGCGGCTTTCACCCGGTGCGGGTAGCCGCCTCGCGCGGGGCCAGCGCTTCCAGCGCGCGTCCGCGGCCTTCCGGGCCGTACAGGATCCACGGCACCATGGTGGCGACGCCGAGCAGGAAAGATCCTGCAAGCAGGGCGAAGGCAGCCGTCACCGACACGTGATGTGCCACGGCGATGAGCGTGACCGGGGCGATGCCGGCCAGCACATGGCCAACGCCGACCGCGAAGCCGATGCCGGTGGCGCGCAGCCGGGTGGGGAAGATTTCCGAGAATGTCGGATAGGCCGACACCCAGCTCATGGTGGCAAAGAAGTTCACGCCGATGAAGGCGACCAGCACGCCAACCGCGTTGCCGGCCTGCGTGGCCCGGCCCATGACGAGCATGGCGGCCGCCGCGAGTGCGTAGGCGGTCGTCACCGTCCACTTGCGGCCGGCACGGTCCAGGAGTGCGACGACCAGCAGGCCGCCGGCTATGGCACTGACGTTGCCGACCAGGAAGAACCATGGTACCTGCGTGTCGGTGATGTGGATCTGCGGCAGGACGATCAATGGCAGGAACGCGAAGATGCCGTAGTAGCCGGTATCGGCCGCAGCATCCAGGAGCGTGGCGAACGCCAGCCGCCACGGGTGACGTACGCACAGCTCCTGCAGCTGGCGCCAGAATCCTTCGCGGCGGGCTCCCCGGGTGGCAGGCGCGCGAAGTGGCGTGGCTGCCGCGGCGCCCCGGCCTTCGATCTGCCGCAGCACGGCCTCGGCTTCGTCGGTCCTGCCGCGTGCCCGCAGCCAGCGCGGCGACTCCGGCAGGTTGCGACGTGCCCACAGCGAGAACACGGCCACGATGGCGCCGAGCGCGAACACCAGCCGCCAGCCGACGGCAGGTGGCAGCAGATTGATGAGAAACAAGCTGGCCAGCGCGGCAGCGATGCTGCCGAGCGGCCAGAAATTCATCACCAGCGCCGTGGCACGGCCGCGTACGCGGGCGGGGATCAGCTCGCCGATGGCGGCGTTGATGGCGGAATACTCGGCACCGATGCCGACGGCGGTGAGGAAGCGGGACACCAGGAAGAACACGTAGCCGGGTGACAGCGCCGATATGACGGTGGCGGCGGCGTACAGCAGTAGGGTGGCGAGGAACAGCCGGCGACGACCGTAGCGGTCGGCGAGGTAGCCGAATAGCAGGGCGCCGAACATGATGCCGGCCAGCCAGACGCTGACCAGCGCGGAAGCCTGCACGTCGCTGACGTTCCACTGCCGTTTCAGCACGCCCAGAACGTTGCCGACGAGGCTGACCTCGAAGGCGTCCAGCAGCCAGCCGACGCCGAGCACAAGCGTGATGCGCGTATGGAAAGGACGCCACGGCAAGCGGTCCAGGCGTTCCCCGAGTGTGGGTAGAGGTGTGTTCACCGGATTCCAGGCATCAGCGGGCAAGCCCGACCGGCAGGGATTCGCGCAACCACGCGAGCAGCGCGCGCTGGGCCGGCAGCAGTGTGGGCGCGGCAGCGAGTGCAGCGGCGAGCTGCGAGAGATCCTGCGCCTTGTCCACGTCGAACTGGCGGGGCGCCGTGGCGACTGCACCAAAGCGCGACAAGGCGCTGCGCAGCTCGCCGGCGGTCGTCGGGCATGAATAAGTGACGCTGGTCCATGTGGCCGCCGGCAGCGGTTGCTTGCCCCCGAACAGCCAGTAGCCGCCGTCTTCCGCAGGGCCGAGCAGGAACGGTTCCGGCGCGGCGGCGAAATTCTCGCAGAGGTCGTGCAGCAGCGCGGCATCCAGATGGGGCAGATCGGCGCCGGTGAACAACACGCAGGCGTGGTGTGCGAGCAGGGTGTCGTAGACGCGCGCCTGCCGCGCGCCGAGGCCGCCGGCGCCCTGCGCGACGCACGGTAAGCCTTGCCACGCCGGATCGTTGAGTGCTTCGGCTTCCGCTACTGCCCAGTATGGGACGACGTCGCCGCCCACGGCAGCGGCCATTTCCCCCACGGCACGGGCAGCAAGAAGATGGAACTGTTCTGCTGCCGGCCGGCCGAGCGTCGTGGCGAGCCGGGTCTTGACGGGTGAACGGCCCGGCGTCTTGACGAAAATAGCCAGTGCCGTGCTCATGGTGCGGCGCTGCTGTCGCTGCCGGCTCCAGGGTGCGGGGTGGTGCTGGCCAGCCGTTGCCCTCGCCACACCTGCGCCAGCGTGCGTGCGACGCTGATGGCGGTGGTGCGTGCCCAACCGGCCTGTGCATAGCGGCGGGCGCTGGAAACAAGGGCGGCGGAAATGCGCTGCAGGGGCAGGCAGGCCGCGTGGGCGCGCCATACGAGCGCGTGATCCTCGCCGCGTGGCAGGTTTTCGTCATAGCCGCCGAGACGCGCGAAGGTGTCACGCTGCAGCACGAAACCCTGGTCGCCGAAGGGCAGACCGAGCCAGCGTGAACGCAGATTTGCCAGCGCGGCATTGAGTGCGGCGCCGCGCGGCCCGTCTGCGGCATAGTGCAGGTCGAAGTAGCCCAGCACGTCACGATTGGCCGCGAGGAAAGCATCCAGCGCCTGCAGCGCGGCGGTGGAGACTTGCGAGTCGGCGTGGACGAACCACAGCCAGTCACCGCGTGCGGCCCGCGCGGCAGCGTTCATCTGGCAGGCGCGGCCGGCGCCGCTGGCGAGAATGCGGACGCCCGGTGCAAGCGCAGCCTGTGCGATGGTGGCAGGCAGCGGTGTGTCGGCGACGGTGGCGAGCAGCAACTCGATTTCCCGCGACCAAGGCGCATGGCGCAGCGTTTCGATCAGCGTCGCGCCACAGCTTTCCCCAGGCGCGAAGGGAATGATGACCGACAGCGTGGCGGCTTGTGTCACGCGCCTCAGGCCAGGGCGCCGCCGCAGGAACTGCCGGCGCCGGCGGTGCAGCCGTAGCAGTGGTCGGCGAACGTGATCGGCAGGCTTTCGACTTCGTCCAGCCGCTGCAGCGTCCACAGTGTGCGGGGGGTGCCGCCGAGCGGAATCTCCAGCGCTTGGTTGAAGTCGCAGTCGTGGAGCTGGCCATCCCAGCTCACGGACAGCAGGTTGCGGCACATCACGCCCAATGCCGCCTGCGGATTGAACGCGTCGAGCAGCGTCTGTCGGTAGGCTGCGAGCCGGCCATCGCGTTCCAGTGCGTGCAGGTAGCGCTTGATCGGCATGTTCGTGATCGTGAACAGACGATTGAATGTGATGCCGAAGCGCGTTCCGAGCTCGCGGCGGTAGTCCGCTTCCAGCTTTGCCTGCGGAGGTGGCAGGAAAGGGCCGACGGGGTTGTAGACAAGGTCCAGTTCCAGCGCCGAGCCGGGCTGGCTGTAATCGAGCGTGTTGAGCAGCTGCAGCGCGCGGATGCTTGGCTCGAAGACGTGCTGCCCACGCTGGTGTTCGACGTTTTCCGCGGTGTAGCAGGGCAGGGAGGCGACGACGTTCACGCCCTCGTCGGCAAGGAACTGCGCGGTATCGGCCTGCCCGGGCGTGAACAGCACGGTCAGGTTGCAGCGGTCGATGACGCGCTTGCCGAGTGCACGGGCGCCGCGCACGAGCGTGCGGAAGTGCGGGTTGAGCTCCGGCGCGCCGCCGGTCAAGTCCAGGGTGTGGACGGTTGGTGCGTCGGCCAGCAGTTCGAGGATGCGTTCGACGGTTGCCGCTTGCATCATCTCGGTGCGTTTCGGGCCGGCTTCCACATGGCAGTGCGTGCAGGCCAGGTCGCAGCGCTTGCCGACGTTCACCTGCAGGATCTCCAGCCGCGTGCGCGGCAGGTGCAGGCCGTGTGCGCGCAGAGTGGCGTCGAAGGCCGGGGGTAGTTCCGACAACGATGCATTCATGGCGGTCTTTTCAATTCCTCGGAATCGGGTGGGTTGCCGGTGTGATGGCGTCGACAGTTGCAGCCTTTCTCGGAACCCGCAAGCCACTGTAGCGCGCTGGCGATTCCTGGTGCCGTCGATCCAGCGGATTTTTGTCAGCGACGATGGGCGCGCCGGCGTTGGCCAGCGGCCAGCGTCGCCCGTGCGATCCACGGCAAGGCGGCGAGCAGCAGGAAAGCCAGGATCAGCGTCGGCGACAGCAGTCCGGCAGCGGACGAGACGGCGCCCAGTTCGTGTCCGGCGTTCGCATATACGAATGTAGCGGGCAGCATGGCCAGCTGGCTGACCCACCAGTACGTCCGCACGCGCATCGGCGCCAGCCCAGCCAACAGGTTCACGAGCACGAAAGGCACGGCTGGCACCAGCCGCAGCGAGAACAGGTAGAACGCACCGTCCTGGGTAAGACGGTGCTCTACCGTGGTCAGCCGCGGCCCGGCGAGACGGCGCACGTGGTCGCGCAGGAGAAAGCGGCTGGCCAGCATGGCGAGCGTGGCGCCGAGCGTGGAGGCGAAGGACACCAGCACTGTGGCCTGGAGTGTGCCGAAGGCCGCACCGCCGGCGAGCGTGAGCAACGCCGCGGCCGGCAGCGACAACGCGGTGACAAGCACGTAAAACCCGAAGTAGGTCGCGGCGGCGGCCAACGGACGGGCCGTGACGGATTCGGTCAGATGGTTGCGGAACGCGCCGAGTGCTTGGGTTGCGACTTCGAACGGGTCGATACCGGCTTGCCAGGACAACGAGCCGGCGAGCACCAGAACCAGCACCACGGTCAGCAGCCCGGCCAGCACTGCAATCTGCCTTCCGGATCGCCGTGGCGTATTCAAGCGCCCGTGGCGCCGAGTGCGACCGGCAGCCCGGCGGCTTTCCATTGCGGGTAACCGTCCTGCAGTCGCCGCGCCTCGTAGCCGTGTTCGCGCAGCAGGGCGACGGCCTCGAAGGACAGCACGCAATATGGGCCGCGGCAGTAGGCAACGACCGGCTGCGCGGGGTCGAGGTCGGCAAGGCGCTGGCGCAGGCGGTCGAGTGGCAGGTTCACGGCTCGGGGCAGGTGGCCGAGCGCGTACTCGTCTTCCGGGCGCACGTCCAGCACGGTGACGGCGCCGTCCTTCAGCCGCGCCAGCAATTCCTCGCGCGACACCGGCTCCAGCGCATCCCGCGCGGCGAAGTAGCTGCGTACCACGTTGGCGACTTCCGCGGACGTATGCTCCGCGACGCGCTGCAGGGCGCCGAGCAGGTCCAGTACGGAATCGTCCGCCAGCGCGTAGTACACGAACTTGCCTTCACGGTGGCTTGTGACGAGCCCGCTGCGGCGCAATTGCTGCAAGTGGCGGGAGGTGTTGGCGACTGACAGCGTGCAGCGCATAGCGAGCGTTTCCACCGTGCGCTCGCCTTGTGCCAGTTGTTCCAGCAGCCGCAGCCGACCGATCTGGGCGATGGCCTTGGCGAGGGTGGCGAATTCCGTCAGCAGCCGCTGCTTGGGACCGGGACTTGACATGGAATCGACTTCAAACAATCATTCAATTGAATGTTTGAATGATGCATTGAATGAATCATGATTTCAAGCGCCGTTGGTCGTGGTGCCGCGGATGCTGAACCGGATATCGCCATGAATGCCTTCCTGCTCGCACACGAACCGGCGATTCGCCTGGGATTCTTTCTCGGCAGTTTCACGCTGATGGCGGCGTGGGAAGTGCTCGCGCCGCGGCGGCCGGTTACTTTCGCTCGGCGTCGGCGGTGGCCGGCAAACCTCGGCATCATCGTCATCGACAGCGTCGTGGCGCGGCTGTTGTTCCCGGTAGCCGCCGTCGGCATGGCGGCCTACGCCACCGCACATGGCTGGGGCCTGCTGTCGGTGCTCACGCTGCCGGGTTGGGCGACGTTTGTCGTGGCCTTCGTGCTGCTGGACCTCGCCATTTACCTGCAGCACGTGATGTTCCACGCCGTGCCGCTGCTGTGGCGGCTGCACCGCATGCACCACACGGATCTCGCGTTCGACGTTACCACCGGCACACGCTTTCATCCGCTGGAAATCGTGCTGTCACTGGGGTTGAAGTTTGCCGTCATCGCGGCCCTGGGCGCACCGCCAGCGGCGGTGCTGATGTTCGAGGTGGTGCTCAATGCCACGTCGATGTTCAACCACGGCAACGTGCGCCTGCCGGCGGCTGCCGACCGCGTGCTACGCCTGCTGCTGGTCACACCCGACATGCACCGCGTCCATCACTCTGTACGGCGGGAAGAGACCGACAGCAACTTCGGCTTCAACCTGGCGTGCTGGGACCGCCTGTTTGGCACCTACCGTGCCCAGCCGCGCGACGGCCACGACGGCATGACGATCGGCCTTTCAACTTTCCGCGATCCGCACGAACTGCGGCTGTACTCCATGTTGCTGCAGCCATTCCGGGCCGAACCCCGGAAAGCAGGTGCCAAGCCTGGGCTTGGGAACAATTCTTGATGAACACCCCACTGCGCGGTATTGCACAATCCGTAAAGGAAACGCACAATAATGCATTGCGCGGAAAGTGCCGCTTGAGAAAAGACCTATGGAATCTGGACCCGGAGTAGCCTGCCCATTCGCATCTCATCACGTCGAGGTGCTCGGTTCACGCATGCACTACCTCGACACTGGCGCAGGAGAGGGGGCGCCGGTGCTGTTCCTGCACGGTAATCCGACCTCGTCCTACCTGTGGCGCAACATCATTCCGCACGTGGCGCCGCTGCGGCGCTGCATCGCTCCGGATCTGATCGGTATGGGCCGTTCCGACAAGCCTGATCTCGCTTACCGCTTCGCGGATCATCGCCGGTATCTGGCGGCCTTCATCGACGCGCTTGGCCTGTCCCGGGTTGCGCTCGTGATCCATGACTGGGGTTCGGCGCTCGGATTCGATTGGGCACACCATCATCCGGATCGCGTCGAGCGACTGGCGTTCATGGAGTTCATACGCCCCTTCGAGCGCTGGCAGGACTGGCCGGAGTTCGCACGCGAGCTGTTCCAGGGCTTTCGCACTCCAGGGCGTGGGGAGGAGATGATCCTCGAGCAGAACCTGTTCATCGAGAAAGTGCTGCCTGCATGCGTTGTGCGCCCGCTGAGCGACACGGAGATGGATCACTATCGCGCGCCGTTCCGGGACCCGGCGTCACGCAAACCCTTGTTGCAGTTTCCGCGTGACCTGCCGATCGAAGGCCAGCCAGCCGAAGTGACCGCGGCCGTCAACGGCTATCTGGACTGGCTGACGCAAACCAGGATTCCGAAACTGCTGTTCTGGGGCCATCCCGGGGTGCTGATACCCCCTGAAGCCGCACAACGCTACGCGCATGAATTCCCCAACTGCCGTGCAGTCGACATCGGACCTGGCTTGCATTACCTGCAGGAAGACAATCCTGACCTGATCGGGCGGGAACTTGCGGCGTGGCTGGCAGAAGCGGCGCGGGCCTGAGCGGAATGCGGGGCCACCGCGCGGGTGCTGGCTGCGGGCAGCCGGGTGGCGCGAGGTGAGAAAATCGCGGATCATTCGCCCTCACCTGAATCTGGCGGAACGATGGCAGCGCCATTGCGGTTGACTCTCATGGGCGCAACCGGCCGTATGGGCCGGGCGTTGATCGAGGGCATTCTCGATGCCCCGGATCTCGAACTTGCGGGGGCTTTGACGCGTTCCGACGATCCGCTTCTGGGCGTGGATGCGGGCAGCTTCGTGGGGCGCGCGGTACTGGGAGTGGAGTTTGGCGTGGACATCGCGGCGGCCGTTGCCGCGTGCGATGTCGTAGTCGACTTCTCGCGGCCGGCGGCAACGCTGGCCGTTGTGGAGGCCTGCCGCGCCCGCAACCGGGCGATTGTGGTCGGCACCACGGGTTTCGATTCCGCGCAGGCGGAGCGCTTGGCCGCCGCTGCCCGGTCGATCGCGCTCTGCCAGGCGGCGAATTTCAGCATCGGCGTGAACGTCTGCCTCGGCCTGCTGGCGCTGGCGACGCCAGCGCTGGGGCCGACCTACGACGTCGAGATCGTGGAGGCACACCACCGGCACAAGGTCGATGCGCCATCGGGGACGGCGCTGGCGATGGGGCGGGCGGTGGCGGCGGCTGCGGGCACTACGCTGGAGGCGGCCGCGGTCTATGGTCGCCAGGGCAATACCGGCGAACGACCGGCCGGCAAGATCGGTTTTGCCGCGGTGCGCGGAGGGGATGTAGTGGGAGATCACACGGTGATGTTCCTCGGTGACGGTGAACGGGTGGAGATCTCCCATCGGGCGTCGTCCCGCACGACATTTGCCGGCGGCGCGCTGCGTGCGGCCCGGTGGCTGGCGAGGCAGCCCGCCGGACGCTACGACATGCGCGACGTGCTGGGGCTGAAGTGAGCGACGGCGCCAGTTCGGCAGACGGCGCTGTTGACAGGGGCAAGACCGGCGGCGCAGAAGAGGCCGAGAAGGGCGGCCGCGACAAACGGACGCTGACGCTGGCGCTGGCCGCGCTGGGCGTGGTCTACGGCGACATCGGCACCAGCCCGATGTATGCGCTGCGCGAAGCGTTCTACGGCATCCACCATATTCCGGACACGGCGCTGAACGTCTACGGCATCGTGTCGCTGATCTTCTGGTCGCTGATCCTGCTCATCACCATCAAGTACGTGCTGGTGGTGATGCGTGCCGACAACAAGGGCGAGGGCGGCACGGTGGCGCTGCTGGCGCTGCTGAACCCGTGGCGGGCAAGGGCGGGATCGAGCTCGTACGTCTTGCTGCTGCTTGGCCTGTTCGGGTCGGCCATGCTGTACGCCGGCTGCACGATCACGCCGGCATTGACGGTGATGTCGGCCGTTGAGGGCTTGAGCGTGGCGACTTCCGCGCTCACCCCCTACGTGGTGCCCGTCACGCTCGGGATCCTCGTCGGACTGTTCGTGATCCAGAAGCACGGCACGGAACAGATCGGCAAGCTGTTTGGCCCGGTTCTCGGTGCGTGGTTCCTGTTCATCGCCGTGCTCGGCATCATCGGCATCACGCACGAGCCCCGCATCCTGCTGGCTGTCAATCCGTGGTATGCGTTTGAGTTTTTCGCCCACAACGGCTTTGCCGGCTTCCTGGTGCTGAGCGCCGTGTTCCTGTGCATGACCGGCGGAGAGGCCATGTATGCCGACATGGGGCATTTCGGCCTCAAGCCGGTGCGGCTGGTGTGGTTCTGGGTGGTCCTGCCGGCGGTAGTGCTGAATTACTTCGGTCAGGGCGCATTAATGCTCGCCCGCCCGACGACGACCGGGCAGCCATTCTTCGATCTGGCCAGCGGCTGGGCGCTGTACCCGCTGGTCGGCTTTGCCACCGTTGCGGCGGTCATCGCGTCGCAGGCCGTCATTTCCGGCACCTTCTCGATGACTCGGCAGTTCGTCCAGCTCGGGCAGTTGCCGCTGTTTCGCGTCATCCAGACCTCGCCGGACGAGCGTGGGCAGATCTACATGCCGGGTGTGAACTGGCTGCTGATGCTGGTCACGCTCGCACTGGTCGTCGGTTTCGGTGGATCGAGCGCCCTGGCTGGCGCCTACGGCATTTCCGTGGCGACGACGATGTGGGTCACGACGATCCTGATCTTCTTCGTGGCGTTGCGCCGGCTGGGCGGCGTGAACTGGAGCCTGTACTGGGTTGTGCCGGTGATGCTGGTCCTCTTCATCGCGGACACGGCGTTCTTTGGCGCGAATCTGTTCGAGCTCGCTACCGGTGGCTGGTTTCCGGTCGTTGTGGCGATGCTGATCTTCGTGGTAATGACGACGTGGGCGCGCGGCCGCATGCTGCTGCGTCAGCAACTGTCCTTCGAGGCGCAATCGCTGGAGATGCTGAAGAAACGGCTGGAGCAGGATCCGCCCTACCGGATTCCCGGGACGGCGGTATTCCTGACCGGCGAAGACACCGCCCCAGCCTACTTGATGCGGCATCTCGACCGTCATCATGTCCTGCAGGAGCGCGTGCTGCTCGTGACGGTGGAGATCAGCGACGTGCCGCGCGTGCCGACGGCAGATCGCATGACGCTGATCGGCGTCTGCCGGACCATCGATCGAATCGTCGTCCGCTACGGCTTCATGCAGCAGCCGAACCTGCCGGTCGCGCTGCGGTTGGCGGATCGGCTCGGTCTCGGCATCGATCCCGGCAATATCACGTACTACACCGGGCGCGAGACACTGGTTCCGGATGCGGAAATTCCGGGCATGGCCCTGTGGCGTGACCGCCTGTTCAGCTTCCTGTCACGCAATGCCCGCACCGTGACCAGCTACTACGGCCTGCCGCCGGAGGATGTGGTGGAACTGGGGTCGCAGATCCGCATCTAGAAAGAGCCTGTCCGGAATCCCGGGCGCGCTGCCTATAATGCCGGGACAGTCCGGGCGCCGCGCGCGCACCGGCACGCATCATGGAGGAGAGGATGATGAACGCCTACGACAGCGGGCTAGGCAAGAACGCGGCGAACTACGCGCCGTTGACGCCCTTGGACTTTTACGAGCGGGCGGCGCGGGTATATCCGGATCACCCTGCCGTGGTGCACGGCGCACGCCGTTTCACGTGGAAACAGGTCCGTGACCGTGGCCACCGCCTGGCGTCCGCGCTGGCGGCACGCGGTATCGGCCACGGCGATACGGTGTCCGTGCTGCTCCTCAATACGCCGGAGATGGTGGAGGCGCATTTCGGCGTACCGCTGTGCGGAGCGGTGCTGAACGCGATGAACACGCGGCTGGATGCACGCACCGTCGCCTATATCCTGGAGCACGCGCAGGCCCGGGCGCTGATCGTGGATCGCGAGCTTGCGCCGGTGGCGGCCGAGGCATTGAAGATGCTGGGTCGCGAGCTGCTTGTGATCGACGTGGACGACCCTGAATACACCGGCGCCGGCGAGCGGATCGGCGAGGTGGAATACGAGGCTTTCCTGGCCGGCGGAGACCCGGCGCAGTCCTTCGATTTTCCCCGCGATGAATGGGACGCCATCGCCCTGAACTACACTTCCGGGACCACCGGGCGGCCAAAGGGGGTTGTATACCACCATCGCGGCGCCTGCCTGAATGCGCTGAACAATTCGCTGCTGTGGGACCTGCCGCGCCACGTCGTGTACCTGTGGACCTTGCCGATGTTCCACTGCAACGGCTGGTGCTTCGCGTGGGCGGTCGCGGAACGGGCAGGCGTCAACGTGTGCCTGCGGCGCGTGGAGGCGCAAAAGATCTTCGAGCTGATCCGTGCCGAGCAGGTCACGCACTACTGCGGGGCTCCGATCGTCCACAGCCTGCTGGTGGACGCACCGGCGGAGATGAAGCGCGGCATCGACCACAAGGTCTACGCAGCGGTGGGTGGCGCCGCTCCGCCGCAGGCCGTGATCGAGGGATTCGAGGCCATGGGCTTCGACATCACGCACGCCTATGGCCTGACCGAAACCTATGGCCCGGCGACGTGGTGCATCAAGCATGCGGACTGGGCGGAAAAACCGCCTGCCGAACGCGCACGGCTGAACGCGCGCCAGGGATTGCCGAGCGTACTGGAAAAAGGCCTGAGCGTGCGCGACCCGGAGACGCTGCAGGAAGTGCCGGCCGACGGCACGACGATGGGGGAAGTCATGGTGCGTGGCAACGTCACCATGAAGGGCTACCTGAAGAACCCGGAAGCGACGGCGGCGGCGTTTCGCGGCGGCTGGTTCCACACCGGCGATCTCGGCGTCATGGAGCCGGATGGTTACGTGAAGATCAAGGACCGCAGCAAGGACGTGATCATTTCCGGCGGCGAGAACATCTCCAGCCTTGACCTCGAGGACGTGCTGTATCGCCACCCGGCGGTGCTGGCTGCGGCAGTGGTCGCCAAGCCAGACGACAAGTGGGGCGAAGTGCCTGCCGCGTTCATCGAGCTGCGCCCCGGCGTACCCGTGCCCGGCGTGAAGGAGCTCACCGCCTACTGCCGTGAACGATTGCCGCGCTTTGCCGTGCCGCGCCATTTTGAATTCGGGGCGCTGCCGCGCACTGCGACCGGCAAGATACAGAAGTTCGAGCTGCGCCAGCGCCTGAAGTCGCAGTCCGCCATCGACGTTTGAGGAACAACCGGAGAGCTTTTCCCATGCCGCAACCCGAGCAGATCACTGTATTTTCCAAATCCATCCCACGGCAGCTCGACCCGGAGGTCCAGGCCCTGTTCGACAAGTGCCTGGAAAAGATCGGCTTCGTGCCGAACGTGTTTGCCGCCTATGCCGCCAAGCCGAAGCGCCTGGACAATTTTCGCGCCATGTTCAACGAGCTGATGCTTGCGCCGTCCGGCCTGTCCAAGCTGGAACGTGAAATGGTTGCCGTGGTCGTGTCCAGCGCCAACCACTGCTACTACTGTCTGGTGGCGCACGGGCAGGCGGTGCGCCACCTGTCCGGTGATCCGGAACTGGGCGAGATGATGGCGATGAACTACAAGGTTGCGCACCTCGACGCACGCCAGCGCGCCATGCTCGACTACGCGTGGAAGCTTACGCTGACGCCGAGCGAGATTACCGACGCCGACCGGCAGCAGCTGAAGGCCGTCGGCTTGTCGGAAGACGATATCTTCGATCTTTCCGAAGTCGCCGCATTCTTCAACTTCACGAACCGCGTCGCGTCGGGGCTGGAGCAGATCCCGAACCGCGAATATCACGGCTTGGACCGGCCCACGCCTTTTGCCGGCCCGTCCGCTTGAGGCGGTCGGCGGGCTGAGGTGAGCAGCGGCGGGCGACGCGGCGCGCAGTCCAACCATGCCGGCCGTTTCGAGACGCATGCGCGGGAAATGGTTGATGACGGTTGGGAAACACTGGCCGAACCGCTGCCCGCGGTGGCGACCACGCTTGCGCCGCGCAAGGCGCGTTCAATCATCAGCTACAACACGTCGCCGGACCTCAACTTCGACCGTTCCATCAACCCTTATCAGGGTTGCGAACACGGCTGCATCTATTGTTTTGCGCGGCCGACACACGCTTATTTGAACTTG
Source organism: Nevskiaceae bacterium (assembly GCA_004298465.1). Classification (GTDB taxonomy): domain Bacteria; phylum Pseudomonadota; class Gammaproteobacteria; order Nevskiales; family Nevskiaceae; genus SCRT01. Next base: position 78,929 of record SCRT01000020.1, on the reverse strand, counting down.
TCGCCGGGGCTGGATTTTGAAACGCGCCTGTTCTACAAGCCGAACGCGGCCGAGGTGCTGGATGCCGAGCTACGCAAGCCGGGCTACGTGCCGGCGCGCATCGTGCTGGGCGCGAATACGGATGCCTACCAGCCGGCGGAACGCGGGTTGCGCATCACGCGTTCGATACTGGAGGTACTCGCCGCTTTTCATCATCCCGTTACGATTGTCACGAAAAGCCAGCTCGTCGAGCGCGACCTCGATATCCTGGTGCCCATGGCAGCCCAGGGCCTGGCGTCGGTGTGCGTCAGCATCACGACGCTGGATGCGGCGCTCAAGCGTGATCTGGAACCGCGGGCAGCGGCGCCGGTAGCACGCCTGCGGGCCGTGCGCTCGCTGGCTGACGCCGGTATCCCGGTCACGGTGCTGTTCGCGCCGGTCATTCCCTTCGTCAACGACGCGGAGATGGAGCGTGTGCTGCAGGCCGCAGCCGCAGCCGGTGCCACGGGTGCGGGCTACATCTTTCTGCGCCTGCCGCGTGAAGTTGCCCCGCTGTTCCGCGAATGGCTCGGGGCGCGTTACCCATTGAAGGCCGCACACGTCATGAGACTCGTACGCGCTGCGCGCGGTGGGCAGGATTACGAGGCCGCGTTCGGTACGCGCATGCGCGGGCAGGGGGCCTATGCGGAACTGCTGGCACAACGATTTCGCGTTGCCTGCACGCGCTTCGGTTTGCACGGGCGCACGGCCGCGCTGCGCACCGACCGGTTTGCCGTGCCGCCCCGCCGAGGCGATCAACTTGCGCTATGGTGAGAAACCCTTTGCCTGAATCCGGTGGGCTGGATATGTTCGTGAAACGCTTACATGGGTCGGTCGCCTTGTGCTGTGCCCGTCGGCTTGTCACAGGCGTGGGTTTGGCACTGATAGCACTGACCGGTGGTGCGGCTCATGCGGCGGCTATCGATACGGCGCTTTTCCCCACACCGGTCTACGTCACGCTGCAAGGCAGTGATGCGGTTCAGGTATTTCCATCCGGGCGGGTCTGCAAGGATCTGCCAGCTGCGCACTACCTCGATGTCAGCCCGAATGGGAGGCGGTTGATCGTCAGCAGCGCGAAGTCTCCCGAAGCTTGGCTGGTGGACACCTCGACGTGTGAAAAGCTCGCCACATTCAACTTCGGGACAGCCGTGCAAGGCGTCGCCTTCGACCCCACGGGGCGCCATGCACTCGTGGTCGCCGCAGGAGATGGGACGGTGGGGATCATCGATGTGGCGGCCGCGCGGCTGGTGGCGCGGGTAGTGGTTGGCACCAACCCGCACAACGCCGTCTTTACGCCGGACGGGCGCTACGCGTACGTGACGCTGCAGGGCGGCATGGGCGTGGCTGTACTGGATATCGAGGCCCGGAAGACGCTACGAACCCTCCCCGTGCCGAATACCCACCCGCACAACCTCGGGTTTTCACCGGATGGAAAGACCCTGTGGCTGCGTGGATTCCTGGGCCGGGTCATGGCGCTGGATGCCCACAGCGGCAAGCTGCGCTGCGAAGTCTCGGCAGGGGTCAGCCATGCCGGAATCGACGTGTTGCCGGACGGCCGCGCCGTGACCGGAGACATGGGCGGACACGACGTCGTCGTGGTCGATGCACCAAGCTGCAAAGTGGCTGCTCGGATTGTGGTTGGCGCAGCGCCCCATGGGGTTCGTGTCAGCCGCGATGGGCGCTGGATCTACGCCGGTGTGACCGGAGCCGACACACTGGCGGTTATCGATGCCCACAGCCTGAAAGTCGTGAAACAGATCTCGGTGGCCGGCAAGGTGCCATTCTGGCTGGCGGTGGCGCAGCGTCCGCACTGACGGTTCGGCTATCGCTGCTGGCTGGCGGCATCCGCAGCAACGGACGAACGCGCAGTACACGCCGCAGGTGGCTGCAGCCCACTGATCGTCACCGATACTGGTGTTCCATCCTTTACGTCCAGTACCTGCACGCCATCGCCGCTGGCGATGAGGAGGCGGCCGTTGGCGGTGGCCACCAGCGCCAGCGGTTGCCGGATATGCGCCACGGTCGAGACGCGTTGTGTTTTCAGGTCGAGCGCGCGGATGGCGTTGTTGAAGGTGTCGGCGATGTACAGGATGCCGGCCTGCCAGGCCACGGCTTCGTTGTGCTGGAGCAGGGCCTCGGTGACTGCGCCGTCCTTGAGTCCGAAACGGAACAGGCCCTGCCCGACGAGTGTCGTGACGAGGCTTGCGGAATCTTTTGAGGAATCACCGGCGGGAAGCTGGACGGCGCGGATTGATGAGGATTCGGCATCCGCGACGTAGAGCATGTGGTCGTGAACCGCAAGGCCGCTCGGTTGCGCGAAGCGGGCGACCCGGCGCGGGCCGTCGCGCAAGCCCTCAGCGCCGGTGCCGGCCCATGGCCCGATGATGTCGGCGAGCGTGTCGAGCCGCCAGATCTGGTGATCGCCGGCCATGGAGATGTACAGCTGACCGCCGTCCCAGGCGAGGCCCCAAGGTGAGTTCAGCACCGCGTCCCGAGGCTTGAAGTAGCCAGTCGTGATGTAGTCGCGTGCTCCCGTTCCGGCGAACGTTGTGGTGGCCAGTGTCTTCAAGTCAATGCGGCGGATCAGGTGGTTGCCGGTATCCGCCACATACAGCGCGCCATCGTGGAACGCGAGCCCGTGGGGAGCGTCGAAGCGCGTGGCCGCCGGGCTGCCGTCGGTTCGCCCGGCGCACCCTGTGCCGATGACCGTGGAGGACTTGCCGAGGCGCAACAGGATGACGCGGTTGTGTCCGGTGTCGCTGATGGCGGTGATCTCCCGTGAAACCGCAAGCCCGGCAGGTGTCGCGAGCGGCGTCGGGGCTACGACGGGTGCCGCGTTCGGCAGCGGTGCGGGATTGCCAGTCACCGGGGCGTGCGCGAGCGTTGCGCTGATGGCTGCGGCCAAGGTCCCGTAATCCTGTTCTCCCACGAAGGATTGGCGAACCTTGCCGTCCGGCCCGATCAGGACCAGCGTCGGCCACGCGAACACGCCGTAGGCGTTCCACAGCCGGGCGTCGCTATCCAGCACGACCGGGTGCGTCAGTGCATGGCGGGCGATGAAAGCCTGCACCGCGGCGGCCGATTTCGAGCCGTCGAATTTCGGTGTGTCGATGCCGATGACCGCGAGCCGTGGCCCGAAGTGGTGCGCCAGCCTTGCTTCTACCGGCAGCATATGGACGCAGTTGATGCAGCCGGGGCTGAAGAAGTCGAGCAGCACGGCGCGGCCACGCAGATCGGCCGACGTCAGCGGGCGGTTCACGTTGTGCCACGGCAGGCCGGCCGGGAAGGGGACAATCGTTGCCGGTGCCGGTGCCGGTGCCGGTGCCGGTGCCGGTGCTGGCGCTTCGCCAGCTTGCACGCTGCAACTGGCGATGGCACACAAGAGAGCGATCACGCACAACGCGATCGACGTCGGGTGCAGGCAACGGTAAAACGTCATGGCGCAGTCCTGGAAAATATCCAGTGCCATTGTCGGCGTTGTGCCGTGGTGGTGCTGGAATCGAGGTTTCGTGGCCCTGGATTGTGAACCTGCGTACTTCAACGAGCATTGTATGTCTCCATGCGTTCACAATTTAGACGGAGATAAACGGCTAGCAAGACAAAAGTGATTTTGATGTAAATATTGAAAATATAAGCGAGTGCGGGTTGTTCATGACGTAGTGGCTTTATATGATGTGTACAAATGTTGACAAAACAGATAAAGAATGTGAACATTTGTACACACATTGAGGAGGTTGCGTGATGTCCCATCAGAGAACAACCCGTAGCGCCTTGCGTGCGCTGCCACTGCGCCGTCTGCTGGCGTCCCGTTTCGTGCAGAATCTGACCTACCCGCATGGCGTGGACCATTACCTTGCGCCCCTGGATGCGACGTGGTCGCTGACGGAAGTGCGGGCCGCGGTCACAACTATCCGCCAGCAGACGCACGACAGCGTCACCGTCACGCTGGCACCAAACGACAACTGGCGGGGCTTTTGCGCGGGCCAGTATGTGCGCGTGTCCGTGGATGTTGCGGGCGTGTGCCACACGCGCTGCTTTTCCCCCGCGAATTCCGCCCGCACGGCGGGCGGTGCTCTGGAATTGACGTGCCGGATCGGGCCGCGCAGTGTCGTATCCCGGTATTTCGCCACCACCTGCAAGGTGGGCGATGTGGTTCGCATGGCGCCGGCTGAAGGTACGTTCGCGTTGCCGGAAACGCGTCCGGCGCAGGTATTGTTCATTAGCGGCGGCAGCGGCATCACGCCGGTGATGGCGATGCTCCGCACGCTGCTGGATGACGGTCACACCGGCCGCATTGTGTTCCTGCATTACGCGCGGACCCGCGCCGACCAGCTCTACGCTGCGGAACTCGCGGCCTTGGCGCAACAACATGCCAACCTGCGGGTGCTCCCGGTGTACACGCGCGAGGTAGGTACAGGTGCGGACGGACATTTCGATGCCGCGCAGCTCGATGCCGGGGTGCCCGGCTGGACGCAGATGGAAGCTTTCCTGTGCGGCCCTGCCGGCCTGATTGCCGCGGTACAGGATGTTTTTGCCGCCCGCGGCGTGGCCCAACGACTGCATGTGGAGCGCTTTGCCGTGACGGAGAAAGTTGGTGCCGTCGCGGCTCCCATCGCGGGTGAAGTGCGTTATGTGCGCAGCGAGCGCGTCGCCGAAAACCGAGGCGCGAATCTGCTTGATCAAGCGGAAGCCGCGGGCCTGCACCCGGAATGCGGCTGTCGCATGGGCATCTGCCATTCCTGCACCACCCGCAAACTCTCCGGTCGTGTGCGCGACCTGTGTACCGGCGAGGTGAGCGGCACGGGCGAGGAAGACATCCAGCTTTGCGTGTGCGCACCCGTCGGGACCGTCACGCTCGATCTGTAAGCACTGAAAACCGTGATTGGGGACTTATGGTTCGAGGTTTGGACAAAGGCTCCAAGACTCGGTCAATCCCCGATCTTCAATCCCAATCCCCATTTTTTCGGAGGCCCTCATGAACACTCCTGACCCAATCTCTCCCTACCGCGACCTGACGCCTGCGCAATTCGAGGCCATCGGCCAGCGTTTCGATGCCATCCGCAATCGCGTGCGCGGCGAGCTCGGCAGGCGTGATGCCGACTACATCCACGCCCTTGTCCGCCGCCAACGCCAGCTGGAAGTCGGCGGCCGCGTGTTGATGATCCTGCCGCCGACCTGGCCGCTGGGCGTGGCTGCGCTGTCGGCCGCGAAGATCCTCGACAACATGGAGATCGGCCACAACGTTATGCATGGCCAGTACGACTGGATGCACGATCCGGCCATCAACTCGAAGTCCTTCGAGTGGGATACCGCGGACACGGCGAAGAACTGGAAGAAGACACACAACTTCGAGCACCACACGTTCACGAACGTCGTTGGCCGCGACCATGACGTCGGCTACGGCTTGCTGCGCATGTCCGAGGACCAGCCGTGGGAGCCGCGTTTCCTGTTCAACGTGCCGCTGGCAGTAGTCCTGCACACGTTTTTCCAGCACTTCGTCGCAGTCCAAAACATGAAGCTGGAGGATTTCCTGATCTACAAGACGAAGACACGCGAACAGCTCGCGGCCGAGTTCAAGCCGGTCTGGAACAAGATGCGGAAGCAGCTGGCGCGCGACTACCTGTGGTTCCCGCTACTGGCTGGGCCGTTTGCTCCGCTGGTGCTGGTCGGCAACGTGGTGGCGAATTTCACGCGCAATGTCTGGGCCTGTGCGGTGATCTTCAACGGTCATTTCCCGGAGCAGGCTGAGCAGTTTCCCGAGTCAGTGCTGCAGAACGAGACGCGCGGCCAGTGGTACGTGCGTCAGTTGCTGGGTTCGGCGAATTTTTCCGGCGGCAAGCTTATGCACATCGCCAGCGGCAACCTGTCGTTTCAGGTGGAACACCACTTGTTCCCGGATCTGCCCGCACACCGCTACCACGAGATCTCCCCGGAAGTCCAGGCGATCTGCCACGATTACGGCCTGCCGTACAACACCGGCTCGTTCTGGAAGCAGACGGCTTCGACGTGGACGCGCATCCTGCGGCTCTCGTTTCCCACAGGCAAGCGGCGCGAGGCAACGCCCGTAAACGGGGGAACGGGGGGAGCCCAAACCCCGTCCCTGCCGCTCGCGGCCTGAATTCAGCCCGTATTGCCCATGACCACTCCAATACCTGTGAAGCCCGGCTTGGCGTGGCCGCACGACTTGCGCGGCTGTGCCCAGCTCGGCTTCGATGCGGTCGTGGCGACGACCGACATCGTCGAGGCGATGCACGCGAGCATCGTCCGCGCGCCGTGGCCATGGCAGCGTCTCAAGGCGCATCGCACGCATGGCATAACGGGTTTTGTCTACGGCTGCGTGCGCGGCGTGACACGTGTCGTCGCGGAGTCCACCGACTTGACCCTGAGCGGTCTGGTTCCGCTGGTCGAACACGTCGTCGCCGAGGGAGAACCCGGATTTGCGCGGGATGCATGGGTGGCGGTTGCCAACGGCGTCGTGGGCGACCACCTCCAGGCGACCGGCAACCCGCTTGCGCAACCGATGCAATGGAAAGTGGGGGACTCACCGGTTGGCCTGAACAACGAAGCAGAAACGCGTGCAAGTATCGCCAAAGTGCTGTCGGCATTGCCCGCAAGCCGCCGTGGCCGCCTACTCGTGCTGATGCACGGCTTGTGCATGAACGAGCGCGAGTGGCGTCAGCGCGATGGCTACGACTTCGGCGCGGATCTGGCGGCAAGGCTGGACGCCATACCGGTTTATCTGCGCTACAACAGCGGGCTGCATGTTTCCACCAACGGGCGGCAGGTCGCAGCGCAACTGCAGCTGCTGCTGGATGCCTGGCCGGCTCCGGTCGAAAGTCTTCATATTCTCGGGTTCAGCATGGGCGGGCTGGTGGCGCGTAGCGCTTATCGTTACGCGCACATCGATTCACGTGAATGGCCCGCGCGGTTGCAGACGATGATCTTCGTCGGCACACCCCACAACGGTGCACCGCTTGAACGTGGCGGCAACTGGTTCCAGACCAGCGCCGGGTGGGTGCCGTATACGGCACCACTCGCACGTCTAGGCATGTTGCGCAGTGCTGGCATCACCGACCTGCGCTACGGCAACCTGCTGGATGAGGACTGGTCGGATGGCGACCGCTTCGCCCGCAACGACGATTCGCGCCAACCGGTGCCGCTGCCCGCAGGCGTGCGTTGCCTGGCGGTGGCGGCGACGCTGGGCGCGTGTCGCGGTGATGCGAAGGATCGGGCGCTGGGCGACGGCCTTGTGCCGGTGGCAAGTGCGCTGGGCGAACCCGCCAGCCTTGGCTACGGGTTGCAGATTGCCGGAAACGATCAGGCCGTGTTCTGCCGTACCGGCCACCTGGGCCTGATCGCGAGGCACGATGTTGCGCCGTGGGTCGGGCGTCGCCTGGGTTGCGCTGCCTGAGGCAGCCATGAAAACGCCGCGCAGGACGGTGAATGTCCTGCGCGGCGTTGGGTCATGAAGCGGTCAGTGAAGGGTGAGCGGGCCGCCGAAAGTCCGGCCAAGCGCCGTACCCTGGGTGCTCTTGACCGTTGTTGGAACTGTCAGCACGTAGGTGCCGGCTGGGGCTTCAAAGACCAGCAAGCTGGGATTCTTCGAGCTGACCGTCCAGCTGCCGGAAACCGGCGTGCCGTTCTTGCCGACGACACGGATGGTAGCGGCGGATGCAGCATCGACCGGTTGGGAGAACAGCAGCACGATGGCTTTCGTGAAGCTCGCCTCGCCGGCGAAACTCAGCGTGAAGCCCTGCTGGGAGGTTGTGCCCTGCGCCCACCAGATGGCCGGAGCCGCGGGCTTGATCAACGGGCTGGGGGTGACGCGCTGATGGTGGACCGCAGGGGCCGGAGCGGCCTTGGCTGTCCGGTGGGGCGCCGCGGCTGGTGCCTTTTTTGCCGGTTCGGAGGCGGGCTCAGGTGCGGGGGCCGATGCAGTGACGGGTGCGGGCTCCGGAGCGGCCTGCGGTTCTGCCAGCTTCGTGGCAGCGGGTGCTTCGGCAACGGTTGTGGCGGGTGCCGCAGCTTCTGCAGCGGCAGGTGGTTCGGCTGCCGGGGCGGCAGATCCGGTGGTCGCCATGCTGGGTTCTGCTGCGGAAGATGCAGGGGTTCCAGTGTTGTCAGAACTGCCTGGCATTGCAGCCGAGGTTGTGGCGGGCGCTGCCTTGTCGGCGTCGCACAGATCGTCCTGGTCGACGTCCTTTGAATCTGCGGCACTCGATGTCGAGTCGGCGGCTGTTGGCGCGGTGGGCGTTGCATCGGCTGCGGGCTGGCTGGCATCGGCCTGGGGGGCAGCCTCCGAGGCCGCGGCGGTCGCATTGGCTGCCGGTTGCGCCTCGGTGGGAGAAGTTGCGGCCGTTGTGGCGGTGGATGCCGCGTGTGTGCCGGTTCCGGCGAACTTGTTGAGTCCAAAGAACACGCCGACAGCCACGATGCCGACCATTATCATGAGTGCAAGAAATTTCATCAGCTTCTCCCTGTTTCGTATGTTGTGCATTCAGGTATCGCCCCGGATCCCGCGAGCGATGATGAACGCGTCTTTTGAATGAAACTTGTGCGCGTAGTGTATGACAGCTTGCGGGCGTTTTTCGACTCAGGGGGCGCGGGTATTCCGGACCTTGCCGGCCTGCGATAATGCGCGGATGCAATGCGATCGCTGCAGGAGGCATGGGTGTTGGCGTTGAACAGGTCAAGCGGGATGGCGGGGCGGATGTGTGGCCCTCGGCCAGGAATCATGGGAGTGGGCCAGTGAACGGGGCGGAATCGACAAATGATGCAACCGCTGCGCCGTGTGTCGAGCGTGTTGCGGAAGCGAGCCTGCCGACGGAATTTGCGGCGTTCAGGTTGCGCGCCTACCGCGCCCGCAACGGCAAGGAACACATCGCGCTGTTCCTGGGGCTGGATGCCGTCACGGATGAACCGCCGCTGGTGCGCGTGCATTCCGAGTGCCTGACGGGCGACGCGCTGTTTTCGCAGCGCTGCGACTGCGGGCCGCAGCTGCACGAGTCGATGCGCCGCGTCGGTGAGGCGGGGCGGGGTGCCATCGTCTACCTGCGGCAGGAAGGGCGAGGCATCGGCCTGCTGAACAAGATTCGCGCCTATGCGCTGCAGGATCAGGGCGATGACACGGTGGACGCGAACCGTCACCTTGGTTTTCCGGACGACGGGCGCGACTATCTGCCGGCCGTGGCGATCCTCGAGGACCTCGGCATCCATCGCCTACGGCTCATGACGAACAATCCGCGCAAGGTAAAGGCGCTGACGCAGGCGGGCATCGAGATCGTGGAGCGCATTCCGCTGGTGGTGGGCCGCAATCCGCACAATCGCCGCTATCTGGCGACCAAGGCGACGCGCCTCGGCCACCTGATCGATCTGAAGCCTGAATGAAGAAAACCGCCGTCGCGAAGCCGGAGAAGAAGGGGTTCCTGCGCGAGCTGGGAACCCTCGGCATCTCGACGACGCGCGCCGTGCGCGGTTTCGGCCCACTGCTGCGGCTGCTAGCTGCAGAGCGCGATGTGACACAGGACGAATTGTCCGAGGCGATCGACCGCGCGTTTGCCGGGCTCTACCGGCATCCCTTCATCCTCCAGACCGATCGTTTCACACGGATGCTGCGCCGGCGGCATCTGATTCCGGATGAGCAGTCCACTGAAGACCTGATCCACTTCGTGGTCGACCAGCTGGTCGCTCGCAGCCCGGTGCAGGTGCCGCAGGCGATCGTCGACGAGTTCTGGAAGTTCTTCAACGAGCTGTTTTCGAGCCCCGACCTGAAAGGCATGGGCGTGGTGACGCTCGACATGGTGCGGCTGGTGCTGAAGAGCTACGAGTCGTTGCTGGTCGAGGTCGTCAACCTGCTCAAGGTCGGTCGACGCTTCAACCAGTGGCAGATGTCGGAGCTGTTGCGCCGCGCTGCGCAGGTGCGCGGCGACGTGGCGATCGTGCGGCGCCAGTTGCGCGCCCTGCGCTACGTCAAGCCGTTCTTCCAGGCGGACCCGAAGGATTTCCACGCCCAGGCGCAGATCGTGGCGCAGATGGTGCGCGAGTTCGGGCCATTCTTCATAAAGATGGCGCAAGTTGCAGCCGCAAATGCAGATTTCCTGCCGGGCGAGATCGCCCGCGAGCTCGCAGCATTCCAGGAAGATGTGCCGCCGATGAGTCCGGAAGAAGTGAACCAGGCGTTCGTGGAATGCCGCGGTACCACGCCCGACAAGCTGTACATGGACTTCGACGCCGACCAACCCCTGCGTTCCGGCTCCATCGGGTCGATCTACGTGGCGAAGAAGCCGTTTCTGGAGAATGGTGTCGAGGTCCTGCGCCCGGTCGTCATCAAGGTCGGGCGCCACAATCTGGATCGCGAATTCGTCATTGGCAAGCTGGTGATCGGTTTGGCGCTGCTGTCCACGCAGTACTGGGCGCCGCATTCCAAGCTCGCGCCGTTCCTGCGCGCCTTGCAGGAACAGGTCGACGAATTTGTCGCCGGCTTCATGGAAGAGCTCGATTTCGATGTGGAAGCGCACAACCAGCAGCGTTTCGCTGCGCGCAGCCGCACGCGCGGCGCATGGCACGTGCCCGTCATCTTCACGAGTACGCCACGCGTGCTGGAAATGGAATATCTGGCCGCTACCACGAGCCTGGCGCGCGTGCTCGACAAGACGCCGCGCTGGCGTGTGCGTCGCTTGCAGGCACGTGTTGCGCGGCGCCTTCTCCATACCGTGCTGCAGCAGGCACTGATCTACGGCGAGCTGCACGGTGATCTGCATCCCGGCAACATCATGTTGGACGCCGACGCCCGGCTCTACCTCATCGACTGGGGCAATGTCGTGCCGCTGGCCGGCAAGTGGGCGGCCATGCGCGAATATCTCGTGGGTGCCGTGCTGGCCGACGGCGAACAGCTCGCGGATGCGCTGATCGAAATCAGCACGCGGCCGGAGGAAAACCGCGCGCGGCGCGCCGAAGTCGTGGCCGCGATGGAGGAAATCCTCACCAGCAAGGGCGTGTCGCGCGTCTCGACCTTCACGCTTTACCGCGAGCTGCGCGACCAGGGATACACCGCACTGCTGCGCCGGTTGCACGCGATCCTGCAGATCGTTTCCGGCACCCAGGCGGCGGGGCTGGTGGTGCGGCGCGACTACCTGCACCTGTCGCGCGCGATCGCCGCGATTGTCGGTAGTTTCGGCACGTTGTATCCGCAAGGCCGGCGACGCGGCATGCTGCGCGATCTCGGCCTGGCCACGGCGGCGGCGCCGTTTGCGCTTGCCTGGGAACTGCTGCTCAGTGAAGGCGATGCGTGGCGCACGCGGCATGGCACGCAACTTTCCACCTCCAGAACCGAGGTGCTGCCGGCTGGCCGGGTCATCCCGCATGCGCCGCCGTTGCTGCCTGCGGTCGCTGCGCCGTCGCTGACGGTATTCCGCCACGGGCAGTCGGCATGACCGTCTACGACCTTGCGCGGGCGGCGCTGTTCCAGCTGGATGCGGAGCGTTCGCATGACCTGACACTGGCGCTACTGGCGCGTTTCCCGCGCCTGGCGACAGCGCCTTTTGCCCCGGTCGTGGACGGCGCACCGGTGGAGCTGATGGGGTTGCGCTTCCGCAACCGTGTGGGGTTGGCCGCCGGGCTGGACAAGGATGGCCGCGCCATCTTGGCTTTCGACCGCCTGGGCTTCGGCTTCATCGAAGTCGGGACGGTCACGCCCCGGCCGCAGCCCGGCAACCCGAAGCCGCGCATGTTCCGCCTCGTGCAGGACGGCGCCCTCATCAATCGCATGGGTTTCAACAACGGCGGGGTGGCGGCGCTGGTATCGCGCGTGCGGGCCACGCCGCACCGCTGCGTGCTGGGCATCAACATCGGCAAGAACCGCGATACACCGATCGAGCGCGCGGCGGACGACTACCTGCTGTGCCTTGAGCAAATCCACCCGGTGGCCGACTACATCGTCGTCAACATCTCCTCGCCGAACACGAAGAACCTGCGCACCCTGCAGCACGGCGAGTCGTTGCGGGCGTTGCTCGATGCGCTGCGCACAGCACGGGCACGGTTGGACGACGTACATGGACGGCGCCCGCCGCTGCTGGTGAAATTTTCGCCGGACCTGCCGCTGGAGGAATTGGTAGCCGCTGCTCTGGCTGCGCGTGAAGCCGGCTGTGACGGCGTGATCGCCACGAACACCACGGTTGCGCGCGCGGGCCTGAAAGACGCAGTGCTGGCAGCCGAGGTCGGCGGCCTGTCCGGGCGCCCGCTGTGCGCGCGGGCGGATGATGCTGTGGCTGCGTTGCGAAACGCGCTGGGGGCGGATTTCCCGCTGATCGGCGTGGGGGGAATCGACAGTGCCGCCGCCGCGCGGCAGCGCCGGGCTGCTGGCGCCGATCTCATTCAGCTGTATACCGGCTTCATCTATCGCGGGCCGGCGCTGGTGGGGGAATGCGCGCAGGCGCTGCGGGTGTAAAGTCCGCGTCAAGACGCATTCCGGACGGCGCACCAGATTCTATCCAGAGAGCGGGAAGGAGAGCACGACGTCATGGTTTTGGCACCACGCCGCGGGGACTATCGTTGGGCGCTGCGCCTGGCGGTACGCTGGGACGACATGGATTCGCTGGGGCACGTCAACAATGCCCGCTACATGACGTACGCCGAGGCTGCGCGCCTCGCGTACTTCGAGCCGTTGATGGGCGAAGAGCCAGGTTCGCGGAATCTCGGGCTGGGCATGATCCTGGCCAGCATTTCCTGCGACTTCCTGCAGCAGTTGCGCTATCCGGCCGACATTGTGGTGGGTACGCGCGTGACGCATGTCGGCCGCAGCAGCCTGACGATGGAACAGACGGTATTTGAAGGCGAGCGTGCGGTAGCGAACCTGCGCGCGGTCATGGTGTGGTTCGACTACGCGGCGCAGAAGGCCGTGCCGATCCCGGACCGTGCCCGGGCCTACATCGCGGAACGGGAAGGTGCAGTTGCGGCGGCGGACCGTGGAGCGTCCCCGGAAGGCGCTTGATGGTGGTCGCGGTGGAACACGCCATCCCGACGTGCGGATGCGGGGCGGCAAGATGATAGGGGAGCCCGGTGCCATGCGCCCAAACGGCGTTTCGCACTACCTGCGCGTGCGCGGCGTGCGCCTGCACGTCCGTGTACTGGGCTCGCTGGTGGCACCGCGCGTGTTCATCCTGCACGGCTGGCTCGATGCTTCGGCCAGCTTTGTGCCGTTTGCGCAAGCGCTGCGGGAACAGGCGGGCGGCAACCTGTGCGTCATCATTCCCGACCAGCGCGGTTTCGGCTACAGCCAGCCGGCGCCGCAGGATTACTGGTTTCCCGATTACGTTGCCGATCTGGCGGCCATTGCCGCGCACTGGGGCGGCATGGAAGCTTTCTCCATCGTCGGCCACAGCATGGGCGCGCAGGTGGCCAGCCTCTATGCCGGGCTGCAACCGCAACGCGTGCGCCGCCTCGTGGTCATGGACGGGCTGGGTGTGCCGGACATGCCTGTCGCCGACGCACCACGACGCTATGCCGACTGGCTGCAAGCGCTGAGCAAGCCTCCGATCAACGGCGACTTTCCCGACTTTGTGGCGCTGGCGGCGCGGATTCAACGGCACCATCCGCGGCTGGATGACGAGCAGGCCGGCTTGTTGGCGCGTAGTTGGGGCGTTCGGGATGCTTCCGGGCGCGTACGCCTGCTTGCCGACGCCCGACACCGCATGGATAGTCCGCTGCTCTACCGTTCCGGCGAAGCGGAAAACATCTGGCGCCAGGTCACGGCGCCGACGCTGATCCTGCTGGCCGGCGAGTCGCCGCTGCGAACCTGGATCGGAGCGGCTGAACTGGAGCGGCGGCAAGCTTGTTTCGCCCAGCGCCAGGTGGTGACGCTGGCGGGTGTGGGCCACATGATGCACATCGAAACCCCGCAGCGCAGTGCCGATGCCGTGACAAACTTCCTGCTGGAGCCGGTGCCTGCATGCAACTGACGCCCGAAAAGTTTTCCGCCGCCGTGCACCGCAATCTTCCATCATGCTGCCTGATTGCAGGGGAAGAGCCGCTGTTGATCCGTGAATGCGTGGATGTGCTGCGGACCACAGCCACGAAAGCCGGTTATGACGAACGGGAGACTTTCAACGCCGGGCGCGACTTCGACTGGAACCAGCTGATCGATGCCTGCGCGACCGGCTCGTTGTTTTCCACCCGCAGGATCGTCGAAGTTCAGCTCGAAGCGAGCCCCGGCGTCGGCGGTGGCCGCGTGCTGAAAGAGCTGGCGACAGCGGTTCCGGAGGGTGTGTTGCTGGTAGCCTTGGCGCAGCGGCTGGATGCTCCCGCGCGGCGCAGCGCCTGGTATGCAAGCTTTGAACGCCACGGCGTGGCCTGTTACGCGTGGCCAGTGCGCGCCGACGCCTTCCCTGCCTGGCTGGCGACACGCGTGCGCAGTGCGGGGCTGCACCTGAACGCGGATGCCATGGCACTGCTGGGGCGCCAGACTGAGGGCAACTTGCTGGCGGCGGATCAGGAGATCGCGAAACTTTCGCTGTTGTACGGCGTACAGCCTGTTGACGAGGCCGCAGTGCGCGCCAGCGTCGCGGACAGCGCGCATTTCGGAGTGTTCGACTGGATCGACCGGCTGCTGGCTGGCGATCGCCTGGCGGCGACACGCGGGCTGCGCAACTTGCAGCAAACCGGCGTTGCGCTACCTGCCATCACGCCGGCGCTGGCGTCCAGCCTGCAGCAACTCGAGCAGCTTGCACGGCGGGGCGCGGATTCGGAATCGTTCCGGGATGCCAGGGTTTTCGCTATGCGCCAGGCCGTGTTCCGCAGTGCCTTGGCGCGCGTGCGCGGCCGTCAGGTGCTTGGCTGGTTGCGGCGGCTGACGGAGATCGACGTGCTCGCCAAGAGCGGCGGTGCCGAAGAAGGCTGGCGCGAGCTGCAGGCGCTGGCGCTGGGAATCGCCGGAATGGCTGGAGCAGTCGTGCGCACACAGCTGGCGGCTGCCCAGGAGCGGCTGTAACGCTTGCAGCCGGCCCGCCGCTGCCGCCTCTCGGTGCGAATGTTGCTGTGCATTCGATCGCATGCGTACAATAACGACTTTACTAACGTCGAAAGATAGTCGCGGAGTCAGGTCAAATGCCGTTGTCTGTAGAGCAGAAGCGTGCGGTCATCGAGAAATATGCCCGCAGCAAGGGAGACACAGCGTCGCCGGAAGTCCAGGTTGCGCTGCTGTCGGAGCGCATCAACGGGCTGGGCGGTCATTTCAGCGCGAACGTGAAGGACAACCATTCACGTCGAGGTCTGCTGAAGATGGTCAACCAGCGTCGCAAATTGCTCGACTACCTCAAACGGAAGGACGAAGGGCGCTACACGCAGCTCATCGCCAATCTGGGATTGCGCCGCTAGGCGCGACTTGAACTGCGCCACCGGCGCAGTTTTCGTTTGCCCTTCCGAGAATGTGCGGTCGCCTTGACTGCCATCCATATTTTTTCATGCGCTGAACGGCGCGGGCCAGCTCGCCATTGTTGCAGTGGCGAACGGCTCGCAGGATGTGTCGTGCACGCGTTCCACCATCGAGCAGAATCATGATCTATCCCGTTGAACCCACGAAGAAATCATTTACCTACGGCGCGCATACCGTCACGCTGGAGACCGGCGCCGTCGCGCGCCAGGCGAGCGGCGCGGTCATCGTCAGTGTCGAGGGCACGGTGGTTCTCGTGTCCGCCGTGGCGAAGAAGGAACCCCGCGCGGATGTGGACTTCTTCCCGCTCACCGTCGATTATCAGGAACGCTCCTACGCGGGTGGTCGCATTCCAGGCAGTTTCTTCCGCCGCGAAGGCCGTCCGACGGAAAAGGAAACGCTGACCAGCCGTCTGATCGACCGGCCGTTGCGCCCGTTGTTTCCGAAAGGTTTCTTCAACGAAATCCAGATCGTGGCAACGGTGCTGTCGCTGAACCCGCAGATCGATTCCGAAATTCCCGCCATGATCGGCGCCTCGGCCGCCGTGGCGCTGTCCGGCGTCCCGTTTGCCGGGCCGATCGGCGCGGCACGCGTGGGCTACAGCGGCGGGCAGTATGTCCTGAATCCGACCGACGAGCAGCTCCAGAAGACTGAATTGAACCTCGTCGTTGCCGGCACCCACAAGGCGGTGCTGATGGTCGAGTCCGAAGCCAAGCAGCTTTCCGAAGATGTCATGCTCGGTGCGGTGCTGTTCGGCCACGAGCAGATGCAGGTCGCGATCGACGCCATCGATGCGCTGGTGGCCGAAGCCGGCAAGCCGAAATGGGACTGGAAGCCCGCCAAGGCCGACGATGCGCTCGTTGCCGCACTGGATGCCCGGCGCCCGGATCTGGAGAAGCTCTATACCATCGCCGACAAGCAGGTGCGTCATGACGGCATCGACGCATTGCGCGCGGAGCTCGTTGCCCAGCTGACTGCCGGCGACGCGTCGGAATGGACTGCGGGCGACGTGACCCGTGCGTTCCACGCCCTGGAAAGCCGCGTCGTGCGGGGTCGCATTCTGTCCGGCCAGCCGCGCATCGACGGGCGTGACCTGCACACGGTCCGCAAGCTGTCGATCGGCGTGGGCGTGTTGCCGCGCACGCACGGTTCCGCGCTGTTCACGCGCGGCGAGACGCAGGCGGTGGTCACCACCACGCTGGGCACCGGCAAGGACGCCCAGCTCATCGACGGCATGGACAAGGATTGGCGTGACCCGTTCCTGCTGCACTACAACTTCCCGCCGTATTCCGTGGGCGAAACTGGCCGTGTCGGTAGCCCAAAGCGTCGCGAGATCGGCCACGGCCGTCTCGCCAAGCGCGCGTTGCTCGGTGTGATGCCGGACTTGGAAAAGGAATTCCCCTACGTCGTGCGCGTGGTGTCGGAAATCACGGAATCCAACGGTTCGTCCTCCATGGCGACGGTGTGCGGAACGACGCTGTCGCTGATGGACGCCGGCGTGCCGATCAAGGCACCGGTGGCCGGCATTGCCATGGGCCTGATCCTGGAAGGCGACCGTCACGCGGTGCTTACCGACATCCTCGGCGACGAGGATCACCTTGGCGACATGGACTTCAAGGTGGCCGGCACGCGCAATGGCGTGACCGCGTTGCAGATGGACATCAAGGTGACCGGCATCACCGGCGACATCATGCGCGAGGCGTTGGCTTCTGCCCACACGGCGCGCCAGTACATCCTTGGCGAGATGGAGAAGGTGATCGCCAGCCCGCGTACGGAAATGTCCGAATACGCGCCGCGCATCACGACCATCAAGATCAACCCCGACAAGATCCGTGACGTCATCGGCAAAGGGGGCGTGACGATTCGCGCCATCACCGAGGAAACCGGCACGACGATCGATATCGACGATGACGGCACAATCCGCATTGCGGCGGTTGACGGCGTGGCCGCGAAGCAGGCCATTACCCGCATCGAGTCGCTGACGAAGGATGTCGAAGTCGGCCAGATCTATGAGGGCAAGGTGGCACGCATCATGGACTTCGGCGCGTTCGTCACGATCCTGCCGGGCAAGGACGGCCTCGTGCACATCTCGCAGATCTCGGACAAGCGTGTCGAGAACGTCGCGGATGAGCTTCATGAAGGCCAGGCGGTTCGCGTCAAGGTGCTGGAGATCGACCGCCAGGGGCGTATCCGTCTCTCCATGAAGGCCGTGGAAGTCGTCGACGCAGATTGATTGTAGTTGGCCTGCATAAGAGAAGCCGGCATAGACAACGAACGCGGCGGCGTGTGCGAGCATGCTGCCGCGTTCGTCTTGTATGAGGCAAGACTTGCATTGCAATCGTGCCTGCAACACGGTCGAAGGTCGTTGGCGCAAAAAAAAGCCCCTCTTTTTCAAGAAGGGCCAAATTGAAAGGCATGATGCCTTTCTGGAGGAGACTCGCGCCTCACCGACCGCTGCGTCGCGTGTCGATCAAGCTTTGTTGCGGTGCACTATAAACGTGGCGAGCAGGCCTGTCAAGCCGTCTTTGCCGCGTGTGGGCGGATTGCCGGAATGTCGGATCCTTGTCCCTGCCTGCGGTGTCGTTCATGCCGGGTGACGGTGTAACGTGGGCACGGTGCGAACGTTTTGGGCCCTGTCCAGACGGCAGGCCTGGAGCACAGACAGGGGCACGGCCGGTTGCCGATGGCCCCGGATCGAGACGCGCGTCCGGTTCCAGATTGATGACATCTGGCGTTGTTCAGTGCCAAAAAAATGCCCCTCTTTTTCAAGAGGGGCCAAATTGAAAGGCATGATGCCTTTCTGGAGGAGACCAGCGGGAGCGGGCATTTAGCAATGCGCGCTTCCTTATGTTGCAGTGCAGTATAAATATGAACTCGATGCTTGTCAACGGCAATCGCTGGACCGTGACAAGCCGGCGATCATGAAAGGAGTTCCATTCCCTTGAGCTTGTGACCGGGTTCCAGAAGCTTTGGTTCCCGTCGCGGGGAAATGCCTGAATGACTGCGGATTACCCGAAGCGGGTGAGGTCAGCCACGCCACCCGAATATCCAGGATCAGACGGATCGTTGATATGCCGATGTCAACGAATGCCCGGCTTCAGGGGTTGCGCGTTGTCCGGTGCGACAGATTCTTGAGGAATTCCTTGCGAACCGTGCGCCAGATGGGGACTTGCCGATCGGCAAGGTCCTTGAGGGCCTGGATCGGTTGCTGTGCCTGCCCCAGCAGCCCGCTGATCTTGTCGGAGAAGATCTGCTGGCGCTCCAGGAACATCTGCATCGACAGTTCAAGATAGCGGCTCAGGCTCGACTGCATCGGGTCGCCATACAGCCGGATGATGTGGCTGAGCAGTTCACAGGAGAAGATGGCCTCGCCATCCGCTTCCCGTTCCGAGATGACCTGCAGCAGGATCGCGCGGGTGATGTCCTGTGACGTGCGTTTGTCCTCGACGCGAAACGCGATGTTGTCGAGTACGAGTTGCCGAACCTCTTCCAGCGTGATGTAGCGGCTGATATGGGTGTCGTACAAGCGGCGGTTCGGATATTTCTTGATGACGCGGATGGATTCAGACATCGACTGCACGTGCAGGAAGTTTTATTGCATTGCGGCAATCATGCCAGATTCGCCGACTATCTACCAATTTTGGGTGATTCCCTGGAGGCCGTCAGCTGCTTGGATGACACGCTGGGGTGCTGGGCCTGTGCCCACCGATGGGAAGGGATGAGACGGCAGCACGCCCGTTGCGCACTGCCCTATGATGCGGAGAGTTGACGATTGGGCTCCCAGAATCGGGATGAAGTCGGAAATTCCAGACGCGGAGGTTGCGATGGCGGATATGAAAGCACTGTTCGAGCAGGCCCAGAAAGATGTGCGGACACTGACGAAGCGTCCGGGCAATGCGGATCTTCTGGATCTTTATGCGCTCTTCAAGCAGGGCAGCGCCGGCGACGTGGCGGGCAAGCGGCCGGGCATGCTGGACATGGTGGGTCGTGCGAAATACGACGCCTGGGCGCAGCTCAAGGGCACGAGTACGGCACAGGCCATGCAACGCTACATCGACAAGGTGAAGGGGCTGCTGGGCTGACCGACGTCGGCCGCAGCCCGCCACGTCTTATGTGGAGTGTGGCTGCTGGCCGGCGAAATCGCGGGCGAACTGATTCGCCACGCGGCCGGAGCGCGAGCCGCGCTGCAGCGCCCAACGGCACGCCAGGACACGGGTCTCGTCGTCCCAGCGCGCGCAGTTCAGTCGGCGTAGGTGCAACTGGACCACGTTCAGATACTGGTCCTGCGTGAAGGGCGGGAAGCTGAGCCACAGGCCGAAGCGTTCCGAAAGCGAGATCTTTTCCTCTACCGATTCGCCGGGATGCAGCTCGTCGCCGTGCCAGGTGTATTGCTCGTTCTCGTTCTGGAATTCCGGCAGCAGGTGGCGGCGGTTGCTGGTGGCGTAGATCAGGACGTTGTCGGGCGGTTCCTCGACGCCGCCGTCCAGTGCCGCTTTCAGGGACGCGAGCGCCGGGTCATCCGCGGCGACCGAAAAGTCGTCCACGTACAGGATGAAGCGCTCGGTGCGGCCACGCAGCGGTGCCACGACGTCCGGCAGCGCGAACAGCTCGTGCACGGGCACTTCGATGAGCCGCAAGCCGTCGGCGGCAAAGCGCGTCAGGACGGCCTTGACGAGCGAGGATTTCCCCGTGCCGCGTGATCCGGTCAGCAATGCATGGTTCGCGGGGCGGTGCGCAACGAACTGCGCCGTATTCCGCACCAGCTCGGCTTTCTGACGGTCGATCCCCAGCAGGTCGTCGAGCGCTACGGCTTGGACAGGATGGATGGCCTGCAGCGCGCCGGTGCGCCAACGGTAAGCCGTGCTGGCGTCGGCTGGAAACATCTGGGAAGTCATGAAATGGTGAGGCCGGAACAGGAATTGGGGCGGTGCACAGTGTAGCGCGGCGATTTTCGCAGGGCGCCTTGTGGCTGCGCCGAGTTTCAGTTTCCCTTCAGTGGTGTGGCGCGAGGGACAACACCAGCCCGGTGAGGGAGCTGACGAACAGCACGCCGAGCACGAGGCGGTAGGCAATGGCGGTGCGCTGATGGCAGGCGTGCCGCACGCCGATGAGGAACAGCAGCAACGTGAATGCGAACAACGCCGTGCCTGCCGTGACGATGCCGGGACGGTCGGTGAGAACGCCCGCCACGACGCCGGCGTTGCCGAGATTCAGCGCCAGCCATTCCAGCGCGATGAGCCGCGGGGGCAGCGTGAGCGTGGTGAGCGCGCTCTGGCCGACGCCGAACGCAATCTGTGCAGCGCCCGCGACGAGCACGATGTAGGCGGCTGCCCAGGTCCACGGTTGCGTGGGTGCGTGTGCAGTGACCGCGGCAATCAATCCGCCGCCGAGAATGGCGAGGATGCCGGTGACTGCGAACGGCGCCGTGTGGTGGCGACGCAGGTCGCGGAATGTATTCAGCACCGCATGGAGCCGGTTTCGCGGATGCCGGCGGCGATCTGCGGGTCGAGCCCGACGTTGTTGTGTTCCAGCACCCGTTCGGCGCGATAGCTGGAACGTACGAGCGCCCCCGCCACGACTTCGAGGAAGCCCATGCCGAGCGCGGTTTCGCGGTACTGGCCGAACTGTTCCGGTGTCACGTAACGCTGCACCGGCAGATGGTTGCGCGTGGGGCGCAGATACTGGCCCATGGTGACGACGTCCACATCGGCAGCGCGGATGTCGGCCAGCGTGCGCTTGATCTCTTCGTCCGTTTCGCCGAGTCCGAGCATCAGGCTGGTCTTGACGACCGTGGCCGATGCGTAGTGCTTCGCGAACTTCAGCACGTCCAGGGTCTGCCGGTAGCCGGCGCGCGCATCGCGGACCGGGTGCGTGAGCCGTTCCACCGTCTCGATGTTCTGCGCATAAGTGGCAAGGCCAGCGTCCAGCACCGTGGCGACGTGCTCGTGGATGCCGGCGAAGTCAGGGGTCAGGGCTTCCACCGCCGTGTTCGGCATGCGGGCGTGAATGGCGCGGACGCACGCGGCGTAACGCCCGGCGCCGAGGTCGGGCAGGTCGTCGCGGTCCACGGACGTGAGCACGACGTATTTCAGATTCATGAGCGCAACAGCATCCGCAACCTGTGCCGGTTCCAGCGGGTCCAGCCAGCCTTGCGGATTGCCGGTGCTGACGGAGCAGAATTTGCAGGCGCGCGTGCAGACAGAGCCCATCAGCATCAGCGTGGCGGTTCCGCGCCCCCAGCATTCGGCGATATTCGGGCAGTGGGATTCCGCGCACACGGTGGACAGCTTGTGCGTGCGCACGATGTCGCTGATCGCCTGGAACTTCGCTCCGGTAGGCAGCTTTACGCGCAGCCAGGTAGGTTTGCGCTCGGTATCGAGAATCTCACTGAGTTTGCTGGGCCGGATACCATCCTTCACCGCGCGCGTACCCTGCGGGCTGATGAATTTTGTGCCGGAAAGCGGGCGCGTGGCGGGCGTGGAAGTCATGGTGATTCAGATCCTCTGGTCGGCATCATCATTGTAGCGGTCGCTGGCTGCGTGCCATGGCTGGCATCAAGCGGTCACCGTCGGCCTCCGCGCCGGGATCAGCCGATGTTTTTCAAGCCGCGCGCGATGGCGCGTTTCAGCACTGCGGCCACGAGAATGCCGGCGCCCGGCAGGGCGGAATCGAATTCGATATACCAGTCCACGCGCGAACCGCCGTCCGTGCGATGGAAGTCCAGCCGGCCGTGGTGGTTGCGGATCGGGAAACCGCCACCCGTGAGCTGGTAGTCGATGGAACGGTCGGTCTCGCACGCCGTCACGGTTTCCTCGATCGCCAGTGGGCCGATGCCGATGCGCCGCACCGAGCCGGTGTCGTTGACGCCTGGCGCTCCGTCGCGGATCCGCTTGACGGGGACGCCGAGGACCGGACCCAGGCGGCTGTGGTCGGACAGCAGTGCGTAGAGCGCGTGGAGACTCTTGCCGGATTCGTGGCTGAGGGTGACGTGGTGGCGGGGCATGGGGATGGACCGTGGAGCAGAGGGCAGGATTATTTTGTGATTGTGGGGTGATTGCGGCGTGGGTGGGGTCAGCCGAGCTTCTTGTGGCGCGCGCGGCGGTTCACGCCTGGCTCGGAACCCGTGCGGCGGATGAAGTCCGCTTCGTAGTCCTGGTAATTGCCTTCGATGAAGGTGACTTCCCCAGAATCCTCGAACGCCAGGATGTGCGTGGCGGTACGGTCCAGGAACCAGCGGTCGTGGCTGACGATGACGGCGGAACCGGGGAAGTCGAGGATGGCTTCCTCCAGCGCGCGCAGGGTTTCGGTATCGAGATCGTTCGTCGGTTCGTCCAGCAGCAGCACGTTGCCGCCGGCCAGCAGTGTGCGGGCGAGATGTACGCGGTTGCGTTCACCGCCGGACAGCTCCGCCACGCGGCGCTGCTGCTGGGTGCCCTTGAAATTGAAGCGGCCGATGTAGGCGCGGCTCGGCACTTCATAGTTGCCGATCTTCAGGATGTCGTTGCCGCCGGACACTGCTTCCCACACGTTCTGGGAGTCGTCCAGCTCGTCGCGCAACTGCGCGGCGTAGGCAAATTTCACGGTTTCGCCGATGTGGATGGTGCCGGCGTCCGGCTTGAGGCGGCCGGTGAGCATTTCCAGCAGCGTGGTCTTGCCACGGCCATTGGCGCCGATGATGCCGAGGATGCCACCGCGCGGCAGGCGGAACGTGACGTTTTCATACAGCACGCGATCGCCGAAGCTTTTTTTCAGCCCTTCCACCTCGAATACCAGATCGCCGAGGCGCGGGCCGGGCGGGATGTAGAGTTCACGCGTCTCGGCGCGCTTCTGGAACTCCACTGCGGACATTTCCTCGAACGCCCTCAAGCGCGCCTTGGACTTGGCCTGGCGCGCCTTCTGGCCCTTGCGCACCCATTCCAGCTCCTCGGCCAATGCCTTGGTGTGCGCTTCCTCGGCTTTCTGTTCCTGCGCGAGGCGGTTCTGTTTCTGTTCCAGCCACGAGGAATAATTGCCTTTCCAGGGAATGCCATGGCCGCGGTCGAGTTCGAGAATCCACTCCGCGACGTGGTCAAGGAAGTAGCGGTCGTGCGTGACGGCGACGACGGTGCCGGTGAAGTCGTGCAGGTACTTTTCCAGCCACGCGACGGATTCGGCGTCCAGGTGGTTCGTCGGTTCGTCGAGCAGCAGCATGTCGGGCTTGGACAGCAGCAGGCGGCACAGCGCCACACGGCGCTTTTCGCCACCGGAGAGCTTCGTGACATCCGCATCCCACGGCGGCAGGTTCAGCGCTTCCGCAGACTTGTCCAGAATCACGTCAAGGTTGTCCGCGCCAGCGGCGGAAATCTTCGTTTCCAGATCCGCCTGCTTGCTGGCCAACGCATCGAAGTCGGCGTTTTCCTCGGCGTAGGCGGCGTAGACGGCATCCAGTTCCGCCTTCAGCGCCAACACCTCGGCGAAGGCCTCCTCCACGTTGCCGCGCACGTCCTTGGCCGGGTCGAGCTGCGGCTCCTGCGGCAGGTAGCCGACCTTGATGCCGGGCTGCGGGCGCGCTTCGCCATGGAAGTCCTTGTCGATGCCGGCCATGATCCTGAGCAAGGACGACTTGCCGGCGCCGTTGTAGCCCAGCACGCCGATCTTGGCGCCGGGAAAGAATGACAGCGAGATGTCGCGCAGGATTTCCTTTTTCGGCGGGACGACTTTCCCGACGCGGTTCATGGTGTAGACGTACTGAGGCATAAGTCTCCGGACAGGCGCGCACGCCTGTTGCGTGAAGAGGGGAATGGCGCAATTATCGGCTAGCCGTCCGCGCGTTGCCAGTTACACTGCCGGCATGGGGAGTCAGGGACTCAAACATCGCTGCACCGTGCATCGCCGCAGCGCGGTCGGTGCGGTGTTAGCCGGCTTGCTGGTCGTGCTGCCGGCCGCTGGGCAGGTCTACCGCTGCCAGGTGGACGGACGCACGGTCTACACCGACCGGGCCTGTACACCGGAGAGCACACCGCTGGCGTTGCCGCCTCTGCAGGACGTGCCCGCCGACGGCGTCAACCATTCGGCGGTGCGCCGTTTCAACGAACGTGCCGCCGCGCAAGCACAAGCGCAGCGCCAGGCCGATGCTGCGTGGCTGGCGGACTACGAAGTGCGCCGCCAGCGCGAGCAAGCGGTGCGCACGGCGCTCGTGCATGGTGATGTGATCCGCGGCATGACGCCGGCGGAAGTGCGACGGGCCTGGGGCGCGCCGACGCGCGAGAGTGGAAAAATGGGCAAGTCCGCGACCTGGGTTTACGTGAACGGGCGGGCGCGGCGTTCGGTCAGCTTCACCGATGGCATCGTCAGTGCGGTGCGCTACAGTGAGCGCGCACCGCGGCGGCGGCGCTGAAACCGGGTTCAGCTGGCGTCCGATGAGGCGGCAGGTGGCTGGATGTCGCGCACTTCGGCGCCGAATCCACCGCGGTGCAGGCGCACGCGGATCGGCTGCCCGGCCGCGAGGGTGGAAGCGTCGGTGAGCACATGCCCTTCCGCGTCGCTGGCCCAGGCGTAGCCGCGTTTCAGGACTGCTTGCGGGTCCAGCATCTCCAGTGTCAGACAGGCACGTTTCAGGTGCTGGCGTCCAGCTTCCAGCCGCTGGCGGGCGCCGAGTTCGAGCCGCCGTTGCAGCATGCCGACCTCCCGCCGTTGCAGCGTGATGCCTGCCTGTGGATGGCGGGTGTCGAGGCGCAGGGTGTGTGCCGTGGCGCGCTGGCGCAAGACGGACAGGCGATGCCGTGTGGCGGTGTGCAGCTGGCCGAGGGCCCGGTGCAGCCGTGCACGCCGTTCATCGAGCACGCGGTGCGGGTGCTGCCGCGCAAGTCGGGCGGACAGCTCGTCGAATTGCTGGGCCTTGCGCTGTAGGGTGCGCGCCGGGTGCTGGCGCTGCAGGCGTTCGCGCAGGGCGGCCAGCAGCTGATGCGCGTGCGTGCGGCGTTCTTCCACCTTGCGATGCAGGGCGAGTTCCAGCTTGTGAAGCTGGGCGCGCAGGTCGGCGGCATCTGGTGATGCGCGTTCGGCAGCGCCGGTCGGCGTCGGTGCGCGCAGGTCGGCGGCAAAATCCGCGATGGTGAAATCCGTTTCGTGGCCGACGCCGGTAATGACAGGCACAGCGCAGGCGCGGATGGCGCGCGCCACGGCTTCCTCGTTGAAAGCCCACAAATCCTCCAGTGAGCCGCCACCGCGGGCAAGGATGACGAGTTCCACCGCCGCTCGGCGCGGCAGGCCTGCCAACGCCCGCACGATGGCAGGTGCCGCAGCGGCGCCCTGCACCGGTGTGGGCCACAGGAAGACCTCGGCCAGCGGCCAGCGGCGCTGCAGGGTGTCGAGGATGTCGTGCAGCGCGGCGCCGGCGCTGGACGTGATGACGCCGATGCGGTGCGGGCGGGCCGGCAACGGGCGCCGCTGCGCCGGGTCGAACAGGCCCTCGGCATCCAGCCGCTGCTTCAGCTGCTCGAAGGCGCGCTGCAGGGCGCCGGTGCCGGCGGCTTGCATGTGGTCGCAGATCAATTGCAGGCCGCCGCGCGGCGGATAGACGCTGACGCGGCCGCGCAGCAGGAGCTGGTCGCCGTCCTGCGGGCGGGGGCGCACGCGGAGGTTGTTGCCGCGGAACATCACGCAGCTCAGCTGGGCGTGTTCATCCTTGAGCGTGAAGTACCAGTGGCCGGACGGGTAGGCCTTGAAATTCGACAGCTCCCCCTCCACCCACACGGACGAAAAGCCGTGCTCCAGTGTGTTCTTGAGGGCTTCGGCGAGGCCGAAGACGGTGTAGGCATCGCGTGCGGCAGTTGCGGCAACGTCGGGCATTGCGAGGCACGATACGAGGGGAACGTACGTATAATATCGCTTTGCCCGAGCCGCCATGCTTGAAACAAAACCGCTGTTTTCGTCGTCGCGCATCTGCTCCGAAGCCCTGACTTTCGACGATGTCCTGCTGCAGCCACAGTACTCGGAAGTCCTGCCTCGCGAAGCGGATCTGCGCACTCGTCTCACGCGCCGCATAACGCTCAATATCCCGTTATTGTCGGCGGCGATGGATACGGTGACGGAAGCTCGCCTGGCCATCGCGCTGGCGCAGGAAGGCGGCATCGGCATCGTGCACAAGAACATGACGCCGGAATGTCAGGCAGCGGAAGTGCGGCGCGTCAAGAAATTCGAATCCGGCGTGGTGACCGACCCGATCACTGTCTCGCCGGACACGACGCTGGCGGAAGTGCTGCGCATCACCCACGCCAACCACATTTCCGGCATGCCGGTGGTGGAAGGCCGGCAGCTGGTCGGCATTGTCACCTCGCGTGACCTGCGTTTCGAGAAAGGGCTGAACGACCCGGTTTCGAGCGTCATGACCCCCAAGAAACGGCTTGTTACGGTCCACGAAGACGCACCGCGAGAGGAAGCGGTAAACCTGCTGCGCCAGAACCGCATCGAGAAAGTGCTGGTTGTCAACGACAGCTTCGAGCTGCGCGGGCTCATCACCGTCAAGGACATCCAGAAAGCCACAACCTACCCCCGCGCCTGCAAGGATGATCGTGGCCGGCTGCGCGTGGGGGCGGCGGTCGGTACCGGGGCCGATACGGATGCACGCGTGGCGGGCCTGGTTGCGGCCGGGGTGGACGTGATCATTGTCGACACGGCACACGGGCATTCGCGCGGCGTGATCGATCGGGTGCGAAGCATCAAGCAGGAATATCCGGACCTGCAGGTCATCGGTGGCAACATCGCGACTGCGGAAGCGGCGATTGCGCTGGCGGATGCCGGCGCTGATGCGGTGAAGGTTGGCATCGGGCCGGGTTCCATCTGCACCACGCGCATCGTGGCGGGTGTCGGCGTGCCGCAGGTGTCGGCCATCATGGCCGTGTCTGACGCGCTGCGGGGGCGGGACATTCCGCTGATCGGTGACGGCGGCGTGCGTTATTCCGGCGACTTCGCCAAGGCGCTGGCGGCCGGTGCCTACACCGTGATGGTCGGCAGCATGCTGGCCGGCACGGATGAATCCCCCGGCGAGATCGAGCTCTACAAGGGGCGCGCCTACAAGTCGTACCGCGGCATGGGTTCGCTCGGCGCGATGGTGCAGGGGTCCAAGGACCGCTATTTCCAGGACACCACGTCGGAAGTCGAGAAGCTCGTGCCGGAAGGCATCGAAGGCCGCGTGCCGTTCAAGGGGCCGCTGTCGGCCATCGTCTACCAGATGATCGGCGGGCTGCGTGCCTGCATGGGCTACACCGGCTGCCGCACCATCGACGAGCTGCGCACGAAGACGCATTTCGTGAAGATCACCGGCGCTGGGGTCAAGGAATCTCACGTGCACGACGTGATGATCACCAAAGAAGCTCCCAACTATCACGAGACCTGATCTCTGTGGACCTCGAGGCACCGCTCAAGGTATTGGCATTCGATGTCTTCGGCACGGTGGTGGACTGGTACGACAGCGTCGCGCGCGCAGTGGATGCCCTGCGGCTTGGCGTGCCGGGCGGCGCGTTCGCTCTGGCCTGGCGTGCCGGCTATCCGCTGGCGATGGATCGCGTGCGGCGCGGCGAACTGGGCTGGACGAAGATCGACGACCTGCACCGCATGATCCTGGATGACGTGCTGCGGCAGTTTCAGGTGCGGGGGCTGGGTGAAGCCGCCATCGCGCACCTCAACCATGTCTGGCATCGTCTCGATCCGTGGCCGGACGCAGTGCCGGCCATCACCCGGCTGCGCCGCAAGTTCATCGTTTGCACCTTGTCCAACGGCAATCTCGGGCTGCAGGTGGAATTGAGCAAGCATGCGGGGTTGAACTGGGATTTGATCCTCTCCGCCGAGTCTTTCCACCACTACAAGCCGGACCGCGAAACTTACCTGGGTGTGTGCGAAATCTTCGACATTCCGCCGTCCGCCATGATGCTGGTTGCCGCGCACAAGAGTGATTTGCAGGCGGCCATTGCCTGCGGCTGCCGCGGTGCGTTCGTCCAGCGCCCGCTGGAATATGGCCCAGGCGGACTGGATGCGCTGCCGCCCGCGATCGCCGCCGCGCTGCGCACCGCCACGCTGGCGGATGATGCGCTGGCCGTTCGCGCGTCGGACCTCAACGACCTTGCCGACCAGCTTGGTTGCCCGGCTTGATCCTTCACACATTTCACCTTCGTGGGCCATGACAGACCTTCATTCCGACCGCATCCTCATCCTCGACTTTGGCAG
The DNA here is from genome assembly GCA_004298465.1 of Nevskiaceae bacterium. Lineage (GTDB taxonomy): Bacteria > Pseudomonadota > Gammaproteobacteria > Nevskiales > Nevskiaceae > SCRT01. The sequence goes on along the minus strand of SCRT01000020.1, from coordinate 50,284 downwards.
CCAGTACACGCAGCTCATCGCGCGCCGCGTGCGCGAGCTGGGCGTCTATTGCGAAATCCTGCCGTGGGATGCCGACCCGGCCAAGGTCGGCGCCTTCGGTGCGAAAGGCGTCATCCTTTCGGGCGGGCCGGAGTCGGTGACGGAAGCGGGTTCGCCACGCGCCCCGGAGATCGTGTGGTCGCTTGGTGTGCCGGTGCTCGGCATCTGCTACGGGCTGCAGACCATGACCGCGCAGCTTGGTGGCACGGTCGAAGTCGGGACGACGCGCGAGTTCGGTTATGCCGAAATCCGCGCGCGCGGGCACAGCGCGCTGCTGCGCGACATCCAGGACCGTGCCAATGCGGAAGGCCACGGCCTGCTCGACGTGTGGATGAGCCACGGCGACCGCGTCACGCAACTTCCGCCCGGCTTCAAGGTTATCGCCAGCACCGCTGACGTGCCCATTGCCGGCATCGCGGACGAGGAACGGCGTTATTACGGGCTGCAGTTCCATCCCGAAGTGACACACACCACGCAGGGAAGGGCGGTCTACTCGCGGTTTGTACACGACATCTGCGGCTGCGGACAGGCGTGGACGGCGGCGAACGTGATCGAAGATGCCGTCGAGCGTGTGCGCGCACAGGTCGGTGAGCGGAAAGTGCTGCTGGGGCTGTCCGGGGGTGTGGACTCCTCCGTCGTCGCGGCTCTGCTGCATCGCGCCATTGGCGATCAGCTCACTTGTGTGTTTGTGGACCACGGCCTGTTGCGCCTCCACGAAGGCGACCAGGTCATGCAGGCGCTGGGCGAAAACCTGGGCGTGAGGATCGTGCGGGTCAACGCTGCCCCGCGTTTCCTCGGTGCGCTGGCTGGCGTGGACGACCCGGAAGCCAAGCGCAAGATCATCGGCAAGCTGTTCATCGAAGTATTCGAGGCAGAAGCCCAGAAGCTTGAGGACGTGGCATTTCTGGCGCAGGGCACGATCTACCCGGACGTCATCGAATCCGCGGGCGCGGCCACCGGCAAGGCCCACGTCATCAAGAGCCACCACAACGTCGGCGGGCTGCCGACGCACATGAAGCTCAAGCTCGTGGAACCATTGCGCGAGCTGTTCAAGGACGAAGTCCGCAGGATCGGCACCGAGCTCGGCCTGCCGAAAACCCTTGTCCATCGCCATCCTTTTCCGGGGCCCGGTCTGGGCGTTCGTATCCTCGGCGCCGTGACGCAACAGGCGGCCGACACGCTTCGCCACGCGGACGCCATCTTCATTGAGGAACTACGCCGCGCCGGCTGGTACGAAAAGACCAGCCAGGCCTTCGCCGTATTCCTGCCGGTGAAAAGCGTTGGTGTCACGGGTGATGGCCGCCGTTACGCGCCCGTCATCGCCCTGCGCGCCGTGGAAACCGTCGACTTCATGACCGCCCGCTGGGCCCATCTGCCCTATGAGCTGCTCGACGTCTGCAGCCGACGCATCGTCAACGAAGTTTCCGGTGTCTCACGCGTCGTTTACGACATCAGCGGCAAGCCGCCTGCTACGATCGAGTGGGAGTAGAGCTTTTTAAATTGTTGTTAAATGCTGAGGACCCAAGCTTAACAACTATATCCCTCACATCATCCACCATGACCAAGTGATTGATGTTGGCATGGTATCGGGTTGAAGCGTCCTTATGTTTTTCCGATTCACTTGGAACTAGGGATGTTTGATGATGCCATGGCGCAGGCGACGGGCCGACCGCGTGCTGGGGCTGTCGCGTTCGACGCGGCATTACCGGCCGCGTCCACGCGACGACGGCCCGATCATCGAAGCGATCCGGAAGCATCTCGAGGTCGATCCCAGGCACGGCTTCAGCCTGCTGTCCGGGCAGACGCTCAAGCCGGGCGGCTTCGGCAAGACCCGCAGCTGGCGGGTGTACTGCGCGCTGCGCCTGAACCTGCCGCGACGTGGCAAGCGGCGCCTGCCCGAGCGCGTTCGCGAACCGCTGGAGGTCCTGCTGTGCGCCAATCACACCGGGTCGGCCGACTTCATGGCCGATGCGCTGTGGTCGGGCCGGCGTTTCCGCACCTTCAACGTCAACGACGACTACAACCGTGAATCGCTGCGCATCGAGATCGACACCAGCCTGCCGTCGCAGCGCGTCATCCGGGCGCTCGATGAGCTGGTCGAAGTACGCGGCACACCGCAACGCCTACGCCTGGACAACGGCCCGGAGTTCATCAGTGCAGCGCTCAAGCAATGGGCGAAGGATCGCGGCATCGAGCTCGCCCACGTCCAGCCCGGCAAGCCGACCCGAAACGCCTACATCGAACGCTTCAACAAGACCTACCGCACCGGGGTGCTCGACTGCTACGTCTTCACCCGCCTCAACCAGGTGCGGCGCATGACCGAGGACTGGCGGCGCCGCTACAACCATGAACGTCCCCATCGCGCACTCGGCGGATTCCCACCCGTCCCGTACGCGATGGCACAATCACCCCAAACCTCTACTTCTGAATGACTCGGAAAAACGAGGGCGCTTCACAAGCGCGCTGCTGGCCGACGAGGCGACCGAAACCGTGGAGTTGGTAGCATGAAACCCGTGGCGAGCCACGACCGTGCCATGAAGCCAGAGACCTACGACTGGATAGACATCGGGCGTTCGCTCGATGCCCACGGGAATGCCGTACTGCCTGGCTTGCTGACGGCGGAGCAATGCGATGACCTCGCTGCGCTCTATCCCCAGGAAGAAGGCTACCGTACGCGGATCGTCATGGCTCGCCACGGCTTCGGGCGCGGTGAATACAAGTACTTCGCGTACCCGTTGCCGCCGCTGCTCGGCCAGTTGCGCCATGCGCTGTATCCCTGGCTGGTGCCGATTGCCAATCGCTGGAATCTGCAACTGGGGGTCGACGTGCAGTATCCGGACGAGCTGGACGCTTTTCTGCAGCGGTGCCATGAAGCCGGCCAGACTCGGCCGACACCGCTGATCCTTCAGTACGGCGAGGGCGACTACAACTGTCTTCACCAAGACCTTTACGGCGAGCATGTCTTTCCGCTGCAGGTCGCCATCCTGTTGTCAGAGCCCGGCAGGGACTTCGCCGGTGGCGAGTTCGTCATGACGGAACGGTCGAACAAAGGCCAGCGTGCGGATGTCGTTGCGTTGCACAAGGGTGATGCAGTGGTGTTCACCGTCAATCAAAGGCCCACGATGGGGCGACGTGGCCCCCGCAAGGTCGCCATGCGGCACGGTGTCAGCCGCATCCGCAGCGGCCGGCGGCATACCGTGGGCCTCATTTTTCACGACGCGAGGTGAACACGGAAACGCTCGAACTTTTCGAGGTTGCGATGCAGGGTTCGCGACAACGCCTGGGGCCTGCCGCGAGGGTGCTGCGTGGATCCGCGCTGCCCTACGTGCGCGAGGTTATGCCCGCCATGGAAGCCATCCTCGATCTCCCTGGGTATGCGCGTACCTTCCTGACGACGTGACGTCGCTCAAGGATGAGTCCCATGCGTGGTTAGGCAGCCGGCGCATCGATTCCACATTCCGCAAAGCGGAATGACTTCCGGAATTCAATAGCAAGAGACGGAGTTTTTTCCCGCAACGCCATCGCTAAAGTAGTTGCAGTAGTCGAGGCCTTCGATGAACACGATTTCCATGGACGCAATGGGCAAATTGTCCGAAGTGCGCCGCCAGGTCGAGTCCTATTGCCAGCCGCTGGTGGATGCCGGGTTGGCGCAGTGGTGGGTCAACGATGATGGTGATACCGAGCTGCATATGGAGAGCGACGAGGCTTATCTGTTCGGCGACCTGGGCGTGACGCGCCTGAAGTAGGCGACTCAGGCCTACAACGATTCGATAAGGAGTGCATCATGAAACTGTTTCTGAGCCAACTGGATTCCCCGCTGGGTGCCATGCTGCTCGTGACCGATGCGCAGCAAGCTGTGCGCGCGCTCGACTTCGCCGACCACAAGGCACGGCTGCGCCGTGGTCTGCGCGAGCGCTATGGCGAAGTGGAGCTGGTCGAGATCCCGGCCCCTGCCGAGATCGCCGACGCCCTGGCCCACTACTTCGAGGGTGAGCTGGCGGCTGTCGATGCACTGCGCACCCAAACCGCCGGCACCGAGCTGCAGCGCCGGGTCTGGGCTGCACTACGCCATATTCCGGCGGGCACGACCACGACCTACGGCAAGCAGGCTAGGGCGCTGGGCTTCGACGATCCGCGCGCGGCCATCGACATGGGCGCGGCCAATGGTGCCAACCCGATCGCCATCATCGTGCCGTGCCATCGGGTCATTGCCAGCAATGGCGACCTCAAGGGCTATGCCTGGGGCCTGCACCGCAAGCGCTGGTTGCTGGAGCACGAGAAGGCAATGCCGACCAAGGAGAAGGAGCCCGAGCCGCAGACCGCCATGCTGCCGGGGTTCTGATCTTGAGCGGAACCATTGCAGCCGACCTATCACTACGCGCATACCGGCGAGCCGCCAAGTTTCTGTCCGGACTGGATGAGGGCTGGGCTCGCCATATCGCCGCCATCGGCGCATGCCGCGCCAGATGCAGGAAATTGGCGAGGCTTGGAGCTCTTTTCGGACGGGGGCTGCCCGGTATTTGTGGCGCCTGCCCAACCTTTGAATATCAATCGCAAGAATCGGAGTTCTTGCGATTGAACTGAGGCTTATCGTGAATCCTGTGAATGAAAGATTCCAGGAGCGCCGACATGAACAACAAGACCTTTGAGACCGAAGACGACCGTTGGGCCGCCGTGCAGGCACGCGATGCCGCCGCCGACGGCATGTTTGTCTACGCCGTGCGCACCACAGGTGTGTACTGCCAGCCGAGTTCAACGGCGCGGCTGCCCAAGCAGGAGAACGTGGAGTTCTTCGACTCGGCCGAGGCTGCCGAGGCAGCGGGCTACCGTTGCAGCCGCCGCGGCCGTGGCGACCAGACCAGTGCCGCTGCCCAGCGCGCCGAGCTGGTAGCGCGCGCTTGTCGCATGATGGAAGCGTCGGAGACACCGCCCACGCTGGGCGACCTGGCGGCCGAAGTCGGCATGAGTCCGTTCCACTTCCACCGGGTGTTCAAGGCCGAAACGGGCTTGACACCCAAGGCGTACAGCTCGGCCTACCGTGCGCGCAAGCTGCGCGATGAGTTGACCACGTCGAAGGCTTCCATCACGAACGCAATCTACGGCGCGGGCTTCAATTCCAACAGCCGGTTCTACGAAGCCGCGGATGATCTGCTGGGCATGCGTGCACAGGACTATCGCGCGGGCGGCACCGGCGCGGTCATCCGCTTCGCGGTCGGCCAGTGCTCGCTGGGCGCCATTCTGGTGGCGCAGAGTCAGCGCGGTATCTGCGCCATCCTGTTGGGTGATGACCCTGATCGGCTGGTGCGCGACCTGCAAGACCAGTTCCCCAAGGCCGAACTCATCGGCTGCGATGGTGAATTCGAGCAGGTGGTGGCCGAGGTCGTGGGTTTCATCGAGGAGCCTTCCATCGGGCTGCATCTGCCTCTGGACGTGCAGGGCACGGCCTTTCAGGAGCGCGTCTGGCGGGCGCTGCGCGAGATCCCGCCGGGCACGACCGTGAGCTATGCGAAGATCGCCGCGCGCATCGGCTCGCCCAAGGCGGTGCGCGCCGTGGCCCAGGCCTGCGCGACCAATCACATTGCCGTGGCCATTCCCTGCCACCGTGTCGTGCGGCGCGATGGCGAATTAGCCGGCTACCGCTGGGGTGTGGATCGCAAGCGCGAGCTGCTGCGCCGCGAAGCCAACGATTGATAGGGAGGCTTCACATCACCGAATTCGATACAACCCTCAATGGTTTGAACTGGGTCGATATTCGCATGCAGCTTGATGCCGAAGGCCATGCCGTGCTGCCCGGCTTGTTGGGTGCCGATGTGGCGCGTCGCCTGGCGGGGCAAACCACCGCGTTGGCCGCCAGCCGAACGACCTTGGAATCCATGGATCTCGGGCGCGGCGAGTTGTTCTACTTCGGTGCAGGCATGCCGGCACCGTTGGAGCAGTGGCGTGTCGCTCTCTACCGCCGCCTGGTTGTCGTCGCCAATCACTGGAACGAAACTCTCGGTGTAGGCCAGCGCTATCCGGCCGAGATTGAGGATTTTCTTCTGCGCAACCGCAAAGCGGGCCAGATGAGTTCGCAGTCCTACTTGAGCCGGCTTGGCGTAGACGGCCACATGGCGTTGCACCAGCGCAATGACGACGAGGAGGTGTTTCCCCTGCAGATCGTCGCGCTGCTGTCCGAACCGGGCGCCGACTTCGAGGGCGGCGAGTTCGTGATGGTGGAGCAGCGCCCCCGTATGCAGTCACGTCCGTCGGTGTTGCCGTTCAAGCTCGGCGACGCCGCCATCATCGCGACGGCGGAACGCCCCTTCAAGGGCACGAAGGGCTATTACCGGGTCAATCTCAAGCACGCGATCAGCCGCGTTCGCAAGGGCGAGCGCATCGGCCTGGAACTGTCGTTCCACGATGCACTGTGATGCAGCCAGGGAGCCACCCATACCGACATCGAACAAGACATTCAAGCTGATGGGGCCGGATGGCAAGCCTTGCATCAGCTCCGTGCCCGGTACTTTCGGAGGCCATCGCGGTGGCAAGCTGTACGGCCGCCTGGATTGCCGCGCTGCCCTGCAGGCGATTGCCCGTGGCGGCTATGTGAAGCACCGCGTTTTCTTTGCCGACGAGGCCACGGCTGTCGCCGCTGGCTACCGGCCGTGCGCCGTTTGCATGCCGCAGGAGTATGCGATTTGGAAGAGGAAGCGTGCTTTCGCGGCTGGAAGAAGCGGGAAACCTTAATTCTGTTTTGGCCGCATTTGGTGACATACTCGGTAGCACCGGTGAAACCCGGCGAAAAAGCGTTCTGAACAACAAAATCAATTCGAGGTGACGGTCATGAGCAAGGGCATGGATTCAAAGAAAAGCGACAAGAAGAAACCTGCCAAGACGCTGAAGGAAAAGCGCGCGGCGAAGAACGAGAAGAAAAAGAACAATCAGTAGCGGGCACCCGCAATGCGGGGAGAAGCGTTGGCGCTGATGGCTTCAAAACGCCCGGATGGGCGCACGAACGGCCGGCGCGGATGGGTGTGTTGCCGCCGCTGAACATGGTGTGCCCATGACTGGAAGTCACTGGGCACACCACGCCTCGGGAGACCAACCAGGAAACGGTTACAGGTCACTTCCGGGAACCGTTTCAGTCCTCAATCATCCTGTTCGGCTGCCTCCCGCCCACGTTGGCGGATGATGGCCTCCTGGCGCGCGTCGATGATCATTTGCATCACGCTGTCTACATCAGCAGCGCTTTCGTCGAATTCAAAATGACCGCTGAGCTCGCTGTCCGGCTGCAGTTCGCCGCGTTCGTACAGCGCCCACATTTCCTCCGCATAGTGCGTATCCAGAAGCTGCGGTGCAAAACGTGACAGGCAGATGCTGATGTTGCCGACATCACGCCGCAGCATCATCCGCGCTGCATTGTTGGCACTGGCGTCGACCACCTGGGGCAGGTCGATGATCACCGGGCCGTCGGTGCCAACCAGGACGTTGTAGCCGGACAGGTCGCCGTGAATCAGTCCATCACACAGCATGCGCACCACCTGCTGCACCAGCATGCGGTGATAGGCACGTGAGGTATCGGCCGAAAGTTGCACTTCGGCCAGCCGCGGCGCGGGCAAGCCGTTGTCCCCCGTCACCAGTTCCATGACCAGCACGCCGTCGCAAAAGCCATAGACGCGTGGAACACGGACACCCGCTGCAGCAAGTCGATACAGCGCATCCACCTCGGCATTCTTCCACGCAACCTCGGCCTGCCTGCGGCCAAACCGCGTGGCCGTGGCCACGGCACGTGCCTGACGGCTGCCACGCACCTTGCGCCCTTCCTGGTACTGCACGCGCTGCTGAAAGCTGCGCCGGGCCATGTCCTTGTAGACTTTCGCGCAGCGCAATTCATCGCCACAGGACACGATATAGACGTCCGCTTCCTTGCCACTTTTCAACGGACGCACCACGGCGTCGATCACGCCTTCATCGATGAGAGTGCGCAGACTGTCAGGAACTTTCATGCAGGGGGCTCTATGTAGTAAAAATCGGGCCCGTGTATCGAGCACAACTGTTCATTATGGCTGAGAAAGGTGGGAGCTGAGACCCGCGACGCCCGTGCAGACTTGTTCAGAGAGTTCCTTGGCGCCAGTTGCTTTTTGTGCGTTTGGAACGGAACAAGGCGGACAAGGAAAATTGACTGCGGATGCAGGTGCGTCACTTAACTCCCCCCATCTCTAGCCTGTTCTTGCGTCACCAGCGTTAGCCGGTATGCGGCGCACCGATAACGAGGCCAGGCTCACTTATGGCCGGATGATTTGGATGGCGAAGGGCAGGGCAGAGGCTGGCGAGGCGTCGGGTTCTCCCTGCGTGGGAAAGTGAACCTGAACATCCCCCTCGAATTCTCAAGCTTCGGAAAGACTCGAAACATTGTTCTGCACGTAATCCCAATGGTCAGCCAGCAGTTCCGCCTGCGTGATGATCTTCTCGATGGCTTCGGGCTGCTTGTCTGGCGGGTATTTGTGCTTGGCCAGCAGCACCTTGATCATGGCCATCATGCGCGCGCGTGACGATTTGCGGTTTTGCCAGTTGATCGTCGCTGATCGGCGCAGCTTGTCGGTCAGTTCCTGTGCCAAGGCCCGCAGTACCGGATGGCCCAACTCGCGCACGGCCGACTCGTTCTCGATCAGCGCCTGGTAAAACGCGAATTCCTCCTCGCCCATGCCTTCGGGCGGACGGGCAGCGTTGATCTCCTGCGCCAGCTTGATCAGCTCCTCGATCACCTGCGCCGTCGTCAAGCCACGGTTCTGGTAACGGGCAATCGCTTCCTCCAGCTTGCGGGTGAATTCCTTGCCTTGCATGGCATTCTTCTGGCCGCGCGACTTCACCTGGTCGGCCAACAGCCGTTCCAGCAGTGCGGCGGCCAGGTTTTTCGTCGGCATCTCGCGGATCTGCTTCAGGAAATTTTCATCCAGCAACGAGATATCCGGCCGGCCCAGGCCCAGCGTCGCGAAAATGTCGTTGACGCCTTCCACCAGCACGCCCTTGGCGACCAGCTGGCGCAGCGCGGCTTCCTTCTCCAGCCGCGAGTGGCTACTCCCGGCGCGGGTCAACTTGATCAGCGACACGCGCACGGCCTGGAAGAACGCGATCTCCTCGCGCACCGCCATGGCCTTGGCTTGCGTGCCGGCCAGCGCCTGCGCCGTGGTCAGTTTGGCGACCTGGTCCAGGTAACCGCGCACACCGAGGTTGCGGCCCTTGTCGTCCACGGCGGGGTTGACCTGCAGGATGTGCTCCATCGCCGGGCCCAGCAGGGCCAATGCCCGCTTGGGGTTGCCGAAGCCTGCGTAGTCGAAGCCGTGGAAGTATTCCTTGCGGATCACATCCAGCGTGTCCAGCAGTATCTGCAATACCGCGCCCGAGGTATCCACCGGTTTGCGTTCGGCGCCGGCGTCCTTGGTGTATTGCTTGATGGCCTTCTTCAGTTCCTCGCCGATACCGATGTAGTCGACGATCAGGCCGCCGGGCTTGTCCTTCCAGATGCGGTTGGTGCGGGCGATGGCCTGCATCAGGCCGTGACCCTGCATCGGCTTGTCCACGTACAGCGTGTGCACCGGCGGCGCGTCGAAACCGGTCAGCCACATGTCGCGCACGATCACCACTTGCAGCGGATCGTCCGGGTCCTTGAAGCGCTTTTCCAGCAGCTTGCGCTGCGCCTTGTCGGTGCGATGCGGCTGGAAATGGCCGGGGTCTGCCGAGCTGCCGGTTATCACGACCTTGATGCGACCGGCGTTGATGTCGTCGCTGTGCCACTCGGGGCGCAGCTTCACGACGGCGTCGTACAGACGGATGGCCGCCTCGCGCGAGATCGCCACGATCATCGCCTTGCCCGCCACCGCCTCGGTGCGTGCTTCCCAGTGCGCCACCAGATCGGCGGCCAGCACGTCCAGCCGGCCTTCGGCCATGGCCAGCGCTTCGAGCCGCGTCAACCGGCTGACGGTGCGGTCCTGCTGGCTCTTGTCCTCGTCGTCGGTGACTTCAAGGAACTCGTCCATCAAGGCCTGCTTCTCGGCCTCGTTGAAACGCAGCTCGATGATGCGCGACTCGTAGCTGACCGGCACCACCGCGTGGTCGTCCTGCGCCGCGATCATGTCGTACACGTCCACGTAGGTGCCGAACACCGCCTCGGTGTCGCGGTCGTCCAGGCTCACCGGCGTGCCGGTCATGCCGAGATAGATCGCGTTCGGCAGCGCATCGCGCATGTACTTGGCCAGGCCGTATTGCGTCTTGCCGGTCTGCGTATTCAGGTCGGCCTTGAAGCCGTACTGCGTGCGGTGCGCCTCGTCGGCGATGACGATGACGTTGGAACGCTCGCACAGCACTGGCACCGTGGTCTGGCCCGGATCGGGTGCGAACTTGTTGATGGTGGTGAAGAGGATGCCGCCGGCCTGCACCTGCGACAGCTTGTCGCGCAGGTCGTCGCGGCTTTCGGCCTGCTGCGGCGTGCCGCGCAGCGACCACGCGCAATCGGCAAAGGTCTCGTACAACTGGCCGTCCAGGTCGTTGCGGTCCGTCACCAGCACCACGGTCGGGTTGCGGAACGCCGGGTGGTCGCGCAGCGCCATCACGTAGAACAGCGCCAGCAGCGACTTGCCCGAGCCCTGCGTGAACCAGATCACGCCGCCCTTGCCGTCCTTCTTGTGCAGCAGGGCATCCACCGCGCGCGCCACCGCCTTGCGCACGCCGTGGTACTGGTGCCACTGCGCGATGATCTTGAAGCTGGCGCCGCCGTCGGCACCGCCGAAGGCGACGAAGCCGTGCAGGAACGCCAGCAACGTGCGCGGCTCGAACAGGCCCAGCATCAGCACGTCCAGCTCCAGCCGTCCCTTCGCCACTTTCTCGTCACCCAGCAAGCGCCAGCGCGAATAACGCTCGAATTCCGCCGTCAGCGAGCCGTAGCGCGCCACCGTGCCATCGGAAATCACGTTCAGCAGATTGAAGTAGAACAGTTGCGGAATGTCCGCCTTGTAGGTCTGGATCTGGTTCCACGCCGCCTCGATGTCGGCGTTGAGGTCGGCCGGATTCTTCAGCTCGATCACCACCAGCGGCAAGCCGTTGACGAACAGCACGATGTCCGGCCGGCGCAGCTTCAGCCCGTGCACGGTGAACTGCTGCACCGCCAGCAAGTCGTTCGTGCCGTCGAAGTCGATCACTCGCACGCGCAGCACCGCACGCGTGCCGTCCGCCTCGATGCGCTGCACCGGCACGCCGTTGCGCAACCAGTCGTAAACCTCCTTGTTGCCATCCACCAGCGACTGCGCGCCGTAGCCGGCCAGCTTGTCCACCGCCTCGTCGGTTTCCGCCGCTGTCAGGTCCGGATTCAGCCGCAGCACCGCCTCGCGCAGACGCGGGGCCAATACCACGTCCGAATAGCGGGCGCGGGCGTCCTGGGCCCCGCCGGGTGACAGCTCATCCCCATGCGCACAAGTCCAGCCGAGTTCCCCCAGCCAGTCGAGGCAGGCAGATTCGAGATGGTCTTCCTTCATTACGTTGCCCCCGCGCCCCTCGGACCGTTCATCCGGCCACCGTTCGAGTTTACCGGCAGGGCGGAATGCTCACCCAAACGTGGCGATCGCTTCGAAATCCTTGCCACGCCGGTGGAGGCCTACGAGGCTGCCCATTTTCCCATCGAAGCGCCGGATTTCATCAAGGCGCTCGCCAGCGTGCGAACAACGGGAAGGCGCACGACGCTGACCGCGGTTTCCCGCCGTCACATCAACCCATTCGAGCAACGCATTACAAGAACGCAGTCAATCGATGGCGCGAAGAACAGCCTCCGGGTCCTTTTCAATGGCACGGAGCAGCACCTGGGCCGGGCCGGTCGGTACCCGGCGCCCTTGCTCCCAGTTGCGCAGCGTGCCGAGCTCCACACGGATCAATTTGGCGAACTTCGCCTGCGACAGGCCAGACGCCTTGCGGATACGCCTTACATCGGCTTCGCCGACACGGAACTCGCGTGAAGGCGCGCGTTCGCCGCGTGCAATCTCGCCGGCCTCGGTCATGCTTTCGACCAGTTCGGCAAAAAGTTTCTTGTCCATGGTCACCACCTCTCGTTCAAGCCACGCAAGACCCGCTTCTCGTCAGCCGACAGATCGTCCTTCCGGCCCTTGGCGTAAATCAGCAACAGTCGAATCTGCACCATCATCGATCGTCGCGATTTTGCATGAGCGCATGGACCTGATGGCCCGACTGGCCAACAGGCTGAACGAGAGTGGCTAGCGGTATCAAATAGTCATTAAGTACTTATTGTCCAATATGACTATAATTTATCCGTCCCACACTGGATATCCCGCCATGACCAGCAACACGAGCAAGCCATTGAAGAGGGGAGGTTCCGGCAAGCGCATCCCGTCGACCGATCGGCCGTCCGCCCGCACCCGAAGCCAGCGGGCAGGGCGGAAGCCGCGTGACGTGGGCACGTCAATCGCAAGTGTCAGCAGCACGCAGGCAAAGGCATCCTTCCGTGAACTGATCCAGCAGGCCAAGCGCAGCCCCGTGTTCGTGACCGTCCACAAGAAGCGCGAGGCCGTGGTGATGTCGGTGGATGACTACGAGCAACTGCTCGCCAACCAACGCGACCCGCTGGCCGACATGGCCGAACACTTCGACGCCATGGTCGCAAGGATGCAGACCGCCGAACATGCCGCAGCGGTCGACGCCTTGTTCAATGCAACACCCGAAGAACTGGGTGAAGCGGCGGTGCTAGCGGCAAACAACGGCTGATGGGGGTCATCACCGTCCTTGCGGGAACCAACGGAGCCGGCAAGAGCAGCATCGGCGGTGCACTGATCCGGCGCGGTGGCGGCGCCTGCTACAACCCCGACGACGAGACCCGCACCATCCTGGATGCCAACCCCAGGCTGGATCTGGCCCAGGCCAACAGCCTGGCATGGGCAAAAGGGCTGGAGAACCTGCGCAACGCCATCGCCGAGGGTACCGACTACACGTTCGAGACGACGCTCGGCGGCGACACCATCACGCGCACCCTCATCGAGGGCGCCGAATCGGCCGGCGTGTCACTCCGGGTCTGGTACTGCGGTCTGGCCACGTCGGAGCTTCATCTGCAGCGTGTCCGCGCCCGCGTCGCCGCCGGCGGCCACGACATCCCGGCCGACAAGATCCGGGCACGCTACGACAGCAGTCGTCGAAACCTCCTGAAACTGATGCCGCACCTCACGGACCTTCAAGTGTTCGACAACAGCTTCAGCGCCGATCCCCGGCGTGGCTCACCACCACGACCGGCACGGGTGCTGAAAGTCGTGCAACGCCGCTTGGCTTATCCCGTCACGGCGTCGGAATTGAAGAAGACGCCAGAGTGGGCCAAGCCTCTCGTCGCGGCTGCCGGCGAGGCGTTTGCCGGCTTCTGAGCAACGGAAAAGATCCACTCTGACCCGGATTTCCCGACACTTACTCCAGGCGGTATTTCGACTGCCTGTTTTTGAATGCCGGTTCGGTGCCTTCGAGGATCTGAACCACGCGGTCCTTGATTTCACGGCGCTCGATCGCTCCTGCCTCGTACTCGAACCTACTGAGCGCCTTATCGCATGACGCATAGACGATCTGTTCTGCGTCGCACACCACTGCGAGGTTCGGGTTATGCGTAACCATGATCACTTGACGCCGCTCCTTTGCCCGCTTGATGCACTTCACAAGCACCTTGTAAATGGTCTGGTTGTCGAGATTCTCTTCCGGCTGATCAATGATGATCGGGATATCGTCCTTGTCCACGAGAAGATAGAAGACGAGGAGGAGCAATCCGCGCTCGCCAGGCGAAAGCTGGCCGATCTCTTGGCCCGCATACGTCAACGAGTAGCGTGGCTTCAGATAATCCAACCCGAACAAGTAGTCCAGCATCTCCAACGGCTCGACACCCTTTCGCAGTTGATCAACTAACCGCGTCTCGCGTTCAGCCTGCCCGTCGCGCTGGTCAACATGAAGCATCTCATCGATGTGGGTCGCGAACCCAACCGCCTCCGCTGATGAGTCGAAATTGATGTCGCTGACCATGCCGCGCAGCCGCTGAACGCTCTCCTCGACCCCCGAGAAGGATCCTCTCACTTGACGGTTGAGCCGATTAAGAAACTGTTCCTCGAATCCGGCCTCCTCAATGCGGACGTGGAATTCCAGCGGGATCTGCATCTCCATCTGCTGAGCAGAGGCCACGAAGGTCTGCACTGGACCGTAGAGCCGCTTGTATTCATCGACCATCGCGTGAATCTGGCCGTGGATCTCACCCGCCAGCTGAGTACGCTTGGCTTTGAGCCTCGCTAACTTTGCAGGCAGTTCCGACAGAGACGTGATCTCAGTCGCCAGCCAGACGATCGTCCCAGGCTTGTCCTTGGCGCCATTGACCTCGGCCTTTCGACGCTCCCATGCCGCTAAGTTCTCTTTATAGCGAACAAACTGACGCTGCCGCTCGCCCAGCTTGCTTTTGGCGTTTGCGATGGCGGCCGTGGCGTCTGCCTTGCGCCGGAGAAAGCTTTCGGCCGCTTCGCTTTGCAGCCATGCATCGATCTCGACGATGTGCCCCTGTGCCTCCTTCACGATCGTATCTGCGGCACCCGCGTCGATTTCAACGCGCAATAGGGATTCGATCGGGAGCGCAGTGCCGAGCTCTCCAATCAAGGTCTTTAGCTCCGCGGCGAAAGTTTCGTACTGCTTGCCGAAGTTAGCCAGAGCCTGCTGAATCTTGCGGGCCACGGCTTGCCTGCGTGTAGAAACGGCCTTGGCATCTCGCTGGGCGGCAGCTTCCTTTCCAATGTCTTCGAGGTTGCGCTCTAGCGCCTCGATCTGGCCCGCGGCGGCCTTTGACTCTTCAAGAGCCTCAGGAGAGGCGTTCGGGTCCTCAACCGCCAGGGGCTTGGATGCATCCAGCGCGGCGAGTTCCGCCTTTTTCGCTGCTAGTTGCTCCTCTAGCGACGTCTTGAACTCGTGTGCGGTCCGACGCTCGGCGTCAAGAATCTCCACATTGATCTTGGACACGTTCTGCTTCAATGCCTGACGTGACTTGTCGATCTCCGCGACCTTGAACGCTAGCAGCTCATCCATGGACGGCAGCCCGAGCCTGTCTTCATTAGGGACGTGCGAGTAAATGATCTTCCGCAGCTCGGCATCAAAGGTTTCTGATCCTCGTTCACCGAGCTCGTTGCAGAGATCCTCAAGATAGCTTTGCGGCAGGTACTTTACCCGCTCGACGCTACTGGTAGCAGGATCCTTGTCTAGATCCATTGAGGATGTGCTGCCGTCCTGCCAAGCTAGCGTTGCGGTGAACTGCGACGCGAGCCGCCCCTTTGCGCTGCGAAATCGGTTTGGCGTGAGGAACGAGAACTTCGCAAAATTCCGTGCACAACCGACCAGCGCCATGATATCGGACAGAGCACTCTTACCGCTGCCCTTGTTGCCGATGACTGCGACAAGGTCGCTGTTCAGAGGTAACTGCAGGTCGAACCACGTTGCGGCAAGGGTGGAGCCTTGTTTCTTAGTGACGGAAACTGATCTGATGAACTTGGTCTTGTTTCTCTCAACAAGGGCCCGCTTGGGCGGGTTGTCGCCAACGAAGACACGATCATCGAACTCCTCCATAGCCTGCAGCAATCCGCTGAAGGTGCAATCGGCTTTGATCCATGTGAAACAGTTGCCGATCCTGTCCTTGTCCTCTGAATTGCTTAACCGATGGGCGTCGGAGCAATCGAGAAGGCGGTCGTTCACGCCGCATTCGCGCAGCTTTGCGCGCCCCTTGTCGTACTGCTCGGGCGTCGCCGCTGCTGTGAAGACCAAGCGTGCGCTGTTGATCAGCGTCTTCTTTTCGGCAATCGTGTGGTCGTTCCACTTGAGATTCTCCCACTCGGTCTTGCCAACGGCCACGACACACTTGCCGATGAGCGCGTCGTTCTCTAATGCCTTCAGGACGCCTTCAGCACTAACGTTGAGGTTGTTGAAGCCTTCCATCAATGCGCTACCAAACTCGCCTCGCTTGTCTTGGGGAACGGTCGCGAGGATGGCCTGGCCGAGCGCCTCGATGCTTTGGCGCGTGATCACCTGCTGCCAATTCCCTTCCCCTGCCGATCCGGGAAGAAGGCGATAGTGCGGTGAGATCGCGGAAATGAACTGTTCGCGGATGAACTGGGCTTCGACCTGATCGAAAATGACGTGCAGATTGATTCGGCTCCAACTGGACCCGGTCTTGCCTGCTTGCACCGTGCCGCCGAACTTGTCCAGTCGCAACTCAATGACCGGCAAGATGAGGTCGATGTTCGTTAACCGCCCCTGCTCGCGCTTTGCCTTGAGTACCTTCTCGTAGCCGTCAACGAGAACATAGTCGTTGATGCCAATGACTTTGAACTCTCGCGGGAGCGCTTCAAGGTCGACCAGGAATGCTTCCCAAGCCTCCGCGGGGTTTCCAGGGTACTGGTGGTAGAACGACTCGGGTGTGTGGATGTGAAGGTCCCACTTCCTCCAGACGGATCCAGTAAAAACAGTTGGCATTTACTCCTCCCTAAGCCACGCTTTACTAAGCTTACAACCCGTGGCCAATCTTTCATTGCCCTTTGACGCCCCAGAATGGACTTGTATCGCATCTTGCGGCCTGCGGGCGCCGCATTTCGTGGGCCCTTGCCGACTGGCTGCTTTTGGCCGCGGACAGCACTTCTGATGGTGCGGAGTCAACATGATCACGCGAGAGTTGCCTCGGCGGCTTCTATGGCTTCGGGTAGGCGCAACTTGCCGGAGATCAGTCGGGGGAGAAGGATGTCGCGGATGGCGGCGAGCGATATAGCTTGATGGCCATTCATTCTGATGCGATCCAGTAGCGGCGTGGTCATGGCGCCAAAGCACGGAATGATGTTGTCTGGCGGCCGGCATGCTGATAGTTCGTCGAAACTGCTCCGCGTGATCGTGTCGAACACGGCACCATGTGCGACCTGTCGAAGGCCATCGACGAAACGCAGAGTAGAGAAGTAAGTGAATGGCTCGCCGTCGACCATTTTGGGCCGCAGTCCGTAGCAGGACTGGTTCATTGCCATTTCGCTTCCGGTCATGGCGACTTTGCCCACGGTGCCGCGTGCTGAAATGATGGTCGTCATTGGCGGGAGCAACTTGGCCGAGCAGTTGTCCAGACCGAGTTGAGTAATCTTTTTTGTGGTGCCGAGAGTGAACACTTGGCCGGCTGCTGGTGCGTCCACAACGGAGAACCAAGGAATGTCACCATCCCAGTATTCCGGTGTCGAAGTTTTAGGCGTGCCGCCTCCGAGAATCATGACGGAATCGCCGAACGACTTCACCGACCAGCCTTGCGGGATGGGGCCGAGTTCGGATTCTTCGAATTCCCTGGGGAACAGGGCGGCGGTGGCGGCGTCCATGGCTTCAGGGTCCCGGCCTTCGGCTTTGGCGTGGACGGGGTCGAAGTCCACGAACCAGGACTTGAACAGGGCTTGGGCGATGGCTTCGAGGGTGGTGTTGGTTTGGCGGAGGAGGTCGATGCGGTCCTCGATTGCGCCAATCAGCAACGCCGCGCGTGCTTGTTCCGTGACTGATGGCAGCTCAAACTCGAAGCCTCCAATCTGACTTCCGCTAATGTGGGGAATGGTCGTTCCGGTCTGGACACTAAGCACATACTCGGTGAAGGCGGGTGATCCGATCAGCAGCGAAAGATACGACTGCAGCAAGCCGTTCTTGCCTCGCAATCTGGCTACTCGCTGGACAAGCAGGCTCGGTACGTCTGAGTCACGAAGCCTCGCGTATTTGAGACCAGCGGCAATCCACGGTCGATCCATGGCAAGGACGACGTCGCCAGTTTTCAGCTGATATCTTTCCAGCCCCTTCAGTTCGTGTGATGGCCACTTTCTTAAGCTGTCCCACCGAAGCGAACCCTGCGCAACATTGTCGCCACGTAGAAGTGGTGTTCCGAGTCCGGTCTCGATGAATCCCGCGCTCTTGAAAGCAAACCCCGTCAAGAGATCGATATGATCGTGGAGACGAGACCATGTGATCTCAGACTCCATAACCCAACACCCCCAGCTTCTCCCGAATCACCACATCCAACTCCGCCCCCTTTCCCATCTGTTCGGACAACTGCGCCGTCAGCCGGTCCATCTTCTCGGCAAACGCCTCGTCGTCATCGTCTTCCGCCACGGCACCGACATAGCGACCGGGGGTCAGCACGAAGCCGTGCTTTTCCACTTCTTCCAGTGAGACGCTGTGGCACGAGCCGGGTTCGTCGGCGTAGTCGACGCCATCGCTGAAGTCGGTGCCGCGCCAGCGGTGGTAGGTCTGGGCGATGCGCTGCAAATCTTCGTCGGTGAATTCGACCTGGGTGCGGCTGATGCGGCCGTGGGCTTCTTTGCGCGCGTCGATGAACAGGATTTGTCCGCTACGATCGATGCGGCCGTTGCCGCCTGGCTTCTTGTCCTTGGACAGGAACCACAGGCAGGCGGGAATCTGGGTGTTGGAGAACAACTGGCCGGGCATGGCGACCATGCATTCGACCACGTCGGCCTGCACCATGGCGCGGCGGATGTCGCCTTCGCCGGATTGTTGCGAGCTCATGGAGCCGTTGGCCAGCACGGTGCCGGCGCGGCCACGGCTGGACAGGCGCGCCAGCATGTGTTGCAGCCAGGCGAAGTTGGCGTTGCCTTTGGGCGGGATGCCGTAGACCCAGCGCGGGTCGTCGGTGAGCTTGTCGCCGTCCCAGTCGGAGATGTTGAACGGCGGGTTGGCCAGGATGTAGTCGGCGCGCAGGGTCTTGTGCTGGTCGTTCGTGAAGCTGGAGCCGTAGCTCTGGCCGATGTTGCCGTCCAGCCCGTGCACGGCCAGGTTCATCAGGCACAGGCGGCGGGTGGAGGCCATCAGTTCCTGGCCGTAGATGGCGAGGTCGCCTTTCTTGCCCAGGGTCTTTTGATGCGCGTCCTTGAACTTGGCCGACTGCACGAACATGCCGCCGGAGCCGCAGGCGGGATCGTAGATGCGGCCCTTGAACGGGGCCAGGATTTCCACCAGCAGGTTGACGACGCTTTTGGGCGTGTAGAACTCGCCGGCCTTGGCGCCCTCGTTCATGGCGAACTGGCCGAGGAAGTATTCGTACACTTCGCCGAACACGTCGCGGCTGCCGTGCTTGCCGGGCTCGAAGTCGAGCCGCGCGACCAGCCCCATCAGCTCGCCGAGCTTGCCCGGTTGCAGCGCCAGGCGTGAAAACTCGCGGTACAGCACGCCTTTGAGCGTGGGGTTTTCGGCTTCGATCTCGCCCATGGCATGATCGAGCTTTTGCGCCAGGTCGGGCGCGGTGGCCTGATCGAGCAGCGTGCCGAAACGTGCCTGCGGCGGCACCCAGAACACGTTGTCCTGGTCGTAGAAGGTCTTGTCGTTGGTGAAGGCTTCGGCGCTTTCCTCGCGGATGGCCGGGTCGTTGATGTAGTACTCGGAGGCCGGCTCGGCGATGCGGTAGCGGATCACCTCGCCCTGCGCCGCGAACATGTCCGACACGTATTTCAGGAACACCAGCCCCAGCACCGGATGCTTGTACTCCGCCGCCGACACCGAACCGCGCAGCTTGTTCGCCGTGTCCCACAGCGTTTTCTTGAACTCTTCGTTGGTCACGCCGGCCCCTGTGTTGCTCTTGCCCCCAGGCTTCACGCCAGTGTACTGCGCGGCATGCTTGTGTGATTTCAGCGCGCTCAGCCCCGGCATCGACGCATGCATGCAAGGCAAACACAGCTGGGTCGATATGGTGACCCGGCCTGTTCCGATCATGCCGTACACGACCAAACCACCTTCGATACGATCAAAAGAGGGGTCAGGTCCACTTCCGTTCGTTTGAATTGACAGAACGAGACTTGGCTCCCTTCAAAGGGATGCTGACCCCGCTATCGCTACCGTCTTCACGACTCAGGCGCTTTGGCGGACCGCTTCGTCGAGTACCGGGTAATCCGTGTATCCGGCAGCATCGCCGCCGTACAGCGTGGTCGGATCCAGCTCGTTCAGCGGTGCATCGCGGCGAATCCGTTCGATGAAGTCGGGATTGGCCAGCGCCCAGCGCGCCACCGGTGCCACGTCGGCCAGACCGGCCTCGATGTCGACGCCCAGGGCTTCCAACGTTCGATTGGCGCGATTCACCAACAGCGTATTGGGCCACAGGTGACGGATATCGCGCAGCAAATCGTCATTGCCAAAGTGCATCACATGCAGGTACGCGAGGTCGAATTCGGCCAGCCCGGCCACCAGACGCCGGTACAGATCCGGCCCTTCCGAGCCCTCGTCGATGCCTCCAAGCTGGCTGCCCGGCGACAGGCGAATGCCGGTGCGCTCGGGACCGATCCGCTCGGCCACGGCGGCGACCACTTCCAGCGCAAAACGCACGCGCTTGTCGATGCTGCCGCCGTAGGTGTCATCGCGCTGGTTGGCATTGGATGCCAGGAACTGCTGGATCAAATAGCCGTTGGCGCCATGGATCTCGACGCCATCGGCACCGGCCTCGATGGCGCGCTCGGCAGCATCGGCAAAATCCTGCACGGTTGCCCGCACTTCCTCGGTGGACAGCGCGCGCGGCACCGGAATGTCCCGGGGGCCGTTCGCCGTGAACATCTCCACGCCCGGCGCGATCGCCGATGGCGCCACCGGCTGGCGATGATGCGGGGTGTTGTCGGGATGCGATATGCGCCCGGCATGCATCAACTGGATGAACAGATGACCGCCCTTTTCATGCACGGCCGACGCCACTCGCGACCAGCCGGTCACATGCGCATCGGCATGAATGCCCGGTGTAGCGAGATAACCCTGCCCGTCGGCGGACGGCTGCGTGCCCTCGCTGATCAGCAACCCGAAGCCCGCCCGCTGGGCGTAATACTCGGCCGCGAGGGGACCGGGCGTGCCATCCGGATTGGCGCGACTGCGGGTCATGGGTGCCATGGCCAGACGATGCGGCAAGTGCATGCGGCCGATCGTGATGGGATCCCAGATCGTGGAATGAGCGAGTGACCTGGTTTTTTCGGGAACGGCATTCATGACGGTTCTCCAGGATGGGTGGAATCACGCGGCGTGACGATCCATTCATGACTCCGTCGCGACGACAACGACATCCTGATCGTTTCATTGTCTGTTCGTAAGCCATATGATTGATACACATCGTTTCATAATCGGTACATAAACATGGACCTTTCCGCTCTGACCGACTTCCACCGGGTGGCCGCCGCCGGCAGCCTCGGCAAGGCCAGCCGCGAGAGCGGTCGCCCGAAAGCCACGCTGTCCCGGCGCATCCGCCGCCTGGAAGAATCGCTGGGCGTGCGCCTGGTCGAACGCGGCGGTCGCGCCCTGCGCCTGACGGCCGAAGGCCAATCCCTGTACGAACGCACCCACGCCCTGGTGCGCGACATCGAGGAAGTGGGCCGCAACCTGGCCTCCGGCAACGACCAGCCACGCGGACAACTGAGGGTCAGCGCCCCGGTGCTGTTCGCCGGCACCTTCGGCGGCCGCCTGACCGCCGAGTTTGCCGCGCGCTACCCCGAGGTACGCGTGGCACTGAACGCCAACGACCGCATGGTCGATCCGGTGGACGAAGGCTACGACGTGGTCATCAGGGTCAACCCCCACCCGCAAAGCGAACTGGTCGGACGCTGCTTCGCGCATGACGCCCTGCACATCGTGGCACCTCCATCACTGCCGATGCCGGAAGCGACTGATCCGGAAAACCCGATGTCCGTGCCGGCCGTCGCCATGCCACACCAGACTGACACACCGGCATGGCACATCGAGCGTGACGGACAAACACACCACTTCGTCCCGGACTACCGTCTGCTCCTGGCATCGCTGAACATGGTCCGCGCTGCCGTGCGTGCCGGCGCTGGCGCCGCATTGCTGCCGCGCTCGCTTACCCACAGGGACATCAACGAAGGCCGGCTGGTGCTGTGGGGCCGCCAGCCCGGACGCACGGTGGAGCTGTGGGCCTTGCACAGTTCACATCGCCTGGTCAGCCCCAAAGTGTCGGCATTCATGGAGTTTCTGGTCGAAAGCTTCCCGGATCGACAACTTTGAATCCGGCCGGCTCCATTCCGGTGAAGGCTGGCCCTCCGGTGAATCCAGTCAACGGCAGCCAGACGACCGGCGCGACCCGCAGGATGGGCGGCTGGCCCGAGCATCGCCCCTGGAGAAGCGGCCATTTCGATTCGCGAACGATCCGGCGCAACGACTGAACATCAATAGACGTCACCGTCGACTGGGGGCTGCGCCGAACAAAGCCTTCAAATAGTCGACAAGCCACCTACCGGCAGGCCCGGGTGGTGCGGAAGCCCGGTAAAAGGTGCTCATGGTCAAGGCAAAATCCGAGCGGAAGTCAAGGCGTACCAATTTCCCCTCGGCAATGTCGGACTCAACCATGTGGCAAGGCATGCTGCCCCAGCCGACGCCGTCCTTGAGAAAAGCGTACTTGGTCGAAAGGTCCGCCAGCCGCCAGGTCGAGGTAGAGAAGACGCCATAGTCCCTGCCAACCAGCAGGTCGGAACGGTCGGTAAGCACAAGCTGCACATGCTTCACCAGCTCGCGTTCCGGGATGCGGCCGTGAAGTTTGGCCAGGGGGTGGCTCGGTGCCGCCACCATCACCAAGGGAACGTCGCCCAGACGTTCTCCAACCAGCGATGGAAATTCGATGGGCAGCGACGCGAGGATGCCCAGGCTGCAACGTTCGTCCAACAACGGCTGGTACGCCGCGCCCAATCCTTCCACGAAAAGCCGTAACGGGGTCAGCGGGAACCGCTCCGCAAACGCCTTCGCTGCCGCAGAGATGGTGACGGTCGGGAAGAACACATCGATGACCACCGACAGCTCGGCTTCAAGTCCGCCGGCCATGAGCTTGGCGCGTGCCTTCATCGCGTCAACCCCGGCCACGACGCCGCGGGCGTCGGCAAGCAGCTGTACGCCCTCGGGGGTCAGTTTTGGGAACCGCGTCGTGCGGTCGAAAAGCACGACACCCAATTGCCCCTCCAGACCGCCGATCCAGCCACTCACCGCGGACTGCACGCGGTAGAGCTTGCGCCCTGCAGCCGAGAAACTGCCTTCATCGACGGCTGCGATGAAGGCTCGGAGTTGGTCCAGTGAAATACCGTCCAGCATGGTGATGCATCTCGGGTAGAGATCGTTCAGATCACATTTTATTGTCTTTTCAGATTCAATGAAGAGCCCCATCATCGGTCCCATCGTAATCACACGGACACCGACATGAACCTTCCACTTCTTGATTCTGGCCTCCTCGATACCGACCGCCTGAGCGCCGAATTCCAGAGCGTTCCAGCTGGCCGTTTACACGCCGTCACGAAGAGCGCACTGCCCACCGGGTCCCTCGACCAACTGTTTCGGCAGGCGAGAACCTACAACGAATGGAGTTCCCGCGAGATCGACGAGTGGACGATTCACGGGCTTTACGAACTGCTCAAGTGGGGCCCCACGGCAGCCAACTCCAGCCCTGCGCGATTCGTGTGGGTGAAAAGTGCCGAGGGCAAGGCCCGGTTGTCGGCACTCGCGATGGATGCCAACCGCGCGAAGATCCTGGCGGCGCCCGTCACGGTGATCATCGGGTACGACCTCGCGTTTGCTGAGACGATGCCGGAATTGTTCCCCGCGCGGGGCGAAATGCTGCGCGAGTTTTATCGGGAACCGACAGCCGCCGCAGATACGGCACAGCGCAACAGCAGTTTGCAGGGCGCTTACCTCATCATCGCGGCGCGTGCTTTGGGCCTCGACTGCGGGCCCATGTCCGGGTTCGACAACGCGGGGGTCGACCGTGAGTTTTTTGCGGGCACGCGCATCCAATCCAACTTCATCTGCTCGCTGGGATACGGAAAACCCGGTACGCCGTTTCCGCGCAACCCCCGGCTGTCCTTCGACGAGGCCGGTCGTTGGGCGTGAAGCAGCGCTGTTGCAGGTCGCGGCGCGGCGTCAATCGCCCGGTCGAGACGGCAGAGGCCGCGTGAGCTGGTCGGGCACCAAACGGCCAGACCGAATTTTTCAACCCCAGTACAGAAGGAGATCTTTCATGAGCTACGCAATCATCGGTTTCGGTGCAGTGGGCCAAGCCATCGCCCGCGCTTTCGCCCGCAACAACATCGAAGTAGCCGTTGCCAGCCGGCAGCTGCCCGAAGCGCTGTTGCCGCAGGCACAGGCGATCGGGCCCATGGTCGTCCCCAGGACGGTGCAGGAAGCGCTGAAGGCCGACGTGATTTTTATGGCCGTTCTTTTTGATGCACATCGTGAGGTCGCCAGGGCCCTGCCAAGCTGGGAGGGCAAGACGGTCGTGGACGCGATGAACGGTTTCGAGGGCCTGTCTACTGCCGACGTCGCCAAGTCATTCCCCGGCGCCCGGTTCGTGAAGGGCTTCAATCATCTTCCGGCGAGGACCTTGGCGGCCGACCCGAACGTCAACGGCAGCCGCCGCGTCGTGTTCCTGTCGAGCGACGACGAAGCTGCCGCCGCGCAGGTGGCGGACCTTGCCGAGCGACTGGGTTTCGCCCCCGTCAATCTCGGGAAGTTCGAAGAAGGTGGCGCGCTGGTCCAAGTGCGGGACAAGAGCTGGGCGCCGCTGATTTTCCAGGACCTGTTCAAGAACGAGCCGGAGCGACAGGCCACCGTCGCCGCAGGATCGTAATCACTTGTTTTTTGCAATTCCAACGAAGGATTCATGACATGACCAAACTAAATGGAAAGACTGCTCTGATCACTGGCGGTGCGACTGGCATCGGCCGCGCGGCGGCAAAGCGTTTCATCGAGGAGGGTGCCTTTGTCTTCATCTTCGGCCGCCGGCAGGAAGCGCTCGACGCGGCTCTGGCCGAACTCGGACCCAATGCCCGTGCGGTACGGGGCTCGATTTCCGACCTGGCCGATCTCGACCGACTTTACGCAGCGGTGAAGGCAGAGCGCGGAACCCTCGACATCGTCTTCGCCAATGCCGGGATGGGCAGCGTGCTTCCGCTGGGCGAGATCACCGCCGAGCAGATCGACGAAACCTTCGACACCAATGTGAAGGGCACGATCTTCACGGTGCAGAAGGCGCTGCCGCTGATGGGCCAGGGCGGCTCGATCATCCTGACCGGATCGAGCGCCGGCACCACGGGAGCCCCGGCATTCAGCGTCTACAGCGCGAGCAAGGCAGCGGTACGCAACCTCGCGCGCAGCTGGGCGGAGGACCTGAAGGGCACCGGCATCCGGGTCAACGTGCTGTCGCCCGGGCCGACGGCGACCGAACTGGCGAAGGCAGCGGTGGGCGAGGAAGGCTTGAAGGCGTTCGCCTTGATGAACCCGCTGCAGCGCATGGCCGAACCGGCGGAGATCGGGGCTGCTGCTGCCTTCCTTGCGTCGCAGGACAGCAGCTTCATGACCGCCAGTGAGGTCGCTGTCGACGGTGGGCTGGCGCAAATCTGACGTGCCACGCCCGGATCACTGTTCCGGGTATGTTGCAACGCCCGATTGAATCCGCCGCCAGTGAGCGCGGCGTGGGTGCAGGCCGTCAGTTGTCGCGGAAGTGCGTCTCGATCTTTTCGCTCTGGTCCTTGACGTCCACGCACACGGTGGCGGTGGGGCGGGCGAGCAGGCGCGGAATGCCGATGGGTTCGCCGGTTTTCTGGCAGTAGCCGTATTCACCGGTGCGGATCAACTGGAGTGCGCCGTCTATCTTGCTGAGCAGGCGCGATTCACGTTCACGCAGGCGCAGGTCGAGCCAGTGGTTCTCCTCGGCGGTGGCGCGGTCGGCCGGGTCGGCGAAGTTCTCGCGTTCCACGAGGCGTTCCTTGGCGTCGATCTCGCGGTCCAGGACTTCTTCACGCATGACGAGCAAGCGGGCACGGAAGAACGCGAGTTGCGCCGCGTTCATGTAGTCGGCCTCCGACATGGCGCGCAATTTTTCTTCCGTCAATTCGACGATGGATGACGCGGGGGCTTTTGTTGCCGACTGGGTTTTGCCGGTTGCCGGACGCGGGGGCGTTGTCCGGGAAGGCGCTTTTTTCGTGGCCGTTCTGGCGGGTGCTTGTTTCGTAGTGTGAGGCGTCGTCTTCGTGGCCATCGGTTTTGTGTGGACTCCGGTGCGTGCAGGCGGTGTCGTCGTGGGGGGGGTCCTGGTGGCAGGCGCCTGTTTGCCGGATGATACGCGCTTGGGTGGCGTGTCGTGGCGGGTGCCTGTGGCGGTATGGGCTGCGGTGTGGGCGCCACGAGTGGCTTGCTTGAGTGGGGGGTGCGGTGAATCGGATTTCGTTCGTATTGCTTTCGCTTTTTTCATGGTCATCGCGCTCTCCGTTGGATCGCTCTGCGCCGGGTTGCGGCAGGGTGGAGTGTCGATCGGCTCGCCTTATAGCATCGGGTTTGCGATGACGTCAACGAATGTGGAAACCGACCCCACGCGGGGCTGGCGGCCGCGTGCCACGCTTGAAACGCTGCGGGCGCGGGCGCGCTTTTTTGCGACGTTGCGCGCATTTTTCAGCCGCCGCGGCGTCATGGAAGTGGATACCCCGCTGTTGAGCCGTGCCGCGGCCGTGGACCCGAACGTGGAGAGCCTCGGCGCCCCGGAGCTCGGCTGGCTGCACACCTCGCCGGAGTTCTTCATGAAACGCCTGCTGGCCGCCGGCAGCGGGCCGATCTACCAGATCGCGCACGTGTTCCGTGCCGAGGAAATCGGTCGTTATCACCAGCGCGAGTTCACGATGCTGGAATGGTACCGGCCGGGTTTCGCCAGCCGCGAGTTGATGGACGAAGTGGAGGCGGTGGTGCAGGCCGTGGGCGGGCCGGCCGGCCATTACCCGCGCATCAGCTACCGCAACGCGTTCCAACGCCATGCGAACATCGAGGTATTCGACGACTCCCTCGCAGTATTGCGCGCCCGGGTTGCGAAGGCGGGCGTCGAGTTTGCCGTCGCGCCGGACGATGCCGACCTGAACAATCGTGATTTCTGGCTGGATCTGGCCATGAGCACGCTGGTTTCCCCCCGTCTTGGCGCCGAGCTGCCGTGTTTCGTCTACGACTATCCGGCCAGCCAGGCGGCGCTGGCTGCGCTGCGGCCGGGGCGGGTGCCCGTTGCCGAGCGTTTCGAGCTGTTCTGGCGCGGTGTGGAGCTGGCCAACGGTTTCCACGAACTGCGCGATGCCGAGGAACAGCGCACGCGCTTCGGGCGCGACCTTGCGACCCGCGCGGTGCGCGGCCAGCGGCAGTTGCCGATGGACGAACACTTTCTGGCCGCGTTGCGTTATGGCTTGCCAGATTGCTCCGGTGTCGCTCTGGGCCTCGACCGCCTGCTGATGTTGCTGCTGAACCTGGGCATGGTTGCCGACGCCCAGAGCTTCGACGGCGAGCGGGCGTGACGCCCTGTGACAAATCAAGAACGAGAGAAGAACCGAAATGACTGAAGTCGTGCTTTATTCGCTGCACGAAGGCGTTGCGACGCTGACGCTGAACCGGCCGGAGAAGATGAACAGCTTGAGCCTGCCGACGGTGGAAGCGTTGTCGGCCGGGGCGTTGCGGGCGGTGGCCGAAGGCGCCGGAGCGCTCGTTATAACCGGTACCGGGCGTGCATTCTGTGCCGGCGCCGACTTGTCGGGCACGCGCGGCATGGCGGGGCCGGACGGCGTGGTTGACCTCGGCGCACCGATGCGCAGCCACTACAACCCGCTGGTGCAGACCTTGACCACGCTGGAGATTCCCGTCGTTGCCGCCGTGAACGGCATCGCCGCCGGCGGCGGCATGTCGCTGGCGCTGTGCGCTGACTGCGTGGTGGCGGCACGCTCGGCAACGTTCCGCTGCCTGTTCATCGACATCCACCTGATTCCCGACATGGGCGCAACGTGGTTGCTGGAACGCCTCGCGGGGCGTGCGCGGGCACGCGGCATGGCGTTGCTGGGCGAGGGTGTCGACGCCGCGACCGCCTGCGACTGGGGCCTGATCTGGCAGGTGGTGGACGATGCGGCATTGTCCGAAGCCGCCACTGCAATTGCACGGCGGCTGGCGGGAAAGTCGCGCACGGCGCTGCAGGCAACCCGGTACGCGCTGGATGCAGGAGCCGGCGCGACGCTGGCCGCGCAGCTCGATTACGAAGCGCGGGTGCAGGCGGAATTGGGGCGCGACCCGGAATTCCTGCAGGTCATCGCGCGTTTCCGCAAGCCGGACAAGTCCGCTCCATCCGGCAATTGAGGGCCGGCGCCGGCTTCAGAGCACGTCGGTGGCGTAGGCCGCCAGCCGGGACCGCTCGCCGCGCGCCAGCGTGACATGCCCGCCGTGCGGCCAGCCGCGGAAGCGGTCGACGACGTAGGTGAGGCCGGAGGCGGTTTCCGTCAGGTAGGGCGTGTCGATCTGTGCGAGGTTGCCGAGGCACACCATCTTGCTGCCGGGTCCGCAGCGCGTGATCAGGGTCTTCATCTGCTTCGGCGTCAGGTTCTGCGCCTCGTCGATGATGATGTAGCGGTTCAGGAACGTGCGGCCGCGCATGAAGTTGAGGCTGCGGATCTTGATGCGCTTGGCGAGCAGATCGTTCGTGGCCGCGCGTTCCCATTCGCCGGCATCGGGGTTTTGCGTGAGGACTTCAAGGTTGTCCATCAACGCGCCCATCCACGGTGTCATCTTCTCTTCTTCGGTGCCCGGCAAAAAGCCGATGTCCTCGCCCAGCGAGACAGTGACACGCGTCATGATGATTTCCCGATAGCGCGGGTCGTCCAGTGTCTGCGCAAGGCCGGCGGCGAGCGCCAGAAGCGTCTTGCCGGTGCCGGCGGCGCCGAGAATTGTGACGAAGTCGATTTCCGGGTCCAGCAGCAGGTTCAAGGCCAGGTTTTGTTCGCGGTTTTTGGCATGGATGCCCCAGATCGGCGTCTTGCCCTTGCGGTAGTCGCGCGTGACGAGCAGTTCGGCCGTGTCGCCCGCCATGTTCAGGACGCGCAGCTCCAGCCCGGCTGCGTTGTCGGCGTCCGGCAGATAAAGAAATTCATTCGCGTGCCAGCCGGTCACGGCCGGGCCGTGCACGCGGTAGCAGGCGCGGCCCTGCTTGTCCTGCCACGACTCCATGTTGTCGCCGTGGGTCTGCCAGAAGTCGGCTGGCAATTCGGTATAGCCGCGGTCGAGCAGGTCGAGGTCTTCCAGCACCTGGTCGTTGTGGTAGTCCTCGGTGTGGACGCCGACGATCGCAGCCTTGATGCGCAGGTTGATGTCCTTGGAGACCAGCGCCACCTGCCGCGCCGGATGCTGTTTCTGCAGCGACAGCGTGGCCAGCAGGATGCTGTTGTCGGGTTTGCCGCCGGGCAACAACCCGGGCAAGGTCGCCTCGGGCGCACGGGTCTGGAAGAACAGGCGGCCAGTTGCAACGGGCAGGTCGGAATTGCCGTTGGCGGCCTGATGAACTTCCCTCAACGGCAGGCCGTGGCCGATTTCGCTGGCATCGTGGCCGGCCATGAGGTCGGCGAGAAAGCGGCTCACCTGGCGGACGTTGCGCGCCGCTTCGGACGTGCCTTTCTTGCCGGCGTCGAGCTCTTCGAGCACCACCATCGGCAGGAACAGGTCGTGTTCCTCGAAGCGGAACAGGCAGGTCGGGTCGTGCATCAGGACATTGGTGTCCAGCACGAAGATCTTCTTTTCCATGCAGGGGAGCCTGTGGCTGGCGAAACGGCGGGGCGTGTTGAAGTTTTCTAGAGCGCGCAGGCTGCTTCCAGTACGGCCTCTGCGTGCCCGGCAACCTTCACGCCGCGCCATTCGCGCTGCAATACGCCGTGGGCATCGAACAGGAAAGTCGAGCGCACCACGCCCAGGTACTTGCGGCCGTAGTTCACTTTCTCGTGAATCACGTCGAAGGCCCGGCAGGCCTGCTGGTCAGGGTCGGCCAACAGGGTGAACGTGAAGCCATATTTTTCGGCAAAGCGCTGGTGAGATGCCGCGCTGTCCTTCGAGATGCCGATGACGTCCGTATCGGCAGCGGCGAATTCTGCGTGCAGCCGGGTGAAATCCTGCCCTTCACGGGTGCAGCCGGGCGTGTCGTCCTTCGGGTAGAAGTAGATGACGCGTTTGCGGCCGTTGGTTGCCGCCAGCCTGGTCGGAGTGCCTGCCGCGTCGGACAGCGTGAGGTCGGGAAGGGTGTCGCCGAGGCTGAAGGTCATCTTTCTTGTCGGGTCAGTTCTTGATGGGGTCCAGCATGCCGTCCGCGTTGAGATCGTCGCACAGGTCCATGAAAGATTCACGCAGCGCTTGCGGGTGCTGGTTGACGGGCACATGAACGACCATCTGCACGTTGTACATCCCGGCGCTGGTGTAGCTGGAGTCGTATTTCTGCGTGGACATTTCGGCGACCTGCACGTCCTGGCCGTCGAAGAATTCCAGCACGTGGACCAGCAGGGCCGGTTGCTGCGGGGCGGTCACGTCCACGGCATAGGGGCGGTATTCGGGCGCCGGCTCCCGTGGTTTGCAGCGCTGAAAACGAATCTGGCATTCCAGCTCTGTGGCGATGCCCGGCAGCGCGGTTTCGAGCCGCCCCAACGCGCTCCAGTTCCCGGACACGACGATGTTGGCGCTGACGAGATCGCCGATCGGCACGATCCGGCAGTCCTCTATTTCACCGCCTCGCTTGTTGATGGCGCGGAGCAGTTCCATGGCCAGCCGGGGCCGGGGCGGAGCAAGCACGGAGATCGAAAGCAGAGGGTCTGTTGTGGGCATCACGAACCGGGAGTCGGGAAGGGCGCCGGACACGCAGGCGCTTCGCTATAATCGAATTTTACTGCAAGCCACCATAGCCCGTGTCCCAACCTCCTGCTTCGTCTTTCGTTCCGGCTCGCGGCAGCATCGTCGCGATCGTGACCCCCATGCGCCCCGCGGGTGACATCGACTACAAAGCGTTGGATGCGCTGGTCGAGTGGCACATCGCCCAGGGCACGGACGGCATCGTGGCGATGGGCACTACTGGCGAGTCCGCCACGCTGGACCCGGCCGAGCATCTCGAAGTCATCCGCCGCATCATCGCTGCGGCGCGCGGGCGGGTTCCGATCATCGCCGGCACCGGCGCGAATTCCACGCGCGAAGCAATCGACCTGACGGTGGAAGCGAAGCGTGCGGGCGCCGATGCTGGCCTGTCGGTGACGCCGTACTACAACCGCCCGCCGCAGGAAGGCCTGTACCAGCACTTCAAGGCGATTGCGGAAGCTGTCGACCTGCCGGTCATCCTCTACAACGTGCCGAGCCGCACCGGCTGCGACCTGCTGCCGGAAACGGTGGCACGGCTTGCCCAGGTGCCAAACATCGTGGGTGTGAAGGAAGCGTCTGGCAAGATTCCCCGTATTCAGGAACTACTGGACCTGCACCTGCAGAACTTCGCCGTGTACTCCGGTGACGACGCTACGGCTTGCGAGTCCATCCTCATGGGCGGGTGGGGCGATGTCTCGGTGGTTGCGAACGCCGCCCCGCGTCTGGTCCACGAGATGTGCGCGGCGGCACTCGCTGGCGACCGGGCCACGGCCCTGCGGCTGGATGCAAAGCTGCAAGGCCTGCACAAGGCGTTGTTCCTGCAGTCGAATCCGATTCCGGTGAAATGGGCGCTCCACACCATGGGGCACATCGCAGAAGGCATCCGGCTGCCGCTCGTGCCGCTTGATGCTGCATACCAGGCCGGCGTACGCACGGCGCTACGTCAGGCAGAGGTCGAGATATGAAGCTGCGATGGATGAAAGGATTTCTGGTCACTGGTATGGTGCTGGCGCTGAGCGCATGCGCCGCCAACAACCGCTATTGCCTCGGTAACCAACCGTATGACGATGCGGTTTCCGTCCCGATCCTGCACCCTGCAGATGGGCTGCAGATGCCGCATGTCGCCGGAGCGTTCGTGGTTCCGCCGCCGGTCAAGGATGGCGTGCCGTTTGGCAAGCAGACCAAGGGGGCGGACGGGAAATCCACCATCGCCTGCCTCGATCAGCCGCCCGCCATACCCGCCCCGCAGGGGGACAGCATCAGCGTGCCGACGCGCCACGATTGAGAGGGCGTGATCCACAGGGGCGCATCCGGTAGAATGCGCCCGCATCGAAATACGGAGAGGTGTCCGAGTGGTTTAAGGAGCACGCCTGGAAAGCGTGTATACGGGTCAAACCGTATCGAGGGTTCGAATCCCTCTCTCTCCGCCAAATAAGCATCACTCATCATCACTTAAGGCCCTGCAAGGCACCTGCTTGCAGGGCCTTTACTTTTCCCTCGTCGCCGGCCATCAATCTGCGGCGGATGCACCGGTCGGCAATGGTGGTGGCGTGCGAGCGGGCAGACCCCGCCTCACCCTGCGTCGCCAGCCCACGTGCAGTGGGGTCCGTAGGTGCGTACGTAGGTAAAAGGCGCGCTACACGATCGTGGATCGTCGCGGACTTCATCGACCTGCGCACCACCCCCGGTGTGAAAACGCCCCACGGCTCAGGCTTCTAGGAAAGCGCAACGTTCAGCGTGAGTTCATCGAACGGCTGCTATGCCGGTTCTGTTCTTGGCACCCCAGCGTCGCTTTAGGTTCCCCTGCCGACAAGCGACGTCGTCAAGGATACTGACCACATTACCTTCCCCCCGTTGTGGCCAGTGGCGTCGTCCGGTTCCCCTGCCGAGCGGCGCCTTTTTCATGTGTGCGTCCTGTTCTCTGCGCAGTGCGAACCGTTGCGGCTCACGTGTTACCCTCACGTCACGCACCGACGGTGCCGGCGGTTCCTTCGCTAGCTGGGCAACGCCGCCCCACGCAGACCACGTCTCCAAAAGCATGAATGCAGCAGCGCCGCGCAAGACGTCTCCGACGCGCCCTGGACGCAAGCCCGATCCACGGCGCCGCATCACGCTCAAGCGCGACGATACTTTCCTGTTATGCGACGCGCTGGGCGACATCGCGCCGGCAACCGATGCGGCGCTCGGAATCTATGATCACGACACGCGCGTGCTGTCGCAGCTCGAGTTCATGCTCACCGGCGGTCGGCGCACGAAAATCCGCAGCCGTTGCATCAATGACGGTGCCGGACTCGTCGTGGACTACAGCAGCCGCTGCGAAGGCGGCACGGTTCACGTTCGGCGGCGGCGCTTCCTGCATGGCGGCGCGATGCACGAGCGAATAGCGCTGCACAACACCGGCGGTGCGCCGGTAAAAATCCACGCGCAGTTCCGCTATGCCGCGGACTTCGCGGACATCTTTGAGGTGCGCGGCACGCCGAGGAAGGTGCACGGAACGCAGCACATCGCCTGCGGCCCGGACCGTGTGACCTTCCATTACCGGGCACGCGACGGCAGGGCGGCACGGACTCATCTCGCACTCGAACCGGCACCGCACACCTTGGACGCCACGCACGCCGCGGTCGAACTGGCACTCGCGCCGGGAGCAAAGCAAAGCATTTTTCTGCGCGTCGGACACACCTTGGCGCAGGGTTCGCCGCGCGAATCGTTCTGCCTCAACCTGCATGCCGCCACGCGCCAGCGCCGCACGGTGCTTGAGCACCGTGTCACGGTGAACAGCGACAGCCCCGCATTCAATACGGCTTTTGCACAGCTATGGTCGGACCTGCGCATGCTGACGACGCACACGTCGCATGGCTTGTATCCCTACGCGGGTACGCCGTGGTTCAGCACGGCATTTGGCCGCGACGGAATCATCACCGCGCTGCTGACGCTGTGGATGGCGCCGGCACTGGCACGCGGAGTATTGAAGTACCTGGCGTTTTATCAGGCCGAAGCGGAAGACCCGGCGCGCGACGCCGAACCCGGCAAGATCGTGCACGAGATGCGCCACGGGGAGATGGCTCGCCTGGGCGAGGTTCCGTTCGGCCGCTACTACGGCAGCATCGACGCCACGCCGCTGTTCCTGATCCTGATGGGCGCGTATTACCTGCGCACGGACGACCGTGAAACCGTACGCCTTCTGTGGCCCCACGCGGAACGTGCACTGGAATGGATCGACCGTTACGGGGATCGCGACGGCGACGGGTTCGCGGAATACGCCTGTCAGGCCGACGGCGGGCTCAACAACCAGGGCTGGAAGGATTCCGGCGACGCGATCTTCCACCGCAATGGAGAGTTGGTGAACGGGCCGGTCGCCTTGTGCGAAGTGCAAGGCTACGTCTATGCCGCAAAGCGTGCGGCGGCGGACATCGCCGGCGCACTCGGCCTGCGGGCGCGCGCCAACGCGCTGAACGCGCAGGCAAATGCCCTGCGCACCGCGTTCGAGGTCGCATTCTGGCGCGAGCGACTCGGCACCTACGCATTGGCGCTGGACGGCGACAAACGCCCGTGCGATGTCATCTCCTCGAATGCCGGCCAGGTGCTGATGTCGGGGATCGCCGATTCCACGCACGCGCAACGCGTTGCAAAAACACTGTGGTCGGCGGACTGCTATTCCGGCTGGGGCATCCGTACGATCGCACGCTCGGCGGCGCGATACGCGCCGGATTCCTACCACAACGGCTCGGTGTGGCCCCACGACAACGCCATGATCGCTACCGGCCTCGCACGTTACGGTATCACGCGGCCGTTGCCTCAACTCCTGTCCGCCATGGTCGACGCGGCCGCCGGTGATCCCCAACACCGCCTGCCCGAATTGTTCTGCGGCAACGCACGCGAAGCCGGACAGTCACCGCGCCCCTATCCCGTCGCCTGCCAGCCGCAGGCATGGGCCGCGGCGGCGCTTCCGTCCCTGTTGCAAAGCTGCCTCGGCCTGCACTGGAACGCTGCACGCCGCGAGCTGGTCTTGATCCGCCCGCAGCTTCCACCGGGGATGACCACCCTGACGCTGAGTCGCCTCACCCTGGGCACCGCGTCCATCGACATTCGCGTCAAACGAAGCCGCGACGGCGTCCGCGTCGAGCCGCTTGCCACCCACGGCGATATCCAACTGCGCGTAACTGCCTAATCGTTGCCGGGTGCGCCTGCATCGGCTTCGGGAGCCAGCGACACACCTACCGGACGCGTCTCGCGGATCATCAGCGCGACGATGATCGCGCACCGCCCCCGCAGCGGATATCGCGGAAGCAGGAAGCGGGTACACCGCCGCCATGCCAGATCGCAGCACATGCCGCGCACACGCGACCAATCCGACGCCCAGGAGCACCATCGCCAGCAGGCACCGCGCCACCGCCGACCTCACGCCGCCTCGCGCTGCACGCCGGATACCTGCAGCGCGCGCAGCCGCGCATACCAACCCGTACCACTCATCAGCGCGTTCGGCGAGCCTTGCTCGACGATACGCCCGTGGTCGAGGACCACGATGCGATCAAAGTCGTCCAGCGTCGACAGCCGATGCGCGATGGCCAGCACCGTGCGCCCCTCGAACAGCCGCACCAGGGCCGCCTGGACCAGTCGCTCGGATTCCATGTCGAGTGCCGATGTCGCCTCGTCGAGCAGGATGATCGAGGCATCGCGCAGGAATGCGCGCGCGATGGCGATCCGCTGGCGCTGGCCGCCCGAGAGCTTCATTCCACGGTCTCCAACCAGCGTGCGGTAGCCGTCCGGCAGCGCGTCGATGAAGCCCGCGCATTGTGCCGCCTCGGCTGCGCGCAATACCTCCGCGTTCGTTGCCTCGGGCTTGCCGTAGCGCAGGTTTTCCATGAGTGGCCGATGAAACAGTGAAATGTCCTGGCTCACCACGGCGATGGCGTGGCTCAGGCTTTCCTGCGTCACGTGGCGGATGTCCTGCCCGTCGATCAAGACCTCGCCCTGGTGTGGATCGTAGAGACGTTGCAAAAGCGAGAAGATCGTCGACTTGCCGGCGCCGGTCTTGCCCACGAAGCCGACTTTCTCACCCGGCTTCAACGCCAGATCGAAGTGCGACAGCACCGACTGCCCGTTCGGGTAGGAGAAGGAAAGGTTGCGAAATTCGATGATCCCCGTATTCACGACCAGCGGCACCGCGCCCGGCTCGTCGGCCATCTCGTGCGGCAGGCCCAGCACCTGCACCGCCTCGTTGAGTTTCGCGAACTGCTGCACGGTGCTGACGATGGCCATGGCGAAATCGCGCGATGCGTGCAACACGGTGAAACCGAGCGTGACGATCAGCACCACGCTGCCGGTGGTGATGCTGCCGAGATGCCACAGGTACACGGAGGCGTACAGCACGACACCGATGACGGCGAACACCGTCACGGCGTGGAACAGGCGCAAGCGCTCCAGCGACAGCAAGCTGGCGCGCTGTGCGCTCATTTCCTTGCGGATCTCGCGCGCCACGCGGGCCTCCTCGCGTCCTTTTGCACCGAACGCATGGACCAGCCCCATGTTGGAGACGATGTCCGTCAAGTCGCCCGTCACGCGCGCGGCGCGGCCAGCGTAGCGTTGGTGCAGCTCGCGGCCGTTGATCGCCAGCTTGGCAACGATGCCACCGATGATCAGCACCACCGCGACCAGCCCGGCCATGAGCTGCCAGTTCACCGTACCGATCAGGAAAATGCTGAGGATCACCGCCAGACCCGGCGGGATCGTGGTCCACGCCAGCGCGTTCTCGATCATCCACGCAGAATTCGCAGCGGCGGTGATGCGCCCCGCGAGCGCGCCGGGCATCTGGTCGACAAAGTACCGTGAACCGTGGCCCGACAGGTGATTGAACAGGTCGCGCCGGATATCTCCACCCACGGAAACGAAGGCGTAGGTCGAAACCCATCCCGCCACCCGCCACAGCAGGTTGTCGCCGCCGACGAGGATCAGCAGAACCCAGACCGCGCCGTACAGGCCGGTTCCCGACGGATGGCCGGAAAGGTTGTCGACCAGGTTCTTGACCGCGTACTGGGAACCGACGGAACAGATCACTGCCGCGAGAACCGCGCCGAGCACGATGGCGTGACTGACGCCGCGCCGCGCGACGTAGTGCAGCAGAAACCGGGCGCCGCCGCCGGACGCGTATCCGGGCAGGTTCATGGCGTATCCGCGGGGCCGACAGGCGCGCGTGGAATCCACACGCGTCCCGAAGCTCGCATAGGCCCGTTGCGTAGCGTGATCTCCGGGGCCCGGTTGCACCCGATCGCCGTGACGATCGGCACACTGCCGTTGTTATTATTCATACCGCTGTCGTCGGTGGGAGACCCCCCCGCACCTGAGCGCCTTGACACGCTGTACAGCTACCCTGAGCGTGCCGACGCCTTGCGACCGTAACACACAAAATTCCGCGGCAACAAGCCCATGGGCCTCGATCCCCGCTGTCGCCGCCGTGGTGCGCCGGAAACGGGAAGCAGGTGACGGTATACTTTTTTGCCCCCCACAATCTCCTGAACGCGCACCGGCGGCTGTGGCCGGATGGCGCACGAGCGACTTGAGACCCACATGCGCACATGTCCTTCCCTGATCCTCCTGGCGACGGCCGTCGCGCTTGGCGCCACCGCAGCCGCCGCAGAGCGTCCCGGCGACGCGAACGCTTTGCCATCCCGAAGCGCACCCACGGCAGCCGCCTCGCAAGCGGCAAAGCCGCAGCCGCCGCAAACCGCGACCGATACCGCAAATGTAGCCCAAGGCGAGAAAGCCGCCGGCATCGCGTTCATCGCGAATGAAACGTCATCGCAGATTTTGGCGTCCTCGATCCTCAGCATGTCGATCCAGAACCGCAGCGGGGACGATGCCAAACGCATCGGCACCGTCAACGATCTGATCATGGACAAGCACCACAAGCTGGTCGGCATTGTTGTCGGCGTCGGGGGCTTCCTCGGCATGGGACAAAAAAACGTCGGCATCCCCTGGAGCGCGGTGGCAAACGTCAACTCTGAAAAACGCGTAGCGGTCGTCAACGTGACGAAAGCCGAACTGCAGGAAGCACCGGCATTCGCCACCACGCAGGATCAGTCGCACACGGGCGACCAAAAGGAAAAGGAACGGCAGCTCAAGCTGAAGGCGCTGGAAGCGCGTGCGACGACGCATGACAGCATCTACTTTGCCTACAACGACGCACACATCGCACCGCGCTACCAGTTCGTCATCGAGGCGTGGAGCGCCTACTTGCGCGCGGCGCCGGATGTGAAGATCGAACTGCAGGGGACGGCTGGACCGCACGGCAGCCAACGCTATAACGATGCCCTCGGAAGGCAGCGTGCGTTGGCCGTGCAGTCCGCGCTCATCGCCAACGGCGTGCCGGAATCGCAACTGTCCATCACCAGCAGCGGCAAAGACTATCCGGTGTGCACGCAGGCCACCGATGCATGCCGCCAGGACAACCGCCGCGTCGACTTCATCCGCCCCTGACCGCACCCCACCTCGATACCGCGACCGGCTCCCTGCGCTTCACCCGCTTGCGGTACAGCTCGACGTAATCCTGCGCCATGCGCCGGGCCGTGAAGCGGCGCTCGAACTCGGCGCGGATGCGGCCGCGATCCAGCTGCCGCAAACGGCGTGCGGCTTCGGCTCCTTCGTGCTCGTTGGCCACGAACAGGCCGGTGACACCGTCTTCGAGCACTTCGCGCACCGACCCTTGCGGATAGGCGATGACCGGAGTGCCGCACGCCATGGCCTCGATCATCACCAGGCCGAACGGCTCCTTCCAGCCGGTCGGGAACAACAGGCCGAGGGCGTTGCCGAGGAATTCGCCTTTTTCGCCTTCGCCGATCTCGCCGATGAACTCGATGTTCGGGTGGTCCAGCAGAGGCTTGATCTCAGCCTCGAAATATCCTTCGTCGATGACATCCACCTTGGCCGCGATCTTCAACGGCAAGCCCGCTTCCACCGCCATGCGGATGGCGGCGTCCGGCGCCTTCTCGGGTGAAATACGCCCCAGGAACGCCAGATAGCCGCCACTGCCGTTGCCCAGCTTGAGCAGATCTTTCGGCAGGCCGTGGTACACCGTCGCCACGTAATTCGCGTACGGCAAGGGCTCGCGCTGGGAATTGGAAATCGACACCACCGGGATGTCGCTGTAGTAGCGGTACAGCGCCTGCAACTCCTTGAGCCCGAGCGGGCCGTGCAGGGTCGTAATGGCCGGGACCTCCAGATGCCGCAGCAGCGGATAGCTGAAGTAATCAAGATGCAGATGGATGACGTCGAACTCCTTGGCACGGCGCAAGATCTGCTCTAGCATCATGAAAACCGGCGCGATGTTGTCGTGCACCGCGGAATCCAGACGCAGCGCCTTGGGCCATACCGGCACCAGCTCGGCTTTCGTGACGCTGTCGCCGGAAGCGAACAGCGTGACGTCGTGCCCGAGCTCAATCAGCGCCTCGGTGATATAGGAAACGACACGTTCCGTGCCGCCATAAAGTTTCGGCGGAACCGCTTCAACCAGCGGCGCGATCTGTGCGATTCTCATGGTGATTTTCGCGAGCAGGAGGTTTGACCGTATCGCGCCGTACCTGAATCGGGGCTGTATCGCGCCGCTCGACCGTACCGCAGAAGCCTTTACTTCGCAGCGCGCCCCTGCGCCGCCACGGTGGCTGCTGCCGCGCGCTCCATCGTGGCCGGATTCCCCAAGGTAGCAGTGCGGGATCACGGCCCTCGCATCGCCTGCGCGCTGCGACAATGCGCCAAGCTGATGAAGGACGCACCCGCCTGGCCAAGTGAGACGGTACGTGTGACGCGAATCGTTGCTGCATGTCGAGTGTCGTCGATTCCTGGCGGTGGCCTTGGCAGTACACGGAAAATCAGAAATTGAATACCTAATCAAGATACAGCGGGTTGCTGATGCTGTTTCCATCTTCTCCGCACAAAACAAGAAGAGCCCCGTTCAGGAGCTCTTCTTGTTTTGTGGCGGAGAGAGAGGGATTCGAACCCTCGATAAGGCTATAAACCCTATACTCCCTTAGCAGGGGAGCGCCTTCGTCCACTCGGCCATCTCTCCGTGAGTGGTGCAGCGCAGGGCGGCAAGGATACAGATCGGGCGCCGTGCGGTAAAGGAACGATTTGATCGCTCCCTTGAAATCATATAGTTAACGTGGATTTGCCGGAGTCTCCAAGCCCAGTGCCTTGTGCAGGCTGCGCACCGCGAGCTCCAGATACTTGTCTTCGATGACCACCGAGATCTTGATTTCCGAAGTGGAGATCATGCGGATGTTGATGCCTTCGCGGGCCAGGACCTCGAAGACCTTTGCCGCGATGCCGGGGTGGCTGCGCATGCCGACGCCGACCACGGATACCTTGACGATGTCGGTTACGGCGTGCGTGCCTTTGGCCCCGAGCCGTTTGGCGACGGGTTCGACGATTTCCATCGAGCGTTCACAGTCGGTTTGAGCCACCGTGAACGTGAAGTCGGTGCTGCCGTCGGAGCTGACGTTCTGCACGATCATGTCAACTTCGATATTCGCGGCACCGATGGGGCCGAGGATTGCGGCGGCGATGCCGGGCTTGTCGGGTACGCCAGTAACGGTGAGTTGCGCCTCGTTGCGATCGAAGGCGATCCCGGAAATGACTGCGTCTTCCATCATCTTGTGTTCCTCGAGCGTGATCAGCGTGCCGGGTCCGTCCTTGAAGGACGACAGTACGCGCAGCGGAATATGGTATTTGCCGGCGAATTCGACGGAGCGGATCTGCAGCACCTTGGAGCCGAGGCTGGCCATTTCCAGCATTTCCTCGAAGGTGACGGTTGCCAGTCGGCGCGCGCGTGGTTCGACGCGCGGGTCGGTGGTGTAGACGCCGTCGACATCCGTATAGATCTGGCACTCGTCTGCTTTCAGTGCCGTGGCCAACGCAACGGCGCTGGTATCAGAACCGCCGCGCCCGAGCGTGGTGATGTTGCCGTCTTCGTCGACACCCTGGAAACCGGCGACGACAGGCACCGTTCCGGCGTGGCAGTCCGCTGCGAGGCGCTCCGTGTCGATCGACAGGATGCGCGCGCGGCCGCGGGCCTGGTCCGTGCGCACGGCGACCTGGGAGCCGATGTAGGAACGGGCGGGTACGCCGCGCTCCTTCAGGGCCATGGCGAGCAGGGCGATGGACACCTGTTCGCCCGTCGCGATCATCTGGTCGAGTTCCCGCAGATCGGGGCGGTGGGAAACTTCATGCGCCAGCGCCAGCAGGCGGTTCGTTTCGCCGGACATGGCCGAGACCACGACCGCGATCTGATGCCCGGCGGCGCGTGTGGTCGCAATCTTGTCGGCAACGTGGCCGATGCGTTCCGGAGAACCCATCGAGGTGCCGCCATATTTTTGTACCCAGAGCGCCATGTTTCACGTTCCGTAAGAGTGCGCAAGGCAGGCCGTGCGCGGGTTGCTGCAGGCTTCAGCCCTGCTGTTCGACGTAGGCGTAGGCGGTTTCGAGCGCTGCCGGCACGCCTTGTTCCTGCGTACCGCCAGCCTGTGCCATGTCCGGACGCCCGCCGCCCTTGCCGCCCACGCAGGCCGCCGCGCGGTTCACGAGTTCGCCAGCCTTCAGCTTCGCCGTCAGATCCTTCGTGACACCGGCGATGAGCGCCACCTTGCCGCCGTTGCACGTGGCCAGCAGGATGACGCCGGAGCCAAGCTTCTGCTTGAGTTCGTCCACCAGCCCGCGCAGGGCACCGCCTTCGACGCCGTCGACGCGCGCCGACAGTACTTTCACGCCTTTTATGCTGCGCGCCTGGCTGGCGAGTTCGCCGCCGGCTTCCGCGGCACGCTGGCTCTTGAGCGCAGCGATTTCCTTGTCCTGCTTGTGCTGCAGGTCCAGCAACTGCTGGATACGGGCGGTCAGTTCCTCGGGGTTGGCACGCAGCAGTGCCGCGGCATCGTGCACGCGCTGTTCGGTTTCGCGCAGGTAGGCGAGGGCGTTTTCGCCGGTGACGGCTTCGACACGCCGGACGCCGGCTGCAACGCCGCTTTCGGAGATGATCTTGAACAGGCCAATGTCGCCGGTGCGGGCCACGTGCGTTCCACCGCATAGCTCAACTGAATAATCCGCCCCCTTCGGGCCCATCGTCAGTACGCGCACGGTCTCGCCGTATTTCTCGCCGAACAGTGCCATGGCGCCGGTCTTGACGGCATCGTCGAAAGCCATGACGTCGGTGGCGACGGCGACGTTCGCGAGGATGGCGCGGTTGACGCAATCTTCCACTTCGGCAACCTGCTGCGCTGTCATCGGCTGCGGCTGGGAGAAGTCAAAGCGCGTGCGGTGCTCGTCCACCAGCGAGCCTTTCTGCTCCACGTGGGTGCCCAGCACCTCGCGCAGCGCACGGTGCATCAGATGCGTGGCGGAATGGTTGCGCATGGTGGCGCGGCGCAGGCTGTCCGCGACGCTGGCGTGGATCTTCGTGCCGCGTTCCAGCGTGCCGGCGCGCTGCGTGCCGTGGTGGGCGAAGACGCCGGTGCGCAATTTGCGGGTATCGGCGACCGCAAATTCCATGCCGGCAGCGGTCAGTGTTCCACGGTCTCCGACTTGGCCGCCGGACTCGGCGTAGAACGGTGTGGTGTCGAGCACGATGATGCCGGCTTCGCCCGCCGCCAGCTTCTCCACCGGCGCGCCGTCGCGGTACAGCGCCAGCACCGTGGCGTCGCCCTGCAGCGTTTCGTAGCCGGTGAAGTGCGTGTCCGCACCGTCATAGGGCAGGGTCTCGCCGGTTTTGAACGTGCTGGCGGCGCGTGCGCGTTCACGCTGCGCGTTCATCTCGCGCTCGTAACCTTCGAGGTCCAGCGTCAGCCCGCGCTCGCGCGCCACGTCGGCCGTCAGGTCGACAGGGAAACCGTAGGTGTCATAGAGCTTGAAAATGATATCGCCGGGCAGCGTCTTGCCGTGGGTGCTGGCCAGCGCGTCGTCGAGCAGCTTCATGCCTTTTTCCAGCGTCTGCGCGAAGCTTTCCTCTTCGTTGCGGACTTGCGCTTCGATCTGCGTGCGCTTTTCAACGAGTTCCGGGTAGGCCGCGCCCATCACTTCAGCGAGTGGCGCCACCAGCTTGTAGAAGAACGGCTGGTCCAGCCCGATCTTGTAGCCGTGGCGGATGGCGCGACGCATGATCCGGCGCAGGACATAGCCACGGCCTTCGTTCGACGGCAGCACGCCGTCCGCGATCAGGAAGCACGTGGAACGGATGTGGTCGGCAATGACTTTCTGCGATGCGTTGGCATAGGGTTTCTGGCCGGCAAGCGCGGCAATCTCACCGATCAGGCGCTGGAAGATGTCGATGCGGTAGTTGTCGTTCGTGCCCTGCATGAGAGCCGTGATGCGCTCCAGCCCCATGCCGGTGTCGACGTTGGGTTTCGGCAGCGGCGTCAGCGTGCCGTCGGCGTGGCGATCGAACTGCGTGAACACCAGGTTCCAGATCTCGATCCAGCGGTCGCCATCCTCGTCCGGCGATCCCGGAGGCCCGCCGGCAATACCCCTGGAACCATCCGGGTCGTGGTCGTAGAAGATCTCGCTGCACGGGCCGCAGGGGCCGGTGTCGCCCATGGTCCAGAAGTTGTCGGAAGCGTACTTTGCCCCCTTGTTGTCGCCGATGCGCACGATGCGTTCGGCCGGCACGCCCATCTCGTCGTGCCAGATATGCCATGCCTCGTCATCATCGTGGTAGACCGTGACCATGAGGCGCGACGGGGAAATGC
This sequence comes from Nevskiaceae bacterium, assembly GCA_004298465.1. GTDB lineage: Bacteria > Pseudomonadota > Gammaproteobacteria > Nevskiales > Nevskiaceae > SCRT01. The sequence continues at coordinate 6,833 of SCRT01000020.1, read as the reverse complement.
CCAGCCACTTTTCACCGGTGACGAATTCCCATGCGAAGTGGATTGCCTCGCGCTTGAAGTAGTCGCCGAAGCTGAAATTCCCCAGCATCTCGAAGAACGTGTGGTGGCGCGCCGTGTAGCCGACGTTTTCCAGGTCGTTGTGCTTGCCGCCGGCGCGTACACATTTCTGGGCGCTCGTGGCCCGCGTGTAGGCGCGCTTCTCTGCGCCGGTGAACACGTCCTTGAACTGCACCATGCCGGCGTTCGTGAACAGCAGCGTTGCGTCGCCGGCGGGTACCAGTGAACTGGACGGCACCACGGTATGCCCGTGTGCCGCGAAGTAGTCGAGATAGAGCGCTCGAAGCTGGTTGCTGTCCATGGTCACCGCATGCCGCCGTAACGTCGATAAAGACGCGCAATGTTACTGGACGGACGGTATCCGTGCCATGTCCGGGGTGCTGCGGAAGGCGTGGGCGAAGCAGTCGTATTGGTTAAATAGACAATGCGTTTATTAAATTGCTAAGCTCCGCTGCGCACTGCAATCGGAGGAGAACCGTGCTGGACAAGCGCCATTTTTCAGAGACGCAGATCGCGTCGATCCGCGCCCGCTGGCGGGTGGAGCGGACGATCGACGAATGCCTGACGGCCAAGCTGCGGCGTCGCGCGGGGTCAGACTATGCGCTGCCGCCGCTTACGGAGATCACAGCGCGCTTGCAGCACTGGCTGCAGGCCGAGACCGGCACGGCGTTGAAAGTCGAAAACCTGCGCCGGCTGGCCGGCGGTGGTTCCAAGGAAATGTTCACTTTCGAGCGCGTCGACGGCAGCCAGCGCACGCCCTTGGTGCTGCGCATGAATCCGGGCGAGTCGGTAGTGGAAACGCATCGCCTGCGCGAATTTCAGGTGATGCGGGCGATGGTCGGCACGGTGCCGGTGCCGAAGATGTATTTCGTCGACGGTGAGGGCTCGAAGATGGGCCAGTCCGCGCTGGTCTGTGGCTTTGTCAGCGGCGTGGCCAAGCCCGCGAAGCCGGTAGGCACGGGCGGCCGGGTCAGCGGCATCGGCGTGGGTTTTCCCGCCGATCTGCGCGGGCCGATCAGCACGCAGTTTATCGATTATCTGGCGCGTATCCACGGTTTCGACTGGTGCCGGGCCGATTTGAGCGCTTTCGACGTTCCCAAGCCCGGCACGCGCGAGGCGGTGTTGTGGAACCTCGCAAGCTGGCAGCGCATCTGGGCGGAAGACTGCCTGGAAGAACATCCCGTCATCACGCTGGCGGGCGAATGGCTGGAAGCCAACGCGCCGGTATGCGACGACGTGCGCGTGGTGCACAACGACTACCGCAACGGCAATTTCCTGTTCGACGAAGGCACGTGCAGGATCACCACTATTCTCGACTGGGAAATGGCCCACCTTGCGGACGTGCACGAAGATCTGGCCTGGGTCCTGTTTCCCGGCTTTGCCGCCAAGAGCGAAAGCGGCGAGAGCCTGGCCTGCGGGCTGGCCACGCGCGAGGATTTCCTCGAACGCTATGCCCGCGCGTCCGGCCTTGCGGTCGACGCGAAAAAGCTCGGTTATTACGAAATCTTCAACACCTTCAAGTTCGCCGTGCTCGGCACTGCTTCGAATGCACGCGCCGCGGCGGACCGTCAAAGCCACCTCGACGTGATGATGAATTTCAGCACCGGGATGGGCTATGCCACCCTGTCCCTGCTGGCCACGATGTTGCGCGGCCAAGGAGCGCTGTGATGCAACCGCTGGTGAAGCAGCATCTGGAAAGCCTGCGCAAGACGCTGATGGACGTGATCGTGCCGGAATTGGGCAAGAACTCATTCGTTGCCGAACAGGCCGGGCTGATCGCTGCCTCTCTGGCGCTGCTGGCCGAAGTCCAGCCCTACCAGGACGACTACCTGCGCGTGGAGCTGGCGGACCTGCGCAAGGCCCTGGCGATATTGGGTGCACCGGCCGACCTGCGCGTGCCCGCTGGCCGCGATGCGCTGGTCGAGGCCGTGACCGACGCCAAGGCCGCCCTCAGCGCACGCATCGCCGAATCTGCGCAAGCCAACGGCGGCACGCTGCCGCCCGATCAGCGCACGGCCCTGGCGCCGCTGCTGGACCGGCAGATGGCGCGCGAGTGTTCTTGGTCGCGCCTGACCGGCTTCAATCCTGCGGGCGCGAGCCTGCCGGCGATTGGTGAACTGCTGGAACAACAACGGAGCGCGACATGAGTCTTGCACACACCTCCAGCCTGCTGACGGCGGCCGATGAATACCCTGTCCATCAGACGCCCGAGCCCATCGCCGTCGCGGGCAGCGACCTGAATTTCTACGACCGTTTCTGGTTCAACGCCTACAGCGCAGACGGCCAGCCGCTGGTCGCCGTGGCGATGGGCGTGTACCCGAACCTCAATATCATGGATGCCGCGATTTCGGTCGTGCACGGCGGCACGCAATACAGCCTGTTCGCGTCGCGCCTGCTCGATGGCGACCGCATGGCGACCCGGGTGAAGCCGATCAGCGTTGAAGTCGTCGAGCCGTTGAAGAAGGTCCGCGTGCGCGTGGACGACAACGAACACGGAATCCGTGCTGAACTGGTGTTCACGGGCCGGGCACCGCCCATCCAGGAACCGCGCTTCACCTGGCGCATGGGCACGCGCACCATCATGGACAGCACGCGTCTGACGCAGAGCTGTACCTGCGAAGGCTGGATCGAAGTTGCCGGCGAACGCCTTGCCGTGCACGGCTGGCATGGCACGCGCGACCGCTCCTGGGGTGTGCGTTCCGTAGGGGGCGCCAACAAGAACCCGTTCCCACCGGACATGAAGCCGCAGTTCTTCTGGCTGTGGTGTCCGTTCAATGGCGCCGACCACCTCATGTACTTCCACACCAACGACAACGCCGAAGGTGAGCCGTGGAACCGTTCGGCGGTGCTGGTGCCGCTTGGCAAGGGCGAGCCGCAGGTCGTGTTGGAGGTACGCGCTGAACTTGTGTTCCGCTCTGGCACGCGGCACGTCCGCAAGGCGACCATCCGCGGTCGGCTCGCCGACGGCGGCGCGGTGACCCTGGAATTGGAACCGGAATGGAATTTCTACATGCGTGGTGTCGGCTACACCCACGCCACCTGGGGCCACAGCGCCTACCAGGGTGCGTATGCCACGCACTACGAGTCGTTCCGCGTTGACGAGATCGACGAAACCCAGCCCGATACGAACCACGTGCAGGCCGCGTGTCGCGCCGTGCTGACGCTGCCGGACGGTCGCCGAGAGGTTGGGCGCGCAATGCTGGAGCAGCTCATCATAGGCGCGTCGCAGCCCTATGGTTTCAAGGAGCTATTTGATCTGGCGCCTTGACGCGGGCACTTGCGGGTTCGCGAAGATGGCGCCGGTGCAGATCGCCGTCAGGGTATCGACGAGTGCGCGGGGGCGCTGCCCGCTGCGGCCATGGGCGAAGCGGGTGCAGTGCAAGGCAACCATCCAGGTCAGCGTGTCCGCCATGGCGTCGTCGGCATCGGGGGTGGCGCGGCCTTCAGCGCGGACCGCAGCCACGGCGCGGCGGCTGGCTGCGCACAGGCGCGCCATCATGTCCTGGTAAATCGCCGCTACGGCTGTATCAAAGGGGGCGGTTTCCGCCACCGCGGTGAGCACGGCGTGATGCTTGCCGAAGGCTTGGACCACACCGTGCAAGGCGGCGCGCACTTCGCGCGGGCCAGCGCCGCGGGTGGCCGCGAACCAAGCGCTGCCACTGGCCACGATTTCGTCGCTGATACGCGTCAGCAAGCACGCCACCAGCGCACCCTTGTCACGAAAGTGCAGGTAGAACGTGGCGCGGGAGATGCCGGCGCGGCGCGCCAGTGTGCCGATGGACAACGTGGCGAATGCGTTGCCGTCATCGAGTAGGACTTCGATGGCGCGCAGCAGGCGGCCTTCGACATCGCTCAGCGCCGGGCGGCCACGGCTTTTACGGGCCGGCGTGCGAACAGGCGCTTCAGTGCGGGTCATGGCGGAGTCGAAAACGGGCGTTCATCCGGCGTTGCCCTCGGTACTGTCGAAGGCGTCGTCGGGCACGTTCTTCAGGGCGCTGCGAATATGTTCCGCGGAAAATCCGCGCTGGGCCAGGAAACGCCACGCCTTCTGCCAGCCGGCGGCATCTGCCGGCGGAGTATGGAAACGGTGTGCGTAGCTGGCGTGGGCACAGGCCAGCCAGCCACCGACCTCGGGTTCCTGTATCGCTGCGGAAATGAACGTGTCGGCGACGCCCGCGGCTTGCAGTTCGGCGCGGATGCGCAGCGGGCCATAGCCCTGGCCGATGCGTACCCGGGCGACGCTTTCGGCATAACGCGCATCGCTTTGCCAGCCGCGTGCGGCGAAATCCTCCACGACTTGCCGGGCCACGGATTCCGAAGCGCCGGTGCGGACCAGCTTGGCCTGCAACTCGCGAGCGCCGTATTCGCGCCGCGTGACGGCGCGCAGCGCGCGGGCGCGGATCGCCTCAGGGTCGGCGGGGTCCCTGTTCTTACTCTTGTTGCGGACCATCCGCGGCACGCGGTGCCTTCTGGGGCAGCAGACGGCCGCGCAGTTCGTGGTCGATTTCCGCTGCCGCTTCCGGGTGTTCCTTAAGCCACTGGCGGGCGTTGTCCTTGCCCTGGCCGATCTTCTCGGACTTGTAGGCGTACCAGGCGCCGGATTTCTCCACGAGGTTCTCCTGCACGCCGAGGTCGATGAGTTCGCCGAGCGTGGAAATGCCTTCGTTGTAGAGGATCTCGAATTCGGCCTTCTTGAACGGCGGCGCCATCTTGTTCTTGACGACTTTTACGCGCGTCTCGTTGCCGACGATTTCCTCGCCCTTCTTGATCGCGCCGGTACGGCGGATGTCGAGCCGCACGGAAGCGTAGAACTTCAGCGCGTTGCCGCCAGTCGTGGTTTCCGGCGAGCCGTACATCACGCCGATCTTCATGCGGATCTGGTTGATGAAGATGACGAGCGTGTTGGAACGCTTGATGTTCGCGGTGAGCTTGCGCAGCGCCTGACTCATCAGGCGCGCCTGCAGGCCGGGCAGGGAATCGCCCATCTCACCTTCGATTTCAGCTTTTGGCGTGAGTGCGGCGACGGAGTCGATAACGACCACGTCCACTGCACCGGAGCGCACCAGCATGTCGGTGATTTCCAGCGCCTGCTCGCCGGTATCCGGCTGCGAGATCAGCAAGTCGTCGACCTTGACACCCAGCTTTTCGGCATAGGACGGGTCCAGCGCATTTTCCGCGTCGATATAGGCGACCGTGCCGCCGTTCTTCTGCGCGTTGGCCGTAACCTGCAGGCACAGCGTGGTCTTGCCCGAAGACTCGGGACCGTAGATCTCCACCACGCGGCCACGCGGCAGGCCGCCGATTCCCAATGCGACGTCCAACGCCAGGGAACCGGTGGACACCACGTCGATTTCACGGGCCGGGTCATCCTGGCCCATGCGCATCACGCTGCCCTTGCCGAACTGTTTCTCGATCTGAGACAGCGCAGCTTCCAGTGCGCGGCGACGGTTGTCGTCCATGGTGCCCCCCGTTTCTTGTGAAGTATTTTTTGCCTTGGTCACTACTTGCCGCCAACCCGGCCCAGGTAGGCGCCGGTACGCGTATCCACCTTCACCACTTCATCCTGTTGCACGAACAATGGCACGCGTACCGTCGCGCCGGTTTCCAGCTTCGCAGGCTTGCCGCCGCCGCCGGACGTGTCCCCGCGCACGCCGGGATCGGTTTCCACGATCTTCAGGACCACGAAATTCGGGGCGTCCACCGACAACGGCACGCCGTTCCACAGCATCACCTTGCAGAGTTCCTCGCCCTTCAACCACTGCGCGGCATCGACCACCGCATTTTTGTCGGCGCTGAGCTGTTCGAAGGTTTCGGGATTCATGAAGTACCAGAAATCGCCGTCGTTGTAGAGGTACTGCATTTCCAGCTCGGCAACGTCCGCGGCCTCGGCCGTATCGCCAGACTTCCAGGTCTTCTCCAGCATTCGCCCGGTCTTCAGGTTGCGGACCTTGACGCGGTTGAAAGCCTGCCCCTTGCCAGGTTTTACGTACTCGTTTTCGAGAATGGAGTAGGGGTCGCCGTCGATCAAAATCTTGACGCCGGCCTTGAATTCGTTGGTGCTGTAGGTAGCCATGGAAAGGGATCTTATGATGTGGAGCGGCGCGCGGGGTCGAATGAAATGGCTGGGCAGCGCCGGGTGCACATAGTACCCGAAGGCGGAGGCCGCTTCACGGCAACGCCTTGCCGCAGTTGCTGGGCTTCAAATGTCGCGCTGGGTCCGTATAATGCGCGTCCACCGCCTGCGCCGGGATAGCTCAGTCGGTAGAGCGACTGATTCGTAATCAGTAGGTCGGAGGTTCGATTCCTCTTCCCGGCACCAATGAATCAAGGATTTTCGATCAACCGGCCAAGCGCCGGTTTTTTTGTGTGGGTGTCTTGCCGGGGTTCGATGTAGATTTGCGAAGCGCAACCACCACGTGTCCGGCCTTCTACAGCAGCGACGACGAGGTAAACGGGCCCGGGGCCGATCGGTTCGCTGCATTGTTCCACGTTGCGCTACCCAGCCGTTCAGCTCCCCGTCGGGCCAGCATAAAGTTTGGTGTGGCGTATGGGGATGGTCTGCATTGTCAACGTTACGCAGCGCAGACCGCGTATCGCGTACCACTGATAACACAGGGCTATGGAGGGTAGGTGAAATGAGAATCAGAAAATACGATTTCAACTGGGGTCGTCGGGAGCTGATGAAGAAGGCGGCGCTGGGGGTGGCGGGGGCGGGGCTGCTGGCGCCGGTGTCGAAGCTGCTGGCGGAAGGCAAGGACATTGGCAAGGCCTACCCG
>SCRT01000019.1 GCA_004298465.1 Nevskiaceae bacterium | reverse complement strand
TAGACATGCTCGATATCAGATTGCAACGCCCATGGACAGATCATCGCTTCACCTCACCTTGACGCGGGGCGGCACCGGCTCCCGCACCCACGCTCGCTTCGCTCACGGCACCGTGTCGCCCGTGCTCCCCACTCGGTATCGTGATACCGATGCTCGATATCAGATTGCAACGCCCATGGACAGATCATCACCTCACCTTGACGCGGGATGGTGCCGGCTCCCACACCCGCTACGCTCCCGGCGCCAATCTCAAATCCCGAATCTCCAATTCCCAATCTCTATTCTCCAATCCCTTCCACCGCCACCAGCCTTGCGGAGCTGCATTCGTGGCGGATCGCTTTCAATCCTTGATAGACGGAGCCGGAATAGAACGCTTCCCATGCCGCAAGCGACGGGAACTCGATCAGGACGATGCGCCGCGGTTGCCAATCACCTTCGTGGACCTTGAATGCGCCGCCGCGTACCAGATAGCGTGCGCCGGCGGCTTCAAGCGCCTGCTCGGCGCCCGCCATGAATGCCCTGAACTTCGCCATATCGTGGATTTCGACATCGAAGATCACATACGCGCTCATTTTCTGCTCCGTGGGTGAGTGCTCAATCCAGACCTGCCGTCGATATGGCGTGCCGACAACCCGGCGTGGCACACCATTTTTCCTTACCGGTTTCCGGCGTGGGCGGCGGCGACAAAGCCGAGTCGCTGCCCGGCAGCCTGGCCTTGCACGACGCCGCTCCGCCACGCCAGCGCGCCGTTCACCCACGTAGCGTCCACGCACACCGGAAACGTTTCGCCTTCGAACGGCGACCAGCCGCACTTGTAGAGGATGTTGTCCGTCGTCACGGTGGTCGTGGCCTGCGGGTCAACGAGCGTGAGGTCGGCGAAATAGCCTTCACGCAGGAAGCCGCGTTCAGCGATGCCGAAGCACAGCGCCGGCGCATGGCAGGCGCGTTCGACGATGGTCGTGACGCCGATCTCGCCGCGATTTGCGAGCTCGAACAGGATCGGCAGGGCATGCTGAACGAGCGGCAGGCCGGACGGCGCCTTGAAATAGCCCTGCGCCTTTTCCTCGCGCGTGTGCGGCGCATGATCGGTGGCGATGGTGTCCACGCGGCCTTCGCGCACCGCGTGTATCAGGCCGGTGCGGTCGCCTGCGGTCTTGATGGCGGGGTTGCACTTCATCAGCGCGCCAAGACGCGGGTAGCTGGATTCATCCAGAAACAGGTGGTGAACGCAGGCTTCCGCCGTGATGCGCTTGCCGGCCACCGGCCCGGGCGTGAAGAATTCCAGTTCCCGTGCCGTCGACAGGTGCGGCAGGTGCAGGCGTGCCCCGTGCTGTTTCGCAAGCCTCACAGCGAGCCGGGTGGAGACATAACAGGCTTCGGTGGAGCGGATGTGCGGGTGTTCCGCAAACGGCACGTTCTCGCCGTATTTCGCACGCGCGGCTGCGGCGTTCGCCTCGATCATCGGCGTGTCTTCGCAATGCGTGGCGATGAGCACCGGGCAGCGCGCAAAGATCTTGTCCAGCACCGCAAGATCGTCGACGTGCAGGTTGCCGGTGGAGCAGCCCATGAAGATCTTCACGCCGCAGGTCTCGCCAGGTTGCAGGGCTTCGATTTCCGCGAGGTTGTCGTTCGTGGCACCGAAGTAGAACGCATAGTTGCAGCGGAACCGGCCTTCGGCCAGCGCGTACTTCTGCGCCAGCCGTTCGCGCGTGACGGTGGGCGGTTTCACGTTCGGCATGTCGAGCACCGACGTCACGCCGCCGGCCACCGCGGCTGCGGACTCGGTGACGAAGTCTGCCTTGTGCATCAAACCGGGTTCGCGAAAGTGGACGTGGCCGTCGATCAGGCCCGGCAGCAGGTAGCGCCCGGCGGCGTCGACGACCTCCTCGCCCGGCAGCGCGGCGATGGTCGCCGCAATCTTTTCGATGCGTGCACCGCGCACACGCAGGTCGGCCTCGACCATGAGGCCTTCATTGACGAGGCGGGCGTTTGTAATCAGCATGGCTGGGTGCAGTCGGTCAGAGGTCGAAAGGGCCAGCACATTGCCGGTCGATTGACCGGTTGATCGAGACAAATCACGGGGGGAGGCCGCGTCATGAGTGCTGCTGAATTATGCCTGCTTGGTGCCGGAGTGTTTTTCCTTTCCGGGTTGCTGACGGGCGTGTGGAAATACGTGTGGATCCACGCCACCGAGTCCGGCAAGGCCTGCGCGCCGGTCTACGTGGACATCGCGCACCGCGCGAGCCTGATGTATTCCTTCGCCGCCATCCTGCTGTACCAGTTCGTGCCCTATTCGCCGGTTTCGCCGGCAGCAACGGAATGGGCCGTCGCCATTCCCCTGCTGTTCTTCGCCTCCGCCATCGTCACCTACATCGTGCACGGCGCGCTGCTGGACACCGAGAACCAGCTCCACATCCCGCATGTGCTGGGCGGAATGACATTGCCACCGTGGTTGATCCGCGGCTACGTGTGGGCCCTGGTGGTGGGTGAGATTGGCGGCTTCGTGGTGCTGTTCTACGGCTTCCTGCGGCAAGTGCTCTGAACCCGGCGTTGGGAGCGGAACAGGGGAAGGCGGCCGGTTGTTCACCGTCTTTGTTCTGCCACAGTTCGACTTGAGCCGCATCTTGCCGCCTCTGGACTCGACTGCGGGCTTGGCCTTGCCGGGTATGCGCACGAAAGTCGGGACCGGCTACGGAATCAGCGCGTCCACTCGAATTTGAGCGCCGCATTGCGGTTGCTTTGCATCAGCACGCGATTTGCAGTCGCTGAAAATGTCCACGCTTGCTGGCTCGCATCCAGGCCACCGCGGGGCTCCACCAAGGCATTGATGGCGAATACCGCCAGATTGGTGTCGCCCGGCGAGCGGACCGATTCATAGCGGATGACGTCGACTCCCGCTGCAACGGCAGCACGGCCCAGGCGCTGCGTCGCTGCATAGTCCTCGCTTGCCCACAGGGCACGGGAGATGTTCCACGGCGGGGCAGTCAAGTCGATTCCCAAGCCGGCCACGCGAGCGACGAAAAACGTGTGCTGGCTGACAATCTTCTGATCTCTCAGACCCGTACTGTCACGAATGAATACCGTGCGCCAGTACGCCACCTCAGCGCATGCCGCCCGCAGCTGCAGTGACCCGTACCAGATGCCGCGGCAGCCGGCGGGCCGGAAGCGGCTGGGCCGTTGCGGGGTGTAGCGAAATGGCGTGAGCAGCAGGTAGTGCTTGCGGGCGCCCGGCACGGGGGGCAGGCGTGGCTTGCTCGTCTCCAGCAGGTCTTCCAGCAGGTCATGTTCCGCTCGGGTGTCCACCAGCAACAGGGTCGCGCTCAAATGCTGCGTTTCCACCCCGCGCCACACGCGCGGTTCGTTGATGGGCCGAGCGCTGTCCTGCAGCCAGCTTGCCCGCCACGCCGCCGGCGTCACGCGAGTGCCCGCATGCCATCCAGGTACGCCAGCGTTTGCACCAGACCTTCAGGGTTGCGGACGAGCATCGCCGGCACGTCACCCAGCGCCGTGTTTTCCGTGCGCATCCAGGCTTTGCGTTTCTCCGCATCGGCGCCCACCAGCGGATCGAGCGAGCGGAACAGGCGCACAAGCAGCAATGCCAGCTCGCCCGCCTTGCGCGCCGGGTCGATTTCCGCCTCGCCACGCCGGCAGCGTGAAACGGTGGGCGCACTGACGCCAACGATCTGCGCGAGTTCCACATCCTTGAAGCCGAGCAGGTCGGCCGCGCGGATGACCGCTTTGGTAAGAACGGCGGCACGATCCGGCGCAGGGCGGGCGTTGACTAATCGGATGGCAGGGGTTTTCGGCATATGGCAAATGTACTTTTGTTTGTTTTCTCTTGCAAATTCCGATTATTTTTTATGCATATGAAATAAAACATCCATCAACGACGACCGCAAGCCTCTTCCCGGGTCGACATCGAGCCGTTCGTCGAATTCCGCGCCGACCACGTTGCATTGCGTGAAGTACCGGGCCTTCGGCCACGACGGCCGGTCGATGCCGAGCGACGGGAGACAGTTGGGCCTCCCAGGCCGCTCAGCCCAGATCGCCCCACAGGGCCTGCAGTGCGGCCAGGGTTGCCACACCGGCGGTTTCGGTGCGCAGCACCCGCGGGCCGAGGTGGATGGCGGTGCAACCGGCCGCTTGCGCCTCGGCGATCTCGTCTTCGCTCAAGCCACCTTCCGGGCCAACCAGCAGGCTCACGGCGGAAACCCGTGCCAGCGTGCGCAGCCCCACCTGCGCCATCGGCACCAGCACCAGACACAGGCCATGGCGGGTAGCCAGCCACTTCGACAGCGGTACGGCTGGCGCCAGTTCTGGTACACGGTTGCGGCCGCATTGCTCGCAGGCCGAGGCGATCACGCCAAGCCAGTGTTCCCGCTTCTTCGCCCAGCGCGCGGCATCCAGCTTCACGACGCTGCGCGCGGACAGCACGGGTTGGATGCGCGTGACACCGAGTTCCACGGCTTTCTGGATCGTGTAGTCCATGCGCTCGCCCTTCGACACGCACTGTGCCAGCGTGAGGCACAGCGCCGACTCGCGCTCGACGGCGCGGTGCGCCCCCACGCGCACGCGCACCGAGCGGCGTTCCACGGTTTCCAGCACAGCGTCGTATTCGCCGCCCGTGCCGTCGAACAGCACGAGCGCGGCGCCCGCCGCCAGCCGCAGCACTTGCGCAACGTGGTGCGCAGCGGCCGGCGGCAGTTCCAATGCCTGCCCCGCAACCAGCGTTTCGGACACATGAACGCGCGTCACGGCTGCACACCGATTGATGCCGCAGTGCTTGCCGTGCCGACAGACGTCAATTTCGTCATTTCCGCATCCCGTTTCGCCTTGTCCTGCTTGCCGATGTGCGCCACGGCCGCATAAAACGCCGGCCAGCTGCCGGCCTGCTGCAGGAACAATTCCCGGAATCCCGGCACCCAGGCGTCATAGATGCCGAACGGCACGAGGGCGGCGTTGTTGAGTGGCCGGTTGAAGAACGCATCGTAGCCGGCGTAGCCGTCCCACTGCGTGTCGCGCAGCTTGCGGTAGCGCGCTTCGAGCTGCGCGAACAGCGCCTGCTTGCGCGCCCGCATCACGTCCGCCGCCAGCGGTTGAGCGTACAGCGCGGCGAGCTCGGCACGGGTGGACAGCATGAGCTGCGTGAAGGCCCGGCTGCGCGCCCTCGCCACCCCGGCATCGGCCGGCGTACCGTGCTTGACGCGCCATTGCCGCAGGCCTTCCTGTTCCACGAAGTTCGCCCACGACTCGTTGAACTGCGTATCACCCTTCACGTAGAACTGCTGATGGGCGAGTTCGTGGAAGATTTGCCCGGCAAGCGCATCGCCCCCCCAGCGCAGCATGGTGGACAACACCGGGTCATCGAACCAGCCGAGCGTGGAGAAGGCCGGGGCGCCGATCACGGCAACGTCATCGCCCCGTGCGTGCCAACGGGCTGCCGCAGCGTCGGCATCCGCCTCGTGGAAGTAGCCGCGATAGGCCACACAACCGGCGATCGGGAAGCAGTGCTGCACCGGCTGCACGGAGAATTCGGGCGTCGCGTACACATTCCACACCGCGTAGGCGCGCCCCAGGTCGGCGTAGTCGGTATAGCTGGCGTTGCGCGGCAGGTGCAGATGGTTGGAAGCGAACGCACGGGCCTGTTCGGCAAGCTGCAACCGCGCACGCAGCGCCGGCGGCGTTTCCGGGTCGGCGACGAGGCTGGCCAGGGGCCGTCGAGCCGCCAGAAGCGCCCGCTCGCCCTGCGCTGCCTGCCAGTAGTAGCCTAGTGTGCTGCAAGCACTCGTCAGTGCGGCGACGGCCACTGCAACACCGGCAAGCGCCAGCCTGCGCCCAGCGTGCTGCAAGGTCTTCCTATGGTGCCGGCCGCCCGTCACGCAACAGCACGTGCGGCTCGGTCCTGCCGATCCATCCACACTTCCAGCCCTTGCGCGTTGAGCTCGACATCCATCTTCAGCAGTGCTTCAGCCCGGGCCTGCGGCATCGGATGGCGGAGATCATGGAACTGGCGAAGGTGGTATTCCAGCAACGCTGCAACCAGTGCCGCATGGCGGTCTCCATCGCCAGCGTGTGCCCGCGCGATCCGCGCGTAGGCCGCAATGCCGGCCCGCAACTGCCGACCCAGCATCTGGACGTCGCCCACCCGCCCGTAGTGCGTCAGGTAGATACAGGCCGGCGTGCGCGCCAGCATGCGGTCGAGCGTGGCATTCCATGCCTCGGGGTCGAAGTCCACCGGCGTCGTCGTGGGAATGAGGTAGTGGCCGCACACCGAACAATCGAACTCGCGGTAGGAAATGCCGAAGCTGTCGCCGGAAAACCAGCCGCGACTGGCGGCGTCCCAGACCACGTAGTGGTGGCGGGCATGGCCGGGCGCGTCGATCAACAGCAGCGGACGCCGACCGAGGGCAAGCCAGAAATCATGGTCGGCGGCGACATCGGCCACGATCACGCGGCCTTCCGGCACCGGCACGATCTCGCCGTACATTTCCTGCACCGCGTCCACACCGTAGACAGCCGTCGCCCCGGCGATCAGCTTCGTCGGGTCGATCAAATGCCGCGCCCCGCGTGGATGGACGACGAGCCGCGCGTTCGGCAACTCGCGCAGCAGCGCACCGGCGCCGCCAGCGTGGTCAAGATGGACATGCGTCGGCATCACGTAGTCGACGTCAGCCGTGGAAATGCCGAGTTCCACCAGCACCTGCAGCAGCGCCGGCACCGACCGGCTGGTGCCGCATTCGATGAACGCGTAGTGGTGTTCGCTACCGATCAGGTAGCAGGCGGCAAGGTTCGCTCGATGCTGTTCGGTGTCGATACAGACGACGTTGTCGTCGAGTCTTTCGTAATTCGCCATGCCGCGCCTCCAAATTTCAGCTGCCCGATCTTCCCAGAATTCCCGCGCGCAGCGCGTTACAGCTTGCCTGCGAGCGCCGCATCATCGTATGAACGTGGGTCTTCCAGCGGTTCAACGTGAATAAAGACAATCGCGCCGGGCACACGTTCCGCGATTTCTGCCTCGACCTGCTCCGCTAGATCGTGCCCGCGCCGCACCGGCCAGTCGCCCGGCACCAGCAGATGCAGGGCAACGAAGCGCCGGCCGGCGGACTGGCGTGTCCGCACGGCGTGGAATTCCACGCAACCGGGCCCTTGCGCGTGCCTGAATTCCGCCAGCACCGTATCCAGCGCCGTACGCTCCGGGGCCGGCCAGGCGCCATCCATCAGGCCAGCCGCGGATTCGCGCATCAACTGCCAGCCGGCGCGCAGCACCAGAGCGGCCACGGCGAGCGCGACGAGCGGGTCGATCCACGGCCAGCCGGTTGCAACCGCCAGCGCAACCCCCGCCACGACACCCACGGTCGTCCACACGTCCGCCATGAGGTGGCGCGCATCCGCCGTGAGCGCGACGGATCGGTGGCGGCGACCTGCCGCAGCCAGCACCCGCGACACGGCGAAATTCAGCGCGCCAGCAGCGGCGGCGACGGCAAGCCCGACACCGACCTGATCCAGCACCTGCGGGTGCGCAAGGCGTGGCACGGCTTCGGCAACGATCAGCGCGGCCGCCATGAACACGAGCATGCCTTCGAAGCCGCTGGAGAAGTATTCCGCCTTGCTGTGGCCGAACGCGTGCTCCTCGTCCGGCGGCCGGGCGGCAATACGCAGCATCACCACCGCCATGCCGGCGCCGCCGACATTCGTCAACGTTTCCAGGGCATCGGACAGCAGCCCCACGGAAGCCGTGAAATACCACGCCGTCAACTTCAGTGCCAACACGGCGCAGGCCGTCACCAGCGACAGCAGCGCATAACGCGAAATCGCCGGCCGCGGCGCGGACACGGTCTCTACTCCGATCGCGTCGATGCCGCCAGCAACCCGGCCTCGATGCGGTCGAGGTCCGGAATCGCGACTTCACGTACACCGAGGCGGACACGAGCGAGCACCACGTCGGCGCGATCGTCGGGATGCAGCGGCGCTGGCTGCAGCGCCGCCTGGCTGACCGGCAACATGCGCGGATAGCCCGTGCTCCACAATGCCCACGCACGCCCCGGCAGCCGCCCGCCGAGGGCCTGCAGCACCACGAGCCGCCCATGCCGCTGCCGCGTATCCGGAGTATTCCCGCCGTTGAATACCTCGAAGCTCGCCGCCGGGATCGTCTCGCCCCGCCAGTGCAGCGTGCCGAGTACGCCGGGCCGGGAGGCGGGTTCGAGCCGGTCGCCGGACAGCACTTCCAGCACCGCGGAATTCGGCACCAGCAGGGCATCGTCCTGCAGTGCGATCAACGCGCCATAGAGCGTCTGCGGGCCGGGTACGTCGGAGCCGTTCACGGCTTCTCCCGCGCATCCGGAGCGCCACGCACAGCGGAGATCTCGTCCAGCAACTGCTGCTCCTGCCAAGGCTTGATGAGGTAGCGCTCCACACCGAGCTGGCGGGCGCGATCCCGGTGTTTCTCACCGGAACGCGACGTGATCATGATGATCGGTGTGTGCTGGATGCGTGGATCGTGGCGGATGAAGGCCGCCACCTCGAAGCCGTCGGCGCGCGGCATTTCGATGTCGAGCAGGACGACGGCTGGAGTTTCGTCGCGCAGCAGGTCCATGGCCTCCAGACCATCGCGCGCCGTAACCACGCGGAAGCCGTTGCGCACCAGCAAGCGCTCGGCGACGCGGCGCATGGTGACGGAGTCGTCGACCACCATGACCATCGGCCGCTTCTGCAGCGTCCGCCCACCCGCCGCGGCCCGCGACCGCCGCGCCACGAGCGCCGCCATGTCCAGCGTCAGGGCCACGCCGCCGTCCGGCAATGCCGCCGCACCGGCGATGCCAGCGATCGCCATGAGCTGCGCCCCCGTGCCCTTCGCCAGCACTTCCTGCGTACCCAGCAGCGCATCGACAACCAGCGCCACGCGCCGTGTCTCGCCGGCCAGCGTCTCGCCGGCGCGCACGAGTACCGCGACGGCGGATCGACCGTCGAAGCGCGCCGGGCGAGGCAGGTCGAGGAAATCGCCCAGATAATGGACGGCATAATCGTCACCGCCCCAGGCCACCGGTGCGCCACCTTTCTGCAGCCGCGCGGGCAGCTCGGCAACCGGAATCCGCGCCACGCCGGCAACCTCGACCAGCGGCAGCAGATAACGTTCGCCGCCGACGCGCACCAGCAACGCATGCGAAATCGCCATGCTTAGCGGCAGGTGCAGCACGAAGACCAGCGGCACGCCCGGCCGAGCGCGCAATTCAACGCGCCCGCCAAGCTGGTGGATGACGTCCGCCACGACGTCCAGGCCAATGCCGCGGCCCGCTTGCTGGGTGACGGTCTCGGCGGTGGAGAACCCCGGCTCGAAGATCAGCCGCCCGAGCTGTTCATCGCCGGGCACCGCATCCGCCGCGATCAAGCCGCGTTCGATGCCCTTGCGCCGGATCGCGTCGAGATCCAGGCCGCGCCCGTCGTCCGATACCTCCAGAACGATCTGCCCGGCTTCACGCCGCATGCCGAGCCGCACCTGGCCTTCCAGCGGCTTGCCCGCCGAGCGTCGCCGCGCGGGGGCCTCGATGCCATGCACCACGGCGTTGCGCAGCAAGTGTCCGAGCGGCCCGACCATGCGTTGCAGGACATTGCGGTCGAGCTCGGTCTCGCCACCTTCGACGCGCAGCACCGCGCTCTTGCCGACGGCATGCGCGGTCTGCCGCACGACACGCTCCAGCCGCCCCTGTTCACGCGAGAACGGCACCAGCAGCGTATCCATCAGCTCCTGCTGAACGCCCGCGAGCGTCTGGCTCTGCTGCCCCAGCAGCACATCCGCCTCGCCCACGCCGCGATCCATCGTCGCATGCAGATCGCCGAGATCGTCGACCGCTTCCGCGAGCGTGCGCGACAACTCCTGCATGTGCGAATAGCGATCCATTTCCAGCGGATCGAATTCCTCGGCATAGCGGTCGCCCGCGCCATCGGCAGCGTCCGGTTCAAGCTTCAGGCCGCGCGCCGCGATCTGCGCATCGCTCTCGGCTACCAGCTGCCGCAGCTGGGTGCGTGTACGGTCGACCGCACGCGCCATTTCCGCGAGTTGCGTGCGCAGGCCTTCGTTGTGGGTCACGAGCCGCAAGCGCTGCGTGCCGGCTTCGCCCGCCGCACCCAGCATGCGGTCCAGAACCTCGACCGGAATGCGGGCAAACTCCCCGAGCGCCGCCTGCGGATCAAGCGCGTCGTCGACCGGCGTCCAGAGCAGTTCACCCGTCCACACCGGCGCTTCTGCCGGGCCGGTGGTTTCCGCCCTCTGCAGCGCCTGCCATTCGCCGCGTTGCAAGGCGTCGCACATCGCATGCAGCTTCTCGATGCCAACCTGCAGCGTGTCACGACCCGCCGCCACATCGCCGGAATGCGCGGCCAGCGCGGTTTCAAGCGCGTGCGCGGTGTCGCCCATGGCATCCAGCCCGGCCACGCGCGCGCTGCCCTTGAGCGTATGCAGCGCCCGCCGCGCGTCGGCCTGGTGCTCCGGGTCGTCCCAGTGGGCCAACGCCAGGTCCAGCGTCTCCAGCAATTCCATCGCTTCCGGGACGAAGACTTCCAGCAGCTCCGCATCGGGTGCCGCCGGGGCCCCAGCCGACTCGGCCATGGCCGGAACTTCACGCACGGCCGTGGCAACCGGCTCCTCGAGGGCCGAAACCTCGGTAGGCTGCAGCTCGTCCTGGGAGTCAACCGTGTCCGGCGCTGCCGGCGGGGCTTCCACAGCTTCAGGCCCGGCGTGAACGGTCGCCGCAGTAGTAGCGGCCGATGCCGCGAGTTCATCCTGCCCGCCCGCGTGCTGCCAGAGCTGTTCAAGCCGTGTGCAGGCGGCGCCCAGATCGGCCAGCCACTCCGGGTCAAACGGAGGCTGCGCGCCGGCTGCGCCAAGTCGTTCCTGTGCCCCTTGCGCGATGCTGCCCATGTCCAGCTCACCCGCCATCCGGGCACTGCCCTTGAGCGTGTGCAAGGCGCGCTGCAGCCGCGCCATCGCCGCCGCTGCCTCGGGGCCGGCCATATCCGCCAGCGCCTCTCGGCATTCATGCAGCAGCTCGCGCGCTTCCTCCAGGAAGATGGTGCGCAGCTCCGGCTCGACGGCGGACACTGCCGGAGTCGGCCGCGGGCCGTGGATGCCGATCATCGGCAGGCCGGCGATCAAATCCAGCACCGGCGCCGGGTCGGCTTCTGCAGCGCCATCGCGGATCGCATCGAGGCGCTGATACAACGCCTCGAATACATCTTCCAGCGCCGGCAGCAGCGCCGGCGAGGGCTTCGTCGACACAGCCTTGAGGCGCTCGGCCAGCGCCTGCGCGATCTCCGCCAGAGACGGACAGCCGTGCTGTATAGCCCCCGCCGCGAACGCCACACAGCGCTCGCTGGTTCGAGCGCCGCCCTCCGGCCGACCCGCCTCGCACCAAGCGCGGGCTTCTGCCTCGGCGTCCTGCAGTACGGCCAGCGCTGCCAGCGTGTAGGCGTCACGGTCGTGTCCCGCGCCCGCAGCGGGGACGGCCAGTGCGCCACGCGCGGTCACGACGCGCGCTTCGAGCGCCGCACTTTCGGTCTCGGCAGCAGGGGTGAGTTCGCTGGCCCCGATCCAGCGCTCCAGGGCCGCGCGGGCATCCGCGAGCAACGCCAGCCCGTCGGCCTGCAGCGCCTGTTGCGCCTGCCCGACGCGCTCCAACCACACCTCCAGCGCCCCGGCAACGTGATGGACGGGCTCGGCGCCGGCTACCGCAGCGCTGCCGCGTAGCGTATGGAAGGCCCGCACGACGCCCGGCTCCACAGCGACTTCTTCAACGCCGTCCTGTTGCGCCAGCCATTTTTCGACGAAGCCGAGGCGCGCCCGCGCATCGTCGCGGAACACGGCGTAAAGATCCGGATCTGCGGCAGTCGCCTCACCCTGCCGCAAGGCGTCGGCGCGGACTGCAAGCTGTGCCGTTTCCGGAACGCCGGCTGCCGCGGCGTCACCCGCCTCCAGCGCGGCCAGCAGGCGGGGCAGCAAGGCGGTCGCCTGTTCGACGAGTGCCAGGATCGGGGCGCGCACCGCCAACGTGCCTTCCAGACAGCGGTTCAGAAGCTGCTCCAGCGCCCAGGAAAACTCGCCGACGCCGCTGGCACCGACCATGCGCCCGCTACCCTTCAGGGTGTGGAAGCCACGGCGGATCTCAGTCAGCGCAGCCCGATCGTTCAGATCGTGTTTCAGCGGCGGCAGCGCATGGCGAATGGCGGCCATGACTTCCTGCGCTTCCTCAAGAAAGATCGCACGGATCTCGGGGTCGCCGTCTGCAGCGGAAGTGGGCGCCAAAACCGGAGTCGGGGTCGGAGCCGCTCCCGGTATCGGCTCGACCGGGGCTGTAGGTACCGCAGCATCCGGCGCCGCTTCCGCGTGCGCCTGCAGCGGCTCAACCCGCCGCACGAACTGCCCGAGCGCAAGGCCGGGGTGAGGTACACGGTCGCGCAGGGCCTCGAGGTAGATCTCGGCTGCGGCACAGGCATCCGCCAGCCGCGCCGCGGCCGCGGCGTCGTGTGCCACTTCCTCGACCCGCGGGCTGTTCACGTAGCCCCACACCACCTCGAGCGCCTGCGCGGCGTCATCGAGGCCCGCAACCTTCAGGCCCTGGACGATGTCGTGCAGCTGCGCGGGAACGGCCTGCAAATGCTGCGCGTCCGCACTGCGTGCATATTCCGTCAGCGCCTGCTCGACGCGCCCGCATTCAACGCGTGCCGCGCCGGCAAACGCCACGAGGCCCGCATCCGCGTGCCCGTCATCGGCTTCGGCGCCGGCTTCCAGCATGCCGCCCTGTGCGGCGTCTGCCCGACCCAGCGCACGCCCCAGCGTGTCCTGGACGCGGACCAGGGCAGTGGCAACTTCCAGCCAGCGTGGGTCGCCGACATCCAGCGTCGGGATCTGTGCCGCCTGATTGCGCACCATCTGCTGCAGCCGCGGCAGGCCCAGCATGCCGAGCGTGTCGCCGATGCGCGTCAACCGCTCGACCGTGATCGGCGGCGCCTCGCCGGCCCGTCCCTGGGTGCGAACCGCCAGATCGATCGCATCCTCGACGGCCTGGAAGTCGCGCCGCAGCTCGGCTTCGACCTGTTGCAGCACGCCGGCACCCGGCACGCGCAGCCGTGCGCGGGCACGGTCCAGGGTTTCGGGATCCGGCAGCAGGCGTGCAAGCTGCGTGGCATCCAGCAGGCGCTGGGCGGCCGCGGACCGGGCGGGTAGCTGCAGCAGGCCGAACAGCACATCCACCGCCAACGCCCCGGCACCCGGCGCTGCGGCTGCCTCGCCACGCTGCGCAAGCTGCCGGAGTTCCATGCTGCTGCGCCCGACGAGGTGCTTGAGCGCCGGCGTGACCGTGCCGGGTCCGGCCTCGATCGACTCGAGCAACAGCGCCATGCCCTGCCATGCACGCCCCACGGGCCGCTCCACAGCCGCTGCCGCGACGTGCGCGGCGACCGCCTTCATGGCCCCAGCCGCAGCGCCCGCACCGCTGCGGAACCACTGGATGAAATGGTGCTGATACGCGTCCAGGCCGTCTTTCGCGATTCGCTCGGCACTGTCGCCCGTCGCCGCGGGACCTTCCAGCTGGAACGCGACATCGGCCGCTTCCACCAGCGGCGTCGCCTGCAGGGCAAACAACCCTGCTTCGTCGAGCACCGCCGCGCCACGCGCCACGCGCAACTCGTTGATGGCGGGCTGAAGGACGATGGCGCAGTCGGGCACTCCCGCCGCCAAGGCGTCTACGTAGTCCGACAGTTGTAACGCTGCCGCCGACACCGCCGCGAATGCGGCTGCCGGTTTCTGCAGCTTGCCGGTCAGCGTCGCCGCCACCACCCGCTGCATCTCATCCGCCACAGCAGCGGCACCGAAACACTGCACCATGGTGACCGACCCGGAAACCTGGCGCAGCGCATCCGCCGCATCCAGCAGCGGTCGTGGGTCGCCATTGCCGTGGTCGTGGTAGCGCTCCAGCTCTGCCCGCACGCGCGCCAGGCTGCTGCCGATCTCGGCGCGCAGCAAGTGCAGGCCGTTGGCAAGCGCCGCGGCTACCGATGCGGGCCGGGGGTCCGTCATGCCGGTATCCCGGCGCGGCCGAACTCTGCACTGCGTGCCACGCGCTGGAGGGACAGCACCGGCCACGCCTGGGCACCCCGGACGAACGCTCCGAGCAGCCATTGTTGCGGAACCGGAGCCTGCCGCATCCATTCGTGGCGCTGGTCCTCGGGCGCGAAACTGCGATAACCACCGACGCCGTCGACGACGAAGCCAGCCGGAATGCGGTTTGAATTCAGGACCAAGACCCGCCGCTCGCGATTTTCCGGCGCGGCCGGCAATTCCGCCAGCAACCCGAGGTCGGTGATCGGCAGCAGGCTGCCGCGCAGGTTGGCGACACCCGCCAGAAACGTCCGCGCCCCCGGCACGCGCGTCACCGGCGGCAGCGACAGGATCTCGCGCACATCCGCCTGGGGCACCACGAACCATGCCGCGCGCAGCCGAACGGCCAGGCCGCGCCACATCTGATCGGAGGCCGCGCCCAGATCCTCGGTGCGAACGGCACGGACGCGCGCATCCAGGTCGCTCAGCAGGGCAAAGGGGTCGCGATCAGCGCTGGCCGCCGCGGTCTCCATGCCTACCGGGCACCCGCCCGCGCGCCCAGGTGGGCATGCACGGCGTTGACGAGTTCATCGCGGGTAAAGGGTTTCGTCAGGTAGTCGTCGCAGCCGACGACGCGTCCGCGCGCCCGGTCGAACAGGCCGTCCTTGGACGACAACATGACGATCGGGATGGCGGCATAGCGGGGGTTGGCCTTGATCAGCGCACACGCCTGGTAGCCATCGAGGCGCGGCATCATGATGTCGATGAACACCAGCGCCGGGTTGTAAAGCGCCACCTGCGCCAACGCCGCGAAGCCATCCACGGCACTGATGACATGGAAGCCTTCGCGTCCCAGCAAGGTTTCGGCGGTCTTGCGGATGGTCGGGCTGTCATCGACCACCATCACGGTGGCGCGTCCGTCGCCGCTTCCGTCCACACCGGCTGCTGTCGCCACACCCACCCCCTTCGCTACAAAGCTCGATGATGCTTCGGCAGCCTGCGCTGCCCAACCGCCCGGTGCCCGCCTCGTCCGGGTTGCAGTTTTAGCATAACGGCCCGCCAGGCGCCCGCGCCGCTACAGCGCCGCCAGCGCGAGCTTGCGCTATCCTTTCCGGCCTGCCTGTAATCGAGCCATCATGCCCACGCAGCCTGAATGTGCGGTCCCCGATCTGACCACCGCGCGGCAAGCGCCGCTGCTGCGCTTCGAGTCGCTGCTGCGGGAACACGCCGCTGATATCGAAGCCTGGTTCCGCGCCCAGTGGCGCGCCACGCCACCGCCGTTCTATGGCTCCGTGGACTTGCGCAACGCCGGCTTCAAGCTCGCGCCGGTCGACACAAACCTGTTCCCGGCCGGCTTCAACAACCTGAACCCGGCGTTCGAGCCGCTGTGCATCCAGGCGCTGCAGGCGGCCTTCGAGCGCGTGATGCCAACGGCCTGCGGCGTGCTGCTGATCCCCGAGAACCACACGCGCAACCAGTTCTACCTGGAAAACGTCGCCGTGCTCACGGAACTGATCCACAACGCTGGCTACCGCGTCCACGTCGGCTCGCTGCGCGACGACCTGCACGAACCGGAAACGCTGCCGCTGGCCTCCGGCCGCGAACTCGTGCTGCACCCCATCCAGCGCACGGCCGACGGCCACGTCCGCATCGACGGCTTCACACCGTGCCTCGTGCTGCTGAACAACGACCTGTCGGGCGGGCGTCCGGCGCTCCTCGAAAACCTCGGCCAGCCCGTCATCCCGCCGCTTGGTGTTGGCTGGTCATCGCGGCTGAAGACCCAGCACTTCACGCAATACAACGCGGTCGGCGCGGAATTCGGCGAACTGCTCGGCATCGACCCGTGGTGGGTGACACCGATGTTCCGCAACTGCGGCAGCGTGAACTTCAAGGAACACGAGGGCGAGGATTGCGTCGCCCGCAACGTCGAGCTGCTGCTGGAAGACATCCGCGCGAAATACAAGCAATACAACGTCACGGAAGAACCTTTCGTGATCGTCAAGGCGGATGCCGGCACCTACGGCATGGGCGTGATGACGGTGAAGAGCGGCGACGAGCTGCGCCACCTCAACCGCAAGACGCGCAAGAAGATGAGCGCTACAAAGGAAGGCCGCGAGGTCGACGCTGTCATCATCCAGGAAGGCGTGCCGACGCTGGAACGCGTCGACGGCGATGGGGAGCTGCCAGGCGGCCCGGCGGAACCCGTCGTGTACATGATCGACCACTACGTCGTCGGCGGCTTCTACCGCGTCAACGCCGGCCGCAGCACGCAGGAAAACCTGAACGCGCCCGGCGCGCGCTTCAAGCAGCTGGCGTTCGCGGAGCCCGGCGTGCACCCGCACCACGGTGGCGAGGCGGACTGCCACACGAACCGCTTCTACGCCTACGGCGTCGTCGCGCGCCTGGCGCTGCTGGCCGCCGCCCGCGAGATCGCCCACGTGCACGCCGCCGAACCAAGCGTCACTGTTGCCCAACCCGTCGAGGCCGCCTGAGTGAACGCGAAGACCCTTGGCGTGGTGATGGACCCGATCGCCGCCATCCACCCGTACAAGGACACCACGCTGGCGCTGTTGCTGGCCGCCCAGAAGCGCGGCTGGGCGCTGCACTACCTGGAACCAGGCGACCTGTGGCTGGCCGACGGCAGCGCCTGGGGCCGCACGCGCCCGCTCACCGTCCACGACGACAACACTCACTGGTTCGACTTCACCGGCCCCGCCACCGCGCGACCACTCGGGACGCTCGACGCCATCCTGATGCGCGTCGACCCGCCCTTCGACCTCGAATACGTGACAGCGACGTGGATTCTGGAACGCGCCGCCGAGCAGGGCGCGCAGGTCGTCAACCGCCCGGACAGCCTGCGCGACTGCAACGAAAAGGCGTTCACGGCGTGGTTCTCGGAGCTGACTCCGCCAACACTGATCGCGCGCGATGCCGAGCAACTGCGCGCCTTCCACGCCGAGCACCACGACGTGATCTACAAACCGCTGAACGGCATGGGCGGCCAGGGCGTGTTCCGCGTGCAGCCGGACGGCGTCAACCTCGGCAGCGTGATCGAGCAGCTCACCGCCTACGGCCGGCACACGATCGTCGCGCAGAAGTTCCTGCCCGCCATCGTGGACGGCGACAAGCGCATCCTGATGGTCGACGGCGAAGCCGTGCCGTACTGCCTCGCGCGCCTCGCCAAGCCAGGGGAAACGCGCAACAACCTTGCAGCCGGCGGCCACGGCGAAGTGCGGGAATTGACAGCGCGCGACCGCGCCATCGCCGCGCGCGTCGGACCGGAACTCAAGCGCCGCGGGCTGCTGTTCGTGGGGCTCGACGTGATCGGCGACTGCCTGACCGAGATCAACGTCACCAGCCCCACCTGCAGCCGCGAAATCGATGCCGCCCGCGGCACCGACATCGCCGGGCAGGTGATCGAGGCGATTGATCGCTAGAAATTCATGGCGGCAAGCGGTGAACGGCCAAAAAGTTGCATTGCGATTCTCAGGCCACTCACCGATCACAACTTGTAAACCCCTCGACGCGCCCGGATACTGCCTTCATGTCCGACGCCAGTTCACTGAAGAACCAGTTTCTGATCGCCATGCCGGGGCTGGATGACGGACTGTTCGACCATTCCGTCACGCTCATGTGCGAACACAACGGGGATGGCGCGCTGGGCCTGGTCATCAACCGGCCGACGGACGTGCGCCTCGCCACCATGCTGACGCACCTGGAAATCGCGCACGAGGCGCTGAAGGACACGAACGCCATCCTCTACTGGGGCGGCCCGGTGGCGCCGCAGCGCGGCTTCGTGATCCACGACACCACCAGCGCGTGGGAATCGTGCCTGCAACTGGCGGACGACCTCTACATCACGACTTCGCGCGACATCCTGGACGCCATCGGCCGCGGCGAAGGCCCGGCCCACTACCTCGTGGCCCTGGGCTACGCCGGCTGGGGCGCCGGGCAACTGGACGATGAAATCCGCAACAACGCGTGGCTCAACAGCCCCTTCGACCCCGCGTTGCTGTTCTCGCGCCCGCCCGACGAACGCTGGCGCGCCGCCACCGAACTGCTCGGCTTCGACGCCCGCTACCTGTCCAGTATTGCCGGCCACGCCTGAACGCACCGTGCCCGGCACCTGCCTCGCCTTCGACTACGGCCTGCGGCGCATCGGCGTCGCGGTCGGCAGTGGCGCAACCGGGCAAGCCCGCGCGCTGACCACCCTGCACCACACCGGCACCCCCGACTGGCGCGCCATCACCGTCCTCGTCGCGGAATGGCAACCGGAAGTCTGCATTGTCGGCCTGCCGCTGAACGAGGATGGCACCGAACAGGCCATGAGCCAGGCCGCACGCGCCTTCGCCGGCCAGTTGGAGCAGCGCTTGGGACAAACCGTTCATCTGTGCGACGAACGGTTTTCCTCGCGAACGGCTGACGATGAAATCCGCAAGGCACGCGCCAGCGGAAGACGTCCACGGAAAACCCGCAAGGGCGACCGCGACGGCATGGCTGCGTGCGTCATCCTCGAGCAGTTCCTGCGCACCGAGCTCGCTGTGCAGCACGCGTTGAACCCCTCTGGCTCATAGGGGTCCTGCCTCAATACTGCTGCTTCATGGCACAAAACTTCGCCGATCCAATGGTTTGACACCTATCCAAAACGTCCTCTAGAGTCCGACGGAATTCTCGCGAACCCGAGGGACTTCCATGTCTGCGCTCAAGGACGAACAAATCGAGTTCCTGCTTCAGCAAGCGCTTGCTGAATCGGCACGCCAGAAATTGGCCAGTTCCATCGTGATCGTCGATGCGGGAGGTCACGTCCTCGCCGCTCGTCGACCAGCGGCCGGGCGATTCGCAAACATCGAAATCGCACGCAAGAAAGCGTGGACGGCCGCAGCGTTCCAACGCCCGACCAGCATGGTTCGCAGCATCGTGGTGGAGGGGGCTCCCGGTTACGGGTTGCAACACACCACATCCGAAATGTGCATCGTGGGTGGCGGCATCCCCATCCTGAATCAGGGCGGAGAACTTCTGGGCGCGATCGGCGCCAGCGGCGGCAGCGTCGAACAGGACATTGCCTGCTGCATGGCAGGGCTTGAGCAGGCCGGCTTTCGAACTGTTTTTGTGAATCCACACGCCCCAAATCCGTAAAAGAACGTGAAGCGGGAAGATCCACTGCGTGCGGTCGCCGAGTTCAACTTGCTCGATGCCATTTTTGGCCGCCGTTCACGCCGCTTTGGCGCTGGCATGCAGATCCCGGCCGGTCCCCTGGCCCATGCTTCCCGGCTGCCACCTGAGCCGCTCAGCGAGCTGGAAACATCCACGCTTGTCGCGCTGGCCTCGGGCTCGGTTGGATGGCACGAAGGCATTCCCCATCGTGACGGCGACCCCGGCCTCGCCAGCTATGCATTCCGGTTTGGCGGTCGCGCCTCTCCGGGCGGGGCCGGCATCAGTACCGGCGAGCTGATTTATACGAACGATTCCGGCACGTTCATCGTGCGCACGCGCGAGGTCGCGCCGGTGGACGCACATCTGTCGGGCGTCGACCGGCTGGATGCCGTGATCCAGCAAGTGCGGAAACACACGCGCCAACTGTCGACTTCGCGGGTGACGATTCCGCGCGCACCACCCCACATGCACGAGCACAATTTCTGGAACGCCAACGTCGAGGGCAGCACCTTGTTCGTTCCCGTCATCGACCTTGCGCAGAAAATGCTGGGGATCATGGCGCTGCTCATCCAGAACCGGACGCTGCTCGTGGACGAAAAAACCCAGCGTCCCTGTGGTGACCTTTCGCGCTTCGTGAAGTCGGGCCTGCTCGACGGCACGCGCAAGACCCCGATCGGGATGATCGAAGCCTCGGTCTTTTCGACGGCTTCCATGGAAAACGCGATCATGGCCCAGAACATGACGCTCGGCCTGCAAGCCATCGGCCTGGGCGGCTGGCTGTTCACCGGCATCAACCCCATTTCACTGCTGGGCGGCTTCGCCGATGCCGGCATTGCCGGGCTCGGCTTCCGGTTCACTCACGACACCCGCTGGCTGACACCCAACCCCGTCGGCCTGGACGGCATATTCGAGGCATGGTGTCCTCCTTATGTGCCGGACATGCACGCGGCCGCGCGGCGTGTCGCGGAAGTCAAGTTCGGCGCGCAGGGCGCTTATCGCGCAGCCGATGGCGGCGCTTACACACCGGCCATCCGGGCGACGGCGAGCGCTTATTCCGATGAACTCGTCGAATGTCTCGGAACCGTCGCCCAGTATCTGCTGGATACCTACGGGAAGTTTCCGGTCACCGCTCCGTCAATCCTGATTACGCCCTATGTTCAGGCTCATCACATCGACCTGGCGTGGTATGACCGATTCCTTGGGCCGCACAGTTGCCTGGACAGCCACAGGAACCACGCGGCGACCTGGCACGGGAAAAATTCTGCGGACGGAGGATGACACCCCATGGCATCAAAGGAATTCATCGACCTGTGGCGGGAACTGGAACCCGCGATGAAACGCTTCCATTCACGCACCGAAATCGCCGATTTCCGCAGCGATTGGGATGCGATGTTCACCGTCGCCGACCCAACACTCGCAGTCCGGCACGAAGACGTCGACGCAGACGGCGTTCCTGCACGATGGATATATGGAGCCGACGCCGCCGACAGCGATCGAACCATCCTCTACCTGCACGGCGGAGGCTTCGTCCTGGGATCTCTCGAATCGCACGGCGATCTGATGGCACGCATCAGCCGGGCGGCGCGCTGCAAGCTCCTGGGAGTCGCATATCGGCTGGCGCCGGAACATCCGTTTCCGGCCGCCAACGAGGACATCGAAACGGTCTGGAACTGGTTGCTGGCGCACGGCCAGGACCCGCGCAAAGCCGCAATCATGGGTGATTCCGCCGGTGGCGGCCTCGTGCTGACCACCGCCTTGCGACTGCGCGAACTGGCCCGACCCCAGCCTGCGTCTCTGGTGATGTTTTCCCCGTGGGTGGATTTGACGCAGAGCGGCAACAGCATGACTCGCCGGGCACGTGTCGACCGGATGGTCACGGCGGAAATTCTCGGCACCATGGCAGCCGTGTATTTCCAGGCCTGCACCCCTTCGCCATCGGACGTCCGCGCCTATCCCTTGAACGCTGACTTCTCGGGCCTGGCTCCGCTGCTGGCCCAAGTCGGCGCCGACGAAGTGCTGTACGACGACGCGGCGCGCATCATCGAGCGCGCCTCCGCGGCCGGTGTACACGCGGAGTTGGCGGTTTATGCCGACATGTGCCACGTATTCCAGCTGTTCGCCCACCGGATCCCCGAAGCGCGCGACGCGATCGCGAAAGCCGTACGCTTCGTACTCGAACATTTCGACGATCACTAATCCAAGAGCGTTCGTTCATGGGCAAGCCACGGAACCGTGCAGGACATCCCGACGCGGACGCTGACGCAAGCTCCGTACCGGGTTTCGCGCATGTCGCTTATTCCGATCTGACCGACGTGATTTTCCGGCGCCGCTCGCGCCGCTTCGGCCTCGGCATGTCGATCCCTGACGGTCCGCTGGCCTGGACCTCGAAGTCGGAACCCGTTCCCCTTTCACCCCTGGAAGAAGGCGTCCTGCTGGCCCTGGCCTGCGGCGTGGTGGGGCTGCATGAAGGCATCCCGTTTCGTGATGGCGAAAATGCCTTGAGCAGCTATTCGCTGCGCTTCGGTGGCCGCGCATCTCCAAGTGGCGGCGGCATCGGGACGGGAGAGTTGATCTACACGAACGATACCGGCACTTACATCGTGCGGACTCGCGACATCCAGCCCGTCGACCCCAGGCTCGCCGGCACCGAACGCCTGCAAGCTGTGGTAGAGCAAGTGCGTTGCGCCACGCATCGCCTGTTCGAACACCGCGTCGAGATCCCCCGCAAGGCACCCCACATCAGCGCCCACAACCTGTGGAACGCGAATGTGCCGGGGTCCACCGTGTTCTTCCCAGTCGTGGACGTCGCCCAGTACCTGATGGGTTTCATGGCCATGCAAATCCAGTGCGGAGCCGTGTTTTTCGACGAACGGACGGGTGAATCGTGCGGCGACCTGGAGCCTTTCATCCGCTCCGGACTGCTGAACCGCGATCGCCGAGTGCCCCTGGTCGAAACGGAAAAATACGGCCTGGCCTTGAGCGCCGTGGACTGCGCCCTGGTGTGCCAGAACATCGTTCTGGCCGAGCAGATCATGGGCCTGGGCGGCTGGCTGTTTACCGGGATCAACCCGATTTCGCTCATGGGCGGTTACGCGGATGCCGGAGCGCCCGGGCTCGGGTTCCGCTTCGTGCGCAACAAGGACTGGCTGATGCCGAATCCGGTCGGGATCGATGGCGTCTACGAAGGCTGGACACCCCCGTATGTGGCGAACATGCACGAAGCCGCACAGCGAATGGCCGCAATGAAGTTTGGCCCGCAGGGAGCGTACACGGCGAACCGGCCTGGTCCCTACTCTCCGGAGATTCAATCTTCCGCCGTGCCCTATTCGGATGAATTCGTCGCCTGCCTGGGCACTGTCGCCCAGTATGTGCATGACCGCTACGGTAAATTCCCGTCCACGACGCCAACGATCTACGCACGGCCGTACGCACAAGCCCACCATCTGGACCTGGATTGGTACGAACACAATCTGGGAAGCCACAGTTATACCGACGCACATCGCAGGCATTTTGAAGATTGGCACCGAGGTGCGTGAAAAACGCTGCGGCGTTCAACTTCCCAGGACTGTAACGGCGCATCCACGCGCATCACCGATCCACACCGGTACGGCACGCTGTCGTGCGCGCTCGTCAGGCATGAATCCGGAATCAACATGCCACCGCCGTGCGCCCCAACGCGCGATAATGCCGCGGTTCCTCGCGTCAGAGCCCAAGAGTCGATGATCGCCGATCCACAGATCGAAGCCAACGGCCGCTTGCGGCATCTGTTGAGTATTGAAGGATTGCCGCGCACCACGCTCGTGAAAATCCTCGATCGCGCAGAAGACATGGCCCGCGAGGAGCAGAGCGGAACGAAGAAACTGCCGCTGCTGCACGGCCGTACCGTCGTCAACCTGTTCTTCGAACCATCCACGCGCACCCGCACCACGTTCGAGCTGGCGGCCAAGCGCCTGTCGGCGGATGTCGTGAACGTGCAGCTCGCCACGAGTTCCACCACCAAGGGCGAGACGCTGCTGGATACGCTGCGCACGCTCGAATCCATGCGGGTGGACCTGTTCGTGGTGCGCCACAAGGCCAGCGGCGCGGCCGCGTTCTTCGCGCGCCACGCCACGCCCGATGTTTCCATCCTGAATGCCGGCGACGGCCAGCACGAGCACCCGACGCAGGCGCTGCTGGACATGTTCACGCTGCGCCGCCACCTGAACGGGCGGCCGTTTTCCGACCTGCGCGTGGCGATCATCGGCGACATCCTGCATTCCCGCGTGGCCCGTTCGGACATCCACGCGCTGCACACGCTCGGCTGCCGCGACATCCGTGTCGTGGGGCCGCGCACGCTGGTTCCGGACACCTTCGCCACGCTCGGCGCCACCCCGTACCACGACTTCGCACGTGGCGTGGAAGGCGCGAACGTGCTGATGCTGCTGCGTCTGCAGCGCGAACGCATGATCGGCGCACTGCTGCCTTCCGCCGGCGAATTCCACGCTGATTTCGGCTTGACGGAAGAACGCCTGCACCGCCTTGGCCCGGACGTCATCTTCATGCATCCCGGCCCCATCAACCGCGGCGTCGAGCTGGCCGGCGCACTGGCCTACGAAGCGCCGTCGCGGATTCTCGACCAGGTGCACAACGGCATCGCAGTGCGCATGGCGGTGATGGCGGAAATCCTCGGAGCAGCACGATGAATCCGGACACTTCGCCTTCCGCATTCGCCACGATTGTGCCGACCGTGGTGCGCGGCGTGCGGCTGCTGGACCCGGCCACCGCCACCGACCGTGTGACGGACGTGATCGTGCGCGACGGCCGCGCAACGCCCACCGACAGCGACACGGCGACGGGCCTGCCGGCCGTGGACGGCCACGGCTGCTGGCTGATGCCCGGCATCGTCGACCTGGCGGCGCGGCTGCGCGAGCCAGGCGCGACGCACAAGGCGACGATGGCCAGCGAGCTGCCGGCCGCACTGCGCGCCGGCATCACCACCGTGTGCCTGCCGCCGGACACCGACCCGGTCATCGACAATCCGGCGATCGTGGCACGCATCAGCATGATCGCGGCAGCTGCGCACGGTGCCCGCGTCGCCATACTGGGGGCCGTCACGCAGCATCTGGCCGGAGAAACGCTCGCCGAGATGAGCGCGCTGAAGACCGCCGGCTGCGTGGGTGTCTCCAACGCCGGGCGCCCGCTCGCCAGCGCCCGCACCGCACGCCGGGCGCTGGAATATGCCTCCGGGCTCGGCCTCACGCTTCATGTCCAGCCACTGGAGCCGTCGCTGGCCCAGGGCGGTTGCGCGCACGACGGGGCCGTGGCACTGCGGCTGGGGCTGCCGCCGATTCCGGTCGCCGCGGAGACCGTCGCGCTCGGGCAATGGATCGCGCTGGCCGAGGAAACCGGCGCACACATCCATTTCTGCCGCCTGTCCAGTGCACGCGGCGTGCAGCTCGTGCGCGACGCCAAGGCGCGCGGGCTGGCGATCACGGCGGATGTCGCCGCCCACCAGTTGTTTTTGACGGAAGAGGACGTGCTCGGCTTCGACGCGTCCTGCCATGTCGTTCCGCCGCTGCGCAGCGCCGCCGACCGCGATGCCCTGCGCGCCGGCGTCGTGGACAGCACGCTCGACGCCCTGTGTTCCGACCACCAGCCCCACGAGCCGGATGCCAAGGTCAACCCGTTCGCGCTGACGGAACCCGGCATGTCGACACTCGAAACACTGCTGCCGCTGGGCCTGCAATTGTGCGATGAAACCCCGCTTGCGCCGCTGGATCTGGTGCGCCGCCTGAGCACAGCTCCGCAGGCCATCCTCGGGCTGTCGAGGCCGACGCAGGGCTGCGACTGGATACTTGTCGACCCGGCCGCGAGCTGGCGCCTCGACACCACCACGCTGGCCAGCCGCGGGCACAACACACCGTTTCTCGGCCGGCTGTTCAAGAGCCGTGTCCTGCGGATTTTCAGCACTTCGCCGACACCGCTATAGTTGGAACGCCGGCACCTTGCGGCACACCGCGTCGCTGCACGGTGATGGCAACGAACCGAGGGGAAATGCATGGCTCGCATCATGGTGGTTGACGATTCTCCGACCGACACCGCATGGCTGAAGTCGGTCCTGACCAAGGCCGGGCACGAGGTGATCGCCGCCGACACCGGCCAGACCGCCATCGAATTGGCGCGCACCCAGCTTCCCGCCTGCATCGTCATGGATGTCGTCATGCCGGGCGTCAACGGTTTCCAGGCCACCCGCACGTTGTCGCGCGACCCACGGACCGCGAACATTCCGATCGTGGTGGTCAGTTCCAAGGACCAGCCTACGGATCGCTTGTGGGCCATGCGCCAGGGGGCGAAGGAATATCTCGTCAAGCCGGTGAAGGACAGTGAACTGGTCGCAAAGATTCGCGCCGTGACCGGCATCTGAACCGGTACCGTTTTGCGCCCGTTCCGATACAAGGGGAGGATCATGGCTGAATCGACAAGCACTTCGGGGAAACCGGACCGGCCACAGCGGGCGATGCTCCTGCTGGGCATCGCCTTCGTGGCCTTCGCCGCGGCCATCGTGCTGTTCTATCTGTCCGCCAGCCGCGCCGATCACCAGCAGCACTGGATGGACGAGATGCGCGCCGCTCAAGCGGCCGCCGTCGACCTGGCCCAGCGCGGCGCGGACGTCACGGCCGGCCGGCGCCCTGATTTCGGGCTGCTGTCCTCCGATCTCGAGGAATTCGACGCGACGCTGCAAGGCCTGCGTGCCGGAAACCTGCACAGCGGCATGCCTGCACTGCCCGGCGCGGCGCGCAAGCAGCTCGGCGCCGTGGAACAGGGATGGGTGCAGATGAAGCGCAACGCCACGGTCGTGGCCGGGGCCCAGAAGATCTATGAAGACAGCCTCGCTAGCACCGCGCAGATCACTAACGCGGCGCCGGGGCTTGCGCAGCACTACGCGCAGATCGTCAAGCGGGCGGCGGCCGGCGGTTCCGGGGCGGGCATCGATCAGGCCACCACGCAGCTCGCGCTGATCGGCACGATGGCTGACACGGCACGTGCCGTCAACGCCGGGCAGTCCAATCCCGGCGCCCAGATTCACCTGCTTGAACAGCAGGTCGCGCAATTCGTCGCAGCCAACACGGCCCTCGGGAACAGCGAGCCATCGACCGCTTCACTGACGCGGCAGGCCGCGAGCACTTTCGCGCCTTTCATCGAGGCAACGAAGCAGCTGTCCGGCAATGCCGCTGCACTGGACGCGATCCAGGCGGCGGGCAGGCAGCTCAACAACTACGGGTACAACACTTTCCAGCCCGCATTGTTCGATCTCGACAAGGCTGTCCAGGCACTCGGCCGCAGCAATGGGCTTTACCAGAAGCTCGCCTACGTGGCCGCCGTGATCGCCCTGCTCGCACTGGGCGCGTTCACCGTGCTGCTGCTGCTGGCCCAGATCCGGCGCCGGCGGCGTGCCGAGGAACGAGACCGTACCCAGCAGCAGGCCATCCTGCGGCTGCTGGACGAGATCACGAACCTGTCGGATGGCGACCTCACCGCGAACATGACCGTCACCGAGAATTTCACGGGGGCAATCGCGGATTCCATCAACTACACGATCGAGACCCTGCGGGGCCTGGTCGGCACCATCAACGATACGTCGGAACACATCGTCAGCGCCGCGGGGCGCACACGCGACACCGCACACCGCATGAGGGCCGCCTCGGAACACCAGGCGAAGGATGTCTCCGCCGCGTCCACGGCCATGACCCGATCGAGCCAGCAGCTGCAACAGGCCTCGCAACGCGCGCAGGTCCTTAGCGCCCAGGCCAGCGACTCGGTGCAGACCGCCCACAGCGGCACGCTCACGGTGGGCCGCACCATCGATTCGATGACCGCGCTGCGGGAGCAGATCCAAGACACGGCCAAGCGCGTCAAGCGCCTCGGCGAGTCGTCGCAGGAAATCGGCGATATCACGGAAGTCATCAACGATATCGCCGAGCAGACGAACACCCTGGCGCTCAACGCCTCGATCCAGGCCGCCATGGCCGGCGAGGCGGGCCGCGGCTTCGCGATCGTCGCCGGTGAGGTGCAACGGCTGGCCGAACGCGCCACCGCCGCCACGCGCCGCATCGAGACGCTGATCAAGACCATCCAGACCGAAACCGGGGAAGCCATCGTGTCCATGGAGCGCTCCACGAGCAACGTGGTCTCCGGAGCGCAGTCCGCGGAAGAGGCCGGGCAAGCCCTTAAGCGTATCGAGGCTTCCTCACAACAGCTCGCCGGCACTATCGACGAGATCGCCGGTGCCACGCGCAACCAGTCCGAAGTCGCGACCCGGATCGCCTCGTCGATGGAAGCGATCCGCATCATCGCCGTGGAAACTTCAACGTCCGCCGGCCGCACCTCGGAGGAAATCGGCACGCTGAACGCACTTTCCGACCGCCTGCGCGAATCCGTCGCCGGCTTCAAGCTGCCCGGCTCCAAACCCGCCGCCGAACCCGTTGCCCGGGCCGTTGCGGAACCCGCCACACAGTGAGCATCGGCAATCGCCATCAACCGCTGGCCCTGCGGTCAGTCCCGCCGCGATGCGCGGCTGATAAAATCGCGCGGACAGTACTACAACCCGCCTCGTCCCTGACCGGCCCAGCCGGCTCAGCGCCACAGCCCTGCGCGGGCGCGTCCATTCGATTCCGCATTGGCAAGTGAGGCATTGCACATGAGCTTTGAAGCCGATCTCAAAACCCTGTTCGGGCTTGATACCGTCACCTACAAGTACGACCTGGGCAAGGCAGAGCTCTTCGACGCAGCCATCGCCCACGACCGCGGCCGCATCCACCAAGGCGGCGCCACGGACGTCCAGAAGGCGTTTCCGACCAAGCTCGGCAAGCACGGCCCGCTCGCCTACTACACCGACCCGGACTGCACCGGCCGCCGCGTGAAGGACACCTACGCCGTGGCGTGGCCGGAAGTCGCAGACCAGATCTGGTTCAAGGACGATCTGAACCGCTACGATCCAGACAAGTACCAGGTGCTGCTCAAGCGCGTGGTCGAGCATTGCAACGCGAAACACAGCACGCTGTACGTGAAGGATGTGTTCATGGGTTCGGACCCGGAATTCGCCGTTCCCTACCGCTTCGTCGGCGAATACGCGACCCACGCCCTGTTCGCGCACAACATGTTCCCGAAGGACCTGCAGGGCGTGAAGGACGTCGACACCCGCCGCTGGACGATGCTCAACGTGCCGAGCTTCTGGTGCGACCCGGCCATCGACGGCTGCCGTTCGGAGGCCGCGATCGTCATCGACATCCGCAACCGCATCTGCCTCGTCGCCGGTCGCGCCGACTACTCGGGCTCCGTCAAGAAGACCATCTTCACAGTCGGCAACTTCCTGTTTCCGCAGCAGGGGCGCCTGTCGATGCACTGCTCCGCGAACGTCGGTGCGAATGGCGACGCCGCGATCCTGTTCGGCCTGTCCGGTACCGGCAAGACCACGCTGTCGGCCGACGCTTCGCGCCGCCTGATCGGCGACGACGAGATCATCTGGTCGGACAAGGACATGGGGCTGTGCAATCTGGAAGGCGGCTGCTTCGCCAAGCTCATCGACCTCGACAAGCACGCCGAGCCGGTGATCGCCTCGGCGCTCAAGACGCCGTTCGCAGTGCTGGAAAACGTGCCGGCGTTGCCCGGCAGGAAAATGGAAGACTGCAATCCGGACGACCTCGACCTGTCGGATCGTTCGATTACCGAGAACCTGCGCATTTCCTATCCGCTGGAAATCAACCCCAACGTGATGCCCGGCGGCATGGGGCCGCAGCCCAAGACCATCGTCCTGCTCACGGCGGACGCCTTCGGGGTGCTGCCGCCGATCTCCATCCTCGACGCCAAGGACGCGATGTACCACTACGTGTCCGGCTTCACGTCGAAGCTGGCGGGCACGGAAGTCGGCGTGAAGGAGCCGCAGCCGGCGTTCTCGGCGGGCTTCGGCGGCCCGTTCATGTCACTGCGCCCGAACGTCTATGCCAAGCTGCTGGCGGAGAAGATGGAGCGCCAGAAGGCCCGCTGCATCCTGCTCAACACCGGCTGGAGCGGTGGCCCCTACGGCATCGGCAAGCGCATGAAGCTGTCCATCACGCGCGCGCTGCTCAACGCTGCACTGGAAGGCAAGCTGGACAGTGTGGAAACCGTGAAGCACCCGGTGCTCAACCTGCACATGCCGAAAGCCTGCCCGGGCGTGGATGCCAAGATCCTCAACCCGCGCGACACCTGGGCCGACAAGACCGCCTACGACGCGGCAGCCATCAAAGTACGCGACATGTTTCGCAAGAACTTTGAAACCAAGGGTTTTGCGACCTTCGGCATCGAAGCCCGCATCTGAGATTGCCGCATTACACTCCGGCCGGTCGCGCACCCATCTGCCCGACCGGCTTTCTCTTGCCTGGAATCGCCCATGCCTCCCGTCAACCGCATCTTCTGCATCGGCAAGAACTACGCCGCCCATATCTCGGAACTTGCCCACCTCGGGTTCCAGAACGACGGCCAGTGCGTGATCTTCATGAAGCCGCCGTCCGCCATCGTGGCACCGGGCGAACTGCACCTGCCGCGCAACCGCGGCATCATTCATCATGAAGGCGAGCTCGTCGTACGGCTGGGCGGGCTGCCCCCCACGCCCGGCGTCATCGGCGCCGACTCTGCAGCGCGCTACGTTTCACACATCGCGCTGGGCATCGACCTGACGCTGCGCACGCTGCAGACCGAGCTGAAACAGCGCGGCGCCCCGTGGGAAGCAGCCAAGGCCTTCGACGGTGCCGCACCGCTCGGCGCATGGCGGCCATGGCAGCCGGACGGCAACCTGCAGAAGCTGGAATTCAGGCTGTCTGTCAACGGCCGAGAACGCCAGCGCGGAAACACGGAAAACATGCTGTTCCCCGTCGCCCGCATCATCGAGATCCTCAGCCGCAGCTGGCGGCTGGCGGACGGCGACGCCATCTACACCGGCACGCCGGCAGGTATCGGGGAACTCCAGCCGGGCGATGTCGTCACACTCGCAGGTGCCGGCTGCGAAACGGGGGAATGGCGCTGCGTTTGACGCCGCTGACCGCAGCTCGCGCTATTGCTGCACCGGCACCACGCGGACCGGCTCCGCAGCCGGGGCGTCCATCATGGGCGGCTGCCACATGCCGCCAAAGCTGTAGCGGATGCCCAGCATGACGGTTTGGCTGCGGTAGCGCAGCTGCACGTGCTGCGTCGCGTTGTGGTAGTTCGCGCGTGAAAAGCCCATTGTGTAGCGGTAGTCGATGCCGATCGACAACGCCGGCGTGGCGAAGAAACCAGCCCCGGTGCCGAGCTGGCCACCGAATACATCGTCTGTCGCGCCCGTACCGCCACCGGACAGCCGCAGGCGCAGGTCACCGATGCCGCCGCCGAGGTAGAAATAGCTGCGCTGGACTTCGAAGTCGTACCACATGTTTCCCATGATCGTGACGGCGCTGACGCCGAGCCCGGCATCCTTGACGTTGTTGCGGCGGTAGTTGACTTCCAGCTCTGGCCGCAAGTGCCCCGGTAGCGCATAACCGGCTACCGCGCCACCCACGAGCCCACTGCGGAAGTCGAAACTGCCCGGCGTCACGGTTCCGCCGCTCGTCACCCGCATCGGCGCCCGTGGATTGAAGCTCGCGCCTGCTTCGAGGCCCAGATACGGCCCGATCTCGGCCGCCGCGGGCAACGCCAGCAGCAACGCCGCTGCGCCTGCGCCGAGGCAGGCCAGGCCGACACCTTTCCGAGTTCCCTTGTGTGACGAGCCCGCCATGCCGATCTCCTTGCGTTTGAACCCGGGCGGACACGTCGTCCCGCCCGGCAGCCTACCGTCAAGATTATACGGAACGCTTCGTCGCCGCTGCCGCGCGCAAGGTGTCTGCCGCCGCCACCATGCTTTTCAGCGCCGGCGTCACTTCGCGCCACTGCCGGGTCTTCAGCCCGCAGTCCGGGTTCACCCACAGCCGTGCGGCAGGGATGCGCCGCGCTGCCGCCTGCATCAAGTGCACCATGTGTGCCTGCGTGGGCAGGTTGGGCGAGTGGATGTCGTAGACGCCGGGGCCGATGCCGTTCGGATACTTGAAGTCGTCGAAGGCGTCGAGCAGCTCCATATCCGAACGCGAGGTCTCCATGGTGATCACGTCCGCATCCATGGTGGCGACGGCGGGAATGATGTCGTTGAATTCCGAATAGCACATGTGGGTGTGGATTTGCGTTTCGTCCTTCACGCCATTGGCGCTGATCCGGAACCCTTCCACCGCCCAGTCGAGATATTCCTGCCACTTGGACTTGCGCAGCGGCAAGCCTTCGCGCAACGCTGGTTCGTCGATCTGGATGACGTGCGTGCCGGCCTGCTCCAGATCCTGCACCTCCTCGCGGATCGCCAGCGCCAGCTGCCGGCAGGTGACGGAACGCGGCTGATCGTCGCGCACGAAAGACCAGTTGAGCATCGTGACCGGGCCGGTGAGCATGCCCTTGACGGGTTTGTCGGTCAGCGACTGCGCGTAGCGGATCCATTCCACCGTCATGGCATGCGGGCGACTGATGTCGCCATAAATGATGGGCGGCTTGACGCAGCGCGAGCCGTAGGACTGCACCCAGCCGAAACGGCTGAACGCGTAGCCCGCGAGCTGTTCGCCAAAGTATTCGACCATGTCATTGCGCTCGGCCTCACCGTGCACCAGAACGTCCAGTCCCAGTTGTTCCTGCGCGTGGATGCAGTGGGCAATCTCGGCTTTCATGGCCGCCTCGTAGCCCGCCGCGTCCAGCCGACCAGCCTTGAATTCGCGCCGCGCGTGGCGGATTTCCGGCGTCTGCGGGAAGGAACCTATGGTCGTCGTCGGGAACAGCGGCAGCTTCAGCCACGTCGCCTGCGCACGCGCACGGTCGGCATAGCCGGCATGGCGCTGGCCCAGCGCCGGCGTCACCGCGGCCAGCGCCGCCTGTACCGCCGGGTCATGCACGCGCGGCGAGGTGTGCCGCGCCGCGACTTGTTCCGCATTGTCCTGCAAGGCGTCTGCCACGCTTGCGCGGCCAGCGTTCAGCGCCGCACCGAGGAGCTTCAGCTCGTTCAGCTTCTGGACAGCGAACGCCAGCCACGGCCTCACAGTCGAGTCGAGCGTGGTTTCGCTGTCGAGATCTACCGGCACGTGCAGCAACGAGCAGGACGGCGCCAGCCACAGTTGCGCACCGCGCTGTCGGGCGACGGGTTCAAGCCAGCCGAGCGCTGCAGCCAGGTCGGTCTTCCACACGTTGCGGCCATCGATCACGCCCAGCGACAGCACCTTGTCCTGCGACCAGGTGTCGATCAACGGCTGCACGTCGGCGCGGCCACGGACGGCATCCACGTGCAGCCCGGCGACCGGCAGCCGGCTGACGAGCGCACGGTTTTCACCCAGTCCACCGAAATACGTCGTCAGCAGTATCTTGACCCGCGTGCTGATGAGAGCGGCGTAGGCGTCGGCAAACGCTTGTTGCCACGGGGCAGCGAGTTCCGTGACGAGGATCGGCTCGTCCACCTGCACCCAGCTCACGCCGTGTGCGGCCAGCGCGTCGAGCAATTCGGCGTAGACCGGCAGCAGGCGCGGCAGCAGCGCGAGCCGGTCGGTACCGTCACGCGCCTTGCCGAGCGCCAGGTATGTGACCGGCCCGACGATGACTGGCTTGGGGGCTGGCTTGGTAGCCACGCCCTGCGCACGCGCTTCGGCCAGCTCCGCCAGCAGACGCGAAGCGTCGAGGTGGAACGTCGTGTCGCGCGTGAATTCCGGGACGATGTAGTGGTAGTTCGTGTCGAACCATTTCGTCATCTCACCGGCAGCCACGCTGTCGTCGTTCGCGGGGTTCACCCCCGCCGGACGCACCGAACGGCCACGCGCCACACGGAACAGGTTGTCCAAGGCATCACCCCTGTAACCCTGCACGCGCTCCGGCAGATTGCCGAGCGTGAAACTCATGTCGAGCAGGTGGTCGTAGAAGGAGAAGTCCCCGACCGGCAGATAGTCCAGCCCTGCCTGCTGCGCCCAGCGTGCCGCGCGCAGCCGCACGCCGGCGGCCTTCAGCTCGGCCAGCGACGAGGCACCTTTCCAGTACGCTTCCAGTGCGAACTTCAGTTCGCGGTGGGCACCCATGCGGGGAAATCCAAGGTTGTGGAGCAGCGCCATGATCGTGTCTCTCGTGAACTCGACTTCGACGGATGGTAGGTTTCACGATTCATGAAGTAAAATGATATTAAATAAGACATTCATGAGACACATTCATACCAATGCTGGAACGCATCCATCTCGCCATCGTCCGTGAAGTCGACCACCTGGGGTCGCTGACGGCGGCGGCGCAAAGCCTGCATGTCACACAGTCGGCGCTGAGCCACAGCGTCCGCAAGCTGGAGGAACGGCTGGGTACGCCGATCTGGCTGCGTGAAGGCCGTGCCCTGAAGCTCACGCCCGCCGGCCGCCACCTGCTGGCGGTGGCAAACCGCGTAGTGCCGCAACTGACGCGGGCCGAGGAGCGCCTGCAGCAGTTCGCACGCGGGGAACGCGGCACGCTGCGCATCGGCATGGAATGCCACCCCTGCTACCGCTGGCTGCTGCAGGTCGTTTCGCCTTATCTGGCGGCGTGGCCAGACGTGGACGTGGACGTCAAGCAGCAGTTCCAGTTCGGTGGTATCGCGGCATTGTTCGACCACGAGATCGACCTGCTCGTGACACCCGACCCGATCCGCCGCCCGGGTTTGAAGTACACCTCGGTGTTCGACTATGAACAGGTGCTGGTCGTGCCTCGCGGCCATGCACTGGCAGATCAGCCCTGCGCACTGCCGGCGCAGCTTGCCCGCGAAGTGCTCATCACCTACCCGGTGGCACGCGACCGGCTCGATATCTACACGCAATTCCTTGCCCCGGCAGGCGTGACGCCGCGCCGCCACAAGACCATCGAGACCACCGATATCCTGCTGCAGATGGTCGCCAGCGGCCGCGGCGTCACGGCGCTGCCGCGCTGGCTGGTGGCACAATACGCCCGTGGGCTTGCCATCGTGCCGGTACGCCTCGGCGCCGACGGCATCTTCAAGCACACCTACCTCGGCGCCCGGGAAGACGATCTCGGCATCGACTACCTGCGGGCCTTCATCGCCACCGCCGCGCAGCCGTCGCCCACCGTCGCGGGCGGCGCCGTGAAGCCGGCTGCATGAACTTTCTCGCCCATCTGTGGCTGGCCGACGTCACGCGCACTTCGCCCGCAGGGGCGATCCTCGGCGATATCGTGCACGGGCGCCTCGAAGCTCTGGCCCTGCCGACAGACATCGCGCTGGGCATCCGCATCCACCGCCGTGTGGATGCGACGACCGACCACCACCCGCTCAGCGTGGCATGGCGTGCGCACTTTCCGCCGGAACTTCGCCGCTACGCCGGCATCACGCTCGACCTGTTGTGCGACCACGTGCTGGCACGCGACTGGCCACGCTACGCGACAGCACCACTCGCTGGTTTCGCCGCCACCGCCGCTGCAGCCGTCGCCGCGGAAGACACAACTTTTTCACGCTTCGGGACGTGGCGCCCCGAAACCGAACGCTTTGCGGCACTGCTGTGTTCCTACACCGAATGGCCCGGCTTCGAACGCGCGCTGGCGCACACCGCAACACGCCTGAAGAACCCGCAACCGTTGCTGGCCACCGCCCCTGTCGCGGCCACGCTGCTGCCGGAAATCTGCAACGGCCTGCCGATCCTGATGCACGACCTGAAGGCTGCGGCGACGGTCGTCAGGGAAACGAAAGGTTCGGGATCGGGGATTGGCGATTAGGGATTCGTGGCCGCTGGCACGCAACCGTTGGCCCGACAGCAGACGGTCGCCTGCAGGCAGACTCCTGCACAAGAAGGGATGTGCCGGGGTAGGCACCCGTAGGAGCGGGCCTGCCCGCGACCCGTGCGGCACGGCTTCCACTGCAGCTGACCACTCGCTGCTCACCCTTCACCCCTCACCGCTTATCGCTGGCTTTCACCCAGCAACGCTGCCAGCCGCACATCCTTTTCTTCCCACAGCTCGCGCACCCAGGTCTGGACACGGGCGCGGAACTCGGGGTCTTCCGTGTAATTGCCGGAGACGAAACCGTCGGGTACCGGGAGGGCGCGCACTTCCACGATCACGCGGCGCACCTTGCCGCCGAGGAATTCCCAGAACGTGCGTACGCCGTCGGGGTAGGCGATCGTCACATCCAGCAGCGCCGTCAGCTTGTCACCCATCGCCGACAGCGCGAAGGCGATGCCGCCCGCCTTGGGCTTGAGCAGATGCACGTAGGGTGAATGCTGGCGCGCGTGCTTGGCCGGCGTGAAGCGCGTGCCTTCGAGGAAGTTGAGGATCGATACCGGCAGCCGCGCGTATTTCTCACAGGCCTTGCGCGTAGTCTCCACGTCCTTGCCGCGCAGCGACGGGTCGCGCTCGATCTGTTCCCGCGTGTAGCGTTTCATGAACGGGTAGTCGAGCCCCCACCACGCCAGCCCCAGCACCGGCACCCAGATGAGCTGCTGTTTCAGGAAGAACTTGAAGAACGGCAGGCGGCCACGGAAGCAGCGCATGAGCACGTAGATGTCGTTCCACGTCTGGTGATTGGCGATGATCAGATACTGCCCGTTGCGCGACAGGTCCACCGGCGCACGGACGTCCCAGTCGATGCGCAGCACGCGGTCGCCGACCCAGACGTTCACCATCATCCAGTGCTCGGCCAGCCACGCCACGGCCCTCGACAGGGCGTCTCGCGCCCGTGTGCCGGACGGCGTCAGCAGCTTGACGAGGACGGCGAGATACACCGGCCCTATCCACAGCAGGGTGTTGAGCACGAACAGCACAAACAGCACCGGCGCACACAGCGCCGCAGGCAACAGAGCTCGTTTCACTGGCTTCTCCCCCGACTCGTTGGCCCCGCGGCCATGTTTCGCGCGCGCAGCCACGCATGCGCCCCGACTCTACCGCGCCGTGCGCCCACGCACCGGTGCTGCAGCCCGCCGTGCCCGCGTCGGGTCCAGCACCACAACCTGCTGATAGCGTCCGGGCGGCAGCGCAACAAGCACGCACGGTTTCGCGGCTTTCGGCGCGGCGGACGCGAAGTACGACGCGGTGAGGTACAGCACGCCGTGATCGACCTGCGCCTGCCGGCTGACGGCCAACCCGTTGACGCCGTCCGCCTGTCCCGCGGCTTCAACCAGCGCGAACGGGCCGCCGGGCAACGCGCCGGGAAACGTCAGGCGAAAATTCCGGTCCAGTTGCAGCTTGCCGACCTCTGCCGCCGTCGGCAGGACAATCACCGTGTCCTGGGTCTGCGGACCGCGGCAATCCTTGGCTGCTGCAACCTGTTCCACCAGTACCGGACCGTCACCGATCCCGAGCGCATTGCCCACTGTGGCACAGGCGGCAAGCCCGCCCGCCGCGGCAAGCAGCGCTACGCTGCCCATGACGTGCACAAATCTG
Organism: Nevskiaceae bacterium; assembly: GCA_004298465.1. Classification (GTDB taxonomy): domain Bacteria; phylum Pseudomonadota; class Gammaproteobacteria; order Nevskiales; family Nevskiaceae; genus SCRT01. The sequence goes on along the minus strand of SCRT01000019.1, from coordinate 85,036 downwards.
GTCGGCGATCTCATCCGCGAAGTTTAGCGAGCGGCCCACGGCACTGCACGAAGGCGTGCCGTGGGCCAAGCAACCAAGGAAACTCTGAATAGCCGTCGCGAGCGAAGACAGGTCGCGCGAGGATGGGGCGCAGGAACCGCAGTGTACGTGGGGATACATGAGGATTGCGCCCGCGACACGGTCGCCCGGAACGGTGGGTGCGGGAGCGGGCGCACTCAGCCTCGCCTGCGCCAACATCCGTCACGCACCCCTCCATCCGGCGAGGCTGAAGCACCGCCCTCGCGCCAGATGTCGAGCGCAGCAGGTTATTCCGAGTTTCTAGATGATGCCAGCTGCCGCCAGCCGCGCCCGTGCCGTGCGCAACGGCGTGCGCCAGGCCGGCCGCGCGGCGTGGGACACGTGGCCGTCGAACTCGATCACGCCATCTTCCACGTCGCCGTAGCGCATGACGTTCACGTCGTACAGGTAATCCTGCACGACGCGCCACGGCGAGCGTCGGCCCTGGGCCGGCAGACGGCCCGACGCACGCTGCACATATCCCGAGCTGAGCGTCTGCATCACGTTGCCCTCGTCCCGTTCATCGGTCGGCGGATGCGCGACGAACTGTGCATAGCCACGCCGTGCCATGTGGTTGAGCACCCGGCACAGGTATTCGGCGGCGAGGTCGACTTTGAGCGTCCACGACGCGTTCGTGTAGCCGAACAGCACGCCGACGTTCGGCACGTCCGCCAGCATCACTCCCTTGTAGGTCAGCCGGCCCGCCACTTCCGTGGGCTCGCCGTCGACGTAGACCGCCATCCCGCCGGCCATCCGCACGTCCAGGCCGGTGGCCGTGATGATGATGTCGGCCGGCAGTTCCTTGCCGGACTTCAGCCGCACGCCGTGCTCGGTGAAACGGTCGATGGTGTCGGTCTCGATCGACGCATCGCCGCGCTTCAGCGCCTTGAACAAATCGCCGTTCGGCACCACGCACAGGCGCTGGTCCCAGGGGTTGTAGCTCGGCGTGAAATGGCGCATGTCGATGCGCTCGCCGATGCGGTTCCGGATCCGGCCGAGGATGAACTTGCGCACCAGCGCCGGGTGGCGCCGGGACATCTTGTACAGCCCGCGCTGGATCGCCACGTTGCGCGCCCGGTTCAGGCGGTAGGCCAGCTTCGCCGGCAGGTGCTTCTGCAGCGCGGCGGCCACGCCGTCTATGGCCGGAACCGAAAGGATGTAGGTCGGCGAACGTTGCAGCATAGTGACGTGCGCCGCCTTGCCCGCCATCGAGGGCACGAGCGTGATCGCCGTCGCACCGCTGCCGATGACGACAACGTTCTTGCCCGCGTAGTCCAGGTCCTCGGGCCAGAATTGCGGATGCACGAGCGTGCCGGTGAAATCGGCTTCGCCGTCGAAGGTCGGGCGATAGCCGGTGTCGTAGTTGTAGTAGCCGGTGCAGGTGAAGATGAACGCGGCGCGATAGCGTTCGGTCTGGCCGGTTGCCTCGTTCAGCACCTCGACCGTCCAGCGCTCGTCGCGCGAGGACCAGTCGGCGCGCACCGCGCGGCGCTCATAGTCGATGAGGGCGTCGACGCCGTATTCGTGTGCGGTATCGTGCATGTACTTGCGGATGGAGGCGCCGTCCGCCAGCACGCGCGGCTCGGTCCACGGGCGGAAGCTGAAGCCGAACGTGTACATGTCGGAATCCGAGCGCACGCCCGGATAGCGGAACAGGTCCCACGTGCCGCCCATCTGCTTGCGGCGCTCGATGATCGCCAGCGTCTTCGTCGGGCAGCTGCGCCGCAGGTGGCAGGCCGCGCCGATGCCGGACAGGCCGGCGCCGATGACCAGCACATCCACCTCGCGCGCCGGCAGCCGAGAGCCCGCTGCGGGCCGTACCATTTCAGGCGCGAAATCGTCCATGTCAGGCCCCCTGGGCAACGGCCATCTCGTCCAGCTTCAATTCCCGCTTGCGGGCCTCGAAAGCTTCGCCGGCGTCGTGGTCGTCGGGGTGGAAATCGGGCCGGAAGTAGTCGAACAGCACCGGAATCGTCGGCGGGAAGAACCCCGTCGGCCCAAACAGGTACCACAGGCCCTTCGCCCAGCCTTTCACGTTGAAGAGCTGCCGATCGTGGCGCAGCAGCTTGAGCTCGATGTAGGCCAGCGCCGCCGGCAGGATGACCATGGCGCCCACCATGGCGCCGGCACGCATCGGGTAGCCGCCGCCGACCGCCTTGTAGACGTCGAAGGCGACGGTCTTGTGTTCCGACTCCTCGATGGCGTGCCAGGTGAACAGGCGGCGCATCTCCGGCGCCAGCATGCGGTCGCGCGACGGCTGGTGCGTCAGCAGGCGCTGCGCCCACGTCGCAGTGAAATGTTCCAGCGCCGCCGTGATCGCCAGTTCCAGCTTCTTCGACTTGAGTGGCTTGACGAGCCCCAGCAGCCGCACCGCAACCTGTTCGCAGTCGTGGATCGGCAGCCCGGTCTGCGCCAGATAGGCATCGAATTCCCGGTGTGCCTTGGCGTGCATTGCCTCCTGGCCGATAAACGCGCTGATCTCCTTCTGCAGCGCCTCGTCGGTGACCTCGTCGCGTACCGCGCGTACGGAATTCACGAAGAACATCTCGCCGTCCGGGAACAGCGCGGCCATGCCGTCCATGTAGCGGGTCAGGAACGCGTTGTCGAGAAACCAGTACTTCGGCGTGTCACTGAAGTCGAACTCCGGACGGCGCACCGTGATGCGCGCACCTTCGTGGCGACGCGCGCTCCGAACGGCAGCAACACGCCGCGGAGTGGCGGGCCGGGAAGCATTTGCAGTAGCCATGGCTGAACCTCCTGAAGATAGAACCGCACTGACACATCAAGGGTGGTTTATCACGATCCGACAGTAGCCGCATTGCGGCAGTGCGTCATTGACGACAATGACAGTGTACGCTGTCATTAAAGACTGGACGAAGGGTATCTACGGGGAAGAATGACGCCGTACCGACAACCACCCCATCTGCTGGCACGGAAAGTGGCAAGCAACCAACAATGTCTCTCGCTGCTTACCGCTCAGGCAACTTCAGCGCCCCGTGAACACCGCATCGCGTCGTTCGAGGAACGACTGCACGCCCTCGTGGGCGTCGGCACTGCCCATCACCGCCGGCATGTCGTCAAAAAGCTGTCCTGCAGCCCGGGCTTCACCCGCCGACCGCGCCAGTCGCGCCGACTTGAGGATTGCCTTGACCCCCAATGGCGCGGCTGCGGCAATGCCCGCGGCGATCTTCTGTGCTGCTTCGTACTGCTGTCCGGCGGGCACGACTTCCTGCACCAGCCCGGTACGGTAGGCCTCGGCTGCCGACCACCGCTCGCCGGTCAGCAGGTAGCGCTGGGCATTGGCCCAGCCCATCTGCTGCGGCAGGCGCAGCGTCGCGCCGCCGCACGGATAGATGCCGCGCTTGACCTCCAGCATGGCGAACTGCGCATCCTCGGCCGCGACGCGCACATCCGTCGTCAGCAGGATCTCGACACCCCACGTGAAGCAGTAGCCCTGCACCGCGATCACCACTGGCTTGGTGCAGCGCGGCCCGACCAGCGCGAACGGGTCCAGCCCACCGTCCGGCGCCGCCGCCCATTTGCCCGCGGCGAACACCGGCGCCCACTTGTCGAGCTCGATACCGGCTGTGAAATGCTTGCCGTCGGCATGGATGAGGCCGACCCGGAGGTCGGGGTCACGGTCGAGCCGGCCGAGTGCCAGCGCCAGCTCCGCGTACATCTCCAGCGACAGCGCGTTGAGCTTCTCGGGGCGGGTAATGCGGATGTCGAGCACGTGCCCGGCAGCGGTGGTCTCGGTGTGTGCCATAAGGGATTCCTGAAGGAAATGAAACGGCGCGGCAGCACCTCACCCGGCGTGGCGCGGGTAGCCCAGTGCCGTCAGCGCTGCCGTGATCTCCGGCAGCACGGTGGCATCCTCGATCGTCGCCGGCACCTTTACTTCCACGCCGTCCGCGAGCGTGCGGATCGTCACGCGCAGCACCTTGCCGGAGCGGGTCTTGGGCAGCCGCTTGACGACCTTCACGCTCTTGAAGTCGGCTACCGGGCCGATCTCGTTGCGTACGCGGGCGACGAGTTCCTTGCAGATGTCGGCTTCCGGCTTCGTGACGCCCAGCTTCAGCACCACCAGCCCCAGCGGCACCTGGCCCTTGAGCGCGTCGGCCACGCCCACGACCGCGCCTTCCGCCACGTCCGGGTGCGCCGCCAGCACCTGCTCCATCTGGCCGGTGGAAAGCCGGTGGCCGGCGACATTGATGATGTCATCGATGCGCGTCATCACGGAACAGTAGCCGTCCCGGTCGCGCATGCCGGCGTCGCCGGACAAGTAGTAGCCGGGGTAGCGCGCCAGGTAACTTTTCTCGAAGCGTTCGTTGTTGTGCCAGAGCGTGTAGAGCGTACCCGGCGGCATCGGCAGCTTGATGACGAGGTTGCCGATCTCGCCGTCCGGCTGCGGATGGCCTTCCTCGTCGACATATTCGAGCTCGAAGCCCGGCACGGCCTTGGTCGCCGAACCCGGCTTCACGGGCAGCAGCTCGATGCCGGCGAAGTTGCTGATGGCCGGCCAGCCGAGTTCCGTCTGCCACCAGTTGTCGATGACCGGCACGCCGAGGATGCGCTTCGCGTATTCGATATCGTCCGGCACGCTGCGCTCGCCGGCGAGGAACAGGTACTTGAAGCCGGACAGATCGTAGCGTTTCACGCCTTCGCCTTTCGGGTCCTCCTTCTTGATGGCGCGGAACGCGGTGGGCGCTGTGAACAGCGCCTTGACGTGATGATCGGCAATGACGCGCCAGAACGCCGCGGCGTCCGGCGTGCCGACCGGCTTGCCTTCGTAGAGGATCGTGGTGCAGCCCTGCAGCAGCGGGCCATAGACGATGTAGGAATGACCGACGACCCAACCGACGTCCGACGCGGCCCAGAACGCGTCTCCGGGTTTCATGCCGAAGATCGCGTCCATCGACCACTTCAGCGCCACGGCATGGCCGCCGTTGTCGCGCACCACGCCCTTCGGCACACCGGTGGTGCCGGACGTATAGATGACGTAGAGCGGATCCGTGGCCTTGAGCGTCACGCAGTCGGCCGGCTGCGCCTGTGCGACTGCGGCGGACCAGTCGTGGTCGCGGCCGGGGATGAGCTCGCAACGCTGCTGTTCGCGCTGCAGGATCAAGCACGGGGTATTTGCCGCGTTCGCGATCTTCAGCGCTTCGTCCAGCAACGGCTTGTAGGGCACGGTCTTGCCCGGCAGCAGCCCGCAGGACGCTGACATCACGAGTTTTGGCTTGGCATCCAGCACGCGCTTCGCCAGCTCCGGCGCGGCGAAGCCGCCGAACACCACGGAATGCACGGCGCCGATGCGCGCGCAGGCCAGCATCGCGATCGCCGCTTCCGCGACCATCGGCATGTAGATGACGACGGTGTCACCCTTCGCCACGCCCATGCCGCGCAGCACGCCAGCCACACGGGCCACCACGTCCCGCAGTTCACGATACGTCCAGGTGCGCTGCGCGCCCGCCAGCGGGCTGTCGTAGACCAGCGCCGGCTGGTCGCCGCGGCCTTCATCGACGTGGCGATCCACGCAGTTGTAGCAGGTGTTCAGCTCGCCGCCAGTGAACCAGCGGTAGAACGGCTTGGCGGAATCGTCCAGCACCGTGTCCCAGCGCCGCGTCCAGCGGATCTGCTCCGCCAGTTCGCCCCAGAACCCGGCCGGGTCCGACTGCGCGGCCGCATAGACTGCGGCGTAACTGCCCGTATCTGCACTCACTGCCTGCTCCTCACGTACGTTTGTTATGGCGGCACTTTACTATCTGTGCCACCGGTACGCAGGACGCGGCCGGGGGCCGAGTGGGTACAAAACAGTTGGGCGTGAACGCCCGGCGGGCGCCGGACATTCACCCGGCCAGCGTCATTCCTCGTCGACGATGAATTCCGACTTCGCGGCGCCGCAGTCCGGGCACGTCCAGTCTTCGGGCAGATCCTCGAACTTGGTGCCGGGTGGAATACCCTCTTCCTGCAGGCCTGCGGCCTCGTCGTAAATGAAATCGCAGACCTGGCAACGCCATTTCTTCATGATGTATCGAACCTCTAAAGGCAAGTGGACGTGTGTCGGCAACGCAGCACAGCGTGCGGGCCTGCCGTCTATATGGGGCCGCGTATTATGCCCGCAAGCCCCGCACGGCGGCCACGAGGGCCGTGGAAGCAAAAAACATCCGCCCATCCGGATAGCAGGATAAAATTACGTCATGGACGCAAAAACACAGCAGCACCCGGTCATCGACGTCACCGCGCAGCTGGACGCCATCGCCAGGCGACGCATTCTCGTCATCGACGGCGCGATGGGAACCATGATCCAGTCCTACAAGCTGGAGGAAGCCGATTTCCGTGGCGCGCGCTTCGCGGACTGGAAGCAGGACGTGAAAGGCGACAACGACCTGCTCACGCTCACCCAGCCGCAGATCATCCGCGAGATCCACCGCAAGTACCTGCAGGCCGGCGCGGACATCGTCGAAACGAATACCTTCAACGCGCAGTGCATCTCGCAGTCCGACTACGGCCTGCAGGAAATCGCCTACGAACTGAATTTCGAGGCCGCGAAGCTGGCCCGGGCGGAAGTCGACGCCATCGCCACGCCGGAGCATCCGCGCTTCGTCGCCGGCACGCTCGGCCCGACGAACCGCACGGCCTCCATCAGCCCGGATGTGAACGACCCCGGCAAGCGCAATGTCACGTGGGACGAGCTCGTCGCCGCCTATACCGAGGCCGCGAACGGCCTGCTCGACGGCGGCGCGCACATCCTGATGATCGAGACGATCTTCGACACCCTGAACGCCAAGGCCGCGATCTTCGCCGTGCGGCAGGTGTTCGACACGCGCGGCGTGCACGTGCCGCTGGTCATTTCCGGCACCATCACGGATGCCTCCGGCCGCACGCTGTCGGGCCAGACGGTGGAAGGCTTCTGGAACTCGATCCGCCACGCCGAACCGTTCGCCGTCGGCTTCAACTGCGCACTCGGCGCCAGGCAGATGCGCCAGTACGTGGCGGAGCTTTCCACCCTCGCGGACTGCTACGTTTCCTGCTACCCGAACGCCGGCCTGCCGAACGCCTTCGGTGAATACGACGAGCACCCGGACGACACCGCCTGCGCGCTGGAAGACTTCGCGGCCTCCGGCTTCGTCAACATCGTCGGCGGCTGCTGCGGCACCACTCCGGAGCACATCGCCCACATCGCCGCGCACGTGAAAGGCAAGCCGCCGCGCGTGCCGGCCAAGCGCCCGCTGGCGCTGCGGCTGTCGGGGCTGGAACCGTGGAACGTGGACGACGCCTCGCTGTTCGTCAACGTCGGCGAGCGCAGCAACGTGACGGGTTCCGCGAAGTTCAAGAACCTCATCAAGGCCGGCGACTACACCACCGCCGTCGACATCGCGCGCAGCCAGGTGGAAGACGGCGCACAGGTGCTCGACATCAACATGGACGAGGGCATGCTGGACGGCAAGGCAGCGATGGTGCGCTACCTGAACCTGCTGGCTTCCGAGCCGGACATCGCGCGCGTGCCGTTCATGATCGACTCCTCGAAGTGGGAAGTCGTGGAAGCCGGCCTGAAGTGCGTGCAGGGCAAGCCGATCGTCAACTCCATTTCGCTCAAGGAAGGCGAGGAAAAGTTCATCCACGACGCCAAGCTGTGTCGCCGCTACGGTGCGGCCGCCGTCGTCATGGCCTTCGACGAGCAGGGCCAGGGCGACACCGTCGAACGCCGCACGTCGATCTGCGAACGCGCCTACAAGGTGCTGACGGAGAAAGTCGGCTTCCCGGCCGAGGACATCATCTTCGACCCGAACATCTTCCCCGTCGCCACCGGCATGGCCGAGCACGCCGCGAACGGCGTGAACTTCATCGCGGCCACGCGCTGGATCCGCCAGCACCTGCCAGGCGCCCGCGTGTCCGGCGGCGTGTCGAACATCTCCTTCAGCTTCCGCGGCAACAACAAGGTGCGCGAGGCGATCCACTGCGTATTCCTCTACCACGCCATCCAGGCCGGCATGAGCATGGGCATCGTCAACGCCGGGCAGCTCGCGGTGTACGACGACCTCGACCCCGAACTGCGCGAGGCGGTGGAAGACGTCATCCTCAACCGCCGCGCGGACGCCACCGAACGCCTGCTGGACCTTGCGGAGAAATATCGCAACCAGGGCAGCGAAGTGAAGAAGGACGACGGCGATGCGTGGCGCCAGCTGCCGGTGCGCGAGCGCATCAAGCACGCGCTGGTGAAGGGCATCGACAAGTACGCGGAAGAAGATGCCGAGGAAATGCGGCAGGAAATCATTGCCGCCGGCGGCCGCACGCTGGAAGTCATCGAAGGTCCGCTGATGGACGGCATGAACGTCGTCGGCGACCTGTTCGGCGCCGGCAAGATGTTTCTGCCGCAGGTGGTGAAGTCCGCGCGCGTGATGAAAAAAGCCGTCGCCTGGCTCATCCCCTTCATGGACGCCGAAAAAAAGCCGGGGGACGCCAGCCACGCCAAGGGCAAGATCATCACCTGCACGGTGAAGGGCGACGTGCACGACATCGGCAAGAACATCGTCGGCGTGGTGCTGGCCTGCAACAACTATGCCGTGCACGACCTCGGCGTGATGGTGCCCGCCGCCAAGCTGCTGGACACCGCCATCGAGGAACACGCGGACATGGTCGGCGTCTCCGGCCTCATCACGCCCAGCCTCGACGAGATGATCAACGTCGCCAAGGAAATGCAGCGCCGCAAGATGACGATGCCGCTCTTGATCGGCGGCGCCACCACGTCGCGCGCGCACACCGCCGTGAAGATCGCGCCGCAGTACGACGGCCCGGTGGTGTGGGTGAAGGATGCCTCACGCTCCGTGCCGGTCGTTTCCACGCTGCTGTCCGACGAGCATCGGCCGAAGTTCATGGCCGAGCTGCGCGAGGAATACGAAGGCGTGCGCCAGCGCCACAAGACGCGCGACACGCAGAAGTACATTACCTATGCCCAAGCCTGCGCGAACGCCTCACCCATCGACTGGGCGGGCTACACGCCGCCGCGCCCGAAGTGGCTGGACGACGGCTCCGAAGCCGCGCAACACGGCGTGAAGGTATTCCACGACTACCCGCTTCAGGAGCTGCGCCGCACCATCGACTGGGGCCCGTTCTTCAACGCCTGGGAACTCAAGGGCCGCTTCCCGGACATCCTCAACAACCCCGCGAACGGCGAGGCCGCACGCAAGCTTTATGAGGAAGGCCAGGCGCTGCTCGACCTCGCCATCAAGGAAAAGTGGCTGTCGGCCAATGCCGTGTTCGGCCATTTCCCCGCCAACCGCGTCGGCGACGACATCGAGATCTACACCAACGACACGCGCCAGACCGTACGCACCGTCGTACACAGTCTGCGCCAGCAGGCCGAGCACCGCCCCGGCGTGCCGCACCGCGCGCTGGCCGACTACATCGCCCCGAAGGACAGCGGCCTGCAAGACTACCTCGGCGCCTTCGTCGTCACCGCCGGGCTGGGTTGCGCGGAAAAGTGCGCCGAGTTCCGCAAGGCCAACGACGACTACAACGCCATCCTGCTGGAATCGCTCGCCGACCGCCTGGCCGAAAGCTTCGCGGAACGCCTGCACCAGCGCGTACGCAAGGAATTCTGGGCCTACGTGCCGGACGAGACGCTCGACAACGACGCCCTCATCGGCGAAAAGTACCAGGGCATCCGCCCCGCGCCCGGCTACGCCGCCTGTCCGGAGCACACCGAAAAACGCACGATCTGGAAACTGCTGGACGCCGAGAAAAACGCCGGCGTGCACCTCACCGAACACATGGCCATGTGGCCCGGCGCAGCGGTTTCCGGCTGGTACTACTCGCACCCGCAATCGCAATACTTCGTCGTCGGCCGCATCGGCCGCGACCAGGTGGAAGACTACGCACGCCGCAAGGGCTGGGACATGGCAACCGCGGAAAAATGGCTGGCACCGAATTTGAATTACGAACCGGGGGAGTGAGCCCGTCTTCGCCGCTACGGTGCGGCGAAAGGGCTGACCCAGCCTCGCCTGATTCTACGTCGACATAGAAACGTGTCACGTCGTTGCGAGATGTGTCAGAAACACTGTTATTTCCGGCACGCCCATCTCGCGCGGATGGCGCTTGCCATGAAAGAGTGATGAATCGATTCACTCAGTCGTGATATGCCTGTTCCGTCCGCAGGCTGTATGCCGCGCATGACCGGCAGTGTCCACACCCCTCAAACGCTACCCGCCATAAGTAGAGACTGACGTTGCTGCCAGTGTTGCTTGAATGCCATCGGTGGCAGGTGGCCGATGGCGCTGTGAGATCGTTGCTCGTTGTAGACGTGCCGCCACGCTTCGCTTATGTGCCGTGCTTCAGAGACGCTGCGGAACGGGTACGCATCCAGCACTTCGCGACGGTAGGTGCCGTTGAAGCGCTCGATGTAGGCGTTCTGCTCGGGGTGCCCAGGCTGGGTGAAGCTCCAATGGATGCCACGCCGCGTAGCCCATTCCTGTAGCACGGCACTGCGCAGTTCCGGACCGTTGTCGCTGCGGATCGTGTCGGGCTGGCCATGGGCGTCGCACAGGCGATCCAGCACACGTGCAACACGTCGTGCGGTCAGGCTCAGGTCGATCTCGATGGCCAACGCGTCGCGTGCGTAGTCGTCGATCACGTTGAGCGTGCGGTAGCCGGGCCATCGGCGAGGCTGTCGCCCATGAAGTCCAGCGACCAGCACAGGTTCGGCCGAATCGGCTGCAGCCGCGGCGGCCTGGCTGCCACCGGTAGCCGCCGTCGGCGCCGACGGCGTAGCGCCAGCTTGTGCTGCCGGTAGAGTCGCTCCGTGCGCTTGTGGTTGATGGTGTAGCCCTCCAACCGGAGCTGATCGTGCAACTGATGACAGCCCCACCCGCGGTGCTCGCGTGCCAGTGCCACCAGTCGCGCCTCCACCGGTGTGTCCGGCCGTCGCCGGCCGTCCTCTGCACGCCGTTGTGTGGTCCTTGCCTTGGCCCACAATCCGGCAGGCCCGCCGTTCGCTCACTGCCCGTCCCTCCATCAGCTACGCCACTACCCGCCGCCGTTGCGCCGGGCTCAGAACTTTTTTTTCAAGACCTCCTTCAACAATTCGTGGTCCAAACTGAGCTCGGCGTACATCCGCTTCAGCCGCCCGTTCTCGGTGTCCAGCTCCTTCAGCCCCTGCATGTCCGACACGCTCATACCGCCGTACTTCGAGCGCCACTGGTAGAACGTCGCCGAGCTGATCCCGTGCTGGCGACACACGTCTGCCACCGACGTACCTGCCTCGGCCTCCTTCAACACCACCGCGATCTGTGACTCGCTGAACTTCGACTTGCGCATGTAACCCTCCGGATGGGAGAGTCTCCACGAATCACTGGTATCACTCTAGGGGGACAGGACCACGTGACGCAGCGGGGTAACCGCCGTCAACGGATATTCCTTGAGGATGCGGATTACGCACTGTATCTGGACTTGATGGCGCAGTCGTGCAAGGACAACGACGTGGAAGTCTGGTCGTATTGCCTGAAGCAGAAGACCTTCTTGGCGTTGTGACGTTATGTATATACAATGCGTCATGGAGTTCACTTGGTCAACAGCCAAACGTGCTGCGAACCTGAAGGCTCACGGGCTCGACTTCGTCGATACCCCAAGCGTCTTCGACGGTCTTACGTTCACGTTCGAGGATGACCGCTTCGCCTACGGCGAGCAGCGATTCGTCACCTTGGGTCTGTTGGCAGGCACTCCGGTATCCATCGTTCATACGGAGACCGCGCATGAAATCCGCAAAGCCACGCAACGCGAAGCGCGAATCTACTTCGAGCAAGTCAAAGACTGATTGGGCAAGGCTCAAGAATGGCCCGGTAAGCACAGCCTGCCGCGATCATCCCGAGGCCGACATCCGTCATATCGTTCGTGGCGTGGTTCGTCGCGGGTTGCAGGCCAGGCCACCAAAGGCAGCAGTGTCTCTGCGCGTCGATGAGGACGTAATTCAGTGGTTCAAGGCACAGGGGCCAGGTTACCAAACGCGCATCAATTCGGTGCTGCGGGCGTTTCGTGATGCTTCGGTCTGACAACCCGATCCAGCGGGCGCGCTACGCGCGCCGCTGATTTCAGGCGTTAGTCGGTAACTCGTAATGACGTTTGATATCGCAATGTTTCACCGAATTTCCCGCAGGCTTGCGGTCCGACCACGACCGGGAGATGACCAAAACACGCCTGCGAAGATCAAGCCGTGGGCCGGCAACGACGCAGCCCACGCCTGACCCTTGGCCAAGTTGCTTGGCGGGGACCGCTTCGCCGCCCGTGAGCTTCGGCGTCACACGTTGGGCCACTCTCACGAGAACAACGTGCGCATTTGTTTCAGGGTATCGTCGCAGTCTTGGCTGCCGCCACGCTAAGCAGGTATAAGCCCCGCAATGCGGAGCTGCAACAGGTCGCCGGCTGGCCGGCTCCTGCACAAGAATTAAGGATGTGTCTTGTGCCGGCACCTGTAAGAACCTACCTGTAGGCGACCGCCCTGTGCCGAGCTTGAAAAGCTGAGCCCGGCAAGTGCCGCGCGACCCCACCCTTCACGCCACCGCGTCGCGGCGGCTCTTCCACAGGCTGCACGCCGTCGTGATGGCGAGGATGACGACGATCACCGTGAGCGAATCGCCGGTGTCGATGTGCGGCAGCCCGGTGACCGGCTGCCCGCCGTTGATGAACGGCAAGGCGTTCGACGCCAGCGCTTCCAGCACCAGCTTCGCGCCGATGAAGGCGAGGATCAGCGACAGGCCGATGCCGAGATACACCAGCTTCTGCAGCAGCCCGCCGATCAGGAAATACAGCTGGATGAGCCCCAGCAGCGCGAAGGCGTTCGTGGCGAAGACGATGTAGGGCACGTCCGTCAGGCCGTAGATGGCGGGGATCGAGTCGAGCGCGAACAGGATGTCGGTGAAGCCGATGGCCAGCATCACCATCACCATCGGCGTGAAATGGCGCCGGCCGTTGATGCGCGTGACGAGCTTCGCGCCGTCGTAGTCCGGCGCCAGCCGCAGGTGATTCTGGAACCAGCGCACCATCGGGTTCGGCTGGTATTCCTCGCTTTCCTCTTTCTTGCCAAACGCGAGCTTTGCAGCCGTGAACAGCAGGAACAGGCCGAACAGGTAGAACGTCCAGCTGAAATGCTCGATCATCGCCGCACCCAGCAGGATGAACACCGCCCGCAGGACCAGCGCGATCACCACACCTGCCAGCAACACCTCCTGCTGATGAATGCGCGGCACCTTGAAGCTGCTCATCAGGATCAGGAACACGAACAGATTGTCCACCGACAGGCTCTTCTCGGTGACGTACCCGGCGAAGAACGCCAGCGCGTGCGGCTTGTCCCACAGCGCCATCATGCCGAAGCCGAACACGATCGCCAGCGCCACGTAGAAAACCGACCAGATCGCCGCCTCCCGCATCGACGGCGCGTGCGGCCGCCGTACATGCGTGAAGAAGTCAAAGGCGATCAGGGCCACGACACCGGCAACGGAAACCAGCCAAACCCAAAGTGAAACTTGCATGGAGAAACCTGTGCGAGGACCCGCGGACACCGCGGTGGGGCTGGCGCAAACCAGCAAATTCCGCATTTTACGGGAAACCCTGATTTCCGCTGCTGCATGGAACATCGGCCGCGCACCCTGGTCCCGATCTGCTACCCATCAAGCGACGCAGGGATCGTGAGGCTTTCCATATGTTACGGCTGGCGTGCAGCATTGTTGATTTTTCTATATATGTAACTTATAGTTTCATATATGAATAAAAATAGTGCTGACAAAACGTACAGCAACTCCCTGGCCGCGTTTCGGCAATTGTTTCGGCCGGTCGCGCGCGTGCTGCTGCGCGACGGCGTCACCTGGAAGGAGCTTGCCGACGTCGCCAAGCAGACCTATGTCGACGTCGCAACCCGCAGTTTCGGCATCCACGGGCGCCCCACGAACATTTCACGCGTGGCGCTGCTGACGGGGATCACGCGCCGTGAAGTGAGCCACCTGCGTAAACAGGCTGAAGAAGCAGAGCCCGTCTCCACGGGCCATATGAATCAGGCCACACGCGTCCTGACGGGCTGGTATCTGGATGCGACGTATTCGCACAACGGCACACCGCTGCCCTTGCCGGCCACGGGCGCAGTGCCTTCATTCGAATCGCTGTGTACGACCTATGCGCCGAGTGTGCCTGGAACCACCCTGCTCAAGGAATTGCGCCAGGCCTCGGCCATCGAGCAGCGTCCGGATGGTCAGCTTGTTGCACGGACCCGCTATTACGTGCCCGAAGCCACGAACCCCAAGCAGATTCAGCGTTTCGGTGAAGTCCTCGCCGATCTGGGCAACGCCATCACCCACAACCTGCACCGCAAGGCCGGTGAGCCGCCGCGCTTTGAGCGCCGCGCCACGAACCTGCAGATGCCGGCCAGCGTAGTCCCGGAATTCCGGGACTTCATAGAAAGCGAGACCCAGGCGTTTCTGGAACGCGTCGATGCCTGGCTTTCGGCTCACGAGCGGCACGAAGTGGTAGATGAACCGGGCATTCGGCTCGGCCTTGGCGCGTACTGGATTCAAGACCTTTCGGAAGACCTTTCAGACAAGAGGACACCAAGATGAAGATTTACAGCACATTCATGGGCATCACGGGGGCCGCCATCGCGAGCGTGTTCCTGGGCGCCTGCAGCGGTGGTGGCATCTCGGTTGGCGCCGGCACTACCGCCGGCATAGATGGCAGTGCCGTCGTGTCTCGCGGCACAATCACCGGCTTCGGCAGCGTGATCGTCAACGGCGTGCACTACGACACGAGCAAGGCAACGATCAAGTTCGACGACAACCCCGGAGTCGAGTCGGATCTCAGGATCGGGCAGGTCGTGACCATCCAGGGCACGATTTCCGACGACAACCCCACACGTGGAACGGCCGATCAGATCGTGTCCAAAAGCGCGGTTGAAGGGCCGATTTCGGCCATCGACACGGCTGCGGGGACCGCGACCGTGCTGGGGCAGGTCGTGCACGTGGGGGCGGATACGTCTTTCGGCGCTGGCCTCACGCTCGCCAGCCTGGCCGTGAATGACGTCATCGAGGTATCGGGCTTCGCACGAGCGGATGGCAGCATCGACGCCACGCGCATCGAGCGCTCCAGCAGCACGACAACCGGTGAATTCGAAGTCAAGGGCATCGTGCAGAACCTCGACACCGTGGCGCAGACCTTCGCCATCGGCGCGTTGAGCATCAATTATTCGACTGCCGCAATCGACCCCGAATTGGGGAACCTGCAAAACGGTCTGTCCGTGGAAGTGAAGGGCACCCTTGACGCTGGCGTCATGCAGGCCACAAGCATCGAGCCGGAAGACGATATTGCAAGCCTTGTCTCGTCGGCAGGAACGCGCCTCGAGATTGAAGGCATCATGAGCAACTACAACGCCACTGCGCGCAGCTTCCAGATGGGAACAACACAAGTGGTGTTTACCACCACCACGCGCTTTGAAGACGGCACCCAAGCGAACCTCGCGGACAACATCAAGGTTGAGGTGGAGGGTGTGCTCAACAGCAATGGCGTTTTCCAGGCCGACAAGATCGAGATCGAGCCAAATCCCAGCATCGAGATTGAGGCTGACGTTCAGGCTATTGATGCCAACGCGGGAACGCTGGCCGTCCTCGGCATCACGGTCCACGTGGACCCGCTGACCACGCGTCTGGAAGACAAGAGCAGCGGCGCGGACAACAGTCCCAGCACGCCGTTCTCATTGGCAAGCCTCAGAGTTGGCGATCGTGTCGAGATTCGCGCCAGCCTCGATGCCAGCGGCAAGGCCGTCGCAACCCGCCTTGAACGCGACGACCCGGATAGCCGCGTGACGTTGCAAGGCAGCGTGGATAGCGTGGCACAGCCCAACCTGACGATCCTCGGGGTGACGGTCGCCACCACGAGCGGGGCCACACAGTTCCGCAACATCGACGGTACGGCCATGACTCAAGGCGACTTCCTGAGCCAGGCCCAAGGCAAGCTGGTGAAAGCCGAGGGCACGCTGAACGGGGGAACCATCGTGGCAACGCAGGTCGAGTTCGAAAACGACTAAGCCGGGCGTTGTGACACAGGCCGGCCGGGGTGCAAACTCCGGCCGGCTTTCCTGTTCATGCTTTATGGAATGTAGGTGTCACCGTAATCCCACCACTGCAACCGCGCTCGCCGATATCGCTACCTGACCGTTCAATTCCAGCCCCGCGTCCCTGACCGAAACGCATCAGCACCTGCCCCGGCGTCACCTGCTGGCCGGCTTCCACCAGCACTTCGGCCACTGTCACCGCCGTGCGCGGGGCGAGCGCGTGTTCCAGCTTCATGGATTCGATGACGATCGCCTGCGTACCTTTCTCCAGCGCATCGCCGGGGTGGACGTCCACCGCCACGACGCGGCCATTGAAGGGCGCGCGCAGTTCGGTTTCCGCCGCGCCTTTACCGGCGGCGGCTGCCGGCACGAAGGACAGGTCGTTGAACCACCAGTCCACGCCGTCAGCCTGGGCGTGCCACGGCGTCGCGGAACCAATGCCCGGCAGCTGCACGGCCTGGATGCGGTGCGCAACACCTTCTTCCGTACAAACCAGGGCACCGTCGGCGCTCCGGGAAACCGCGATTGAACGCTCGGGTTCGCCGACGATGTCGAGGCTGCCGGCACGGGCACGAACGCTGACGGTTTCAACTTCATCACGATGCGCAAGCCGCAGCGGCACGGCGAAGGGACAGGGCAGTGCGCCCGCCGCCGGTGGGTGCGCGATCGCCGCCGACCAGCGCACATGCCGGGCTTTCTGCTTGTCGAACAGCCGCGTGCGGATTTCGTCGGCGTGCTCGTCGAGAAAGGAGATGAGCGCATCGCCGCGGCGAAAGCGTTCGTCGGCCAGGCATTCCATGAGGAACGCGCGGTTCGTCGGCAGGCCCAGCACGGCGGTCTGCGCCAGCATCGCAAGCATCGCGTCGATGGCGGCTTCGCGCGTCGCTTCGTGGACGACGAGCTTGCCGAGCAGCGAGTCGTAGTAGGGCGTGATCTCCGTGCCCGGCTCGATGAAGGCGTCGAAGCGGCGCGGCGCGCGCTCGAAGTGCGCGACGGGCGGCGTAGCCAGCGCAGCGATACGCCCGGTGCGCGGCACGTAGTTTTCGTCTTCCGCGCACAAGCGCACTTCGATGGCGTGGCCGTGGAAGTGGATGGCTTCCTGCGCCAGCGGCAGCACTTCGCCACGCGCGACGCGGATCTGCCATTCGACGAGGTCCAGCCCCGTCACCTGCTCGGTGATGGTGTGCTCCACCTGCAGGCGCGTGTTCATTTCCATGAGGAAGAATTCCGTGCCTTCGAGCAGGAATTCCACCGTGCCGGCGCCGACATAGCCGGCGGCGAGCGTGAGCGCGACGGCGCAAGCGCCCATGCGTTCGCGCAATTCCGGCGTGACGGCCGGGCTCGGCGTTTCCTCGATGATCTTCTGGTGGCGGCGCTGCATCGAGCAGTCGCGCTCGCCAAGGTGCACGGCATGGCCGTGCGCGTCCGCGAACACCTGCACTTCCACGTGGCGCGGCGTTTGCACCGCGCGTTCGATGAGCAGGTCGCCGTTGCCGAAACCGGACAGCGCTTCGGAACTCGCGCTTTTCAGTGCCGCGGGCAGGTCCGCCGCCTTCGTCACCAGCCGCATGCCGCGCCCGCCGCCACCGGCGACGGCTTTCACCATCACCGGGTAGCCGATCTTTTCCGCTTCCGCGATCAGGCGTTCCGGCGACTGGTCGTCGCCGTTGTAGCCGGGCAGGCACGGCACGCCATGCTGGATGGCGAGCCGCTTGGCGTGCGCCTTGTTGCCAAGCGCGCGCGTGGCCGCCGGTGGCGGGCCGATCCACGTCAGGCCGGCATCCTGCACCGCCTGGGCGAAAGCCGCGTCCTCGCTGAGGAACCCGTAGCCGGGATGGATCGCATCCGCACCCGTGGCGCGCGCCGCCGCCAGCAGCTTGTCCACGCGCAGGTAGCTTTCCGCGGACGTGTTGCCACCCAGCGCATGGCTCGCGGTGGCCTCGCGCACGTGCGGCGTGGCCGCGTCCGCAGCCGAATACACGGCGACGGTTTCGAGGCCCATGCGCCGTGCGGTGGCGATGACGCGCCGCGCGATCTCGCCGCGATTCGCGACGAGGATGCGATGGATCGGCCGCGCGTTCATTTTGCCGGCCGCCCGACCATGCCCATGGTCTTGGCGATGATGCCCATCATCACTTCGTCCGCGCCGCCGCCGATGGAGCCGAGGCGACCGTCGCGGTACAGCCGCGCCACGCGGTTTTCGAGCGTGAAGCCCATGCCGCCCCAGAACTGCAGGCAGGTGTCGGACACCTGACGCATCAGCCGCCCGGCCTTGAGCTTGGCCATGCTCGCCCACTGCAGCACGTTTTCGCCCGCCACGTAGCGCTCGCCGGCGGCCCACGTCAGCGCGCGCAGCGCCTCCACTTCCGTCTGCAGTTCCACGAGCTTGAACTGCACCCACTGCTGGTCGAGCAGCGTGGCGCCGAACAGCTTGCGCGCCCGCGCCCATTCGATGGTGTCGCGGATGCACTCGTCCAGCGCCTGCAGGGAGTTCGCCGCCGCCCACAGCCGTTCCTCCTGGAACTGCTGCATCTGGTAGATGAAGCCGAGCCCTTCGGCCCCGATGCGGTTGGCCTGCGGCACGCGCACGTCGTCGAAGTAGATGAGGCCGGTGTCGGAGGCGTTCATGCCGATCTTGCGGATCTTCTTCGCGACGGAAATGCCTTTCGTGAGCTGGCCATTCGGCCCGTCGCGCATCGGCACCATGACCAGGCTCTTGTTCTTGTGGAGGTCGTCGCCGCCGGTGTTGACGAGCATGCACATCCAGTCCGCCTGCAGCGAATTCGTGATCCACATCTTCTGGCCGGTGATGATGTAGTCGCCGCCGTCCTTGCGCGCCGTGGACTTGATGCGCGACACGTCACTGCCGGCGCCCGGCTCGCTGACGCCGACGCAACCCACCCTATCCCCGGCGATCGCGGGCGCGAGAAACGTGCGCTTCAATTCATCGCTGCCGAACTTCGCCAGCGCCGGCGTGCACATGTCGGTCTGCACGCCGATGGCCATGGGAATCGCGCCGCAGGTGACGTGCCCGAGCGTCTCCGCCATCACCATGCTGTAGGAATAGTCCAGCCCCAGGCCGCCGTATTCCACCGGCTTCGTCAGGCCCAGCAGGCCGAGCTCGCCGAGGCCCTTGAAGACCTCGTGGGCGGGAAAAAGCTCCGCTTCTTCCCATTCCTCGACGTGCGGGTTGATCCGCTCGTCGATGAAGCGCGTGAGCGTGTTGCGGATTTCTTCGTGTTCGTGTGTCAGTTGCATGGCCTGTGTCCTGGAAAAGCATTCAATTCACGGTGACGGGTCGCCTCGATCACCAATCCCGAATCCCGCCCCGCCTCACATCCGCTCCACGCCGAATGGCAGCGGGTTCACCTTGCGCGCCGCGCCCTCGGCAATCGTGTCGAGGCAGAAGCGCAGCACGGCACGCGTGTCGCGCGGGTCGATCACGCCATCATCCAGCAACAACCCGCTGGTGGTGAAGGCGTCCTGCTGGCGCTCGAAAGTGGCGACCACGGCATCGTGCTGCTGTTTCAGCACCGCCGGGTCGACATCCACGCCCTTGCGCTTGAAGGCTTCCGTGGCGACGATCTCCATGGTGCGCGCCGCCTGCTCACCGCCCATCACGGCCGTCGCCGCGTTCGGCCACGTGAACAGGAAGCGCGGCGCGTAGGCGCGGCCGCACATGCCGTAGTTGCCGGCGCCGAAACTGGCGCCGCACTGGACGGTGATCTGCGGCACGGTGGCGCCGGTCACGGCCTTTATCATCCGGCTGCCGTGCTTGATGATGCCGCCCTGTTCCATCGCCTTGCCGACCATGTAGCCGGTGGTGTTCTGCAGGTAGATGATCGGGTGGCCGAGCTGGCACAGCCACTGGATGAAGTGCGTGGCGCGGTTCGCACCATTGATGTCGATCGGCCCGTTGTTCGTGATAAGGCCGACGGCATGGCCGCCGATGCGCGCCTGCAGGCACACCGTGGCCGCGCCGTAGCCGGGCTTGAATTCCAGCAGGCGACCACCGTCCACGAGGCGCGCCGCAACTTCGCGCATGTCCACCGGCTCGCGGTGCGTGGCGGGCATGAGGCCGAGCAGTTCCTCCGCCGGCCACGGCGGTTCGTCCAGTCCATCATCGGACGCACGTCCCGACCACTGCAGTTCCGCCACCACGCGCCGGCAGATGCCGAGCGCCTCGCGGTCGTCGCGGGCCAGATATTCACCCAGCCCCGACACCGTGGCGTGCATCTGCGCGCCGCCGAGTTCTTCCGCAGTGGCGACTTCGCCCGTCGCCGCCTTCAGCAGCGGTGGGCCGGCCAGAAATGCCCGCGAACGGCCTTCGACGAGAATGACGATGTCCGACAGCCCCGGCATGTAGGCGCCGCCGGCCGTGCCGGACCCGTGCTGGACGGTGATGACCGGCAGCCCCGCCGCCGACAGCCGCGCCAGGTTGCGGAACAGCGCACCGCCGTGCACGAAGGTGTCGACCTTGTAGTGCATGAGGTTCGCGCCGGCGCTTTCCACGAGGTGGATGAACGGCAGGCGTTCCTGCAGCGCGATGTCCTGCAGGCGCAACGCCTTTTCCAGCCCCATCGGCTGCAGCGCGCCGGCGTCGATGCCGGAGTCGTTCGCCACCACCATGCAGCGCACGCCGGACACGAAGCCGATGCCGCCGATGTCGCCGCCGCCGGGCACGGACTTGTCGGCATCCGGCGTATCGCACTTGAAGCCGGCCAGCGACATCAGCGGCAGCCACGGCGCACCGGTGTCCAGCAGCAGCGCCACCCGCTCGCGCGGCAGGAGCTGGCCACGCTTGCGGAACCGCGGCGCCGCCCGTGCGGACTTGTGCGTGGCGCGGTCTTCCAGCGCGCGCAACTCGGCGATACGCTCCAGCATCGCCGCACGACGCTGCTGGGCCTTGTCGCCCGCCGGGTTCCAGTTCGAATCGAAGACGTCCATGCGCTACACGCTCCCCGGAGTCCGGTCGACTGACGCAGGCACCGGCTTGAAGCACCTTGCGCCGCGCCGAAGCGTGCGGGCCGCAGCGCGACCGGACCAGCCACCTCGATGTTTCATGCCGTTCACTCGCCCGCGTCCTGGAATACCTTTGGCGTCACCGCCCGATGAAAGCCGTCGAACGCCCGGATCGCATCGCGCTGCTGCGCTTCGGCATTCGCCACCCGCATCGGCATGCCCATGCGCACCTGCGGGCGTGCGCCGTCCACGCGCAAGGTCGTGCCGCTGACGAACGCCGCCGCCGGCGAAAGCAGGAACACGACGGCGGCGGACACTTCCGCTTCCGTGGCGAAACGGCCGAGCGGTACCGTCTTGCGCATGGCGCGCAGCATCGGCGCCGCTTCCGGCGGGTAGTGGTCCATGCCGCTGGACGCGACATAGCCCGGCGCCACGGCGTTCACGCGCACGCCGCTGCCGCCCCATTCCAGCGCCGCGGTTTCCGTCAGGCTCACCATGCCGGCGCGGGCTGCTCCCGAGTGCGCCATCATCGGCATCGAACCCCACATGTCGGCGACGATGTTGACAATTGCCCCGCCGTGCTTGCGCATGGACTGCAGATAGCACTCACGCGCCACGAGAAAGCCGCCCGTGAGGTTGGTGTCCACGACGGCCTTGAAGCCCTTGGCGGAAATCGCCTCCAGCGGCGTCAGGTACTGCCCGCCGGCGTTGTTGACGAGCAGGTCGATCCGCCCGCGCTCCGCCGCCACCGCCTGCACCATGGCCTTGACGGCTTCCTCGTCGCGGATGTCGCAGGCGTGCGCACTCGCCATACCGCCGTCCTCGGCGATCTCCACCCGCACCGCGTCCAGTTTCGACTGCGTGCGCCCCACCAGCACGACATGGGCGCCCAGCGCCGCCAGTTCGTGCGCGGTGCAGCGGCCGATGCCGGAACCCCCGCCGGTGACGAGCGCGGTCTTGCCGGCGAACAGGCCGGGCGTGAAAACGGATCGGTATTTCATGCGTCTCCGATGAACAGGGCGAGCGCCTGTGCCGCCAGCGCGTCGAGTGACAGGGTGCCGCGCGCGTCGAACCACTTCACCGCCCAGTTCAGCGCGCCGAACATGAACAGCCGGGCGACTTCCGGCTGCGCCGCCAGCGCGCCGTCACGCCGCAGCGCGACCAGGACCGGCATCCACGCCGCCTCGTAGGCATCCTTCTGCGTGGTGATCGCCTTCTGCTGCACCGGCGTGAGCGAGCGCCATTCCAGCAGCATCACCGGGATGAAGTCGGCATCCGGCCCCAGCAGCACGTCAAGATGGCTGCGGATCAGCGCCCGCAGCATGTCGCGCGGCGGGCTTCCCACCGGCAGCGCCGCCAGTGCCGCATCCTGCCGGACCTGCGCTTCGCGCATGCCGTTCTGCATCACGGCGTGCAGCAGCGCGCGCTTGCTCTTGAAGTAATAGAACGGGGAGCCGGACTGCATGTCCGCCGCCGCCGCGATCGCTCGCGTCGTCGTGGCGTGGAACCCGCGCTCGCAGAACAGCCGCGCCGCCACCCGCAGCACCTCCGCGCGGCGCGGGCTTTCGGCCCGTTCCAGCGCCGTCTTGCGCGGGCGGCCGCGGCGGCGTGGGCGCTCATGGTCGGCGGGGACGGGCAGCGAAGGCATGTCGCCACGCTA
Organism: Nevskiaceae bacterium; assembly: GCA_004298465.1. Classification (GTDB taxonomy): domain Bacteria; phylum Pseudomonadota; class Gammaproteobacteria; order Nevskiales; family Nevskiaceae; genus SCRT01. The sequence goes on along the minus strand of SCRT01000019.1, from coordinate 62,273 downwards.
GCGGAATTCCATATTTTTAGCAAGCGTTTGCTTCATTCAAATAAAACCCTTCTATCCGTGCCTGCATGCGGGTAGATTGGAACGCCACAGGCAGGCGCCCATACACAATCATTCGAGGAGAACCCCATGCCCTACGCTCACGTCAACGGCCAAAAGCTGTATTTCGAAGACACGGGCGGCGATCGGCCCGCGATCATCTTCTCGCACGGGCTGCTGATGGACCACGAGATGTTCGCCCCGCAGGTCGCCGCGTTCCGCGACGACTGGCGCTGCATCACCTGGGACGAACGCGCGCACGGCAAGACCGCCGGCGATACGCTCGACCCGTTCTCCTACTACGACTCGGCGGACGATCTCGCGGCGCTCATCCGCCACCTTGGGCTCAAGAATGCGGTGATCGCCGGCATGAGCCAGGGCGGCTACCTGTCGCTGCGCTGTGCGCTGACACACCCGGATGTTGTCCGCGCGCTGGTGCTGATCGACACGCAGGCGCAGGTGGAAGACCCGGCCAAAACCGCCGGTTACAAGCCGATGATGGAAGCCTGGGCGCAGCACGGCCTGCCGGAGGCCGTCGCCACCACCATCGAGCACATCATCCTCGGCCCCGCGTGGCCCGGCGCGGAAGCCTGGAAAGCGAAATGGCGCGGCTGGAAGGGCGTGAACCTGATGGGCGCGTACCGGACGCTCGTCACGCGCGACGACCTCACGGACCGCATCGCCAACATCCGCGCGCCCACGCTGGTCATCCACGGCGACGCGGACATGGCGATCGAGCTGGAACGCGCCGAGGACATGGCACGGCGCATCCCGAACGCGAGCCTTACCGTGATCAAGGGTGCGGGACACGCTTCCAACCTGACGCACCCGCTGCCGGTGAACGCCGCACTCATGCACTTCCTCGACGCGCTGGACGGTTGACCAGCCAGCGGCACAAAGACCGTTCACGAGGAGAACACGATGGCATCGTCCCCTTTCGACACCCGTGATGTGGAGCGCGACGCAAACGGCGCACTGCGCTATACGAACCCGCCCGCCTCGCTCGCCGCCATGCTGCGCGCGAGTGTGGAACGCGCCCCGCACGCGGAAGCGCTCGTGGAAGTCGGCGGCCCGCGCGTCACCTACGGCGAACTGTGGCAGCGCGCCGCACGCGTGGCCGGCGGGCTGCGTGCGCTCGGACTGAAACCCGGCGACCGCGCGGCCATCCGCCTGCCCAACGGCACGGCGTGGGTCGAAGCGTTCTTCGGCTGCGTGCTCGCGGGCGTCGTCGTGGTGCCGGTCAACACGCGCTTCACAGACAAGGAAGTGCAATACGTCGTCGACGACTCCGGCGCGCGCTTCGTGTTCACGGCAGGCACGGCGCTGCCCGACGGGGCACCCTTCGCGGCCGGGGAGCTGAAGCCGGACGACCTCGCCGCCGTCTTCTACACCAGCGGCACCACGGGCTTCCCGAAAGGCGCGATGACCGCGCACCGCAACCTGCTGTCAAACTGCGAAACCGTGTTCCGCGTGCTGCGGATCGACCGCACCGTGCCCACACGCACACTCGTCTCCGTACCGCTCTTCCACGTCACCGCCTGCGACAGCCAGCTGTTGCCGACGCTCATGCAGGGCGGCACGACCGTCATCATGCCGGCCTTCGACATCAAGGCCTTCCTGCGCGCCATCGCGGCGGAACGCATCGACAACCTCATCACCGTGCCGGCGATCTACTGGTTCGCCATCAACCAGCCGGAATTCGCGGATCTGGACGTATCACATGTCAAATGGCTCAGCTACGGCGGCGCGCCGATCGCCCCGTCGCTCGTGCGGCAGCTCAAGCTGAAGTTCCCCAACGCCCGCGTCGGCAACGGCTTCGGCCTGACGGAAACCACCTCCATCGCCACTTACCTGCCGCACGAATACGCGGCCGAACACGCGGACAGCGTGGGATTCCCCTCGCCGGTGATGGAAGTGAAGCTGCTGGACGCCGACCCCGCGACCGGCGTGGGCGAACTGCTGATCCGCGGCGGCAACGTGGTTTCCGGCTACTGGAACAAGCCGGAGAAGACCGCCGCGGCCTTCGTCGACGGCTGGCTGCACACCGGCGACCTCGCACGCATCGGCCCCAATGGGCTGGTGTACATCGTCGACCGCAAGAAGGACATGATCAACCGCGGCGGCGAGAACGTGTACTGCGTGGAAGTGGAAAACGCGATCGCCGCGTTTCCCGGCGTCGCCGAAGTCGCGGTCATCGGCGTACCGGACGCCATGATGGGCGAGAAAGTCGGCGCCGTCGTCGTGCCGCTGCCCGGCATGGCGCTCGACGCGGAGGCCCTCGTTGCCCACTGCAAAAGCGAGATCGCCGACTTCAAGGTGCCGCAGTACCTGCACGTGCAGGCCGAACCGCTGCCGCGCAACCCGAGCGGCAAGATCCTGAAGCCGAAGCTGCGCGAAACGGTGAAATGGGGCCGGGCGTTGCGGTAGATCCAGCCATCCGGAACCCGTCGCGGCGCACCTTCACGCAACCGGCGGGACATCTCTGGAAACGTGGACGACCGGCTTGAACCTGCTCCAGGGCAGGGCTTGCTCCAGCTCGGCGGCCAGCGCCAGCAGCGTCGCTTCATCGTTCATGCGGCCGACGAACTGCATCCCGATCGGCAGGTTTTCCGATGTGCGGCACAGCGGCAGGCTGATGGCCGGCTGGCCGGTGGCGTTGAACAGCGGCGTGAAATTCGCCCACTCGAAGGTCTCGCGCGCCCACGCATCCGCCGTGATGCCCGCGGCGTTCTGGTCCAGCGCGCCGAGCGCAACCGGCAGCCGCGCCACGGTCGGCGTGAGCAGCACGTCGTAGTTCTCGAAGAACCGGCCAACCTGGCGGGAAGCCGCATTCAGCACGCCCTTGGCGGCGACCAGCTCCACCGCACTGATCCGCCTGCCCGCCTGATAAGTGGCCCAGGTTGCGGTTTCCAGCAGCTCGGGGCTCGCGGTACGGCCGGTGACGGACTCCATCCACGCAACGACCGCGGCGGCGAACACCGACCACACGACGACCGTGGCGCCGTAAAACGACTCCCAGTCGATCTTGAGCGGCGCCTGCTCGACATGGTGCCCGAGGTCCGCACACGTCCGTGCCGTCGCACGCACGCCATCCTGTACCTCGGCATCGACCGCGGTACCGGAAAACGAGGTATCCATGAACGCGATCCTGAGCCGGCGACCGGGACGCCTGATCACTTCAGAATAGGGCTGCGGTGGTGGTGCAATGGCAAACCACGCGCCGACGTCCGCACCCTGCACGGCATCGAGCATGGCCGCCGCGTCACGCACCGTGCGCGTCACCACGAATTCCGCCGCCAGCCCTTCCAGCGCTTCGCCGTAATCCGGCCCCTGCGGCACCCGGCCGCGCGACGGTTTGAGGCCCACGAGTCCGCAGCACGCGGCGGGGATGCGGATGGACCCGCCGCCGTCGTTGGCATGCGCGACCGGTACGACGCCCGCGGCCACCGCCGCCGCCGCGCCGCCGCTGGAACCGCCGCTCGTGCGATGCACGTCCCAGGGGTTGCGCGTCGGCCCGAACATCACCGGCTCGGTCGTCGCGCTGTAGGCAAACTCGGGGGTGGACGTCGTCCCGAACGCAATGAGCCCAGCGCGCCGGAAACGCGCCATGAGCTCCGTGTCGTAGGGTGCGACGAAACCTTCCAGCAGACGGCTGCCGAGCCGATAAGGCGCACCCTTCATCATCAGCACGCATTCCTTCACCAGGAACGGCACCCCGCCGAAGGGGCCGCGCGGTACGCCCGCCCGGACCGTCTCACGCGCCGCATCCGGCAGCATCGCGAGGATGCAGTTCAAGGTGCCGTTGACGGCTTCGGCCCCTGCCAGGGCGGCATCCAGCACTTCCTCCGCCTTCAGCTCGCCCTTGCTGATCGCCTCGGCCAACCCGACACCATCAAAGCCCGCATAGGTCTGCAAATCGATCACGGCGTTTCTCCTCATTTAGTTTTTTGTCCTCACGAAGCTACACGACGCGATGAACCTTCAGCAAGCGCAAAACACACCGCAGTTCACGACTCCCGGAGCGTCAAGCCCGACCCAAACCTGTGCTAACGTCGCTTCACTGCATGCAAGGATCGACGACATGGCACTTTCAGGGGCACTCAGCTTCTGTCTTCCACGGGCGACGTATCGCCGTCATGCACTCGCTGCGCTGGGGCACGCCTTTTCGCACGCCGAAGCACGACGCATCTGGGGGCAGGCCACCGTTGAGCAACGCGACCTGAAACGGACGCGGCCCCACCACTCTCCGGGCACGAACCTCATATTGCGTTACATGGAATGGAACGCGGCCCTGTTCCGCGCGCTCGTGAACAGCGGGGTTCCGGAATCGAAGGCGCAGCATCTCGTGCAGGAAATCACCTGGGCAGCCATCAAGCCGCTGGCGGCCACCTCCTTCGGCTTGACACGGCTGGCGAGCCGGTCACCGGTGCGGCGTACCGGCTGGACCTACGACCTGATGTTCCGCACCCTGTTCACACGACCGTTCAAGCGCACGACCTACCCGGTGTCGGATCGGGAAGCCGCGTTCGACGTCACCGCTTGCCCGATTGCGGCGTACTTCAACTCCCACGGGCTGGCGGAACTGACGCCGTGGGCGGCGTGCAGCATGGACGAGCGCATGGCCGCAATGTGGGGCGTGACTCTCACCCGCCCGCAGACGATCGCAGCCGGCCACCCGCTGTGCGACTTCCGTTTCCGGCTGCCGGGCGCTTCCAGCACACGCGATGCCGGCACTTCAAGCCCGGCACGCTGACGATCCCATCGATTACCGCGTACCCAGCCGTGCCGCGACGAACGGCGGCATCACGAACGCGGCACGGTGCATTTCCGCGCTGTAGTAGCGCGTACCGAGCGCCTTGACCGCCGCGGCATCCAGCCGTTCCACCCATTGCGTGCCGCCCTTGCGGGCGTGCAGCGAGCTCCACCAGCCGGATGGGTAGATGGGCTGCGGGAAGTGCAGCAGGCGGGTGGCGGCAAAGCCGGCTTCGTGCATGTAGCCGGCCATTTCGGCGATGAGGTCGAGGTGCAGCAGCGGCGATTCCGACTGCTGCACGAGCAGCCCGCCGGGGCGCAGCGCGCGGATGCAGTCCTTGTAGAACTTGCGGCCGAACAGCCCTTCCGCCGGGCCGACCGGGTCGGTGGAGTCGATGATGATGAGGTCGAGGCTCTCCTGCGCCGCATCCTTCACCCATTTGATGCCGTCGTCGAACAGCAAGGTCGCGCGCGGGTCGCGTTCCACTTCCGTCAACTCGGGAAAGTATTGCTCGGCAAGGCGCGTGACGCGCTCGTCGATATCGATCTGCGTGGCGTGCCGCACTTCCGGATGCTTCAGCACCTGCGTGAGCGTGCCGCAGTCACCGCCGCCGATGATGGCGACGTCGCGCGGGGCGGCGTGCGAATTCAGCGCCGGGTGCGTCATCATCTCGTGGTAGAGGAAGTTCTCACGCGTGGAAACCATCGTGCAGCCGTCGATCACCATCAGGATGCCGAAGGTTTCGGTGTCGTAGATGTCGATGGTCTGGTACGGCGTCTTCTCGCCGTGCAGGTGCCGACCCTTGCCGAGCCGGAGCGAAAACGCCGTGCCCTGGTCCGCCATCTGTTCCGTGAACCAGCCCGCCATCACTTCATTCTTCTGCACCGTCACGCTCCGAGCATCAAGGCGCGAAATTATAAGGGCTGCGGCGCGCTCGAACTTGTAAACTCCGGTGTGTTCAGGGAAGGGAGAGGGGTATGTCATCCTTGCCATCCGTGCAGGTCCGTCTTTGCATCGCGGCGCTCGGCGCCCTGCTGCCAGCTGCGGCGCCGTGGGCCGAAACCACGCAGTTGCCGACGGTGGTCGTGACGTCGGAAAAGGCCCAGCAGGTGATCGAGCAGGTGCCGGCATCGATCACGTCCATGAGCGCGGAGAAGATCAAGGCCGTCGGCGCCATGGACTTCGAGCAGCTCAACGGCTACATCCCGAACACGACGATCTCGCTGTCGCCAGACTCCGGCCAGTTCTCGATCCGCGGCTTCGCCACGCCGGACTCGAATCCCGGCTTCGACCCTTCCGTCGGCACCGTGATCGACGGCGTGTTCTACGGCCGGCCGCAATTCCTGTCGGCCTTCTTCTACGACATGGAGGACTTCCAGGTGCTGCGCGGGCCGCAGGGCACGCTGTACGGCAAGAACGCCTCCGCCGGGCTGTTCGAGCTGCACAGCGCCATGCCGCGCAACCAGTGGCTGCTGCGCAGCGAATACCTGATGAATTCGGACGGCGACCGCTCGTTCCGCCCGGTGGTGCAGGTGCCGGTGGGCGACAGGCTCTCGATCCGCGCATCCGCGAACATCGAGCACGGCGACCGCGGCGTGCTCTGGAACACGTTCCTGAAACGCCACGAACGCAACACCAACCAGGACTCCGGCCGCATCCGCGCGCGCTACACGCCGACGGACGAACTGACGGTCGACCTCGAAGCCTTCGTCTCCACCCAGCGGCGCCACAACAACCTGTTCAAGCTCACGACCGTGACACCGCGGATGGCGGCGCTGTTTCGCTCCTACGACCCGGACATCCAGTTCGGGCTGGACAACAACACGAATTCCGCGAACACGCCGTCGGAAAACGTCACCGACACGCGCGGCGTGGTATCGAACATCACCTACGACTTCCTGCCGAGCTGGGGAAAGACCGGGCTGAGCCTGACCAGCACCACCGCGTTCGCGCAGGCACGCACCGACCGGCGCGACATCGACGCGGATTTCAGCCCGGTGCCGTTCGTGGAGAACACGCTGACGCGGCCCAGCCCCTACCGCCAGTTCAGCCAGGAATTCCGCTTCAACGGCCACACGCCGACGTTGTTCGGCCTTGGGCACCGGGTGAGCTACGTCACCGGGCTGTACTACTCGCGCTCCGCTTTCCAGATGACGAACGCGTTCCACGTGCAGGACCTCGGCGCGACGCTGAATTACCTGCTCGCCGGCAATCCCGACATCACGAACGGCCAGCTGCCGCTCGGCCTCGGCGGCGTGCTGGGCGGCGCGTTCGGCGGGCTGACGAACATCAACGCCATCCAGCAACTCATCAATGCCGGCGGTGGCGCGATCGGCGAACGGGACCCGACGGCGATCTCCGGCCTGACGCAGGCCGACGCCACCTACGCCACCTACGCGCAGGGAGAATGGTTCTTCGTGCCTCACTGGGCGGTGATCGCCGGCCTGCGGCTGAGCCTGGAACGCAAGCACGGCTTCGCCTTCAGCCATACCGACAGCCTCATCATTCCGCAGATCTCCAGCCAGCGGAATTTCGACCAGCGGGTGTCGAACCTGGAACGCGAGTTCTCGCCGAAGTTCGGCTTCCAGTGGGCGCCGAACAGGCGCAGCAGCGTGTACCTGACATTCACGCGCGGCTACAAGAGCGGCGGCTTCAACGCCATCGCGCTCAACGACAACCACCTGTCCTTCGGGCCGGAACGGGCAGACAACTACGAGCTCGGCGCCAAGACGCTGACCACGGTGTTCGGCCGGCCGCTGCGCGCCCATGCGGACGTGTTCTGGACGCGTTTCAAGAACCTGCAGGTGTCCACGCTGCTGAACTCCGACTTCGTGACGCTGAACGCCGCCAGCGCCCGTTCCCGCGGCTTCGAGATGGACGTGGAATGGCTGCCCTTCGAGCGCGCCTCGCTGCATCTGTCCGCCGGCTATGCCAACGCGCAGTACACGTCCTACCCGAATGCGCCGGCCACCGTGGCGCAGACCGCCGCCACCGGCCAGAAGACGCAGGACCTGACAGGCCGCCCGCTGGCCTTCGCGCCGAAGTGGATGCTGGCCCTTACGCCCGGCTACCGCGTTCCGCTGCCATATCGCGTCGAGGCCGGCACGTTCTTCGACGTGCTTTACCAGAGCGGCCGCTACCTCGACGTGGATGACGACCGCGCGAACAAGTACCAGGGCGGGCTGACCACGCTCAACGCCCGCGTCATGTTCGGCGACCCCAGCGGAATGTGGTCGCTGGCGCTCATCGCCCACAACCTGACGAACCGCCCGATCACCGACCAGATCGTCAACGAACCGGAAGCACCCGGCAACTACGCGGCGGTGCGCAAGGATCGCGGCCGCTACTACACCGCCGACCTCACATTCACGTTCAAATGACCGCCGCGAGCGACGCGCAGCGCCTAAACTTGTGGGCATGAACACCTACGCCACCGCCACTACCGTCGAGGATTTTCGCCACCATCTGCAGGACGTGCACACCCGCATCGACGCCGCCTGCCGACGCGCCGGGCGCGACCCGGCCACGGTGCGCCTGCTGCCGGTGACGAAGACCGTCTCCGAAGCGCGGCTGCGCAACGCCTATGCCGCCGGCGTGCACACCATGGGCGAGAACAAGGTGCAGGAAGCGCATCGCAAATGGCAGGCGATGGGCGATCTGCCGGGGCTCAAGTGGGCGATCATCGGCCACCTGCAGACAAACAAGGTGAAGGACGTGGCGGAATTCGCAGCCGAGTTCCAGGCCCTGGACAACCTGCGCGTGGCCGAGGCGCTGGACCGCCGACTGCAGGCACGCGGCCGCGCGCTGGACGTGCTGGTGCAGGTGAACACTTCACACGAGGAACAGAAATACGGCCTCGCGCCTGATGCCGTGGAAGCTTTCGTCAAGCAACTGCCGGCCTTTTCATCGCTGCGCGTCCGCGGCCTGATGACGCTGGCGCTGTTCTCGCCCGACCCGGCCCGGGTGCGCCCGTGCTTCGTCAAGCTGCGCGCACTGCGCGAGCAGCTGCGCCAAACCGCGCCCGATGGCATTGACATGGACGAACTTTCCATGGGCATGTCCGGCGACTTCGAGCTGGCGATCGAGGAAGGCGCCACCATCGTGCGTGTCGGCCAGGCGATCTTCGGCGCCCGCAAGACGCCCGACAGCTACTATTGGCCAGGCACAGCGCCCGACTCCCCAGCGGATGCCGCGTCTTGACCTGCTCACCAGGCCCGACGCGGGGCCTTCACCTGTCGCGAGCAGGCTCGCTCCTACAAGAAACCGGAAAATTACCTGTAGGAGCCTGCCTGCAGGCGACCTGTCGCTTCATCCCCGATTGCTCCTCTGATACGCCCCCTTCCTCCAGCCAACGATCTGCCGCCGCATCCGCCGCGGCTGAATGCCATGCCCGATAAATCCTGGACCGTTGCCGACTCCGCCGCGCTGTACAACATCCCGCAATGGAGCGACGGCTATGCCGACGTTGCGGCCAACGGCCATCTTGTCATGCGCCCGCGGCGTGATGGCGGCGGCGTGGTGGACTTGTCGGCGCTGACTGCCAAACTCACATCGCAAGGCTTGAAGCTGCCGGTGCTGGTGCGCTTCACGGACGTGCTGCGCGACCGCGTGGATACGCTCAACGCCGCCTTCGCCAGCGTCATCGACGCGCTCGACTACCGCGGCCGCTACACGGCGGTATACCCGATCAAGACCAACCAGCAGGCCGCGGTGGTGGAGGCGCTCGTCGCGCACGCCTGCCGCAAGGACGGCCCGCCACGCATCGGGCTGGAAGCCGGCAGCAAGCCGGAGCTCGCCGCCGTGCTCGGCCTCGCGCCCGCCGGTGCGCTGATCGTCTGCAACGGCTACAAGGACCGCGAATACATTCGTCGCGCGCTGATCGGCACGCTGCTCGGCCATACCGTCCACATCGTCGTCGAGAAGCTTTCCGAGCTGCCGCTAGTGCTGGAAGCGGCGCGCGACCTCGACGTAAAGCCCAGCATCGGCCTGCGCGTGCGCCTGTCGTCGCGCTTTTCCAGCACCCAGCAGAACACCGGCGGCGAGAAATCCAAGTTCGGGCTGACCGCGCCGCAGATCATGGAAGCCGTGGACACGCTGCGCGCCGCCGGGCACCTGGACGCGGTGGACATGCTGCACGTGCATCTGGGTTCGCAAGTCGCGAACGTCGGCGATATCCGTCGCGGGCTGCAGGAAACGGCGCGCTACTACGTCGAACTGCGCCGTCTCGGCGCGCCGGTGTCCACCGTGGACGTCGGCGGCGGCCTCGGCGTGGACTACGAAGGCACACGCAGCCGTTCGTTCTGTTCCATGAACTACAGCGTGCGCGAATACGCCCACAACATCCTGCGCACGCTGCAGCAGGCCTGCGCGCAGGCGGGCGAGCCGGAACCCGATGTGATCTCCGAATCCGGCCGTGCCCTTACCGCGCACCACGCCGTCATCCTCACCACCATCGTGGACGAGGACACGCTGCCGGAAACCGCCGCCCCCGTGCCGCCGCCCGACACCGCCCCGCAAGTGCTGCACGACTTCCACGCCCTGCTGGGCCACGCCGCGGACGAACCGCTGGAAACGCTGCACGATGCCGAAGCGCTGCTGAACGAAGCGCGTGCCCAGTACGTGCAGGGCCGGCTTTCGCTGGCGCAGCGCGCCCAGGCCGAAACCGCGTATTACGGCATCGCCCGCGCCGTGCAGCCGCTGCTCGACCTTTCCATCCGCGCGCACCGCGAAGCGGCCGACGTGCTGGCGCAAAAGCTCGCGCCGAAATACTTCATGAACCTGTCGATCTTCCAGTCCATCCCGGACGCCTGGGCCATCGACCAGGTGTTCCCCATCGTGCCGCTGCAGCGCCTGGATGAACGCCCCGACGTGCGCGCCACGCTTTGCGACCTGACCTGCGACTCCGACGGCAAGCTCGTGCAATACGTGGACCGCGAAGGGCTGATGCCGACGCTGGCCCTGCATGCCCGGCGCCATGGGGAAAACGACCTCATCGGGCTGTTCCTCGTCGGCGCCTACCAGGAAATCCTCGGCGACATGCACAACCTGTTCGGCGACACCCACGCCGTCAACGTCGTGCTGGACGCAACGGCGCCGGATGGCTGGCGGCTGGACGGCGTGGAACCCGGCGACACCGCCGCCGACCTGCTGCGCTACGTCCACCTCGAACCCAAGACCCTCGCCGCCAGCTACCGCCGCAAACTTGCAGACGTATCACTTCCCGAAGCACGCCGCGCTCAATTACTCGCGGAACTGGAAGCGGGGCTGAGCGGATATACGTATTTTTCTTAAACCGGCCTCAAGAACGGTTTCCAGTTGGCTTCGCAGGATTCAATAAGATAATATCGGACACCTGATGTAAGGCCGGTAAAAAGCACCCTTGCAAAGGTCTTGTTCAATAGAATCAGAACAAAATAACATCCCGATCAAGTTCAAGCGAATCATATATCCCTCCCAAAAGACAGAGACGATCCACTCAATTTTGTCAATTCATGAATTGCTGATTTTAATTAACAATTTTTATAAGGTCAACACATGAACATAAAAAAACATTTCCAGCTGCTGATTTACAGCTTTATCACTTGGTCAATTTTTTATTTGATCGGTCTTCCGGATTATTATCAACAATGGCCTTTATGGGCCGAGATTTTGATTTTACCACTTGTTACCATACTGTATTTTCCGATTACCCACTATACGTTGAAACATTACTGGAACAACCAACAACATATCGTCAATTCGTGCTGGCTGGCTTTTTATCTGACGTTTCCTCTTTTCATATATGATTACTTGCTCTTGGCAGTACATGAAAAGCTCGGAATGCAGTTCATATCACTATATTGGTATTTAACATTCTTCTATTTTTCATTCTGGATTCAATTCCCCTGCATTGCGATGAAAATGAAGCATGAAACCAATAAAAATGGCTCTCTCGATTCGGGAGATGAATCCGGGAGAATCCGTAGCTCCTGAATCGCACTGAGGCATCGGCAGCGGAAGCGTTGTTAACCTCCCAAGGCCTGGAGTTTTCCGACCCGTGGCAAGTCACCCATGTGGACTTCCGGCAGGTGCAGGGGCGCATCGTGTTTCGAGTGGAGAACATCGCCATCCATCCGCCCTGACCGACCGTGCTCCCAACCAGCCACTACGGGCGATCGCCGCTGGCGTAGCAGTGCTTCGTCAGGGCCCTTCCTTCGCTACAGCGCGTCGAAAGGGCTGACCACGCCTCGGTCCGGCCCTCCGGCATAGCCTCCGGGCGCTCGGCGTTGGCGAAGCAATGCTTCGCCTCAGCCCTTCCGTGCTACAGCGCGTCGAAAGGGCTGACCACGCCTCGCCCTCCACGATTCAGGACGTGGGTGTAGATCATCGTGGTCTTCACATCTTTGTGGCCGAGCAGCTCCTGCACCGTGCGGATGTCGTAACCCGCTTGCAGCAAGTGCGTGGCGAAACTATGGCGTAACACGTGCGGCGTACACGGCTTGGCAATATCCGCGGCGCGCGCGGCCTCGCGTACCGCCCGCTGCACGCTCTCGGGATAGATATGGTGGCGGCGCGCTGCACCAGAGCGTGGGTCAATCGACCTGACCGGGCTGGGAAACACCCATTGCCATCCCCACATCCGCGGAGCGTCCCTGTATTTCTCGGCCAGCGCATCCGGCAGGAAAACTTCCCCGAAGCCTTCCGCCAGATCCAGGTCATGCAACGCCTTCACGCGCACAAGATGCTGCTGCAACGGTAACACCAGATTCTCCGGCAACACAGTAACCCGGTCCTTGTTCCCCTTGCCTTGGCGCACCACCAACTCCCGCCGCGTCAACTCCACGTCTTTCACACGCAGCCGCAGGCATTCCAGCAGCCGCATTCCCGTGCCATACAAGACACCGATCACCAGCCCCATGGTTCCGCTCGTATGCCCGAGCAACGCACGAACTTCAGAGGGCGTGAGCACGACAGGCAACCGTTGCCCGCGCTTGGCCACCACCACTTCGTCCAGCCAGGGCAGGTCGATGCCGAGCACCCGCTTGTACAGAAACAGCAGGGCGCTGCGCGCCTGATTCTGTGTGGAGGCGGAAACGTGTCGCGTGGTTGCAAGATGCGTCAGGAACGCCGTGACTTCCGGCGCGCCCATCTCGCGCGGGTGTCGCTTGCCATGGAACAGGATGAACCGCTTCACCCAGTCGTGATACGCCTGTTCCGTCCGCAAGCTGTAGTGCCGCGCACGCACGGCAGCTCGCAGCTGATCCAGCAACCTTGGCTTCTTCGGTTCCTCCATCCGCTAAATTTTAGGTTTGCCTATAGTGCTTGGCAAGCATGGACATCAAGCTGCGCAAGAAGACATTGACAACGCGAAAAAGATAGACGACGATTCGTCTTGGGCGGATGTCGTCCAATTGGCGTTAGGCATCACAACCATGATCGTCGGCATTGGACTACAAACCTACTACTCCATTCAGCACGTGCAGGCTGCGGCGTACCTGACTCGGCGTGCCGCCAAGATCGAAGCTGATCTAACCGATGAAACTTCACCTGAAGCCGTTGCACTTAAAGCATATGTCTCAAGCGCTCTTTTTAGCTCCGTAGCGTTTTTAGAGGCACTCGCAAACGAGATTTATGCAGACGCCATACGTCCAGAAGGAGGACATCTTTCCGAGCTTGAGGAGAGGGATCGAGCCATGATCGCTGGCCTTGGTGAAGCCGAACCCGTGCAAAAGGCGTCGATCCTTTCTAAATATGACCTACTTCTTCGAGCGGCCGGAAAATCACCACTGCCTACTGATCGTGATCCCCATCAAGCAACAGCGACAATAATCCGGCTTCGTAACGAGATCGTTCACTACAAGGCGTCCTTCTTTGACGTTGGCACTGAGGGCATGGTTCGTCCAGGTAGCTTCTACCAAGGCAAGCTGCCTCAGCAAATCAAAGGAAAGTTCGAGCCACGGAAAAGTGCACGGGGAATATCAGGGGATGCTTGGCTCGGATACGGCCTAGCCCAGTGGTCGGTCACGTCTGCTATCGCATACGCAGATGCGGTATTTTCTACTCTTGGAGTTAACCCGTACTACGATCATGTGCGCAGCAGACTTGGCACCACCGAGAACTCAAGTGATGCCTAACAATGCGTTCAAACCGACACCGCTTCGTTACGCCAAGCACATGGCAGAGAAAGCTTGCCATGTGCTTGGCTCCACTACGCGGCGCGGCTTAACTTAGGCGTTGGGCCGCGGGGAGGAAAGGTGTTGAGTCATCCAGAACTCTGGCAAATACTCATGTCGATGTACCCCGAGAAGGCGCGCTGGGCGTTGGATTACAAGCGTGTCCCCCATATCCGGCATTCTTTGCTGCCGGGGCCGCATGTGGCGGTCTTGTTGCCGCGATTCGGGCAAAAGGCAATGCCTATCCTGCGACACAATGGCCGTGTGCTGAAGAATTCAGCCGCAGTGCTTGATTACATAGAGAAAACTTGGCCTGATCCGCCGCTGTATCCGGTTGACCCCGTGCTGCGCGAGCGTGCGCTGGACATTCAGAAATGGTTCGATGACGAAATCGGGCCCGCCGTTCGTCGGGCCACCTTCCATGAGTGGCTGCCGCACACGGAATACACCGCTCGGCGTTTTGCTACGGGCCTGCCCGAGTGGCAACAGAAGTTGTATGTGAGTTCGTTTCCTGCGATTCGCGTGATTATGAAGCTTGATATGCGGATCAGCGCGGTAGGTGCCGAGGTGGGCTGGGCATTGACCACGAAAGCCCTGGACTTTGTCGTGCAACACTCCACGCAAACCGGCTATTTGGTGGGTGATCGCTTCAGCGTCGCCGATCTGACGGCTGCCACTGTCCTGTTTCCCACCTGCCTGCCGCCGGAATATCCGGTCGCTTTTCCTATGCCGAGGCCCGCAGGCTGGCAGCACTGGCTGGAGCGTTGGCAAAACCATGCAGGCTGCGATTACGTACGGCGTATATACCGCGAGCATCGCGGCACGAGTACGGCGGACACAGAATAATGCCCAACAAGGCACTCCAGCCGACCGCCCACTCGCTATGCTCGCGGGTGCCGACTGAGCTCGAGCGTTAGGCTGCAAAGCCAATCGGGAGTATTGTCGTGACACCTGAGCAAGCGCTGAGTACAAGTCAACTGATCGTGGCTGTGTGCTTGTTCATCGTCGCAGCCATCGCTTTGGTCGGTGGCGCGTTGCAATTTACGGTCGGACAACCGGATACATCGCCGCGGTTAGACAATGTTCACCGGTTTATGGCGGGAGTGTATTTCTCCACGGGGCTCATTGCCCTATGGGCCGCGCTTACCATTCGACAACAGGGCTTTCTGGTGTACTTGCTAGCGCTTGGTGTGCTGCTGGCAGGCATCGGCCGGCTGGTGTCCATCAGCAAGGTTGGCTTGCCCAAGCCAATGGCAGTTTGGCTGGGTTATCTCATCCCCGAGCTGGTGCTACCCTTTGTCATCGCCATCGCACACGGCTGGTCAGGCTGAAGAGCGCGGATCGATGGGGTCAGTCTCGATTGATTCGAGAGTTTCCCGTGGTGCGGTGAGGCCAGGGTGCAGCGTTCGTCGCCACTTTCGTCGATTCAGCGTGGGAGCAGGATCAATCGAGTTTGACCCTGCTACTCGACACGCGCCGTGAGGTCAATGGTCGATGAACACCACATTGCGATCGAGTGAATGGCGTGGAATGTGAAGATTGTTGGCAGGTAACTCAACCACCGGATAACCGATGGCGACACCGCACAGGATCTCGTATTCGTCCGCGATCTTCAGGGTGCGGCGGATGACGTCCGGGAACCCGGCAATCAGCATCTCGACGCAGGTACCGAGCCCGCGTTCCGTGAGCGCAAGCAAAAAAGTCTGCAGAAACGCGCCAACACCGATGCTGTCGATATGGCGCAACTCCCGTCGCATGCAGACGATGCCACCCAGCGGCGCGCCATAGAATTGCCAGCCGAAGAGCTGTGCCTTGCGCCGCGCCTCGTGATCCTCGCGCGCGACGCCGAAGCTGCCGTAAACCTGCGCACCCAAGGCGAAATGGTCATCTTGCAGCGCGGCCGGGCACGGCGGGATCTCCGGGCGCCGCGTACGTGCCGCCTCCAGCAGATTTTCGACCAGCCGCTGGCGCGCCGCGCCGGAAACGAGAACCAGGTGCCAGGGTTGCCCATTGGCGCTGGAGGGGGCCCGCATCGCAAGTTCCAGCGCCTCGATGACGGGTTCGCGCGGCACGGGCCGGTCCGTGTGGTACAGGCGAATCGAACGCCGGGTGCGCACCACCTCGCACAGATCTGCCATTCCCAATCCTCCTTAGTATATTTTCAGGTCACAGGCCCACGAACGGCCCGATACGCCCCGCGCAACGCGCAACGTGTGTTCCACAGCGTACAGGATCGATCGGGTCTGCCCCCACTGATTCAATTCTGCCCGGGAGCCAGGCTTGTGCGGGCCCTACGCCATCAGTCGCGATGCGCGTTGAACCACGCTGCGCCGTGTAGAGTCATGTATTCATGCCCAGCCGAGAAAACCCCCATGACGGATGCATCTGGCCTTATCGTCACTGACTTCCTCCAGAGCCTTCCACACGGGACCGAGTGTCTGGACCGCTACCTTTCCGAAGATGTCGAGTACTGGAACGTGCCACTCGAACCACTGCACGGCCGCGCCGCCGCCAAGGCCTTCCTCGCACCATTTGTGAACGCGCCGCCTGGCGCACTGAAACGCATGCAGATTCTGCACAGTGCGTATTCCAGCAATTGTGTGTTCAACGAGCGGATCGAAACCTGGTCGGCGGGAGATGTCAGCGTTGACCTCCCGGTCATGGGAATATTCGAGCTGCGCGACAAGCACATTGTGTCGTGGCGCGATTATTTCGATCTGGCGACAATCAAGCCGGTTCTCGACGCCATCACCAGCCGGTAAGTGGCGTTCGGCATCGAAGTCACCTCGCGGTTGCCCATGCCGGCGTAGACTCCAGCGACCGTGCGTGCGCGTAGCCCAGGCACCCGCAACGCGGCCGCAACCCAGCCAAGGCCTATGGCCCGCCATTTGCGGACAGCCCGAAGCTGGCCTAGGCTGTACGGTACTAAAAACGGATGGAGGAACTGCATCATGGCTATTGATTTCACCCTGTCGGAAACCCAGCTTGGCATCCAGGCCAGCGCACGCGATTTCGCTCAGCGCTTCCTGGCCCCGACCGCCGCCGCAATCGACCGCGCCGCCGATCCGTGGGACGCTTTCCAGGCCACGCGCGAGGCTTACCGTGAAATGGCGCACGCGGGTTTCACGAAATGCTTCATTCCGGAATCCCTCGGCGGGCTCGGCTTCTCGATGGTGGACATCGCCATTGCCGCGGAGGAGCTTTCCCAGGTGGAACTGGGCGCGCCGTCCACGATGCTGGCTTCCGGGCTCGGCCTGCAGCCGATTCTGCAGTACGGCACGGACGCGCAGCAGCGGCAGTTCATCAAGCCCTTCGTCGACGACAACGAAGGCGCGCTGCTGGCCTCGCTCGCGTTCACCGACACCGCCGGCGGCGCGAACTACGATTCCGCGGACCCGGCCGGCGGCATGAAGACGATGGCCCGGCTCGAAGGCGATACGTGGGTCATCAACGGCCAGAAGCACTACACCTCCAATGGCGCCGGCTGGGACAAGAAAGGCGCCCACCTGTTCACGGTGGTGTGCCGGATCGACAGCACCAAGGGTGCGGATGAAGCGCTCGCCGTCATCGCCGTGCCCGGCAACACGCCGGGCATCGAAGTCGTGAGCATCTACGACAAGCTCGGCCAACGCGGCATCTGCACGCCGGCCGTGACGTTCCGCAACGTCCGCGTGCCGAAGGCGAATCTGATCGGTACACCGGGCGCCATCGGCAAGGCCATCGTGGACGGTGCGTTTGCGTGGACGGCGGCCTTGATCGGCGGCGCCTGCGTGGGCGTGATGAAGGCCGCGTTCCGCCACGCCTTCGCCGCCGCCCGCGACCAGAAAAAGCTGGGAGCTCACCCGGTGATCGAGCACCAGACCATCGGCTACCGCCTCGTCGACATGAAGATGGGCATCGAGGCTGCGCGCTACCTGACATGGAAAGGCTGCCACGACTACGACGTCAGCCACAGCAAGGACCGCGAAGCGGCGATCATGACGAAGGTCTACGCGTCGGAGATGGCCGTGCACGTCGTGCAGGAAGCCATGCGCGTGGTTGGCATCGACAGCTACATCAAGGACTCCCCGATGGGCCGGCTGTATCGCGATGTCATCTGCTTCCCGCTCTACGACGGCAGCAACGATGGCGTGCGCCGCAAGCAATTGCACGGGCTGATGCTGGCGCCGGGCTACGACGCCTACGGCGCCTGAGGCGCACCAGCCGGAAGCTGGCTACATCCCACGGCTCATGGGCCGTGGGATGTGCCTCACCCCGCATCCGTCCGTACATAGTGCCGTTCGCGGTAGAACGGCGCGACCAGCGTGAACAGCACCCCGACGCCGGCCATGAGCGCGGCGAAGAACAGGAAGTAGTCCCCGCCGATCAGGGCATAGGTGGAAACCCGTGCCGTGGCGGGGCGAAATTCGCCCTGCGTCGCGACGGGCCGGCGATGGATGGCGTCGGCTAGCTCCACGCGGGAATGGGCGGCGTCCACGACCGCCACAAGGTAGGTGCCGGACAGCGCCTCCCGGCGGCCATCCGCACGTTCCACCGTCAACCCGGTTGCGCCGGAGAAGTCGATCTTCTGCCCCGCTACGAGGCGGGCAGCGTCGGCAATTTCCACCCAGGTCTGCGCGCCGGCCGCAACCGCCGCCACCGGCAGCGGCCGCACCATCCACGCATTCACACCAGCGGTGATGAGGTTGCCGAGGCTGGTGGACAGCAGGAACAGCGCCATGATGAAGCTCTTGAGCTTGAGCGGCGCCTGCGTGTAGGAGAACTCCAGCGCCGTGATCGACACCAGCACTTCAGAAGCCGTCAGCACGAAATAGGCGAGGATCTGCCACCACACGCTGACGCTTTCGCCGTGCTGGATGCGCGCGGCGATCCACGCCACGATCAGGAACGCCCCAGTGATGGTGAACAGTCCGGCACCGATCTTGCGCAGCGGCGTGACGCGCACCACGCGCCCGACAAGCGGATAGACGAGGTAGGAAAATACTGGCACCAGCAACAGGATGAACAAACCGTTCGCAATCTGGATCTGCGCCGGCAGGATGTGCAGCCCGAAGCCGAGGTCCTTGTCCATCAGGTCGGACGTCGCCTGCAGCACCCACGTCGTGCCGTTGGACTGGTCCCACAACGACCAGTACACGGCGATGAACAGGTACAGCACGGCGAGCGCCCCGATCGCGCGCCGCGCTTGCGGCGACGCCAGCTCCTTCAGCCACGCGCGGCCGGCCGGCGGCACCACGGCGTAATGATGGCGCCCCAGCCAGAAGATGAGCACCGACACCGCCATCATCGCGCCCGGCACGCCAAATGCCCATTCCGGGCCCCAGGCCGGCAGCAGGATCGGACACAGCCAGATGGAGATCAGCGCGCCGGCGTTGATGCCGATGTAGAACCACGAGAACGCGCGTTCGATGAGGTGTCGATTCGCCTCCGTGAACTGGTCGCCCACGTTCGTCGACACGCAAGGCTTGATGCCGCCGGTGCCGAAGGCGACGAGGAACAGCCCCGCCGCGAGCTGCACCGTGCCGGTGTTGAACGCCAGCAAAAAGCAGCCAACGGTGTAGACCATGGAAAACGCCATGATCGTGCGGTACTTCCCCCACCACACGTCCGACAGCACGGCGCCAAGCAGCGGGAACAGGTAGGCCGCGGACTTGAACAGCGACTGCCACGTCGTCGCCTGCGCGTCGCCGAACAACAGCGTCTGGGTCAGGTACACCGACAGGATCGAGTTGATCCCGTAATAGCAGAAACGCTCGGCAAACTCGTTGACGATGATGAACGGGATGCCGCGCGGCATGCGGCCCGGAGAAGCGTGCAGGGCGGTCGTCGTGGCCATCAGCTTTCCAGCCAGAACGTGACGGGGCCGTCGTTCACCAACGCCACCTGCATGTCGGCGCCGAACACGCCGGTCGGCGCGTCGGGCAGCGTTTCGCGCACGATGGCCGCGAAGGTGTCGAACAGCTCGCGCGCCCGCGCCGGTTCCGCGGCCGTGGAAAAGCCCGGCCGTGTGCCGCTCGCGGTGTCCGCCGCCAGCGTGAACTGCGGCACCAGCAGCAGCGCGCCGCCGACGTCCCGCACGCTGCGGTTCATGCGCCCACCCGCATCCGCGAACACGCGGTAACCCAGCACGCGCTGCGCCAGCCGCCGCGCCCGCACCGCGTCGTCCTGCGGGCGCACGCCCACCAGCACCAGCAGCCCGCGGCCGATTTCACCCACCAGGCGCCCGTCCACCGTGACGGACGCCGAGCGCACGCGCTGCAGCAGGCCGATCACGCGGTACTCCCGGCGCCCGCGCCTGCTCGGTGTTCCTGTTTAATAGTCGGCATGCAAATCCTGTTGCGTGGGCTGCTCATCTTCGTCGGCATGTGGCCGCTTGCCGTGCTGCACGGCATCGGCTTCGTGCTTGGCCACCTGCTGTGGTGGGTGCCCAACAACCTGCGGCGCGGCACCGTGAAGCACCTGGAATTATGCCTGCCGGAGCGGTCGGCGGATGAACGCCGCCGCATCGCGCGCCGTTCGCTGATTGAAGCCATGAAAGGCGTGATGGAATCTCCCGCCATCTGGTTTGGCCCGGAATGGCGGTTGCGGCGCTGGTGCAGCCATCCCGCGGCCGTGTCGGCCTTGCAGGCTGCACGCGCCGCCGCGCCCGCCACCATCTTTCTCACCCCCCACCTCGGCGCGTGGGAACTCGCCGGGCAATTCGTTGCCCGCTTCGGGCGTCTCACTATCCTCTACAAACCGCAGAAAAGCCGCTTCGACGCGCTGATCCGCGAAGGCCGCTCACGCAACCCCAACGCCCACCCGGTGCCCACGAACGCGCAAGGCGTAAAGGCGCTGCTTGCCGCCCTCAAGCGCGGCGAAACCGTCGGCATCCTGCCCGACCACGACCCGCCGGAAGGCGCCGGGCGCTTCGCCCCGTTGTTCGGCATCCCCGCCCACACCACCGACCTGCCCGGCAAACTCGCCGCCCGCACCGGCGCCTCGGCGTGGTTCATCGTCGCGGAACGGCTGCCCTGGGCGCGTGGCTTCCGTTTCCACCTCACCCCCGCACCTGCCGCTCTTACCGACCGCGAGCACTCCACCGCCGCGCTCAACGCCGGCGTTGAAGCCTCCATCCGCGCCCTGCCGGAACAGTACTGGTGGAGCTACGAACGCTTTCGGCGCCGGCCATCGAAAGCGAGCAAGCGGATGTGACGCAAACACCGCCCCCCAGTGCCGGGCAGAATGTGGCTCAGCCCGCTTTCGCAACACACCTGTGGAACTCATCGCGCCGTCGATAGTCCATAAGCCTTTGTGACCATTGGGCGTCGCACTCGCCTGTCCAACGCGCTGTATCGCACGAGGAAACTGTTGCCATGGATCGCATTCTGCTGGAGGCGAAGTCGCTGACGCGGCGCTACGGCGCACGGGCGGCGGTCGTCGACCTGACCCTGACGCTGCGCAAGGGTGAAATCCTCGGCCTGCTGGGGCCGAACGGCGCCGGCAAGTCCACGACCATGAAGATGCTCGCGGGGTGCCTTGCGGCACCCAGGGCCGCGTGGAAATCGACGGCGTGAGCCTGGCGGACGACCCCAAGCGCGCGAAGACGCACCTGGGCTATCTGCCGGAAGTTCCGCCGCTCTACGGCGAGTTGACGGTGGATGAATACCTGGCGTTCTGCGCGCGGCTGCATCACGTGCCGAAGGCGGAGCAGGCGAACGCGGTGGCACGCGCCAAGCAGGCCTGCGGGCTCACCGACATGGCAAGCCGGCTCATCAGCAACCTGTCGAAGGGCTACCAGCAGCGCGTGGGTATTGCCCAGGCCATCGTGCATGCCCCGGAAGTCGTGATTCTCGACGAGCCGACGGTAGGTCTGGACCCGATCCAGATTCGTGAGATCCGCAAGCTGATCCGCGAGCTGGGCGACCGCCACAGCGTGATCCTGTCCAGCCACATCCTGCCGGAAGTGCAGAGCGTGTGCGACCGCGTGATGATCATCCACCACGGCCAGGTGGTGTACACCGGCACGGTGGAAGATGCGACACGGGCGCAGTCCGAAGCGGCGATCGTCGGCTTCGCCGCGCCGCCAACGGTGCAGGCGCTGCAGGCGGTTCCCGGCATCGCGGGTGTCGAAGCACTGGATGCCACGCACTTCAGCGTGCGCTACGCGAAAGGCGTCGACCCGCGCGTGGCGCTGGCCCAGGCCGCCGCCGCCCACGGCTGGCAGCTCAACGAGCTGCGCCCAGTGACGAAGACGCTGGAAGAACGCTTCGTGGAGCTCACCACCGGCGAAGAAGAACACGCCAACGAACAGCGGGAGGCCGCGTGATGACCGGCACATTGACCATTGCCCGCGTCGAGGCGCGGCGCATCTTCGCCTCGCCGCTGGCGTGGGCGATCCTCGCCGTGATGCAGGTGATCCTCGGCATCTTCTTCATCCTTTACCTGAACGCCTACACGCAGGCGCAGATGATGTCCTCCGACCCGCAGCTGGGCGTGGCGGACTACATCGGCGGTGGGCTGTACGGCACGGCGAACGTGATCCTGCTGCTGGTGGTGCCGCTGATGACGATGCGCCTGTTCGCGGAGGAGCGGAAGAACAACAGCCTGACGCTGCTGCTGTCCGCGCCGGCATCGTTGACGGAAATCGTGCTCGGCAAGTTTCTCGGGCTGGCGTCGTTCCTGCTCGCCGCCATCGCGCTGCTGGCAGCGATGTCGTTCACGCTGGAGGCCGGAACCGCGCTCGACACCGGCCGCATCCTGGCCGGGTTGCTCGGCCTGCTGCTGATGATGCTGGCCTTCGGCGCTGCCGGGCTGTTCATTTCCACGCTCACGCGCGAGCCGGTGATCGCCGCCGTGGCCACGTTCGGCGTGCTGCTGGTGTTCTGGATTCTCGGCGCCGTCGGCCATTCCCCCACCGTGCCGTTCGCGGACGCCTTCAACTACCTGTCGCTGATCGGGCATTTCGAGAACCTGCGGCGCGGCGTGGTCTCCACGATGGACGTGGCCTACTACCTGCTGTTCATCCTCCTGTTTCTATGGCTGGCCGTGCTGCGGCTGGACATGGAACGCAACTGACCGCAGGAGACTGACCTCATGGGCAACAGAAAATCCAAGCTCACCCAGCAGTGGATCAATGCGATCCTCGCCGTGCTGATCGTCGGCTTCGCCGCGTGGCTCACGTTCAACTTCAAGACTGAATTCGACTGGACGGCCGGCAACCGCAACACGTTGACGGCGGCCAGCCAGAAGCTCGTGGCGGCACTGCCGGACCCGATCCACTTCTACGGTTTTGTCTACGCGGAAGACGTCGGCACCCACCAGAGCATCACGCACACGGTGGACCTTTACCGCCAGTTCAAGAAGAACGTGGCGCTGACGTTCATCGACCCATCGCGCGACCCGCAGAAGGTGAAGGAGTTCGACGTCAACCAGCCCGGCCAGCTGGTGGTGGAATACCAGGGCCGGCACGAGGCGCTGGACACCGCCTCCGAACCCGCGATTTCCGAAGCGCTGGAACGCCTCGCACACGCCAGCAACACCACCATCACGTTCCTCACCGGCGACGGCGAGCGCAACATCGACGGCGGCAAGAACGACGGCTATTCGAGCTTCGTGGCACAGCTGCGCAACAAGGGCTTCAAGGTCAACACGTTGAACCTGGCGCTGCAGCCGACGATTCCCGCCAGCACCTCCGTGCTGGTGATCGCCGACCCGAAGAACCAGATGCTGCCGCAGCAGCAGGCGATCCTTGCCGATTACGTGAAGCACGGCGGCAGCCTGCTGTGGATCGCGGACACCGAGCGCGATCCCGGCCTCGCGCCGCTGGCCAAGGAACTCGGTGTGCACTGGCTGCCGGGCTTCGTGGTGTTCCCGAATTATCGTGAACTCGGCATGGGCAGCCCCGGCATCTATCTGTCGGCGCGCTACCCGCACAACCCGGTGACCGGCAGCTTCGACCAGATCACGGTGTTTCCACTCGTGCGCGCGCTCACCTACGGCAAGAACACCGCCGCCGGCTGGCATCCGCAGCCGATGCTTGAGACCGACGACAAGGCGTGGTCGAACGTGGACGAGAACGAGAACCCCATCGTCTTCGACACCGCCAAGGGCGACGTGGCCGGCCCGCTCACCATCGGCCTGATCCAGACGCGCGAAGTGGGCACCAGCCCCGCAGCGGCGGACAGCAAGGTGGCGCCGGCCAAGGATGACGCGGCCAAGGCCCCGGCGGCGAAGGCTGCCAAGGACGCGAAGCCCGCAGCACAGAAGAAACAGCAGCGCGTGGCGCTGGTCGGCGATGCGGACTTCCTGTCCAACGGCAACGTGCACCTGCTTGGCAATGGCGCGCTGGGCACGAGCATGGTGTCGTGGCTGGCAAACCGCGATACCGCGCTGAGCATTGCCATTCCCAAGGCACCGGACCACGACCTGTACCTGCCGGGCTGGGCAAGCTGGCTCATCACGGCTGGCTTCGTCGTGATCCTGCCGCTGATCCTGATCCTGTTCGGCACCGCTCGCTGGGTCATCCGGCGTCGCCGTTGAGAGCCGGGTCATGAACCGCAAGTATCTGAACTTCGTGATGATCGGCGTAGCAGCGGCGCTTGGCGCCGGCGTGTATTACGGCGCCCAGAAGAAGGCCGTGGCGCCCAAGCCACCGCTCACCGCGCTGAACACCGCGACGATCCACACCCTCACGATCGAGAACCAGGGCAAGACGCTGAAGCTGGAACGCTCGAAGCACGGCTGGCAGTTCACCGCCCCGTTCCGAGCCGCCGCCAACGACGCGAACGTTGCCAGCATCCTGTCCGTCGCGGCCACGCCCTGCGAACGCGAACTGCCGCTCAAGGGCTTGAAGCTGGCCGAACTGGGGCTCGACCCACCGCACTACAGCGTCACGTTCGACACGGAAAAAGTGCAGATCGGCGAAACCGAACCTCTGAAATACCGCCGCTATGCGCTCGTCGGCGGGCATGTTTGCCTCATCAGCGACCCGTCCGCGCCAGGACTGGGCAGCGAGAACTACGCAAACCTCGTCAGCGCCCAGCTCGTGCCGCCCGGCCCCACACTCGTGAAGATCGAGATTCCCGGCTACACCGCCACGTTCGACGCCGGCGCGAAAAGCTGGAGCCTGTCGCCCGCCGGCACCGGGCTGGCGCCGGACGCCGCGCAGAAACTCGCGGACGCCTGGCAGGGCGCACACGCGCTGTGGAATACCCTGTCTCCCGCCACGCCGGATGCGCATGACGAAATCGCCACGCTGGCGTTTTCTGACGGCAGCAGCGTGCATTTCAGCGTCACCGCACACAAGCCGCAGCTCAAGCTCGTGCGCGCCGACCTTGGCATTGCCTATGCCGTATCTCCGGCGGAAGAGGACAAGCTGCTGAAGCCCGCGCCCGCCAAAACAAAAACCTCTGCAGCCAAGCACTCCGCAGCATCAAAGAACGCTTCTCTATCGCGATGACCAGCTCCTAAGCTTGTAGCTCACGAACTGGCAGGAACCATCTCCTTATCCGTATATCGAAGATTGTCTCTTTAGAGAACCATGCACTATGATGCATGAAAGACGCTGGCGATGTCCCAACGTTACCAAGCTGGATGTGGAGGAGGATGGATGTCGAGCTGGATCCCACTACAGACGGAAGCCGAGGTCCTTGAATCCGAACGCGCCAAGGAAGGGTTCGTCGGCGTCGGTGACAAAGGGCCAACGAAACGCTACCCCCACGCCTACCCGATCCCCGGACCCGAAACCCGAGCACAGCGCGCATGGCCGGCCTTTACCTACGTCCCGCCACCGGCGGTCATCGACATGCGGAAATGGCGTTTCGAGACCTACGGCCTCGTCAACAACCCGCTGAGCTTGACCTACGAGGAACTGAAAGCGCTGCCCACTGCCTCCAGTGTCGAGGACCACACCTGCGACGACCAGATCCTAACCACAGGCCACCGGTTCGAGGGCATCGATTTCCGTACCATCATCGAGTTGACGCAACCTGACCCGGATTGCGAGTGGATCCTGTTCGAATGCGATGGAGGGCACTCCGTGAGTCATTCGATCCACAAGCGGATGATGCTCGTCTATCGTCGCAACGGGGAACCGATCGACCCTTCGCACGGCTATCCGCTGCGCGCGTGGATTCCCGGAGACTGGGGCGGCCTGAACCCGAAATGGGTCCGGCGCATCAAATTCTGCGAGTCACGCGACCCCGATTTCTACATGACGTACTTCCGGCAACACGGGGCGGACCCCGCGATCCTGGCCGCCGTCTACAAGTCACACGTCGGCAGCGGCGCTCCGATCGAAGCCATCAATCATTTCCTTGGTTTCTTCTACAAGACGTTCTGGTGGGATGTGCGGCACAACCCGATGGGTGCGAGGGGGAAGGGCATCGCCACCGGGCTGCGCGCACCCATGTACATCGGGGATGACACCTGGGCGAATTACAAGACGTGCTTGTGATCAACCGATAACGACCGAGACCGGCATGATTGTCGACAGCGACACGACCTGGCACTTCGCCTGCAAGCTGAACCAGCTCCCACTAGGTGGGATGAAGCATGTGCGCGTGTTCGATACCGAGGTCCTGCTCGTCAGGGCATCCAAGGAAGACATCGTGGCGATGGAGCCCTGGTGCCCCCACAACTGGGCACCCCTGGTGGATGGGAAATTCAATCCGGGCTCGATGAAGCTGACGTGCTGCGAACACGGCATGCAGATCGACATCAAGGACGGCGAGATCACACGCGGACCGAACGGTGGCCCCGCGGGACATTACGAAAAATGCTTCCGCTTCCCCGTCAAGGTAGAGCGCGACCGCATCTATGTGCACCTGAAGACACCGCAGGAAGTTGACGCGTACTACGCTCAGTGTGGGGTGCCAGGCATCCTCGGGTCGGATGCACTCAAGTGAAACCAGCGGCAGTCTCTAGCATCCGAACTTCCCAATATTTTCAACCTGCGGTAAAGCACCGATGACGGACAACCCAGCGCATAACGCGACACGCATCCATCTGGACCCGGATCCATTCGAGCATTTCGGGATCGCACAGGGCTACCGGATCGGGAACCTCGTCATCACCTCAGGCCAGGCATCGATTGACGAACACGCCAATGTCGTCGGCGCCGGGAACTTCGATGCCCAGGTCAGGCAGACGTTCGAGAACCTGAAGCGGGTCCTGGAAGCAGCGAACTCCTCACTCGCGAAGATCATCAAGCTCAACATCTACGTGACCGACATGCGCTACTACCCACGGCTCGTGGAGCTCCGCACAAACTACTTGGGAAGCGCCAGGCCCGCCGATACCGCCGTGGAAGTCAGTGCGCTGGCGCTGCCGGGCCTGATGGTGGAAATCGAGGCGACGGCACTTGTCGAGGGAAGAATCATCAGCTGAAATGCCGGACTAATAACTGGCTGCTACGCTGGCGCCCCCGATCGCAGCCGGTTCACATGCCTGAACTTCCCGAAGTCGAAACCGTGCGCCGCGGCCTGGCGCCACTCATCACCGGCCGGCGTTTCACGGGCGCAGTGGTGCGCCAGCCGCAACTGCGGCAGCCCGTGCCCGCCGATCTGGGCGCACGGATCGCGGGAAAACGCGTCGATGGCGTGGAACGGCGCGGCAAATATCTGCTGATCCGCGCCAGCGGCGAAACGCTGCTCGTGCACCTCGGCATGTCCGGCCGCTTGCGCGTGCTCACCAGCCCGCCCGCGCCTGACCGCCACGACCACGTGGACCTGCTGCTGGATGGAGCGGATGGCGGGGGCCTCATGCTGCGCTTCCACGACCCGCGCCGCTTCGGGCTGATCCTGCTGTGCGAACCACAGGGCACGCACCCGCTGCTGGCGAACATCGGCCCGGAACCGCTGGGTGACGCTTTCAATGGCGACTATCTGTTCCGTGCATCCCGCGGGCATCGCGTGGCGGTCAAGAACTTCATCATGGATTCACACGTCGTGGCCGGCGTCGGCAACATCTATGCCTCTGAAGCGTTGTTCCGCGCCGGCATCCGCCCACAGACGGCAGCCGGGCGCGTGTCGCACCCACGTTATGGGCTGCTTGCGGCGGCGATCCGCGGCACACTGGAGCAGGCCATCGCCTGTGGCGGCACGACGCTGCGCGACTTCATCGGCGTCGGCGGGCACGCTGGGTATTTCAAGCAGGAATTGCAGGTTTACGGGCGGGCAGGCGAGCTGTGCCGGGTGTGCGGCAGCGCCGTAAAGCAACTGCGCATCGGGCAGCGCTCCACGTTTTACTGTAGCGTTTGCCAGCATTGAGAACGGGCTGCAGCCCGCCATGACAACGAGGAGAACCCATGAGTGACGTTACACCAGACGCCGGACGCCGTATTGCCCAACCACTTGAACTGCCCTGCGGTGCTGTCCTGCCGAACCGGCTGGCCAAGGTTTCCATGACGGAAGGCGTCGCAGACGCCCAGCTGCGGCCGACGGCCGCGCACGTCGCGCTGTACCGCAAATGGGCAGAAGGCGGCGCAGGTTTGCTGTTGACCGGCAACGTCATGATCGACCGGCGGGTGCTGGAGCGCCCCGGCAACGTGGCGCTGGACCCGGCACCGCCGGACGCGGAAACCCGCCAGCGCCTGAAGGCCTGGGCACAGGCCGGCACCTGTGCCGGCAACCACCTGTGGATGCAGATCAACCACCCCGGCCGCCAATCGCCGTGGTACGTGGCGGCGCAGCCCTTGTCGCCGTCGGAAGTGCAGCTCAAGGTGCTGGCCACGTTCCGCAAGCCGCGCGCGCTGACGGAACCCGAGATCCTCGACTTCATCGACCGCTGGGCACGCGTGGCCGCCACGGCGCGCGAAACCGGCTTCACGGGCGTGCAGATCCACGCCGCACACGGCTACCTGCTGTCACAGTTCCTGTCCCCGCTCACGAACCGGCGCACGGACGCATGGGGCGGCGCGCTGGAAAACCGCGCCCGCATGCTGCTGGAAACCGTGTCCGCCGTGCGCAAGGCGGTGGGCCCCGACTTCCCGATCTCGATCAAGCTGAATTCCGCCGATTTCCAGAAGGGCGGCTTCACGCGCGAGGAATGCGTACAAGTCGTGCAGTGGCTGAATGAGAAGACGGTAGACCTGCTGGAAATCTCCGGAGGCACTTACGAGCAGCCGCGCCTGCTGTCCAACAGCGGCGACGTGGAGAGCGCCGTGGGCACCGCTGCCGGCACCCCAAAGGCCGCCAGCACGCAGCGGCGCGAAGCGTACTTCATGGAATACGCCGCCGACATCCGCCGGATTGCGCGCATGCCGGTAATGGTGACGGGCGGCTTCCGCACGCTCGCCGGCATGGAGGCGGCGCTGGCTTCAGGTGGCACGGACATGATCGGCCTGGCACGGCCGCTGTGCGTGCAGACGGACGGCCCGCGCCAGCTTTTGTCCGGTGCTGTGGACCATCTGGAAGCCTACGAGAACCGACTCGACTTCGGCCCTGGCGTGCTCGGCCCGGCGTCGTCGATCCGCTCCATCAAGTCAATGAACACCTTTGGCCAGCTCGGTTGGTTCTGCCTGCAGATCATGCACATGGCGCACGGTCGGCCCTACGCGCTCGGGCTCGGCGGTTTCGGTGCGCTGATGCGTTACATGACGAACGAATACCGCACGGCCTGGCGCCTGCGCGGGGCACGGCGGCAGCAGAAACAGGAACGCGCAGCGGGTTGATCGCCGGCATCGCCACACGAAAAAAGGCGCCGCGGGAGAGCCGCGGCGCCGGTTTCAATTGCGCTTCATCGATTCGAAGAACGCGGTGTTCGTCTTCGTCTGCTTCATGCGGTCGATCAGCAGCTCCATGGCGGCGAGGTCGTCCATGGAGTGCAGCAGCTTGCGCAGGATCCATACCTTGCCGAGCTCATCCGGTTCCATCAGGAGCTCTTCCTTGCGCGTGCCGGAGCGGTTGATGTTGATGGCGGGGAAGATGCGTTTTTCGGCGATCCGGCGCTCCAGGTGCACTTCCATGTTGCCGGTGCCCTTGAACTCCTCGTAGATCACTTCGTCCATCTTCGAGCCGGTATCGATCAGCGTGGTGGCGATGATCGTCAGGCTGCCGCCTTCCTCGATGTTGCGTGCGGCACCGAAAAACCGTTTCGGCTTCTGCAGGGCGTTCGCGTCCACACCACCGGTGAGCACCTTGCCCGAGGACGGCGCCACGGTGTTGTAGGCGCGCGCCAGCCGCGTGATGGAGTCCAGCAGGATGACGACGTCGCGCTTGTGCTCGACCAGGCGCTTGGCCTTTTCGATCACCATCTCCGCGACCTGCACGTGGCGCGTGGCCGGCTCGTCGAACGTGGAAGCCACGACTTCGCCGCGCACCGTGCGCTGCATGTCCGTCACTTCCTCCGGGCGCTCGTCGATGAGCAGCACGATCAGGTAGACGTCCGGGTAGTTCGCCGTCAGCGACTGGGCGATGTTCTGCATCAGGATCGTCTTGCCGGCCTTCGGCGGGCTGACGATCAAGCCACGCTGGCCCTTGCCAAACGGTGCTACAAGATCGATGACGCGCGCCGTGATGTCTTCCGTGGAGCCATTGCCGCGCTCCATCTTGAGGCGCGCGTTGGCGAACAGCGGGGTAAGGTTCTCGAAGCTGACCTTGCGGCGCGAGGCTTCCGGCGCCTCGTAGTTCAACTGGTCAACCTTGACCAGCGAGAAGTAGCGCTCGTTGTCCTTCGGCGGCCGCACCGGGCCGGTGACGGTATCGCCGGTGCGCAACGCGAAGCGGCGGATCTGGTTCGGCGAGATGTAGACGTCGTCCGGGCCGGCGAGGTAGGAATTGTCCGACCCGCGCAGAAAGCCGTAGCCGTCCGGCATGATTTCCAGCACGCCTTCGCCGTAGACGTTGTCGCCGCGCCGCGCATAAGCCTTGAGCAGCTGGAACACCACGTCCTGCTTGTTGGCGCGCGCGACGTTGTCGATGCCGAGCTCCGTCGCGACATCCAGCAGTTCTGTCGCGCTCTTGCTCCGCAATTCCGCGAGCACGATGGTCTGCGGTGGCCCCGTGCGCACCGGTGCTGCCGGCGCCGTCTGGGGTTCGGGGGCCGCGCCATCCTCGCCTTCAGCAGCGCCTTCACCGCCCTCCGCAACTGCGACGGCAACATCCTCGCCGTCCATCTCGTCTTCCGCGAAAATGTCCTGCGTCTGCCCCGGCGGCAGGCGGTTCGGCCCGATGCCGGGTGGCCCGTAGCCCCCGTCGCTGGACTTGCCGTTGCCGCGATTCCGGCCGTTGTTGTTGTTGTTGCTGGGGCGGCCGTTGGCAAACGGAGGGCGGCGGCGATGTTTCATTCCGGAACTCACGCGATTGCTGTGTAGCGATCGATGAAGGCGGAAAGCTGCGTCTTGTGGACCGCGCCAACCTGCGTCCCGGCCACTTCGCCATTCTTGAACAGGATCATCGTCGGGATGCCACGAATGCCGAACTTCGGCGGCGTTTCCGGGTTTTCGTCGACGTTGAGCTTCAAAACCTTGAACTTGCCGCCGGCTTCCGCGGCGATTTCTTCGAGCACGGGCGCGATCATGCGGCACGGGCCACACCACTCGGCCCAGAAGTCGACCAGCACCGGGATATCGCTCTTGATGACGTCCTGCTCGAAGCTGGCGTCGGTTACGGCAGAGATGTGTTCGCTCATTGAAGAGCCTCCGTTGACAACAACGTGAAATAAATCGTGAAAGGGAACCGTAAAAGGGAATTTCGTGACGAAGGGGGAAAAATCAAACCGCGACTGCGATGCAGCCGACGACCTGACGCACGGGCAGCCTCGCGTGAAGAGGCTTTACGACACCCGGATTCGGGACGCTCGCAGAGCGCGGAGGCGGCATGCGCGGCTTTGGTAGCGCGCTTCAACCGCGTATAGTGAAGCGTATTTCAATTCATCCGGACTCTAAATGCAAGCCAGCGACACGACGGTCGCCGCGGCCGGGACGCCTTCCGATTATCTCAGCACGACGGAATTCACCTCCCTGCCTCTCCATCCCACGCTGCTCCGCGCCCTGGCAGAACTCGGGTACAACCGCTGCACTCCCATCCAGGCCCAGTCGCTTCCACGCGCCTTGGCGGGTGAAGACATCGCCGGACAGGCCCAGACCGGCACCGGCAAGACCGCCGCGTTCCTGCTGGCCACGCTCAACCACCTGCTGACGGTGGCGCCGGAAGGCCCGGATGGCCAGCCACGCGCCTTTATTCTCGCACCGACGCGCGAGCTGGCGATACAGATCCACGAAGACGCCCTCTCGCTCGGCCGCTTCACCGGGCTGCGCCTGAACGTAGTCTACGGCGGCACCGGCTACGAGACGCAGCGCCAGACTCTGGAGGCCGGCACCGACGTGCTGATCGGCACGCCGGGTCGGCTCATCGACTACTACAAGCAGCACATCTACACGCTCAAGCATGTGGAAGTGCTGGTGCTGGACGAGGCCGACCGCATGTTCGACCTCGGCTTCATCGCCGACATCCGCTACCTCATGCGACGCATGCCGCCGGCCGAGGCGCGGCAGAACTTCCTGTTTTCCGCCACGCTTTCCAACCGCGTGCTCGAACTCGCCTACGAGCACATGAACAGCCCGCACCGCGTCGAGATCCACCCCGAGCAGGTGACGGCGGACCGCGTGAAGCAGTCGCTGATCCACGTCGCCAACGACGACAAGCTTGCCGTGCTGGTCGGCCTGCTGCGCCAGGAGCAGCCGAACCGGGCCATCATCTTCGTGAATACCAAGCGCGCCGGCGAGCTCGTGGAAGCCGGCCTCATCGCGAACGGCTTCACCGCCGCCGTGCTGTCCGGCGACGTGCGCCAGAGCAAGCGCGAACGGCTGCTGGAGGACCTCAAGGAAGGCAAGCTGCCGATGCTGGTCGCCACCGATGTCGCGGCCCGCGGGCTGCATATCCCGGATGTCACGCACGTCATCAACTACGACCTGCCGCAGGATCCGGAAGACTACGTGCACCGCATCGGCCGCACGGCACGCGCCGGCGAGTCCGGCACCGCGATCTCGCTGTGCTGCGAAACCTACGTCTACTCGCTCCCCGACATCGAAAAGCTCATCGGCGAGAAGATTCCCGCCCAGCACGACGCGTCCAGCCTCATCGCTCCGGACTTCATCAAGCCCAAGCGCCCGCCACGGCGCCACGACGGGCGTGGCGGGCCGGGCCACGGACGCCGCCCAGCCTCCGGGCATGGCGGGCACGGGCGTCGCTGACCGCGCTCGGTCGTAGGACGGAAGCCGCGCATGGCCGCTGCGTTCAAGCCCCGACTTTCCACCCCCGCCACCGGTGTCGTGATCACCGGCGCGGCATCCGGTTTCGGCTATGCAGCGGCGCAGGCACTGGCCGCCGTCGGTCGCCCGGTCGCTCTGTGGGACTCGGATGCAGCGCGCGTTGCGGCGGCGGCTGAAGCGATCCACGCCACGTTCGGTGTACCGGCAATCGGCCTGGCGCTGAACCTCTGCCGCCCGCACGCCATCGTGGCAGCAGCCGAGCAGACGCGCACCGCGTTGCCGGGAATTGGTGCCATCGTCCACGCCGAAGGCGTTGTGGACCACGGCGCGCTGGAAGGCGCCGACCTTGAAAGCTGGACTCTGGGCATCAACACGAACCTGCGACCGCTGCTGGTGCTGGCGCAGGTTTTCCTGAACGATCTCGGGCAGCAATCCGGTTCCGCAATCGTTGCCTTCTCGGCGCTTGGCTGCGCGCCCGGCGGCGGCGGCAACCCGATCTATTCGGCGGCCGCCGGCGGCGTTCCCTCACTCGTGCGCGCATTGGCCCACCACCTGAAGCGCGACGGCATCCGCGTCAACGCTGTCGCCGCACGGCAGGACCCGACTACCGCAGCCGGAATGGAAGAAGCCGCCTGCGTGGTGCGCTTTCTACTGTCGTATGAGGCCCGTGGCATCAACGCCCAGGAATGCGTGGTCGGTGGCTGAACCCGCATCCCCGTCCGCGCCGGGGCTACTCCTGCGCACGGCTTTGTGGTATGCCAGCGGTGGACTGCAACGTTGACGGCGCGCCACAACGCGGAATGTCGCCGTGGATGGAGAACTGAAATGTCGAAACCCCTGAACACGCTGCCCACGGCGGAAGCCCTCGCCGCGAACTGGCCGCCATGGCCCACCTACGGGACGGTGGACGACACATTGCCGACGCTGGAGCGCTGGGCCGTCGCCGGGCACCGCGTGGCGCTCGCCACGCTCGTCAACATCGTCGGCTCCAGCCCACGCCCACTGGGCAGCGAAATGGCGATCTGTGACACCGGTGAAGTCGTCGGCTACGTGTCTGGCGGCTGCGTGGAAGGCGCCGTGGCAGCCGAGGCGATGAACGCGATGCAGACCGGTGCGCCGCGCCTGCTGGACTACGGCGCCGGCAGCCCGGTGCTGGACGTGCAACTGACCTGCGGTGGCCGCATCGCCATCTTCGTGCGCGAACTGGCCGACCCCGTCGACCATGCGCGCCGGCTGCGCGACGCCCGCGCCCGCCGCGCGCCGCTGACGCTGTACGTGGACCTGAAGACCGGCGCGCAGCGTTACGCCCCGACTCCGGCACAAGCAGCGCCCGCCGCCGGTCACATCTTCGTCCAGACCTTCCTGCCGCCGACGCGCGTGATGCTGGTCGGCAACAACCCGGTTGCGCTTGCGCTGTGCGAGATCGCACCGGCGCTGGGTTTCGAGATTGGCCTGCTGCGCCCTTACGGACCGGAAGCGCTCCCCGCCGGGCTGAAAGTGGACTTCTACGATCGCCGGGCACTGGACAAGGCGGTTGCCGACATGCCGATCGACGCCTGGACCGCGGTCTACGCCGTCACCCATCATGCCGAGGACGACCAGACGGTGCTGATCCGCGCGCTACCTTCACCGGCGTTCAGCGTCGGCGTGCTCGGCAGCAAGCGCAAGGTCCAGCAGCGCCTGCACGCGCTGTCGGCGGCGCAGCTTCCGTCCGCCGCGATCAAGCGCCTGCATGCGCCAGCCGGTCTCGACATCCACGCCCGCGGCCCGCACGAGATCGCGCTATCGATCCTGGCGGAAATCATCGCCACGCAGCCGCGTGCATCGTGCACGGCCCCAGCCGACCTCGCCGGACTCACGACTTCCGGCGACGGCCACTACCCGGCAGCGTTGGCGAGCTGCCCGGTCTGAACTATAGGGCCGGCGTACAAGCCCTCAATCGTCACGGATCGCGGGGCACAAGCGGTGCTAGCATGCTGCCGATGGAGACGCTGGACAGTCTTGGACGTCACTTGCGCGACTTGCGCATCTCGGTGACTGACCGCTGCAATTTCCGCTGCACGTACTGCATGCCCAAGGAATTGTTCGGCGCGGACCACGCGTTCCTGCCGCGCGCAAGCCTGCTTGATTTCGACGAGATCGCGCGCCTCGCACGGCTGTTCGCGGAGCTCGGCGTGTCCAAGCTGCGCCTCACCGGCGGCGAGCCGCTGGTGCGCAAGGACATCGAGAAGCTGGTGGCAAGGCTTGCCCCGATTCCGGGCATCGCCGACATCAGCCTGACGACGAACGGCTCGCTGCTGACCCCGGCCAAGGCGCGCGCGCTGGCCGATGCCGGCCTCAAGCGCATCACCGTCAGCCTCGATGCGCTGGACGATGCCACGTTCCAGCGCATGAACGGCGTCGGTTTTCCCGTCGCCCGCGTGCTGGAAGCCATCGACAACGCCGCCGCCGCAGGGCTGGCACCGGTGAAGGTGAACATGGTGGTCAAGCGCGGCGACAACGCCAGCGACATCGAGGCGATGGCGGGGCACTTCCGTCACACCGGCCACATCCTGCGCTTCATCGAATACATGGACGTCGGCAACACCAACGGCTGGCGGCTGGACGAGGTGGTGGCGGGCCGCGAGATCGTCGAACGCATCGGCGCGCGCTGGCCGATCGAGCCTGCGGACCCGCATTACCGCGGCGAAGTCGCGAAGCGCTGGCGCTACGTGGACGGCGGTGGCGAGATCGGTATCATCACGTCCGTCACGCAGCCTTTCTGCCGCAACTGCACGCGCGCCCGGCTGTCGGCGGAAGGCGCGCTCTACACCTGCCTGTTCGCGACCCGCGGTTTCGACCTGCGGGCCCTGGTGCGCTCCGGCACCGACGATGACGCGCTGCGGGCGCAGCTCGCCGCCGTGTGGCACGGTCGCAGCGACCGCTATTCGGAACTGCGCAGCCTGCAGACACCGCTGCAGGCGGGCCACAAGATCGAGATGTCCTACATCGGAGGATGAAGCGTGACGCATTCGACCCCTGCGGGGGAAACCACCACGGTGCGCGTGCAGTGCTTCGGGGTGCTGCAGAAGGTGTGCGGCGGCGCGGAACGGGCGGTGCCGGTCGCAGCGCTGCCGGCGTCGGTGGCCGACGTTCTCGACGCACTCGTGCGTGAAGTTCCGGAAGCCGGCGAATATCTGGATACCACGGCCTGCGCCATCGGCGATACGCTCGTCCACCGCGCCACGCCGGTGTCCGCCGACGACACACTGGTCCTGCTGCCGCCCGTGAGCGGCGGCTGACATGAACCCGGAGCCCGCATGACTTCCCACATCACGACTGCGCCGATCGACGTCGGCGCCCTGATGGCCACCACCGAGGATCCGGAGGCGGGTGCACTCGTCGTCTTTGCCGGCACGGTGCGCCAGCACAACGACGGCAAGAAAGTGACGTCCATCAATTATTCCGCCTACATACCGCTGGCGGAAAAGTCGATCGCGGAGATCGCGGCACGTGCACGTCGTGACCACGACATCCAGTGCTGCGAGATTCGCCACCGCATTGGCGACATGGCGGTCGGCGACATCAGTGTGCTGGTCGTGGTGCGCGCCGAGCACCGCGGTGAGGCCTTCGCGGCCGGGCGCTACGCCATCGACATCGTCAAGCACGAAGTGCCGATCTGGAAGTACGAAACCTACGAGGACGGCACGCACGAATACGTGAAGGGCTGCCCGCTGCACCACGAACACCCCTCGAACCGGCACGTCGCCCACGCGGACGCCGGGGCAGGGTGCAGCCCGTCACCGACGCGTTGAGGCAACTTCACGCAAGCCGCTGGGCGCCTGCCGCTTCCCAACCCCGAATCACCACCCCTCGCCCGTGTTGCCGTTGCGGGCGCGAATGTTGATAATGCATGCCCTTTTTACCTGTGGTCCGCATGCCGAAAGAAGACAACATCGAGATGCAGGGCGTCGTTACCGAAACCCTGCCCAACACCGTGTTCCGTGTAAAACTCGAGAACGGTCATGTCGTTACCGCCCATATTTCCGGGCGCATGCGCAAGCACTACATCCGCATCCTCACCGGCGACAAGGTCACGGTGCAGCTCACGCCCTACGACCTGACGAAGGGCCGCATCAGCTTCCGCGACAAGTAGACCCGGCTTCCACACAAGCTGGACTCGCGTTCCGCAAGGCCGTAGCCTTCCTCCTGCGCACGACGCGGGCGGTACCCGTGCTCAGCCCGCCTTCGGTCGTGCTCAGGAGGAGTCCATGATCAAGCTGGTTTATCTGCTCGCGAAACGCCAGGACGTTTCCCTTCAGGATTTCTACACCTATTGGCGCGAAACGCACTCGAAGAACGTCAAGGCGAGGCAAAAGGCGCTGCGGATGAAGAAATACATCCAGAGCTATACGGTCGAACCCGAGCTGAATGATCTGTTGCGGGAGTCGCGCGGTCTGGAACCTCCATATCCCGGCGTGACGGAAGTCTGGTGGGAAAGCGCCGCGGACCTGAAGGCGGCGCTGGCAACACCCGAAGGCGCCGCTGCGATGCAGTTCCTGATCGATGATGAATCAAGATTCATCGACTTTTCGCATACACGCGTGTTCATGACAGAGGAAAACACGATTTTCTGATCGTGCTCCGCTGGCAGTGGCTGGGCGGCGCCCGCCACGGGGTCCCCTGTCTCAGAACACCTCGAAGAGCCCTGCGGCCCCCATGCCGCCGCCAATGCACATCGTGGCCACGACGTATTTCGCACCCCGCCGCTTGCCTTCCAGCAGCAGGTGCCCAACCATCCGTGCCCCGGTCATGCCGAAGGGGTGGCCGATGGCGACCGCGCCGCCGTTGACGTTCGTCCGCTCCGGCGGCAGGCCGAGCTTCTGCATGCAGTACAGCGCCTGCGAGGCGAAGGCTTCGTTGAGCTCCCACAGGTCGATGTCGTCGACCTTCAGGCCGTTGCGCGCCAGCAGGCGGGGAACGGCGAAGGTCGGGCCGATGCCCATCTCGTCCGGTTCGCAGCCGGCGACCGCATGGCCGATGAAGGCACCAAGCGGTTCCAATCCGAGCTTCTCGGCCGTCTTTGCTTCCATCACGACGCAGGCGGCGGCGCCGTCCGACAGCTGCGAAGCGTTGCCAGCCGTGACCCAGTGTCCCGGCCCGAATACCGGCTCCAGCTTCGCGAGGCCTTCCAGCGTGGTCTGCGGGCGGTTGCAGGTGTCGTGGTCGACCGTCACTTCGACATTGGAGACCGCGCCCGTGGCTTTGTCCTTGACGGCCATCGTCGTCGTGCACGGGATGATTTCATCGGCGAATACGCCGGTCCGCTGGGCATGGGCCGTGCGCTGCTGGCTCTGCAAGGCAAAACGGTCCTGCGCGTCGCGCGGGATGTGGTAGCGCCCGGCGACGATGTCGGCCGTTTCGATCATCGGCAGGTACAGCTCGGGCTTGTGCGCCTCGATCCACGGGTCGATGCCGGTACTGCCGGCGTCCGTGGCGCTGCGGGAGGTCAGGAGCGAGCAGCTTTCGACACCGCCGGCAACCATGGCGGGGACGCCTTCCAGCACGATACGGCCGGCGGCGATGGCGATGGCCTGCAGGCCGGAAGCACAGAAGCGGTTCACCGTGGTACCCGCCACCGACACCGGCAGGCCGGCACGCACCACGGTCTGGCGTGCGACGTTGCGGCCGGTCGTGCCTTCCGGATAGCCACAGCCCAGCACCAGGTCCTCGATCAGCGCGGAGTCGATCTTTGCTCGGGCCACGGCAGCCTTCACGGCAAAAGCGGCCAGTGTCGGCCCCGGCGTCTGGTTGAATTCCCCGCGCTTCGCCTTTGTCAGCGGTGTACGGGCGGTGGAAACGATAACGGCTTGACGCATTCAATTTCTCCTGGGACGGGTGTCGATGACGTGCTTCGCCTTGCCTTCCGAGCGGTCGAGGCTGCCGGGCGGCAAGGCATTGACCTTGACCGTGATGCCGACGTAGGACTTCACGAGATGGCCGAGTCGCGTGGCGCCGGCGGAACAGGCCGCGACGACGTCGCCGCAGTCGGCTGCCGCCTCCACGTCCACCTGCACCTGGTCGAGGTCGCCGCTGCGGCTGACATGGATGAGGTAATAGGGCGCCAGCTCGCTGCACTTCAGCACCAGTTCCTCGATCTGCGTCGGAAACACGTTCACACCGCGGATGATAAGCATGTCGTCCGAACGACCGGTGATCTTGTCCATGCGGCGCATGGAGCGCGACGTGGGCGGCAGCAGGCGCGTGAGGTCGTGCGTGCGGTAGCGGATGACGGGAAACGCTTCCTTGGTCAGCGAAGTCAGCACCAGTTCGCCGAGTTCACCGTCCGGCAGCACGGCGCCGGTCTTGGGGTCGATCACTTCGGGGTAGAAATGGTCTTCCCAGATCACCGGGCCATCCTTGGACTCGATGCATTCGCTGGCGACGCCGGGACCCATGACTTCCGACAGGCCGTAGATGTCGACGGCGTCCATGCCGGCGCGCGCCTCGACGTCGGCGCGCATGCCTTCCGTCCAGGGCTCGGCGCCGAAGATGCCCACCTTGAGGCTGGAGGCCTTTGCATCCAGCCCTTGCCGCGCGAACTCCTCGATCAGCCGCAGCATGTAGGACGGCGTGACCATGATGATCGACGGCTTGAAATCCTGGATGAGCTGCACCTGCTTTTCCGTGTGGCCACCCGATACCGGAATGACGGTGCAGCCGAGTTTCTCCGCGCCGTAGTGCGCCCCGAGGCCGCCGGTGAACAGGCCGTAGCCATAGGCCACGTGCACGATGTCGCCGGCGCGCCCACCTGCGGCGCGGATGCTGCGCGCCACGACCGTGGCCCAGGTGTCGATGTCCTTGCGCGTGTAGCCGACCACGGTCGGCTTGCCGGTGGTGCCGCTGGAGGCGTGGATGCGCACGACCTGCTCGCGCGGCACGGCGAACAGGCCGAACGGGTAGTGGTCGCGCAGCGTCTGCTTGCTGGTGAACGGGAATTTCGCCAGATCCTCCAGTCCATGCACATCGTTCGGGTGGATACCCGCCGCGTCGAACGCCTGTCGGTAGTGCGGTACGTGCTCATAGGCGTGCTTCAGCGACCATTTCAGGCGCTCGCTTTGCAGCGCCTGCAGCTCGTCGCGGCTGGTGGTCGGGCGCTCGATCGCTTCGAGCTCCTCGGGTTTCGGGTTTCGGACGGGCATGGTCTCTTCCTCCAGGTCTGGATCATCTCGCTTGCACTGCGAGGCCCCGTGCACGTGGCACGGGAAAATATGCGGGCGCGATCACGCCCGGGAATGCGTTTCCACTGCGTTATCGAGAGGATTCGGCTTCCGGGGTTTCCGGAGCTTCCGGAACCACGGTGCCGCGAATGCGCCGCGACTTGCCGCGAAACAGCGCGACGATGTCGCCGGCCTGGTTCGTGACCGCGATGTCATATACGCCGCTGCGGCCCGCGAGACTGCGTTCGACGGCCTCCGCCGTCAGCACGTCGCCGGTATGGCCTGGCCGCACGAACTCGATCGCATCGGCTGCGGCCACTGTCAGCTCGTTGCGGCTGTTGCAGGCAAACTGAAAGGCGCTGTCGGCCAGCATGAAGACGAAGCCGCCGTGACACGTGCCATGACCGTTCATCATGTCCGCGCGGACCTGCATCGACAGTCGGGCGCGACCGATCCCGGCACTTTCCAGCACCATCCCGGCGCCGCACGACGCCGGATCGTGTTCATACATGTAGCGCACTACACGCTCGGCTTCCGCGTCCGTCGTCACCGCCGGCCCGGCCTCACTCACCGGTGAACTCCGGTTTGCGCTTGGCCATGAACGCCGCCACACCTTCCGCATAGTCGTGGCTGTAGCCGAGTTCCTGCATGTATTCGCCTTCGAGCTTCAATTGTGTTTCCAGGTCGTTGCCGGCGCTTGCGTAGATCGCCTGCTTGGTGCGCGCCAGGCCCTTCGTCGGTGCCGTGGCGAGGTGCTGCACCAGCGTTTCCACTTCGGCCTCGAGCGCGGCGTCGTCCACGCATTGCCAGATCAGGCCCCAGTTCGCGGCTTGCTCTGCCGTGAGCGTGGCGCCGGTCATGGCCACGCCCATGGCGCGCGCGGTGCCGAGCAGGCGCGGCAGGAAATACGTGCCGCCGGTATCGGGAATCAGGCCGAGCTTGCAGAACGGCTCGATGAACTTGGCGGAGCGCTTCGCGAGCACGAGATCGCAGGCCAGCGCCAGGTTCGCCCCGGCGCCCGCGGCCACGCCGTTGACGGCGCACACCACCGGCAGCGGCAGCGCCCGCAGGCTCTTCACCAGCGGCGCGTAGTACGTGGCCACGGTGTGGCCGAGATCGACGCGCTCGCCGCCCGCGGCCACCGTGCGGTCGCCGAGATCCTGACCGGCGCAGAACGCGCGCCCGGCACCGGTGATGAGCAGCACGCGCGCAGTCTTGTCGGCGCGTACCGCCGTTATCGCGTCGCGCAGCGCTTCGTGCATGGCGACGTTGAAGCTGTTGAGCTTGTCGGGGCGGTTGAGCGTGATGCGCGCGATGCCTGCGGCGCACTCGAACAGGATGGGGGTTTCACTCACGATTGCGCTCCGGCGGTGGATTTCCTGGCGACCAGCGTCAACACGTCATATTGCGCGACGAGCTCATCCTTCTGGTTCCTCACGGTCGTATCCCAGCACACCTCGCCATAGTCGCCCGTCGCCCGCGGCGTCTTGGACTTGCAGGTGAGCGTGACCTGCAGTGTGTCGCCCGGATGCACGGGCGTGATGAAGCGCAGGTTGTCGAGGCCATAGTTCGCCAGCACCGGGCCGGGTTCCGGGCTCACGAACAGGCCTGCGGCAAAGGACACGATGAGATAGCCGTGCGCCACGCGCCCGCCGAAGAAGGGATTTTTCTTCGCCGCCTCTTCGTCCATGTGTGCATAGAAGGTGTCGCCGGTGAAGTCCGCGAAATGCTCGATGTCTGCCAGCGTCACGGTGCGGGTGCCGGTCACGACGGTGTCGCCGATCTCGAGCTCGTCCAGATACTTGCGGAACGGGTGTTCGCCCGCATGGCGCGTAGCACCCGGCATGAAACGGCCGGTGATGGCGGCCAGCA
Source organism: Nevskiaceae bacterium (assembly GCA_004298465.1). Taxonomy (GTDB): domain Bacteria; phylum Pseudomonadota; class Gammaproteobacteria; order Nevskiales; family Nevskiaceae; genus SCRT01. The sequence continues at coordinate 20,069 of SCRT01000019.1, read as the reverse complement.
TGTCCGGCGAGCCCTGCAGGGCCGTGCGCTGCAGGTAGTGCATGACACCGCGCACGCCGCCCATTTCCTCGCCGCCGCCGGCGCGGCCGGGGCCACCGTGCACCAGCATCGGCAGCGGTGAGCCGTGGCCGGTGGATTCCTTGCCGCAGGTGGCGTCCACGAACAGCAGGCGGCCGTGGAACGGCGCCGCGCCGAGCGCCACGTCGCGGGCAAAACCCTTGTCCGCCGTGAACACGGAGCCAACCAGGGAACCGCGGCCACGCTGCGCGAGGTCGATGGCATCCGCCGTGTCGTCATAGGGCATGACGGTGGACACCGGGCCGAAAGCCTCGATGTCGTGTACTGCCGCGTTCGCCTTCGGGTCGGCGCAGCGCAGCAGCAAGGGCGGCAGGAAAGCGCCGTCCTTCGCGTTCGCGCCCGTCACCTCGAAGTCGTCGAGGCTGCCGTAGACGAGGTCCGCCGTCGCTTCCAGTTCCACGACGCGTGAACGCACTTCGTCGCGCTGCTTCAGGCTCGCCAGCGCACCCATCGTCACGCCTTGGGCCGCCGGATCGCCAACCACGACCTTGTCCAGACGCTTGCCGACCGCTTCGATCACCGCATCCAGCGTCTCGCGCGGAGCGATGGCGCGGCGGATGGCGGTGCAGCGCTGGCCGGCCTTGATCGTCATTTCACGCGCCACTTCACGCACGAACAGGTCGAATTCCGCCGTGCCCGGTTTCGCGTCCGGCCCGAGGATCGAGCAGTTCAGGGAGTCCGCCTCCATCGTGAAGCGCACGGAATTGCGCACGATTGCGGGGTGGCTGCGCAGGCGCTGACCGGTGCTGGCGGAACCCGTGAACGTGACCACATCCTGTCCGTCGAGATGGTCCAGCAGGTCGCCGACGCCGCCGCAGATGAGCTGCAGCGTACCTTCGGGAAAGATCTTGGATGCCACCATGTCGCGGAACATGAGCTGCGTGAGATAGCCGGTCTGGCTCGCCGGTTTCACGATCGCCGGCAGCCCGGCGAGCAGGTTCACGGACAGCTTTTCCAGCATGCCCCAGCACGGGAAGTTGAAGGCGTTGATGTGCACCGCCACGCCATGCAGCGGCACCGCGATGTGCTGGCCGATGAAATGCCCGCCCTTGCCGACCACTTCCGGCGCACCGTCGACGATGAACGTGCCGTTCGGCAGCTCGCGGCGGCCTTTCGAGGCATACGCGAACAACGTGGCGATACCGCCTTCGATGTCGACCCACGAATCGTTGCGCGTGGCGCCGGTGGCGGCGGACAGCGCGTAATACGTTTCCTTGCGCTCGGCCAGATGCTTGCCCAGCGCCTTCAGGCGCAGCGCGCGGTCGTGGAACGTGAGCCGGCGCAGCGCAGCGCCGCTGCGCCGGCCGTAGTCCAGCATGGCGCCGAAATCGAGCCCCTCGCTGGTGACGACGGCGACCGGTGCGCCGGTCACCGCGTGGCGCATCAGCTCACCATCGCCGCCGCCGGCCTGCCAGTGGCCGCAGGTGTAGCTTTCCAGCTTGTTTGTTTTCACTTTTGCGTCCATCGAAGCACCTTGGATTTATTTCGAGGGGTCCATCTCGTGAGGAAGAAACTCGCGAACAAGCGCCGCGAGCGATGACGGGTTGCGGGCCACCGGCGCGCAAGATGTCGAGCGCAGCAGCTTGTACGCAGCTTCGTCATTCGTCGTAGTTCAGCGTCAATGCATCGCTCACCGGGAAACTCTGGCAGGTGAGGATGTAGCCGCGCGCCACCTCGTAGTCTTCGAGCGCGTAGTTCGCGTCCATGTCCACCTCGCCGGCCGTCAGCTTGCAGCGGCAGGTGGAGCACACGCCGCCCTTGCAGGAGTAGGGCAGTTCGAGGCCTTGGTCGAGACCCGCGTCGAGCAGAGTCATCGCGCCTTTCTCGAACTCGAAGACGCGGCTGCGGCCATCCTGGACGACGGTGACTGCACAGGTGCGGGCGCCCTCCACGGCCTGTTTCGGCTGCGCGCGCGCGCCTTTCGGCAAGCCGCTGTCGAACAGTTCCAGGCGAATCCTTTCGCGCGCCACGCCGTGGCGCTGCAGGCTGGCGAGCACGTCCGCCATCATCGCCTGCGGGCCGCAGATGTAGGCGACGTCGATGCTGGCCGGGTCGATCCAGTGGGTGAGCAGCGCATCGCACTTCGCGGCGTCGATACGGCCGTTGAACAGGTCGATCTCCTGCTTCTCGCGCGACAGGATGAACACCAGGTTGAAGCGCGTCGTGTAACGATCCTTCAGGTCCTCGATGGCCTCGCGAAACATGACGCTGGAGGACGCGCGGTTGCCGTAGAACAGCGTGACGCGGCTGTCGCGCTCCACTTCCAGCACGGTCTTGATGATGGACAGCACCGGCGTGATGCCGCTGCCGGCTGCGAAGGCAACGTGGTGGCGCGCCAGCCCGGCTTCGATCGGCACGCCGAAATGCCCGGCCGGCGGCAGGCAGTCCAGCGTGGCGCCGGGCTTCATGTGTTCCGCGGCCCAGCCCGAGAACAGGCCGTCGTCCACCCGCTTGATGGCGATGCGCAAGCGCTGCTCGGCGGCGGACGCACAGATGGAATACGAGCGCCGGATCTCCGTGCCTTCGATCTGCGTGCGTACCGTCAGGTGCTGGCCGGGTTCATAGCGGAAGGTTTCACGCAATGCTTCCGGCACGTCGAAGGAAATGACACTCGCATCGCGTGTATCGACTTCAACCTGCGCGACACGCAGGGGATAAAAACGGGTGGGCGCCATGGTCAGTGCGGCTTGAAATAGTCGAAAGGTTCGAGACAGTCGTCGCAGGCGTACAGCGCCTTGCAGCGCGTCGAGCCGGCAGGACTCAGGCAGTGCGTGTGCCGCGATCCGCAGCGCGGGCATTCCACGGCCGGCATGCGCCGTGCCATGCCGGCGACGATTTCGCGTGCCACGCAGGCGCCGCAGGCCGGTGGGGCGATGCCGTAGACCCTCAGCTTCTGCCGCCCGGCGGGCGTGATCCAGTCCGTCGTCCACGCCGGCGACAACTGCAGTTTCAGCCGGACGTTGCCAACCCCGTGCGCGACCAGCGCCGCCTTCATGTCCGCATTGATCACTTCGACCGCTGGGCAGCCGGAATAGGTCGGCGTCCACGTCAGGATGAGTTCCCGCCCCGAAGGGGCTTCCTGCCACTGCAGGTCGCGCACGATGCCGAGGTCGACGACCGACAGCACGGGGATTTCCGGGTCCGTCACCCCAGCGAGCCAAGCCCAGATCTGTTGCAGCGTCGGTTCGTGGGCACGCACCGGCGCGCTCCCCGGTTGCATCGGTATCGCGGCGGCACGCGCACCCATCACCACTGTGCTCCGGGATAACGACGCGGCAGCACCTGCATTTCACCCAGCAGGTAGCTCAGTGCTTGCGTATGCACACCCGTGCGGCCGCCCTTGTGCATCCACGCATCCGCAGGGGGCGAAACCAGCGTCGCGGTTTCGAGGGTGTTCGCAACCGTTGCCAGCCACGGCGCACGCAAGCTGCGCGCATCGAAGCCCACGTCCAGCACGATCATCTCCTGATCGACTGCATCGCACTCGAACAATTCGCCGGTGTAGGGCCAGAATTCATCGACCGCCGCCTGCATCAGGCGATGGCTGTAATCCGTACCGCCGCCGAGGCGGATGATGAGGTCGGTGCTGCGCTGGAAGTGATACTCGACTTCCTTCAGGGCCTTGCCTGCAATCCCGGCCACCGTCGAATCCGACGATTTCACGAGTTCTGCAAGGGCCAGCCGGTGCCAGGCGTCGAAGAAGAACTGGCGCGTGAGCGTGTCGGCATAGTTGCCGTTCGGCCTCTCCACCAGCAGCATGTTGCGGAACGCCGCATCGTCGCGCAGATAGGCCAGCGCATCCTCGTCGCGGCCCTTGCCTTCCACTTCACCGGCGTAGGTGAGCCACATTCGCGCGTGGCCGAGCAGGTCCAGCCCGGTGTTCGCCAGCGCCATGTCTTCTTCCAGCACCGGCCCGCGCCCGCACCATTCGGACAGACGCTGCGACAGTACCAGCACCGTATCACCAAGACGCAGCAGGTATTCGAATTTCGCTGATGGCATCGCGCGCCTCACAGGTTCTTCACTTCCTTCGGCATTTCGAAGAAAGTCGGGTGGCGGTAGACCTTGGAGCGCGCAGCGTCGAACAAGGCGTCCTTGTCACCGGGCGCCGACGCAGTGATGTCGGCCGAAGGCACGACCCAGATGCTCACGCCTTCGTTGCGGCGCGTGTAGACGTCGCGCGCGTTCTTGATCGCCATTTCCGCATCCGGCGCGTGCAGGCTGCCGACATGGCGGTGCGCCAGCCCATGCTGGCTGCGGATGAAGACTTCCCACAACGGCCATTCCTTCGTCATCACAAATTCCTCATGCGGCCTTGCGCCGGCGCTTTTCGGCATGCGCGACGAGCGCGTCGCGGAACCACGCACCGTCCTCGTACGCCTTCACACGTGTGGCGAGGCGCTCGCGGTTGCACGGCCCGTTGCCCTTGACGACATTCATGAACTCGGCCCAGTCGATGGCGCCGTAGTCGTAGTGGCCGCGTTCGGCGTTCCACTTCAGGTCTGGGTCAGGCAGCTTCAGGCCCAGATAATCCGCCTGCGGCACGGTCTGGTCGATGAAGCGCTGGCGCAGGGTGTCGTTGGAAAACAGCTTGATCTTCCACGCCGCGGACTGCGCGCTGTGCGTGGATTCATCATCCGGCGGGCCAAACATCATGATCGACGGCCACCACCAGCGGTTCAAGGCGTCCTGCGCCATGGCCTTCTGCTCGTCCGTGCCCTTGCACAGCGCGCACAGCAGGTCGAAACCCTGGCGCATGTGGAAGGATTCCTCCTTGCACACGCGGATCATGGCGCGCGAATAAGGGCCGTAGGAGCATTGGCACAGCGGGATCTGGTTCATGATCGCCGCGCCGTCGACCAGCCAGCCGATGGTGCCGATGTCGGCCCACGTCAGCGTCGGATAATTGAAGATCGATGAATACTTGGCCTTGCCGGCATGCAGTTCTTCGATCATCTCGTCGCGCGAGATGCCCAGCGTTTCAGCGGCGGCGTACAAGTACAACCCATGACCGCCCTCATCCTGCACTTTTGCCATGAGGATCGCCTTGCGCTTCAGGCTCGGCGCGCGCGTCAGCCAGTTGCCTTCCGGCAGCATGCCGACGATCTCGGAATGCGCATGCTGGCTGATCTGGCGGATCAACGTGCGGCGGTAGGCCTCGGGCATGGCGTCCTTCGGCTCGATCTTGATGCCGGCATCGACGCGATCCTGGAACGCACGCTCGGCGTCGGATAGCTCCCCGCGCGTGCGGAGTTTCTTGACTCCGGTATCCACCATCTGTGCGTACATTCCCAATCCTCCGGCGACCCGCCTACAACAACCTGTGGCGACAATATGACACACGATTGTAGCTGTCAAGACGAAAATTGTGTCATGTTACGATTCGCATCCGACGTGACAGGAACTCCGGGAGATTGCGGTGCATTCACACGACACGCTGGACGCATGGATTACAGGTTATCTCAGGGATCACGCGCCTCGTGCCCGGTCACTGATCGTCACCCTGTTCGGCGATACCGTGATGCCGTACTGCGACCGCATCTGGCTCGGCAACCTGATCGCACTCATGGCGCCGTTCGGGGTCAACGAACGGCTCGTCCGCACCAGCGTCTCGCGCCTTTCCGAGGCCGGCTGGCTGACATCCCAGCGCGAAGGCCGGCGCAGCTACTACACGCTCGGCTCCGCGGGCCGGCGGCGCTTCCGCCATGCCTACGACCGGGTCTACCGTCCGCCCGAAGCATGGCGCGGCGGCTGGTCGATCGTCTTCGCCCCGAAAGCCCTGCCTCCAGAAGACCGTGCGCGGCTCCGGCAGGAGCTGGAATGGGAAGGCTTCGCTTCCAGCGCATCCGGCGTGTTCCTGCGCCCGGCGGATGATCTGGAAGCCGCAGGCGACGTCATCGGCGGCCTCGGCCTCGCCGCACAGGCCGTGACATTCGACGCACGCACCACGCCCGGCGTTGCGCCCGAAGCCCTCTCGAAACTGGTCGCCGGTGCCTGGTCACTGGACCCGGCCATCGAAGCTTACCGGGGATTCAATGCCCAGATGGCCGATCTGCCGGCGCTCATCAAGCCCGGTGCAGGCCTGAAGGACCAGCACGCCTTCGTCGTCCAGACCCTCATGATCGACGCCTTTCGCTGGGCGACATTGCGCGACCCGCAACTGCCGGCGGCGCTCCTTCCCGCGGACTGGCCCGGGCATCAGGCACGGGCGTTGTGCCATGAGCTGTATCGCCAGTTGTACATGCACACCCGCCGGCACCTCGCCGCCACCACACAGGACAGCATCAATCTTTCGACTATCCCAACGCTGATCTCGAGCCGCTTCGATGGCCTGTAGCTGCATCATCCACGGCTGAAGTTTTCGGAATGAAATCGAACTTGTCGCGTACCGCGCAATCCGGACAAGCCCAGTTATCGGGAATCTGCTGCCAACGCGTCCCGGGCAAAAACCCTTCATGCTCGTCACCAAGGTTTTCGTCGTAGATATAACCGCAGCCGGGACATTCATATCGGGACATGGGCCTTCTCCTCAAGCATCGGTCGACATCTTTCCATAGCGTGCCAAGATAGCTTTGTGCTTCGATGGTTGGATGTTCACCTTCGTGATATCACCACCATAAACTTCCAGCACGCGGGGGTCCATCAGCGCCCGCCACAGTGGCGGAAAATAAGCAAGGGTAAAGCACAGGGGATAGCCGCCGGGCAGTTCCGGCGCTTGGTCGGTACGCAGCGCCTGGTAACAGCGCGTTGGCCGCGCGTGGTGATCCGAGTGGCGTTGCAGATGATAGAGCGACAGATTCGAGATCAGAAAATCGGCATTCCATGAATGCTCCGGGCGGCAACGCTCGTACCTGCCATTCGGAAGCTTCTGGCGCAGCAAGCCGTAGTGTTCGATATAGTTCGAACTAGACAGGAACTGCCAACCCCAGAGTGTCGAAATCAGGAGATACGGGATCAGTCCCACGCCCCATACCGCCAGCGCCATACCATACAGAACAACGGTGATGGCAAACGACTGCAGTATCTCGTTGTGGAAACTCAAGGTACCGTGCCCTTGCCGAGCGAGGCGCACTTTCTCGTCGTGCCAGGCGCGCTTCATCGCTCCGGGAATTTCCCTCAGCACAAACGCGTAGAGAGTCTCGCCGAAACGTGAACTCGCCGGGTCGTTCGGCGTTGCCACGTCCTTGTGGTGACCGCGGTTATGCTCGGCAGAAAAGTGCCCGTAGGCCGGAACCGCCAGCACGATCTGCGCAAGGCGCTTCGCCCTACGCGTCGTCTTGTGGCCAATCTCGTGGCCGACAACCAACGCCAAGCCGTTCGTCAGGGAGACGCTTAGCGCGAGCCCGAGATCGCCCACCCAGCCAAAACCTTGGGTTGCAACCGCCCAGACGCCGACAATCCATGTTGCATAGAACAGCGGAATCGACAGATATACCAACGCCTTGTAATAAAGATCTGATTCAAGATCGGGCACCACTGCATCCGGGGGGTTGCGCTTGTCGCGGCCAACCAGCGCATCGATGATCGGCAACACGACATACCACAATATGGCTGTGAACCAAGTCCAGGCAACGTGCTGCGTTACTATCGCCAGTCCTACACCAATCATTGGTGATACTGCCACAAACAAGGGCAACCACCACCAGTGGCGCTTGTCATCGTGATAGATTTCGGTCGGCCCGGCCTGCATGACAGAAGATATGGCGGTGTTCATTAGTTTTAGATCCTCCGGAGTTGATCGCCTCTGGCAACGCGACAGAACGAGGGTAGAGGCGGCCTTGGACAGAAACCCCGATCGAAAGGTCGGTTTCCTGGCGCGCCAGCGAACATAAGTTCACCCCTGCGAGACCAACTTCCAACAGATCTACGACCGGAGACACGCAGAAGATGTCGAGGGCGCAAAAGGATGCCGGCAGCAGGACACTTCCCGCCGATCTGGTCGAGACCAAATTGGTGCCCCCATCTCCCGACCCAAGATCCATACGGCGAGAACCGCTGGTCACGTCTTCAGGAGACGGCTGGCATCAGGTGACAGCCATCGTCGCGCCTGCTGGTTCAGGCAAATCAACCCTGATGGCTCAGATGGTGACGGCCTTTGGCGCAACCGGCTTGCCAAGTTGCTGGCTCAGCCTTGACGCCGAAGACAACGATCCAGCAACCTTTGCGATCTACTTCATTTCTGCACAGAATCGTATCGACCCCGGCTTCGCACATGACGAGCTCATCGCGCTTGAAGCCAACCCTGTCCGCGACTTTGACCAGCTGTTCAACCGACTTCTTGGTCGTCTGACAGTTTCGGAAACATCCCGTGCCATATTTCTCGACGATTTCCAGCATCTGAGCGACAAGCACATCCTGCGATTCCTGGACAAACTGATCGTACGTTCGCCACACGGCCTACATCTGGTCATTGCGAGCCGTGCGATTCTTCCACTGCAACTGGTACGCCTGCGAGTCGCAGGTCGACTGGCTGAGATCGGCCCGGACAAGTTAAATTTCAATCGAGACCAGACAGAACGGTTCCTCAAGTTCTATCACGGACTGGAACTGGCTCCGCTCGAACTGGATGCCCTGCTTTCATCCACAGAAGGGTGGCCTGCCGGCGTGCAACTCGTTGCGCTGGCACTCCATCAGCACAGTGGCTCCGCAGACAAGCTGATCCGTGCTTTCTCCAACCGTGACGGCGACCTGATGCGCTATCTGGCAGAGAATGTACTGCGCAATCAAACCGAGGATGTGCGTCGTTTCCTCTTGCACAGCTCTCCACTGCGCCGAATGTGCGCAGAGCTATGTCGGGCAGCAACCGAACAGGACAACGCGGAAGCCTGCTTGCACTATCTCGGACAAGCCAATCTGTTCCTGATCTCCCTCGACCGTGAAGGCATCTGGTTTCGGTATCACCACCTGTTTGGTGACTTCCTCAAGAGGGAGTTCCGCCGTGCTGACCCGGAAGCTTATCGAGAAACATGTCGCCGCGCAGCCGATTGGTGCGAGGACCATGGCGAGCCTACCGAAGCCATTCGCTATACGCTGGAGTCTGGTAACCACCATGCAGCCGCAAAGATCATCGCGCGCCACGCGCTGCGTACTTCCATGTATCAGGGTGACCACTACACGATGCTAGGCTGGCTGCGTCGCCTACCATTGGAATATCATGACCAGTATCCTGAGATCATGCTCGCTCATGCTTGGTCGCTCGCCTTTTCACGCGACACCGCACAAGCGATAACGATCACACAACACACGCTGAGCCTGCTCAAAGAAGAACGCTGGAAACTATTGTCGGCTGAGCGCGATCAGCTTGAGTTGCTGACGCTGAATACTGAAGCGGCGGCGCTCGCCTGTGCCGATGCAATTAAAGATTGCCTGGAACGAGCCAGCGATCTCAGAAACAAGGTATCGAAAGATCAATCTTTCGTAATCGCGACCTTGTCGAATTGCCTTGGCTATGGACATTTCGTCAAACGCGATTTCTCCCGTAGCCGCACCGCGGCGATCGACGCCCATCAGTATGGACACCGGGCTAACGCCGCATATCTATCAGCTTGGGGCGACTTTCTACATGGCCTTGCAGATGTCGAGCTGGGCCAGCTTAGTGAAGCTCAAAACCTTTGTCGCAGCGTCCAAAGAGATTCCGAAGCTCTCGCTTTGGGGCAGAAAAGCTATATCGCGGGGCTTTCAGCTCTGCTCGATACTGAAATCGCCATTCAACGATACGACTTCAAGCACGCCAATGAATCTATTGCAGTCGGTAGAATGTTCAAGGAAATATACGGCCCCGTTGAACCACAACTGGTTGCCACACGATGCGAAGCCCGCCTGCTTGCTGGTGGCGGCAAACTGGATGAAGCTCGGGTAGTGCTTCAGGAAGGACAGGACGACGCTTTGCGAGAGCACTACCCTCGTTTATGCCTAGCCTTGGGAATCGAAGAGGTATTGCTGCAACTCAACTCCGATGATCTACCCGGGGCAATTGAAACATCCCATCGATGGCATTTGCGCGATTTGCCCTCAAGAGTATCGATCCGTGAACCCCTATGGAGCGGCCAATACAACATGCTCCGCTTGGTTGAAGCCCGCTTCCGTCTCGCGGAAAGTAATTATTCTGGCGCCTTACGTATACTGACACAATTAAAGCAAGCTCCAGACGCTGAAACACGTGGTGGCTTTTTCATGGCGGCCACTGCATACCGGGCGATCGCTTACTGGGGCTGTGGGAGACGTCAAGAAGCCGTACGCGAGCTCGACAAGGCACTCGCCGCCGCTGCCGCAGAATTCCACACTTGGCCCCTCGTTTCAGCTGGACCCGCCTTGGAGCCGATCATCGAATTGCTCGCTGAGCGACGAGCCGAATCTGATGTTTCGCCAGAAACGCTTCCACGACTGTCCCTGCAGAACTGGCTGCTCTCTCAAATCAGGGGGGAGGCAAAAGTCCATCTAGCTGCACACCAGACGGCATCCGTCGCAGCAGCAGAAAACAGCACAGCCATAGAGATGCTGACCGCCCGAGAGATGGAACTGCTTCGGTTGCTCCAAGCTGGCTTGAATAATCATCGCCTGGCGGACGCACTGTTTCTTTCTGAATCTACAGTGAAGTGGCATCTTCACAACATCTACGCCAAGCTCGAAGTATCCAGTCGCGGAGAGGCCGTAGCTCGAGCCCGGCAAGCGGGGATAATCCAGTAGCTCACGTCCGGCCTCGTGCCGCTTCAAAGCTCTACCTCATCCGCCTATTCGATATAGGCCGCAAGCTCCCCGGGTGTTAGACCGGTTCCGGTGCCACGCTGCGTTCGCGCTCCTGCAGGTCGAAAGCCAGCTTGTCGTCGGTGCCGAGCCGGACGCTGACGTGTCCGCCGTTCACCAGCTTGCCGAACAGCAGTTCCTCCGCCAGCGGGCGCTTGACGTTTTCCTGGATGCAGCGCTCCATCGGCCGCGCGCCCATCTTCGCGTCGTAGCCGTGCTCGGCCAGCCAGGCTCGTGCCTCGGGCTGGATGTCCATGGTGACGTTCTTCGCCGCGAGTTGTTCTTCGAGCTGGATGAGGAACTTGTCGACCACGCGTGCGATTTCTGTCGGCCCCAGTGGGGCGAAGGCGACGATGGCGTCGAGGCGATTGCGGAATTCCGGCGTGAAGGATTTGCGGATCACTTCCATCTGGTCGGATTCATTGGATGTTTCGCCAAAACCGATGGAGCGGCGGGCCGCTTCCATGGCACCGGCGTTTGACGTCATGACGAGGATGACGTTGCGGAAGTCGACATGCCGGCCGTTGTTGTCCGTCAGCTGGCCGTGATCCATGACCTGCAGCAGCAGGTTGAACACGTCCGGGTGCGCCTTTTCGATTTCGTCCAGCAGCACGACAGCGTGCGGGTGCTTGAGCACGGCGTCCGTCAGCAGCCCGCCTTGGTCGAAACCGACGTAGCCGGGAGGCGCGCCAATGAGCCGCGACACGGTGTGTCGCTCCATGTATTCGCTCATGTCGTAGCGCAGGAGTTCGATGCCGAGCTGGCTGGCGAGCTGACGCGTGACTTCCGTCTTGCCGACGCCCGTCGGCCCGGCGAACAGGAAGTTGCCGATCGGCCGGTCGGGGTTGCCGAGGCCGGAACGCGCGAGCTTGATGCACGACGCGAGCTGGCCGATGGCGGCATCCTGGCCGAAGATCACGAGCTTCAGGTCGCGTTCGAGATTCGCGAGACGATCCTTGTCGTTGGAGGACACGCTCTTGGGCGGGATGCGTGCGATCTTGGCGACGGTTTCCTCGATGTCGCGCACTTGCACCGTCTTGCGGCGCCGGGACTCAGGCAGCAGCCGCATGCGGGCCGCCGCCTCGTCGATGACGTCGATCGCCTTGTCGGGCAGGTTGCGGTCGGTGATGTAGCGCGAGGACAGTTCAACAGCAGCCTTCAGCGCGCCGGCCGTGTAGTGCAGCGCGTGGTGTTCCTCGAAGCGCGAACGCAGGCCTTCGAGGATGCGCAGGGAGTCCGCTTCCGAGGGTTCCGGTACATCGATCTTCTGGAAGCGCCGCGCCAGTGCGCGATCCTTCTCGAAGACCCCGCGATACTCGTTGTAGGTGGTGGAGCCGATGCAGCGGATTTCGCCCGACGCCAGCATCGGCTTCAAGAGGTTGCTGGCATCCATCACGCCGCCACTCGCTGCGCCGGCGCCGATGATCATGTGGATTTCGTCGATGAACAAAATGGCGCCCGGCGTGTTCACGAGTTCCGCGATCACCGCCTTGAAGCGCTTTTCGAAGTCACCGCGATACTTGGTGCCGGCAATCAGGGCGCCAAGATCCAGCGAATAGATGGTGCTTTCGCGCAGCAGGTCGGGCACGCCGCCTTCGAAGATCATGCGCGCCAGGCCTTCGGCGATGGCGGTCTTGCCGACGCCGGCCTCGCCGACGAGCAGCGGGTTGTTCTTGCGCCGGCGGCACAGCGTCTGCATCACGCGTTCGAGTTCGTTCGCACGCCCGACGAGCGGGTCGATGCGATCGTCCGCGGCACGCGCGTTGAGATTTACGGTGTATTGATCCAGCGCCGACTTCGCCGTCGCCTTGCCGGGAACATCGTCCTTGTCCTCGCTTTCGGGCGCCGCACTTTCGGGTGCCGCAGGGGTTTCTCCGTTCTTGGCGATGCCGTGCGAAACGTAGTTGATGACATCCAGCCGTGTCACGCCCTGCTGGCCCAGCAGATAAACCGCGTGCGTGTCCTTCTCGGAAAACAGCGCAACCAGGACATTGAGCGTCGAAACACGCTTTTTCCCGGAGGCCTGCACGTGATAGATAGCTCGCTGCAACACGCGCTGGAACGACAGGGTGGGCTGTACTTCCTGGGCGCCCGCGGCATCCGGGCTGACATGGACGTTGTGGGCGATGTAGGCGCGCAGCGCAGCATCCAGCTTTTCGAGGTCGACCCCGCAGGCACTCAGGACGCCGCTCACGTCGGAGTCGGACAACAGTGCGAGCAGGAGGTGCTCCACGGTCAAGAGTTCGTGGTTCTCGCCACGCGCCGCCAGAAAGGCCGAGTCCAGTGCTCGTTGCAGTTCCTCACTCAGCATGTCCTGCTCCTGCTTGGGTGAACGATTGTCGCACCCCTTTATGCGACGAAGTGCGTGTGGTTTGCAAGCTGCGGGAACGCAAGCAAGCCACATTCCACACAGATGTCGGCAAGTGGGCAAGCGTGGTATGGCCACGCACACCGCATCCCCGAAGGAAACGGGCCCACCCCACCACCGCCCGGCCTGCGGTGACGCCGCTCAGGACCGCTCCATGACCGTCAGCAACGGGTGCTGGTTCTTGCGCGCGAAGGCATTCACCTGGGCGACTTTCGTTTCCGCGATCTCCGCCGCATACACGCCGGCCACGGCGCGGCCCGTCTGGTGCACCTGCAGCATGATCTGCACGGCTTTTTCGCGCGCATGGTGGAAATAGCACTGCAGCACCTGCACGACGAACTCCATCGGCGTGTAGTCGTCGTTCAGCATCACCACGCGGTACAGCGGCGGCTGCGCAAGGTTCGGCGTGGCTGACTGCGTAGCCAGCCCGACACCGGAATCTCGTGAAACGTCACTCATGCCCGCATCTTAGCGCAGCCGACCCAGCCCGGAACGCCGGCTGAAACGGCCGTGCGGCGCGTCAGTAGACGCCCTGCTGGCGCATGGCGTCCGCCACCTTGCGGAAGCCTGCGATGTTGGCGCCCATGACAAAGTTGCCGGGATTGCCAAACTCCTTCGACGTTTCGGAGCACTGGCGATAGATGCCTTCCATGATCGCGTGCAGGCGCGCATCCACTTCCTCGAACGTCCACGCTGTCATGGAACTGTTCTGCGCCATCTCCAGCTGGCTCACTGCAACACCGCCGGCGTTTGCCGCCTTGCCCGGCCCGTAGCAGATGCCGCTGTCGATGAACACGTCGATGGCGTCATTCGTGGAGGCCATGTTCGAGCCTTCCGCCACGCAGGTCACGCCGTTGGCCAGCAGCGCGCGCGCATCAGCCACCGTGACTTCGTTCTGGGTCGCGCCAGGAAACGCTGCATCGGCCTTGAAGCGCCAGACCGCGTGCCCGTCCTGGGGGTAATCTGCGGCCGGAACGTAGGTCGCGCCCTTGGTGCGTTTCGCGTACTCGGACAGCCGCCCGCGTTCCACTTCCTTCACCTGCTTGAGCACGGCGAGGTCGATGCCGTTCGGCTGGTGGATGGTGCCGCTGGAATCCGAGCAGGTGATGGGCTTGGCGCCGAGTTGGTAAAGCTTCTCGATGGTATAGGTCGCGACGTTTCCGGAGCCGGACACCAGACACGTCTTGCCGACGATGTCCTGGCGCTTCTCACGCAGCATGTGCTGGGCGAAATACACGACGCCGTAGCCCGTGGCTTCCTTGCGCGCCAGCGAGCCGCCCCAAGCCAGGCCCTTGCCGGTCAGCACGCCTTCGTAACGGTGCGTCAGGCGCTTGTATTGTCCATATAGATAGCCGATTTCGCGCGCACCGACCCCGATATCGCCGGCCGGCACATCGACCGTCGGGCCGATATGGCGGAACAGCTCCGTCATGAACGCCTGGCAAAAGCGCATCACTTCGGTGTCCGACTTGCCCTTCGGGTCGAAGTCCGAACCACCCTTGGCGCCGCCGATCGGCAACCCGGTGAGCGCGTTCTTGAAGATCTGCTCGAAACCCAGGAACTTGATGACGTTCGACGTCACCGACGGATGGAAGCGCAGGCCACCCTTGTAGGGCCCCAGCGCCGAGTTGAACTGGATGCGGTAGCCCTTGTTGACGTGGATGCGACCGTGGTCATCCGTCCAGCACACGCGGAACAGGATTTGCCGTTCCGGCTCCACGATGCGTTCGATGATGGCTTCATGAAGGTAGGCGGGCTGCTTCTCCAGCAAAGGCTGAAGATTTCTGAGAATCTCGCCCGCCGCCTGGTAATACTCGGGTTGGGCGGGGCTGCTGCGATGCAGCCTCTCCAGAACCTGACGCACGTAATCCATCGACAAATTCCCTTCGAAGTCGGAAGCGCAAGACAGCGCAGCTGTCTGCACGATCAGTCGATTATATTCTGGGCGGCCACGTTGCGACACGCGCAGCCAGAACATGGGGTTCCGCTCAGCGTTGACAAAGCTGGCGCAGCTGCGCGATATGGGCTTCAACCGCCAAACCATGGCGTACCGCCCAGCCCGATTCCGGCCGCCCTCTGTTCCCCTCCAGCATCTTCTGCAGGGCCTCTAGGATGGTTGGCGCCGAACAGTCTTCAAGACGGAGGCCATCACCGGCTTCCATCAGTTCGGCAACCCCCGAATCCGCGGCTGTGATGGTCGGCGTTCCGCACTGCAGGGATTCTGCGATGACCAGCCCGAACGGTTCGTAGATCGATGGCAGCACCGTGCAATCCACCGCCGAGTACAAGGCCGGCATGTCGTTTACATAGCC
This sequence comes from Nevskiaceae bacterium, assembly GCA_004298465.1. GTDB lineage: Bacteria > Pseudomonadota > Gammaproteobacteria > Nevskiales > Nevskiaceae > SCRT01. The sequence continues at coordinate 4,568 of SCRT01000019.1, read as the reverse complement.
CAGACTGCGAATGCGCGCGTCTGTCCCGACACGGGCCGCCCGGCCGGCGATCAACAACCGCGCCGGCGGCACTTCCAGCCGTGAAAATGCTTCGAGCAAGGCCGGCAACCCTTTGCGCTCGTGCCCCGTCGAGGGAAACAGGAAGGCGAACTCATCTGCGTGCAGACCCAGGCGCTCGCGTTCCATCTGCCGTTGGTGGTCCTCGGCACGGATGAAACGCGTGACATCCACCGGCGGGTAGACCACGTGAATCCGTGATCCATCGCAGCCATAGAGCGTCTCGTACTCCTGCTTCAGCCGCTTCGAGTGGGCGATGACGACACGCGATTGCTCCAGTGCGCGGGCTTCCAGCCGTACTTCGTAACGATCCTTCAGGGTTGGGCGTTTATGCGTCGCCTGCAAAAACCCCCGATGGTCGCCGCCGCTGATGAATACATCCTGGCCGACGGTGCGCGCGAGCGATAACACCAGGTCGTAATGTTCGACCAGACGCAGGCGCTCCACTGCATGCGAGAAGGCACGATTGCGAAACAGCCGCGGCAAGGGTGGCACCCTGACGCGCCGGGGAACTGCCGGCAGGCCTGCGGCAAACGCGTCATCGCGCGCCCGCGTCCACACATCGACGTCATCTCCCGCCGCTGCGAATCCGCGGATCAAGTCCACAAGGTAGGACTCCATGCCGCCGCCGCGCTTCAACTGGTAATGGATGAGGGCGATGCGCATCAGCGAGCTGTCCGGGATCGATTCATACCTGCACGCACCGCGCCAGCCGACGCTTGAAGAAAAAAAGCGGGGAAAGCAGCACGGGACAGGCCGCATATACGAAAACACGGACGCGCACCGCGGCAGCCACCGGCGCCGCAAAACGGGCGAACAGTAACCGAAGTTTTTCGCGCAAATCCGGCGCCGTCAACATCGCGTGGACAAAGGTCTCGCGCGCCAGTTTCGCACCGCAGTGCTCCGCCACCTTGTCGCCTGCGCCGACACTTTCCGCGTCCCGGATCATTTGCGGAATCTCGACCCGCGCGCGTGCGCTGTTGGCCAGGAGCCGCTGCGCCACTTGTGCCGCCGTGTACGCGCGCCGGGCTGCCGACTGTCCGCCGTCACGATACAACACCAGAGGTTCATGAAGGACGGCGGCCCCACCCGCAAGCACGGCACGAAACACCATGAGCTGATCTTCCCAGCTGCCCGCCGGCAACGGTGGGAAGGCCTGCATCAACCGCCGTGACCACACGTGCGCCGCGCCCACGACGCGCGGCTGATGGGCAAACCAAGCTTCCACGTTGCGGTACCCGTCCAGATCTTCCACCACGACGCGCCCCCCGGTCCTTCCCGCGCTATCCAGGGTGGCGAGGTCCGTCGCGATCAGGTCCGGCTGACACCCGTGCGCCAACCAATATCGGGCGACTTTCTCACAGCGCTCCGGCGCGGAAATGTCGTCGCCTGCGGCAACGAATACCAGCTCGCCGGCAACGCGTGGCCACAGGCTTCCAAGGTGGCCGCTGATGCCGAGATTGCGTGGATTGCGGTTCAGGATGATCCGATGTGGGCCTGTGTAGGTTTCCAGTTCGCGCTGAATCTCCCTGAAGGTTCCGTCCACCGAACCATCATCCGAAATGACAATTTCCAGTGGGGTATACGTTTGCGCCAACGCGCCGCGCACGGCATCGCGCACGTACCGTTCCTGGTTGTAGGTAATGAGGAGCATGCTCATCAACGGGCTGTCATTTGCCGACATGCGCAAACTCTCAGTGCAATAATGCAGGGAATCGGGTACGGCCATGTACGGCATCGTGCTTCGGCGGCGGGGAGAAGCAGCACAGCATGAGGGGTCCTGCCCACCATGATGAACGCAACGATGAAACCGCTTGTTTCAATTGCATTGTGTACCTACAACGGTTCACGCTTTCTCCGCGAACAACTGGATTCCTTGTTGGTACAAGACTATCCGCAGTTCGAAATCGTCGCCGTCGACGACGCTTCCAGCGACGATTCCTTCTCGATCCTCGAAGCGTATGCACGCCGTGACCAGCGCCTGAAACTCCATCGCAATCCGCACACTCTCGGCTTCTCGAAGAATTTCGAGACCGTGATACACCTCTGCCGCGGTGCGCTCATCGCCCCCTGTGATCAGGATGACGTGTGGTCACCCCACAAGCTCAGTTCCCTGCAGAAAGCCATCGGCGACGCGCCGATGGTGTATTGCGACTCGGAACTCATCGACGCAGACGGAAACAGCTTGCACCGCCATATTTCCGACCTTCGTGTACTTGCCCCTGTCCGTGACCCAGCTGCTCTCGTCTTCGGCACCTGTGTCTACGGCCACGCAATGTTGTTCCGTCGCGAGCTGCTGAACGATGCGTTACCGCTTCCCACCGGCATGTCACACGACCAATGGCTGTCCTGCGTTGCTGCGTGCCGGGGAACTCTCCAGTATTGTGACGAAGCTCTGGTCGGCTATCGGCAACATGGAGGCGCGCTGGCCGGCGCCGTCGGTCTGCATAACAAGATTCCAGATCCACCAGGGCACAAACTCGTCTCCATTCTTGAAGTCCTTGCGCGTGTCGACTACTGCGCTCTGCACGCAAGCGAGCCAAACCGTGCATTCTTCATGCACCTCTCGGAGCTGTTGCGGCAATGGATGCATCGTCCCGCCTGCATCCAGCTGCCACTGTTCCTCGCCCGTCACCGGGCACGCCTGTTCGCGACCTTTCCCGACCAGCAACCTCCGCATTTCCACCGCACCTCCAAATATGTCTGGGGTCTGCCGATCCGGCGCCTCATTCAACCGCGCCAATATGCCGTAGCTCACCGCCGTGCATTCAGTGAATCCTGAAATTGGGTGCGCCAATCCGGCGTACCCCGATCAACCGGAATCCAGCAGGAACCTCCCGTGCGCAACAGAGGCTCTGCGCGTCTCCATCGTTATCACCAACTACAACTACGGTCGATACGTCGAGCAAGCCATCCGTTCAGCGCTCGACCAGACCCATGGAGATGTCGAAGTGATCGTCGTTGATGACGGGTCCACGGACAACAGCCTGCAGATCATCCGACGTTACCCCGTCCAGCTCGTCGAACAGACAAATCAGGGCCTTGCCGCTGCCCGAAACAACGGGGCAGCCCTCGCCTCTGGCGACTATCTCCTGTTCCTTGACGCCGACGATATCCTCACCGTGACTTATGTATCACGTTGTTTATCAGCGCTTCAGTCTGCATCCGCAAATGTCGCTTATGCCTACACGCAAATGCAGATTTTTGGTGCGGAAAATGCGCTCTATGCTTCGCGGTCATTCGAACCCCGCGCATTGCTGGAAGGTAATTACATCCACGCTTCGGCATTGATGCGCAAGACGGTTTTCATCCGCGTCGGGGGTTACGACATGACCTGGCGGCATGCCCTCGAAGATTACGAATTGTGGGTTCGTATGCTGGCCAACGGCTATGCCGGAACCTTCATCCGCGAGCCGCTATTACGCTATCGCAAGCATGGAACAAGCAGAAATTCACTCAATGAGCGGGAATTCAACCATTTGAAATGGCGCATCCGCGGCCGCCATCCAAAACTGTATCTGACATCATGCTGGAAGAATCCCCGCAAATTGATGAAACTGATGATGTGGGTCGTCATCGAAAAATGGTCCCGGCGAAAAACATTGCGTGTCACTACATGGTTTCAGTTGTCATAGGAACCATACCGCTGAGTCCCGGCAAAGAACCCTGATTCAAGGAATCATTCAATATTAAAAATTCAACATTAAAAACTCACGCAGCCCGCAAGGGCATCATTCTCGCCGGCGGCAGTGGCACGCGTCTGTACCCGCTGACGCGCTCGGTCAGCAAGCAGCTGATGCCGGTGTACGACAAGCCGATGGTGTACTACCCGCTGTCGGTGCTGATGCTGGCGGGTATCCGCGACATCCTGGTCATCTCCACGCCGCGGGACCTGCCGGGTTTCCAGCAGTTGCTGGGGGACGGCCACCAGTGGGGCCTGAGCCTGTCCTACGCCGAGCAACCGCAGCCGGACGGGCTGGCCCAGGCGTTCCTGATCGGCGCGGCGTTCCTGGCCGGGGCCCCGAGCTGCCTGGTGCTGGGCGACAACCTGTTCTTTGGCCACGGCCTGCCGGCGCTGCTGCAGGCCGCGGATACCCGGACGCAAGGCGCCACCGTGTTCAGCTATGCGGTGCGCGACCCCGAGCGTTACGGCGTCGTCTCCTTCGCTGCCGACGGGCGCGCCACGGACATCGAGGAAAAGCCGACCCGGCCCCAATCCCGCCACGCCGTCACCGGCCTGTACTTCTACGACCGCGACGTGGTGGACATCGCCCGGCAGGTGCAGCCCTCGGCGCGCGGCGAGCTGGAGATTACCGACGTCAACCGCGCCTACCTGCAGCGCGGCGACCTGTTCGTCGAGCCCCTGGGCCGCGGCTACGCCTGGCTCGACACCGGCACGCACGCCTCCCTGCTCGACGCCGCCAACTACGTGCGCGTGATCCAGGAACGCCAGGGCCAGCAGATCGCCTGCCCGGAGGAGATCGCCTACCGCAGCGGCTACATCGACGCCG